>NZ_JBIBIJ010000008.1:0-191175 GCF_042957465.1 Kitasatospora sp. NPDC008050
GGGTCAACGTTCTATGGGCCCTGATCCGTGACGGGAAGAGCTACGAGCCTGCACTCCCCGTCACATCAGCGGCTTGACAACATCATTAGGAGGTCTGCTGATTCTCCGTCACACTCTGGACCTCTGCGGCGAGTTCGGTCATCCTGCGCTTGTCCGGCTTGCCGTTGCGGTTGAGCGGGAACTGGTCCACCACGATCACGCGGTTGGGCTGCTCGTAGGGCGGCAGCAACTCGTCCAGGACCTCGCGCCAGTGGGCCGCGTCGCGCTGCTGCTCGTCCTCCACGAAGAAGACCAGGCTGCTGCCGCGGCGCTCGTCGGGCAGCGGCACGATCCGGGCCGAGCAGCCGCCGGCGGCGGCCTTGCGCTCGACGATCTCGGGGTAGAGCGTGTAGCCGTTGCGGTGCACCGCGAACTTGCGGCCCAGCACGAAGAGGTTGCCCGCCGCGTCCAGGTAGCCGAGGTCGCCGGTGCGGAAGACGCTCTGGTCCACCGGGTCGATCCCGCCGTCCGGCGTGAGGTAGCCGACCATCACGTCCGGCGTCTCGATGAGCAGTTCGCCCACTTCGCCGGCCGGCACCTCGTTGCCCTCGTCGTCCACCACCCGCACCCGCAGGCCGTCCATGACCTGCCCGCAGGAGACGGCGTTGTCGCTGGTGGCGAAGGCCACGTTGCCCGCCTCGGTGCTGCCGTAGCTGTCCAGCAGCGGCAGGCCGAAGCGCTCGATGTAGCGCTCCACCAGGGCCGGGTCGAGCGGCGCGGCCCCGCTGCAGAACATCCGGACCGCGCCCAGCGCCTCGGCGAGGGCCGGTCGCTGCCTGATGATGTTCAGCATGCTGCGGTAGGTGGCCGGGGTCGCGTCCAGCACGGTGGCGCCCGAGTGCCCGGCCATCCGCAGCGCCCGGTCGGCGCGCTTGTAGGGGGCGATCACCAGCGAGCCCTGGACGATCCAGGCGATCAGCACCATCGACAGGCCGTACTGGTGCGAGAAGGGCAGCAGCGGCAGCAGGACGTCGTCCGCGCGGTGGCCCATGTGGTGCGCGTTGCGCTCCAGGTTGGCCAGCATCCGGCCGCCGTTCTTGACGATGCCCTTGGGCTCACCGGTGGACCCGGAGGACCACATGATCAGCGCGTCGTCCAGATCGGACCAGGCGTCGAACGAGAGCCGCTCGTCGGTGACCGCCAAGTCCGGTGCGGAGGCGATCAGTTCGTAGAGGTAGACGGGATCGGTGTCGGTCGGTACCGGGGCGTCGTCGTCCACCAGGACCAGCTTGGTGCCGGCCCGCCGGATGATCGAGCCGGTGGCCTCCTGCTTCTCCTGCTGGTCCACCAGCACCACCGAAGCACCCACGTGCATCAGGGCGAAGAGGACCGAGACATAGGCGATCGAGTTGCCGGCCTTCAGCAGCACCCGGTCGCCGAGTCCCACGCCCCGCTCCCGCAGGACCTGGGCGACCCGCAGGGTGTCCTGCTCGAACTCGGCGAGCGTCGCTGCGGAGTTCTCCGCGAGGATCTTGGCCGGCATCGGCTCCACTCATCCTTCTCGTGCTCGGCGGCCCACCCGTAGCCGCCCGCGCCCGGGGCGGCCGGGGGGTGGTCCCAAAGGGGGGATTCGGGGCGGGCCGGGCCCGCACGTACCGGAGCGTATCGAGCATCCGCCAGGGCCGGAAACCCCTATCCGACCCCAGCCGCCGTACCGTCAACTACCCGTTCCACACAAGGGATTGGACACGCCGAAGCACCGCGCGGGAGTCCGTCCCGGCGGTGCGTCGGTGACCCGGCCGCGTCAGCTGCCGGGCTTGAGGGCCGCCTCCGGCGCGATGGTGATCACGGCGAAGCTGTCGGCCGTGCAGGTAAGGCGGCGCAGCAGCCGGTCCCGTCCGACGATGGCGATCCGCCGCACGCCCTGCTCGACCAGCGTGTCCACCACACCGGGCCAGCGCATCGGGCGGGTGTAGCCGCCCAGGATCCACTCCCGGGCCTGCTCGGCACTGGTGACCAGCGAGCCGTCCTGGTCGGAGACGATCGGCAGCAGCGGGTCGCGCAGCCGGTAGCCGCCGAGGACGTCCTGCTCGATCCGCTCGCGCAGCGGGGCGAAGATGGCGGCGTGGGCCGGCGGGCGCATGGTGTAGAGGGAGTAGCCGCCGACCGCGCCGATCCGCTCCTTGAAGCCCTCCAGCGCCCGCTCGTTGAGCGAGACCATGGACATGTCGTCATCCAGGTACGAGGAGATCTCGTACCACTCGCCGGCCTCGGCCAGTTCGGCCAGCAACTCGGCCAGGGCCTGCGGGCCGACCTTCACGAAGGAGTGGGTGACGATGTCACTGTGCTGCTCCATGAAGTACTCGTGCTCGCAGCGGGCGAGTTCGGCGACCAGCGGCACGGCCTCCTCGAACGGCAGCACACCCGCGTACGCGGCCGCCGCCATCTTGCCGAAGCTCACCCCGGCGCAGTGGCCGACCGGGCCCGGCAGTTGGGCCGCGCCCCACTCGACGAGGGCGAGCGAGGCGACGAACGAGGTGATCTGCGCGACCTCCGCGTAGTCGTCCTCGCTCTGCCGCAGCGCGTCGAAGACCCGGTAGCCGAGCACCTCGTCGGCGACCGAGAACAGTTTTCTGGCCTGCCTGTTGACCACCATGAAGCGGCCGAAGTCGGCGAATCGCGACGGGCCCATGGCAGGAAAGACGATAGCGCTGCTGCCCGGCTCACCGGTCGTCATGTCAGCCCGTTCTCTCGGCCGTGTCGGTCGCCCCGAACCTAGCGGCGCGGACAATCCCCGCCACCCCCTGTCCGCCCCCTACTCCCCTTGCCACCGAGTGCCGGCCCGCGTTTCGCCAGTGACAAAAACGGTGCCGTAGGGGGAAGTTAGGGGTTGCCCGGATTATTCGGGCACCCATAGCTTCGGCGGCGGCAATGCCCGTCCCGGATGATTCCGCTGCCGATGATTCCACCGCACCACGAGGAAGCCCGCGATGAGAATTGCTTGCTGGCAGGCCGCGTGCGGCTCCCCCGACGTTCCGCACCTGCTGGAGCGGCTTCGAGCAGCGGCCCGGCAGGCGGCCGAAGCGGGCGCGGAGCTGCTGGTCGCCCCGGAGATGACGGTGGGCGGCTACCCGCTGCGCCCCGGCACGCTGACCGAGGCCCGTGAGCCGGTCAGTGGCCCGCACGGCCTCGCGGTGGCCCGCATCGCCCGCGAGTTCGGCATCGCCGTGCTGCACGGCTGGCCGGAGAGCGACGGGGACGCCGTCTACAACGCGAGCCGGCTGGTCTCCGCCGAGGGCGTCCTGCTGGCCAACTACCGCAAGGCGCACCTGTTCGGCGAGGTGGACCGGTCCCGGTTCGTGCCGGGCGACCACGGCGTGGTGCAGGCGCGGCTGGGCGACCTGACGGTGGGTCTGCTGATCTGCTACGACGTCGAGTTCCCGGAGGCCGTGCGGGCGCACGCCCTGGCCGGCACCCAACTGCTCCTGGTACCGACCGCGCTGATGCGTCCCTGGGACGTGGTCGCGCGAACCCTGGTGCCCGCCAGGGCCTTCGAGAGCCAGCTCTACATCGCCTACGCCAACTGGATCGGCGAGCGGGGCGGCCTGGACTTCTGCGGGCTGAGCACCGTGGCGGCCCCGGACGGCACCCGGCACACCCGGGAGGAGCCCACCGAGGGCCTGCTCCTGGCCGAGATCGACCCGGCCGTGGTGGCGAAGGCGCGCCGCGACACTCCCTATCTCCATGACCGGCGCCCCGAGCTCTACCAGGGCCTGCCCGACCGCCTGGGCTGACCCCGCGAGCCGGGTCCCGAAAGGTGTCCACCGATGTCCCTCAGTGCCCGCGCATTTCCGGCCGCGCGTGATGTGACCGCACCCCTGACGATGTTCGGCCCCGACTTCCCCTTCGCCTACGACGACTGGCTGCGCCACCCCGCCGGGCTCGGCTCGCTGCCCGCCGCACGACACGGCACCCCGGTGGCCGTGGTGGGCGGCGGGATGGCGGGCCTGGTCGCGGGCTACGAGCTGATGCGCCTGGGGCTGCGGCCCGTGCTCTACGAGGCCGGCGAACTGGGCGGCCGGATGCGGTCGGTGCCGTTCGAGGCGGACCCGCGCTGTGCCGCCGAGCTGGGCGCGATGCGCTTCCCGGTCGCGGCCAGCACGCTGTTCCACTACATCGACGCGCTCGGCCTGCGCACCCGCCCGTTCCCCAACCCGCTCGCCCCGGGCACCCCGAGCACCCTGGTGCACCTGGGCGGCGAGCGGCACTACGCGCGCTCGGTCGAGGACCTGCCCCCGGTCTACCAGGAGGTGGCCGACGCCTGGCAGAAGACGCTGCTGGACCAGGCCGAGCTGGCGGTGATGGAGGACGCGGTGCGCCGCCGCGACACCGTGCTGCTCAAGGCGGTGTGGAACCGCATGGTGCGCACCCTGGACGACCAGTCCTTCTACGGGTTCCTGGCGGCCTCGCCCTACTTCCGATCGTTCCGGCACCGGGAGCTGTTCGGCCAGGTCGGCTTCGGTACCGGCGGCTGGGACACCGACTTCCCCAACTCGATCCTGGAGGTGCTGCGGGTGGTGTTCACCGGCGCCGACCAGGACCAGGTGGGCATCGTCGGCGGCACCGGGCAGCTGGTCCAGGGCCTGTGGCGGCGGCCCGCGGGCCGGGCCGCGCACTGGCCGGCCGACACCTCGCTGGCGGGCCTGCACGAGGGCACCGCGCGCCCGGCGGTCACGGCGCTGCGGCGGGTGGCCGGCGGCGTGCTGGTGGAGGACGCGGGCGGCGGCCGGGCGACCTATCCGGCCGTGGTCCACACCCCGCACGTGTGGACGCTGCTGAGCCAGCTCGACTGCGACCCGGCGCTGCTCTCCACCGAGCAGTGGACGGCCGTCGAGCGGACCCACTACATGGGCTCCTCCAAGCTGTTCGTCCTCACCGACCGGCCGTTCTGGCGCGACCGGGACGGCGCCACCGGCCGTGACACGATGAGCATGACGCTCAGCGACCGGCTGCCGCGCGGGGTCTACCTCTTCGACGAGGGCCCGGACCGGCCCGGGGTGATCTGCCTCTCTTACACCTGGAACGACGACTCGCTGAAGGTCGCCACGCTCAGCGACGAGCAGCGGCTGGACGTGCTGCTCGGCCAGCTGCGCGAGATCTACCCCGGGGTCGATCTGCGGCGGCACATCGTCGGGCCGCCGATCTCGGTGACCTGGGAGACCGACCCGCTGTTCATGGGCGCCTTCAAGGCCAACCTGCCCGGCCAGTACCGCTACCAGCGCCGGCTGTTCACCCAGTTCTTCCAGGACGGCCTGCCGGCCGAGCGGCGCGGGCTCTTCCTGGCCGGCGACGACGTCTCCTGGACGGCCGGTTTCGCGGAGGGCGCGGTCACCACGGCGCTGAACGCCGTCTGGGGCGTGCTGCACCACCTGGGCGGCGCCAGCAGCCCGGACAACCCCGGGCCCGGCGACGTCTTCGACCGGCTCGCCCCGGTGCAGTTGCCGGAGGACTGAAGACCTTCCGTACATGGACAGTTCAGCATCTGAACAACGGGGGAACGGATGGAACTACTGGAGCAGGGAATCCGCGGTGAGCCGGTATGGTCCGTGCTGGACAGAGCGACCGGCCGGAGCGGCTCGGATACAGTCATGGCACAGTTGATCAGCGCAGCACAGCCCACGTGGGTCGAACTCCTCACGGGCCTGGACAGCACGGAGTTCGAGGAGCTGCTCCGGACCCTGCGGCCGCACGCCGAGGCGGACACCCCGCGGGTGGGGCGGCGCTGGACGCTCTGTCTGGCGGACCGGGTCCTGCTGGTCTCGGTCTACCGGCGCACCAACCTGACCATGCGTGAGGTCGCCGTCGTGTTCGGGATCTCCAAGTCGGCCGCCGACCGGATCGTCGGCCAGCTCGGGCCGCTGCTCGACCTGCCGCCGGTGCGCCACCGGCGCAGCCGGCTGACCCTGCGACTGGACCGGACCGGCGGTGAGGCTTCCGCCGCCCCGGCCGGCGAATCCCGGTCGGATCCCTGCACCGGCGGTAACTGACAGAGCATCAGAAACGCATCATCCGGCCGGTCCGGACCAGCGAACACGCTGGCCCGGACCGGCCGTTGACGTATCGGTGTGCCCGATCGGGCAGCTGGAGACCTGCTCGGTGTGCCCGATCGGGCACACTTCGGCCCGGCTGCCGGCCCCGCCTCTAACGGGACAACCGCACTGCATCCCTGATCGGGCGCCCACCGAACCGCCCGGAGCGAAATGAAACCTGGTGAACCATCAAACATCGACGAAAACTTCGGAGTTAACGCGGCGTTTCCTACCACCGCGCCCCCGCGGCGCGCGGAGCCGGCTGCCCGATTTGTTGTGCCATGTCGGATCAATCACCTTCCCCGACCCTCCGCGGGGCCTCTCCGGGGCCTCTCGGGGGCCTCTCGGGGGCCGACATCCTCAATTCCTGATCAGTTCTCCACGGCAGGCGTGTCCCCGTCACCCGAGCAGTGTTATGTTTCCGACCAGCTGTCCCGCAACTAACCACGGCCGGACCACAACGGCCCACCTGTGCGCGGACTTGGAGTGCTGCGGGCCCACCCGTCCGGTGCGACCCGAATAGCTCACCGCTGCTCAGGTGAATCCTCAGTCGTCAGAATTTTCGTGCATTTCATCTGGGAGAAATGTGTTCCAGCACGGAGTGCGGCAGGCCTTTCCTCTGCAAAAGACCGCCGTGCCGGAGTCCCCCCTCACCACCCGGGCCGAATTCCATGTGGCAGGACCGTCGACCACCAGACCTCGCCTGGGCCGGATTCAGGACCCGAAGCAAGGAGCAGCCATATGACGGGCCGTCCTGACCTCATCGAGCGCACCGAAGAACTGCTTGTCCTCAACAGCATCACCACCTCGGCGATCCAGGGAGCCGGCTCGGTCGGCCTGGTGGTCGGCCCGGTCGCCAGCGGCAAATCCGTTCTGCTCAGTGCCCTGGGCGAGCAGGCGACCGCGGCCGGTGCCACCGTGCTGCGCGCCACCGGCGCGCAGGCCGAGTCCGGCACCCCGCTGAACATCGTCGGCCAGTTGCTGCAACAGGCCCCGCTGGATGACGAAGAAGCCGTGCGGACACGGCACTTGCTGGCGCTCGCCGCCCAGGCCACCCGGCCGGGCCAGGCCGGCCCCACCGGTCAGGCCGGCCCCGAACAGCTGCCGGCCGACCTGGTGCAGGCGCTCTGCGCGGTCCTCTTCGACCTGTCGAAGTCCGTCCCGCTGCTGATCTGCATCGACGACGCCCACCACGCCGACCCCGTCTCCCTGCAGTGGCTGCTCTTCCTGATCCGCCGGCTCGGCACCGCCCGGATCGCCGTGGTGCTCACCGAGCGCACCGCCCGCCAGCACCCGCAGCCCGCCTTCCACGCCGAGCTGCTGCGCCAGCCACACTGCCGCCGCATCATGCTCGGACCGCTCAGCCGCGACGGGGTGGCCCAGCTGCTCGGCACCCGGCTGGACCCCGAGCAGGCCAAGGAGCTGGCGCCCCGGGTGGACGCCCTCACCGGTGGCAACCCGCTGCTCGTGCACAGCCTGCTGGAGGACCTGCGCTCGGCCACCCGGCAGTCCGCCGAACAGCGCCCGGTGGGCCTCGGTGACGGGTTCGCCTTCTCCCAGGCCGTGGTCAGCTGCCTGCACCGCAGCGAGCCGGCCGCACTCGCGGTGGCCCGTGGCATCGCCGTCCTCGGCGACCAGGCCTCCGACCACCTGCTCGGACAACTGCTCGGCCTCTTCCCCAGCCTGGTGGCCGGCGTCATCGACGGCCTGCACTCGGTGGGCCTGCTGGAGGAGGGCCGGTTCCGGCACCCCGCGGTGCGCACCGCCGTCCTGCACGACACCGACCCCACCGAACTCAGCCACCTGCACGCGCAGGCCGCCCGGCTGCTCTACGGCCAGGGCGCGCCCGAGCGGGCCATCGCCGAGCAGTTGCTGGCCTCCGACCAGCCCGGTGAGGGGTGGAGCGCACGGGTCCTGTGCGACGTGGCCCGCCAGGCGCTCTTCGACGGCGACGCGGACCTGGCCCGGCGCTGCGTCGAGCACGCCCACCGCAGCTGCGCCGACTCCCGTCAGCGCGCCAAGGTGCTGACCCTGCTGGCCGGCGTCGAATGGCAGCTTCAGCCCGGCAACGCCACCCGGCACCTGCCGATGCTCACCGCCGCCCTGCGGGCCGGCGAGCTGGACGACCGGGACTCGGTGGTGGTCGTCAAGTACCTGCTGCGGCACGGCCGGATCACCGAGGCCACCCAGCTGCTGGAGCAGCTGCTGACCCTGGGCCGGCCCATCGACGCCCGGACCGCCTCCGAACTGCAGACCGTCAAGCTGCAGTTCTCCAGCTCCTACCCGGGGGCACTGGCCGAGCTGCGGCCCTTCGGGTCGTGCGGCGTCAACCAGGACCGCACTCCGGCGGCCGTCCGCGCCGACCCGCAGCTGCAGGCCGCCGCCGCCCTGGACGAGGTACTCAGCGGCCGGGCCGACGAGAACACCTTCCTCGGCGCCGAGCAGGTGCTGCGGAGCATCGGGCTGACCTACCGCCACTGGGAGCAGGTCGAGTTCGCGCTGCTCGCGCTGATCTACGGCGACCAGCTGGAACGCGCCGCGTTCTGCTGCGAGCAGCTGCTGGGCAGGATCGGCCGGGCCGCCGAGGGCATCCGCCCGCCGCTGCTCGCCCTGCGCGGCCTGATCGCGGTGCGCCAGGGCCTGCTGGCGGAGGCCGAGCGCTACGCCACCAGCGCCCTCGAACAACTCCCTTGGAATGCCTGGGGGGTGAACATCGGCCTGCCGATCGCCACGCTGCTGATGGCGCAGACCCTGATGGGCAAGTACGAGGACGCCGCCCAGCTGCTCAACCGCCCGGTCCCGCAGGCCATTTACCAGACCCGCTACGGGATGCACTACCTGTTCGCCCGCGGTGAGTTCCGGCTGGCCACCAACCACCCGCACGCGGCCCTGGACGACTTCCTGATCTGCGGCGAGATGATGCAGGACTGGGATCTCGACCTGCCGAGCGTGGTGTCGTGGCGCAGCGCGGCAGCCCGGGTCCACCTGCAGATGGGCAACCACCAGCAGGCCAAGGTGCTGATCGACGAGCAGTCCAAGCGGCTGCAGCCCGGCCCCTCGCGTTCGCGCGGCCTGACCATGCGGCTGAGCGCGGCGGTCGCCGAACTCAAGTACCGGCCCTCGTTGCTGCGCCAGGCCGTGGACGACCTCCAGCGCTGCGGCTCGCGGGTCGAACTCGCGCTGGCACTGGCCGACTTGGGCTACGCCCATCAGAGCCTCGGCGATCACAAGCGCTCCCGGATCATGATGAGCCAGGCCTGGCAACTGGCCAAGGAACAGTGCGCCGAGCCGATCCAGCGCGGGCTGTCCAGCATGTTCTCCGACCTGCGCGAGGAGGTGGCGCCGGCACCGGCCACCGACGCGGCCGCGGCCTGCGCCGGCTCCGTCGTGGACGGGCTGAGCGACGCCGAGCGGCGGGTCGCCGGGCTGGCCGCGCTCGGGCACAGCAACCGGGAGATCGCCCGCGAGCTGTTCATCACGGTCAGCACGGTCGAGCAGCACCTGACCCGGGTCTACCGCAAGCTCAAGGTCACCCGGCGCAGCGATCTGCCGAGCGACCTCTGCCTGGTGACGAGCGGCTCCACCTGGTTCGCCTCCTGACCGCTCGGCGCGGCAGGGTGAGGGAACGGCCCGCGGCGGCCGGCTTCGGCCGGCCGCCGCGGGCCGTCGGGGGTTCACCGGGCCGGCCGGGTCGAGCGGCTCAGACGGTGTGAGCGGGTGAGGCGGTGTGAGCGGCTCAGACGGTGTGAGCGGGTCAGGCGGTCAGGCGATAGGCGGTCAGGCGATGCAGGTGCGCAGGTGGTCGGTGATCTCGCCGAGCACCGCGCGCTGCTGGGCGGCCAGGTAGAAGTGGCCGCCGGCGAAGACCCGCAGCGTGAAGTCACCGGTGGTCTCCTCGGCCCAGGCCTTGGCCTCCGCCACCGTGGACTTGGGGTCGTCATCGCCGATCAGCGCCACGATCGGGCAGCTCAGCGGGCCGCCCAGCGGGCGCTGGTAGGTCTCGATCGCCCGGTAGTCGTTGCGGATCGCGGGCAGGATCATCCGCAGGATCTCCTCGTCGCCCAGCAGCGCGGTGTTGGTGCCGCTGAGCGTCTTGAGCTCGCCCACCAGGCCGTCGTCATCGCGCTGGTGGACGAACTCCGCGCGATGCGTGGCCGGACCGCGCCGCCCGGAGGCGAAGAGCGCGGCCGGCACCCGCCCCTCGGCCTCCAGCCGGCGGGCCAGCTCGAAGCCGAGGATCGCGCCCATGCTGTGGCCGAACAGGGCCAGCGGACGGTCGTCCAGCGTTCCCAGCACCCGGTGGACCTGGTCCGCCAGCTCGGCGATGGTCCCGATACTCGGCTCCGTCCGGCGGTCCTGGCGCCCCGGGTACTGCACCGCCAGCACCTCGATCTCCGGGGACAGCGCGGCCGACACCGGGAAGTAGAAGCTCGCCGAGCCGCCGGCGTGCGGCAGGCAGAGCAGGCGCACCCTGGCGTCGGGGGCCTGGTGGAACCGGCGGATCCACAGGTCGGACTCGGCGCTGGTCGGGACGCTCATTCGGGTCTCTCATCTCTCTCGGGTTGGAGCCGCCCCGGCCCGCGGGGGTCGGGCCGGGGCGGCGGTCGGTGGCCTCCCGCCGTCGGCGGGAGGCGGTCGCGAAGTCAGTGCACCGAGCGCAGCCAGTCCTCGATCAGCCCGGCGACGGTGGCGGCGTGCTCCTCCATCACGGTGAAGTGGTCGCCCGGGCCGTCCACCGCGGTGTGCGGCAGCGGCCAGGACGCCTGCACCGCGGCACCGACCGGGGCCCGGCCGCCATCCGCCGCGGGGGCGGTCAGCGGGTCCGCGGCCCGGACCAGCAGGGTCGGCGCGGAGATCGCGGTGGGCCGGCGGCCGGTGAAGAGCCGCAGGTAGCCGCCCATCGCGGTGAGCCTGGCATCGTCCATCGGCACATAGCCGCCCTCCCGGGCGAGCATGGCCCCGGTCAGCACCGGCAGGATCTGCGCCGCGACACCCAGACCGGCGACGCCCGCACCGACGACGCCCGCACCGACGGCCGCGTCGGCGTCCTCGTCGGCGTCCTCGTCGGCGTCGGAGTGCCGCTGGTCCCCTCCGTCCGCGTCCCCGCCGGCCGCGCCGGTGAAGGAGTAGGTGTCCACCAGGACCACGCCCGCCGGGCCGCTGCCCAGCTCCTCCAGCCGGGCCGCGGTGGCCTGCGCCAGCAGCCCGCCGGTGGAGTGGCCGAGCAGCACGAACGGCGCTCCCCCGGTGGCCCGCAGCACCGCCTGGGCGCCCAGTTCGAGCATCGCCTCGGCCGTCTCCGGCAGCGGCTCACCCTCCAGGTAGCCCGGCAGCGGCAGCGCCAGGACCTCACGCCGGCCTCGGAAGGCCGCCGCGATCCGGGCGTACTGGTGCGGGCCGGAGATCGCGAGCAGCGAGGGCAGGCAGACCAGCACCGGCTGCTCGGGCCCCTCGGCCAGTCGGAGCAACTCCGGTGCCAGCTCGGTCGCTTCGGCCTGCGCGAAGGCGGGCCGGAAGCGCGAGGCCGCGAAGAGCAGGGCCATGAACTCCTCGCTGCGCCCGCTCCCTGCGGCGCTGCGCAGCATGGCCGTCATGGTGCCGGCCGGCCGGCTCTCCGGTGCCTCGCTCGTCGCGCTCGCGGCACCCTGGCCGGCCGCCGACTCCAGCTGCCGGTTCAGCCGGGCGGCCAGCAGCCGTGCGGTGGGGTGGTCGAAGAGCAGCGTGGCGGGCAGCCGCAGACCGGTCGCCAGAGCGAGCCGGTTGCGCATCTCCACCGAGGTCAGCGAGTCGAACCCGAGCTCCAGGAAGGCACGTTCGATGTCCACCGCCTCCGGGCCCGGGTGGCCGAGCGCCGCGGCGGCATGCGCGCGCACCAGGTCGAGCAGGATCGCCTCGCGCTCCGGCCCGGTGCGGCCGGCCAGCTGCGCACCGAGCGCCCCGGCCGACTCCTGCTGACCGGCGGCGGCCCGGCGTGCCGGCACCCGCAGCAGGCCGCGCAGCAGCGCCGGCACCTGCCCGGTCACCGCGGCGTGCGCGCGCAGGCCGGCCAGGTCGAGCTTGACCGGCACCAGCAGCGCCTCGTCCAGCGCGTCGGCGGCGTCGAACAGCGCCAGGCCCTCGGCGAAGGAGAGTGGCGCCACCCCGCCACGGGCCAGCCGCTGCCGGTCCGCCTCGCCCATCTCGCCGGTCATCCCGCTGCCGGTCTCCCACAGGCCCCAGGCCAGCGAGGTCGCCGGCCGGCCCTGCGAGCGCCGGTGCTCGGCGAGCGCGTCCAGGAAGGCGTTGGCAGCAGCGTAGTTGGCCTGCCCCGGGCCACCGAAGACACCGGCCACGGAGGAGAAGAGCACAAAGGCGTCCAGCTTCTGATCGAGCGTCAGCTCGTGCAGCAGCCAGGCCGCGTCGACCTTCGGGCGCAGCACCCGGTCGACCCGCTCCGGGGTGAGCGAGACCACGGCGCCGTCGTCCAGCGCACCGGCCGCGTGCACCACGGCGGTCAGCGGATGCTCGTCGGGCACCGAGGCGAGCAGCTCGGCCATCGCCGCGCGGTCGGCCGCGTCGCAGGCGGCGAACCGTGCCTCGGCCCCGAGTTCGGCCAGCTCGCGCCGCAACTCGGCGGCCCCAGCGGCCGCCTCACCGCTGCGCGAGACCAACAGCAGGTGTCGCACGCCGTGTTCGGCGACCAGGTGACCGGCCAGCAGGCGGCCCAACTCGCCGGTGGCACCGGTGAGCAGCACCGTCCCGGCGGGGTCCCAGCCGGGACGGGCCCCGGCGGACTCGGCGGGCTCGGCGGGCTCGGCGGACTCGGCGGACTCGGCGGACTCGGCCGGCAGCGCGATCCGGGTGAGCCGTGGAGCGATCAACCGGCCTTCTCGGATGGCGAGTTGGGGCTCATCCAGGGCGCAGGCGAGGCCCAGTGCGGCGGCGGACTCCCCGGGCTCGTCCAGGTCGATCAGGACGAACCGGTCGGGGTTCTCGGTCTGCGCGGTCCGCAGCAGGCCCCAGACCGCGGCCGACGCCAGGTCGGCCACGCCCTCGCCGGGCCGGGCGGCCACCGCACCACGGGTGGCCAGTACCAGCCGCGCGTCCGCGGTGCACTCCTGCGCGAGCCAGCCCTGGACCAGCTCCAGCACCCGGTGCACCGCCTGATGCGTCGCCTGCACGATCCCGGCTCCAGCTCCAGCTCCAGCCCCAGCTCCGGTTCCGGGAGCGGCGGGCGGCGGGCAGCAGGCCAGCACGGTCGCCGGCATCGGCGCCCCGGCGGCGACCGCGGCCGCCAGCGCGGCCGGGTCGGCGTAGCCGGTGATTCCGGTGCCGAGCAGGCCGGTCGCCCAGTCCTCGGGATCCGGCCCGAGCAGCGCCCAGTCACCGCCGGGCGCGGTGGACTCGGCGGGCGCCGCTACGGTGACCCACTCCCGGCCGAACAGGGCGTCACCCACCCCGCCACCCGCGGCACCGAGCTGCTCGGGCGAGACCGGGCGCAGCGCGAGCGAGTCCACGGCCGCCACCGGGGCGCCGGCCGCGTCGGCCAGTTCCAGCGCGATCGCGTCCTCGCCCACCGGTCGGATCCGGGCGCGCAGGTCGGTCGCACCGGTGGCGAAGAGACGGACCCCGCTCCAGGCGAACGGCAGGCGCCCGCCACCCGTGTCCGCGACGATCCCGCCGAGTGCCAGGGTGTGCAGCGCGGAGTCGAGCAGCGCCGGGTGCAGGCCGAAGGCCTCGGCCTGCGGCCGGCACTCCTCGGGCAGGGCGAGCTCGGCGAAGATCTCGCCCTCGCGCCGCCAGGCGGCCCGCACGCCCCGGAAGGCCGGACCGTAGGCGAAGCCGAGGGCGGCGAAGGTGTCGTACAGGTCGTCCACCGCGACGGGTTCGGCGTCCAGCGGCGGCCAAGGCGCCGACGTGACCGACGTGACAGCCGGGACAGCCGGGACTGCCGGGACTGCCGGGCCAGCCGGAGCGGCGGACAGCTCGCCGGTGGCGTGCCGGGTCCACGGCTGGTCGAGCGGCGCATCCTCCGGCCGCGCGTGCAGGGCGAACCGGCGCCGCCCGGCGGCGTCCGGCGTGCCCACGGTCAGCTGCACCTGGACCCCGCCGCGCTCGGGCAGCACCAGCGGCGCCTCCAGGGTCAGCTCCTCCAGGCGGTCGCAGCCGACCTGGTCGCCGGCCCGGATCGCCAGGTCGACGAAGGCGGTGCCGGGCAGCAGCACGCTGCCCAGCACCGCGTGGTCGGCCAGCCACGGATGGGTGTCCAGGGCGAGCCGGCCGGTGAACAGGTGACCGTCGGCGTCCGCGAGGGTGACCGAGGCGCCGAGCAGCGGGTGCTCCGCCGCGCCCAGTCCGGCCGAGGAGACGTCCCCGAACACCCCGGCGTACGGCTTGGGCCAGTAGCGCTCGCGTTGGAAGGCGTAGGTCGGCAGCTCGATCCGCCGGGCGCCACGGTCGGCCAGGAAGCCCGCCCAGTCGACCGCGACCCCCCGCACATGCGCCTCCGCCAGCGAAGCGAACAACCGCTCCAAGCCGCCCTCGTGACGACGCAACGTACCGAACGCCACCGCATCCCGCCCGGCCGCCTCGATACCCTCCTGAACCGCCATCGCCAACACCGGATGCGCACTCACCTCGACGAACGTCCCAAAACCGTCCGCCAACAACGCCCGCACCGCACCCTCGAACTCCACCGTCGCCCGCAGGTTGGCGTACCAGTACTCCGCATCCAACCCGGAACCGTCCACCACCTCACCACTCACCGTGGACAACAGCGGCACCTGCCCGACGCGCGGCTCGACCCCCGCCAACAGCTCCAGCAACTCCACCCGGACCGACTCCACCTGCGCCGAATGCGAGGCATAATCCACCGGCACCCGACGCGCCCGCACCCCCTCCACCGCACACGACGCCAACAACTCGTCCAACGCCACCGGCTCACCCGACACCACCACCGACGACGGCCCGTTCACCGCCGCCACCGACACCCGCGCCTCACCCCACACCGCCAGCCGCTCACGCACCTCCGCCACCGGCAGACCCACCGACACCATCCCACCCAACCCCGCCAGACCACCCGCAATCACCCGGCTACGCAACGCCACCACCCGCGCACCATCCTCCAACGACAACGCACCAGCGACCACCGCCGCCGCGATCTCCCCCTGCGAATGCCCCACCACCACACCCGGACGCACACCCGCCGCCCGCCACACCTCCGCCAACGACACCATCACCGCCCACAACACCGGCTGCACCACCTCCACCCGCTCCAACGCCCCCGCATCACCCAGGACATCGAGCAGCGACCACCCGTCCACGAACGCCGCCAGCGCCGCCGCACACTCCGCCATCCGCGCCGCGAACACCGGCGAGCACTCCAGCAGCTCCACCGCCATCCCGACCCACTGCGAACCCTGCCCCGGGAAGACGAACGCCACCCGCCCCGCCGAACCACCCACCCCACGCACGACCTCCGCCGCTACCCCGCCCGAAGCCAGCGCCGCCAACCCCCGCACCGCCGCCTCGCGGTCACCCGCGACCACCACCGCCCGGTGCTCGAACGACGCACGGGTCGTCACCAGCGAGGCCGCGACGTCCAGCAGCCCCACCCCGGGCTCCGCGTCGAGTCGGCTCAGCAGCCGCCCGGCCTGGTCGCGCAGGGCCTGCTCCGAACGGGCGGACAGCACCCACGGCGCCGCCGTCCCGGTTACCGGCGGTGCGGCGGCCGGCGCGGCATCCGTGGTCGGCTCCGCGTCCTCGGGCGCCTGTTCGAGGATCACGTGCGCGTTGGTCCCGCTGAAGCCGAACGAGGACACCGCGGCCCGGCGCGGCCCGCCGGTCTCCGGCCAGGGCCGGGCCTCGGTGAGCAGTTCCACGGCGCCGGCCGTCCAGTCGACGTGCGGGGTCGGCTCGCCGATGTGCAGGGTGCGCGGCAGCACGCCGTGACGCATCGCGAGCACCATCTTGATGATCCCGGCGGCACCGGCGGCGGCCTGGGTGTGCCCCAGGTTCGACTTGACCGAGCCGAGCCAGAGCGGCCGCTCCGCCGTGTGCTCGCGGCCGTAGGTGGCGAGCAGCGCCTGGGCTTCGATCGGGTCGCCCAGCGGCGTGCCGGTGCCGTGCGCCTCGACGGCGTCGACCTGGTCGGCCGACAGGCGGGCGTTCGCCAGCGCCTGGCGGATCACCCGCTGCTGGGCCGGGCCGTTCGGCGCCGTCAGACCGTTCGAGGCGCCGTCCTGGTTGATCGCCGAGCCACGCACGACGGCGAGCACCGGGTGCCCGTTGCGCCGGGCGTCGGAGAGCCGCTCGACCAGCAGCATGCCCACGCCCTCGGCCCAGCTGGTGCCGTCCGCGTCGGCCGAGAACGGCTTGCAGCGGCCGTTGGCGGCCAGCCCCCGCTGGCGGCTGAACTCGATGAACGAGGTCGGGGAGGCCATCACCACCGAGCCGCCGGCCAGCGCCAGCGTGCACTCGCCGGTGCGCAGCGCCTGGGCGGCGAGGTGCAGGGCGACCAGTGAGGAGGAGCAGGCGGTGTCGATGGTGACCGCCGGGCCCTCCAGGCCGAAGGTGTAGGAGATCCGGCCGGAGGCGACGCTGCTGGAGCTGCCCGTCCCGACGTAGCCCTCCATCGCGTCGGCCGACTGCATCAGCAGGGGGGCGTAGTCGCCGTACATCACGCCCGCGAAGACGCCGGTCCGGCTGCCCTTGACCGAGGCCGGGTCGATGCCGGCCCGCTCGAAGGCCTCCCAGGAGGTCTCCAGCAGCAGCCGGTGCTGCGGGTCGATCGAGATCGCTTCGCGCGGCGAGATGCCGAAGAAGCCCGGGTCGAAGAGGCCGGCGTCGTGCAGGAAGCCACCCTCCCGGGTGTAGGAGGTGCCCGGCCGCTCGGGGTCGGTGTCGTAGAGCGCCTCCAGCGGCCAGTCACGGTCGGTGGGGAAGCCGGAGACCCCGTCCACCCCGTCCGCCACCAGGCGCCACAGGTCCTCGGGCGAGGCGACCCCGCCGGGGAAGCGGCAGGCCATGCCGATGATCGCGATCGGGTCGTCGTCCAGCGGCGCGACGACCGCGGCGACCGCGGCGGGCAGGGTGCCGAGCAGTTCCTCGCCCAGCAGTTCGGCGATGGCCAGTGGGTTGGGGTGGTCGAAGACCAGGGTGGCCGGCAGCCGCAGGCCGGTGACGGCGTTCAGACGGTTGCGCAGCTCGACGGCGGTGAGCGAGTCGATGCCGAGGTCCTTGAAGGCCCGGTCGGTCTCCACCGCGTGCGCACCGGCATACCCCAGCACGTGGGCGGCCTCGGTGCACACCAGCTCCACCAGTGCGCCCGCCCGGTCGGCCTCGGGCAGGGCGGCCAGCCGCTGCGCCAGCGCCGAGCCGCCCGCACCGCCGGCCGCCTCGGCCGCGCGGCGGATCGGCCCCCGGACAAGGCCGCGCAGCAGGTGCGGCAGCATGCCCGTCTCCGCCATGCCGCGCAGGCCGGCCAGGTCGAGGCGGATCGGGACGTAGCTCGCGCCGCCCAGCGCGGTGGCGGTGTCGAGCAGGGACAGGCCCTGCTCGGAGGTCAGCGCGCCGACCCCGCCGCGGGCCATCCGCTGGGTGTCCGGGCTGCTCAACTCCCCGGCCATGCCGCCGTCCTCGGCCCACAGGCCCCAGCCGAGCGAGGTCGCGGGGAGGCCGGCGGCCCGGCGCTGCTGTGCGAGGGTGTCGAGGAAGGCGTTGGCGGCCGCGTAGTTGGCCTGGCCGGGGTTGCCGAAGACACCGGCGGCGGAGGAGAAGAGGACGAAGGCGGTGAGGTTCTGATCCTTCGTCAGCTCGTGCAGGTGCCAGGCCGCATCGACCTTGGGGCACAGCACGGTGGCCAGCCGCTCGGGGGTGAGCGAGGAGACGATGCCGTCGTCCAGCACACCGGCGGTGTGCACCACGGCGGTCAGCGGGTGCTCCAGCGAACCGAGCAGCGCGGCGAGGGCCTGCCGGTCGGCCACGTCACAGGCCGCCAGCGTCACCTCGGCACCCGACTCCCGCAGCTCGGCGGCGAGTTCGGCCGCACCCACGGCCGCCGCACCACGACGCGACACCAGCAGCAGCCGCCGCACCCCGTGCCCGGCCACCAGATGCCGCGCCACCAGCGCACCCAGCGTCCCCGTCGCACCCGTGACCAGCACCGTCCCATCCGAGGCCGGCGCCAGGACAGGCGCCAGAGCAGGCCCGGCGTCGGCATCGGCGGTGTCGGTGGCGGTGTCGGTGTCGGCGGTGTCGGTGACCGGCACCCTGGCCAGCCGGGGCGCGTACAACGCCCCGTCACGCAGGGCGAGTTCGGGCTCGCCCGTGGCGAGCGCGGCCGACAGGGCTTCGCGGGAGAGGTCCTCGCCGTCCAGGTCGAGCAGCATCAGGCGGCCGGGGTTCTCCGCCTGTGCGGAGCGGAGCAGGCCCCGGACGGCGGCCGCCGGGAGGTCGGTCACCGTGTCCTCGTCCCCGGTGGTGACCGCGCCCCGGGTCAGCGCCACCAGCCGGGTGTCGGCGAACTCCTCGGCAGCCAGCCACTGCTGCACCAGCGCGAGGGCCTCGGCGGTGCGCCGGTGGGTGGCCGCAGGCAGGTCGGGCCCGGCCGGCGCGGTGAAGGAGGCGATCAGGGTCCGCGGGAGCGTGGCTCCCTGGTGGGCCGCCGCGACCGGCGCGTCGAGGTCGGCACAGCGGGCGTCCAGGTCCGGGCCGAGGTCGGCGGCGGCGCCGAGCACCGCCCACGGTGCGCAGTCGTCGGCCGCGGGCGCGGTCGGCAGCGGGAGGAGGTGCCAGTCCAGCCGGAAGAGCGACTCGTGGTGGGCCGTGCGGCTCGCCGCCAGCTGCTCCAGCGCCACCGGTCGCAGCACCAGTTCCGCCACCGAGGCCACCGGCGCGCCGGTGCCGTCGGCGAGGGAGAGCGAGACCGAGTCCGGCCCCTTCGCCGCGATCCGCACCCGCAGGGCGACCGCACCGGCCGCGTGCAGGGTGACACCGCTCCAGGCGAACGGCAGCCGGGCCTGACCGGTGTCCGGCAGGACGCCGCCGATACCGATGGCGTGCAGCGAGGCGTCGAGCAGCGCCGGGTGCAGACCGAAGAAGGCGGCCTCGGTCCGGTTGGCCTCGGGCAGCTCGACCTCGGCGAGCAGCTCGCCACCGCGTCGCCAGGCCCGGCGCAAACCCTGGAAGGCCGGTCCGTAGCCGTAGCCGGCGGTGGCGAAGAGGTCGTAGAGCGCGTCGACCGCGAGCGGCTCGGCATCCGCCGGGGGCCACACGGCGGGCTCGAAGGGCACCACCGCCCCCGTGCCCGGGGCGAGCAGGCCGGTGGCGTGCCGGGTCCACGGATCCTCTGCCGGCGAGTCCTCGGGCTGTGAGTAGAGGTTGACGGTGCGTCGGCCGGAGTCGTCCGCGGTGCCGACCCAGAGCTGCACCCGGACGGCGCCCTTGGCGGGCAGGATCAGCGGCGCCTCCAGCGACAGCTCGTCCAGCAGCCCGCAGCCGACCTGGTCGCCGGCCCGGATCGCCAGCTCCACGAAGGCGGTGCCCGGCAGCAGCACGGTGCCGGCCACGGCATGGTCGGCCAGCCACGGGTGGGTGTCGAGGGCGAGTCGGCCGGTGAACAGGTGACCGTCGGCGTCCGCGAGGGTGAGCGAGGCCCCGAGCAGCGGGTGGTCCGCCGCGCCCAGTCCGGCCGAGGTGACGTCGCCGATCCAGCCGGTCAGCGGCCGGGGCCAGAAGTGCTCGTGCTGGAAGGCGTAGGTGGGCAGTGCGATGCGCCGGGCGCCGGCGCCCGCGAAGAGGGCCGGCCAGTCGACCTTGGCGCCGCGTGCGTGCAGCTGGGCGAGGGCGGCGGTGAAGGTGTCGGCCTCGGGGCGGTCGCGGCGCAGCGCGGGGGCGAACACTGCCTCGTCCTCGGCGGTCACGCAGGCCTGGCCGAGGGCGGCGAGGGTACCGTCCGGGCCCAGCTCCAGGAAGCTGCGAACGCCCTGGCCCTCCAGCGCCGCGATCGCGTCGGCGAAGCGGACGGCCTCGCGGACGTGGCGCACCCAGTAGTCGACCGTGGCCAGGTCGGCCGACCGGTCGAGCGTCGAGACGATCGGGATCTTCGGCTGGTGGAAGGTCAACTCCGAGGCCACCGCGCGGAACTCCGCCAGCATCGGCTCCATCAGCGGCGAGTGGAAAGCGTGGCTGACGGTCAGCCGCCTGGTCTTGCGGTCCAGCTTCTCCGCCAGCTCAAGGACCGCCGACTCGGCACCCGAAAGCACCGTGGCTGAAGGCCCGTTGACGGCGGCGATACCCACGTCGGAGCGGTCGGCGAGCAGCGGCAGCAGCTCCGCCTCGCTCGCCTGGACGGCCACCATCGCTCCACCGGCGGGCAGTTGCTGCATCAACCGGCCACGCGCCGCCACCAGCCGCGCGGCATCGGCCAGCGAGAGCACACCCGCCACGTGCGCGGCGGCCAGCTCACCGATCGAGTGCCCGGCCAGGAAGTCCGGCCGCACACCCCAGGATTCGACCAGGCGGAACAGCGCCACCTCCAGCGCGAAGAGCGCCGGCTGGGTGTACTCCGTCCGGTCGAGCAGCTCGCCCGCGTCCTTCAGCGGCGTCTCCAGGTACCGGTCCAGCTCCGCGCGGACCGCGTCATGGGCCGCCGCGAACACCGGGAAGGCGGCGTGCAGTTCCGCACCCATGCCGGCGCGCTGACTGCCCTGACCCGCGAAGAGGAACGCCGTGCGCCCCGCGGAGCCGGCCCGCCCGAGCACGGCCCGCGGCGCGGACTCGCCGCGCGACAGCGCCGCCAGTGCCCGGCGCAGCTCCTCGCGGTCGCCGCCGACCACGGCCGCGCGGTGCTCGAAGGCGGCGCGGGTGGTGGCCAGCGAGAAGGCGACGTCCAGCGTGGACAGTTCGGGTTCGGCGTCCAGCTGGGCGAGCAGCCGCTCGGCCTGCCCGCGCAGCGCCTGCGGCGTGCGGCCGGAGAGCAGCAGCGGCGGCGTGTGCCCGACCACGGCGGGCGCGGCCGGCTCCGTGTCGGTCTCCGGCACCTCTTCGGTCTCCGGTGCCTGCTCAAGGATGATGTGCGCGTTGGTCCCGCTGAACCCGAAGGAGGAGACGGCGGCCCGGCGCGGTTCGCCGGTCCGCGGCCAGTCCCGCGCCTCGCTCAGCAGCTCGACCGCGCCCGCCGACCAGTCCACGTGCGTGGACGGCTCCCCGACGTGCAGCGTCTTCGGCAGCACCCCGTGGCGCATCGCCATGACCATCTTCATGATCCCGGCGGCACCGGCGGCGGCCTGGGTGTGGCCCAGGTTCGACTTCACCGAGCCGAGCCAGAGCGGCCGGTCGGCCGGGCGCCCCTGGCCATAGGTGGCGAGCAGTGCCTGGGCCTCGATCGGGTCACCGAGCGAGGTGCCCGTGCCGTGCGCCTCGACCGCGTCGACCTGGTCGCCGGTGAGGGCGGCGCCGGCCAGCGCCTGCTTGATGACCCGCTGCTGGGAGGGTCCGTTCGGGGCGGTCAGGCCGTTCGAGGCACCGTCCTGGTTGACCGCGCTGCCACGGACCACCGCGAGCACGGGGTGCCCGTTGCGCTGGGCGTCCGAGAGGCGCTCGACCAGCAGCATGCCGACGCCCTCGCCCCAGCCGGTGCCATCCGCGTCGTCCGAGAACGGCTTGCAGCGCCCGTCGGTGGCCAGGCCCCGCTGTCGGCTGAACTCCACGAAGGTGCTGGGCGTCAGCATCACCGTGACGCCGCCCGCCAGTGCGAGGGTCGACTCGCCCGAACGCAGCGACTGGCAGGCCAGGTGCAGGGCGACCAGCGAGGAGGAGCAGGCCGTGTCGATGGTCACCGCCGGACCCTCCAGACCCAGCGTGTAGGAGACCCGGCCGGAGGCGATGCTGCCGGAGGTGCCGGTCCCCAGCTGGCCTTCGAGGCCCTCGATCGACTGCTGGAGCACGGCGCCGTAGTCGTTGTACATCACACCGACGAAGACACCGGTCCGGCTGCCCCTGAGCGTGGTCGGGTCGATGCCCGCCCGCTCCAGCGCCTCCCAGGAGGCTTCGAGCAGCAGCCGCTGCTGCGGGTCCATCGACATCGCCTCGCGCGGCGAGATCCCGAAGAAGCCCGGGTCGAACACCCCCGCCCGGTCCAGGAACCCGCCCTCGCGGGAGTAGGAGGTGCCGGGGTGGTCCGGGTCCGGGTGGTAGAGGTTCTCGGTGTCCCAGCCCCGGTCCTCGGGGAAGAACGAGACCGCATCCCGGCCGCCCGCCACCAGGTCCCACAGCCCCTCCGGCGAGGCCACCCCGCCCGGGAACCGGCAGGCCATGCCCACGATCGCGATCGGCTCGTGCTCGCCGTCCTCGAACTCCTTCAGCCGGCGACGCGTCTCGTGCAGATCCGCGGTCACGCGCTTCAGGAAGTACCGAAGCTTCTCCTCGGCCACCATCTCAGCCGACATGTCAGGTCACCTCTCGGGATGTTGCAGAACGGTCGGGCGGCGATCAGGAGATGCCGAATTCCTTGCCGATGAAGTCGAACAGGTCGTCGTCGCTGGCCTCGTCGAGCTGTTCGGCCACCTCGGCGTCCGCAGCGGGGGCCTGCTGGTCGTTCCACCGGGTGAGCAGGGCCTGAAGGCGGTTGGCGACCCGCAGGTGGGCCTCGTCGTCCGGTGCCGTCCCCAACAGGGCGGCCTCCAGCCGGTCCAGCTCGTCGAGCAGCGGTGCGACGGCCTGGGCCGGGTCGGGCACCACCTCGGCCCGCAGCAGGTCGACCAGGGCCAGTGGGGTCGGGTAGTCGAAGACCAGGGTGGCCGGCAGCCGCAGACCCGTGACCCCGTTGAGGCGGTTGCGCAGCTCGACGGCGGTCAGGGAGTCGAAGCCCAGGTCCTTGAAGGCCCGGTCGGCCTCCACCGCCTGCGGTCCGGCGTAACCGAGCACGGCGGCCACCTCGGCGCAGATCAGCTCCAGCACGACCGCCTCGCGGTCCTCCTCGGCCACGCCCGCCAGCCGCTGGGCGAGCGAGGGTCCGCTCGCCTCGACCGTCCGGCGGACGGCGACGCCACGCACCAGGCCGCGCAGCAACGGCGGGAGCAGGCCCGCCTCGGCCCGCTCGCGCAGACCGGCCTGGTCGAGACGGACCGGAACGAGCACCGGATCGCCCGAACGCACCGAGGCATCCAGCAGCGCCAGCCCCTCGGCGGCGGACAGCGGCAGCACACCACCTCGCGCCATCCGCTCCATCTCGACCGCGCCCAGCTCCCCGGCCATGCCGCCGTCCTCGGCCCACAGACCCCAGGCCAGCGACGCCGCCGGCAGACCGGCGGTCTGCCGGTGCTGAGCGAGCGCGTCCAGGAAGCTGTTCGCCGCAGCGTAGTTGCCCTGACCCGCATTGCCGAACACCCCGGCGGCGGACGAGAAGACGAGGAACGCGGCAAGATCCTGATGCTTCGTCAGCTCGTGCAGATGCCAGGCCGCGTCGACCTTGGGCCGCAGCACGGTGGCCAGCCGCTCGGGGGTGAGGGAAGGGACGATGCCGTCGTCCAGCACACCGGCGGTGTGCACCACGGCCGTCAGCGGATGCTCCAACGAGCCGAGCAGCCCGGCCAGCGCCTCCCGGTCGGCCACATCACAGGCCGCGAACCGCACCGCAGCACCCAACTCCACCAGGTCGGCCGCCAACTCGGCGGCACCGGGGGCTGTTTCACCACGACGCGACACCAGCAGCAGGCGGCGCGCACCGTACTCCGTCACCACGTGCCGGGCCACCAGACCACCCAGCGAACCCGTCGCACCCGTGAGCAGCACCGTGCCCTCCGGATCCAGCACCGGCACCTCGGCCTCGGCCACCACCACCCGCGCCAGACGCACGGCGAACGCCCGGCCCGCACGCAGCGCCAACTGCGGCTCACCCGCGTCGATCGCACCGGGCAGCGCGGCCAGCGACCTGTCGTCCGCGTCCACCAGCACGATCCGGCCCGGGTTCTCCGACTGCGCCGACCGCAGCAGACCGAGCACGGCCGCCGACGGCAGATCGGCGACATCCTCCTCGGTGCTGACGGCCACCGCGCCCCGGGTCACCACCACCAGCCGGGAGCCGGCGAACGCCTCCTCGGCCAGCCACTGCTGCACCAGCGTCAGCGTGCGTCGCACAGCCTCATGGGTGGCCGCGACCACATCCACGGCGTCGGTCGGCAGGACGGGGACCACGACCGTGTCGGGCACGATCGCGCCCAGTGCCGCCAGGCTCTCGAAGCACTCCGCACCCGCCAGCCCGAGGCCGTCCGCGCCGAGCACTCCGACGGTGCCGAGCGATCCGGCCGACGGCAGCGCCACGCCCGTCCACTCCGGCCGGAACAGCGCCTCGTGCCGCGCCCCGCTGCCCGCCAACTGTTCGGGCGAGAAGGATCGCAGCACCAGCGAGTCCACCGACGCCACCGGCGCACCGCTGCCATCGGCCACCGTCAGCGACACCGCGTCCGTTCCGGCCGCCGACAGCCGCACCCGCAACTCCGCCGCACCGGCGGCGAAGAGCGACACACCCGACCAGGCGAAAGGCAACCGCCCCTGTCCCGTCCCGTCCAGCAGCCCGCCCAAGGCGATCGCATGCAGCGTGGCGTCCAGCAGCGCCGGGTGCAGACCGAAGAGGCCCGCCTCCGCCCGGCTGCCCTCGGGGAGCGCCACCTCGGCGAACAGCTCACCGCCGCGCCGCCAGGCCGCCCGCAGCCCCTGGAAGACCGGGCCGTAGCCGAACCCGGCCGTCGCAAAGCCGTCGTACAGACCGTCGATGGCCATGGGCTCCGCACCGGTCGGCGGCCACTGCGTCAGCTCGCCGGGCAGCGCGGCCCGCGCATCAGCGGTGTCGACGGCTGGGGCCTGTCCCAGCAGGCCGTTGGCGTGCCGGGTCCACGGCTGATCCGGTTCGGCGTCCTCGGCCCGCGAGTACAGGCTGATCCCGCGCCGCCCGGCCTCGTCCGGCGCACCGACCGTCACCTGCACCTGGACGGCGCCCTTGGCCGGCAGGATCAGCGGCGCCTCCAGCGTCAGCTCCTCCAGCAGGCCGCAGCCGACCTGGTCGCCGGCCCGGATCGCCAGCTCCACGAAGGCGGTGCCCGGCAGCAGCACCGTGCCGGCGACGGCATGGTCGGCCAGCCACGGGTGGCTGTCCAGCGCGAGCCGCCCGGTGAAGACGTGGCTGTCCGCGTCCGCGAGCGCCAACGACGCGCCCAGCAGCGGGTGATCGGCCGCGCCCAGACCGGCCGAGGCGACATCGCCCACCATGCCCGTGCGGACCCGGGGCCAGAAGTTCTCCTCCTGGAAGGCGTAGGTCGGCAGGTCGACCCGGCAACCGCCGAGCCCGGCGAAGACGGACGGCCAGTCGACCTTGACGCCACGCGCGTGCAGCTGGGCGAGGGCGAGGGTGAAGGTCTCCGCCTCGGGGCGGTCGCGGCGCAGCACGGGGGCGAACAGCGCCTCGTCCTCGGCGGTCGCACAGTCCTGGGCCAGCGCGGAGAGCGTGCCGTCCGGGCCCAGCTCCAGGAAGCTGCGGACACCCTCGGCCTCCAGCACCGCGATCGCATCCGCGAAGCGGACGGCCTCGCGGACGTGGCGGACCCAGTACTCGACCGAGGTCGGATCGGCGCCGATCTCCAGCGTCGAGACGATCGGGATCCTCGGCTGGTGGAAGGTCAACTCCGAGGCCACCGCGCGGAACTCCGCCAGCATCGGCTCCATCAGCGGCGAGTGGAACGCGTGGCTGACGGCGAGCCGCCTGGTCTTGCGGTCCAGCTTCTCCGCCAGCTCCAGCACTGCCGACTCGGCACCCGAAAGCACCACGGCTGAAGGCCCGTTGACGGCGGCGATCCCCACGTCGGAGCGGTCGGCGAGCAGCGGCAGCAGCTCCTCCTCACTCGCCTGGACGGCCACCATCGCGCCACCGGCGGGCAGTTGCTGCATCAACCGGCCACGCGCCGCCACCAACCGCGCGGCATCGGCCAGCGAGAGCACACCCGCCACGTGCGCGGCCGCCAGCTCACCGATCGAGTGCCCCGCCAGGAAGTCCGGCCGCACACCCCAGGATTCGACCAGGCGGAACAGCGCCACCTCCAGCGCGAAGAGCGCCGGCTGGGTGTAGGCCGTCTCATCGAGCAGCTCGCCCGCGTCCTTCAGCGGCACCTCCAGGTGCCGGTCCAGCTCCGCGCGGACCGCGTCATACGCCTCGGCGAACACCGGGTGAGCGGCGTGGAGTTCGGCCCCCATCCCGAGGCGCTGGCTGCCCTGACCGGTGAAGAGGACCGCGCTGCGGCCCGCCGAGCCGGCGCTGCCGATCACCACCCGCGCCGCCGACTCGCCGCGTGCCAAGGCCGCCAGGCCGGTGCGCAGCTCGTCGCGGTCGCCGCCCAGGACGGCCGCGCGGTGTTCCAGCACCGTGCGCGTCGTCACCAGCGAGTACCCGACGTCGACCGGATCGAGCGTCGGCCGAGCGTCCAGGTGGGCCAGCAGCCGCCCGGCCTGCCCGCGCAGCGCCTGCGCCGTGCGGCCGGAGAGCAGCAGCGGCGTGGGCACCACCACGGCGGGCGTTGTCGGCTCCGCGTCGGTCGCGGGCCCCTGTTCGGCCTCCTCCGGCGCCTGCTCAAGGATGATGTGCGCGTTGGTCCCGCTGAACCCGAAGGAGGAGACGGCGGCCCGGCGCGGTTCGCCGGTCCGTGGCCAGTCCCGCGCCTCGCTCAGCAGCTCGACCGCGCCCGCCGACCAGTCCACGTGCGTGGACGGCTCCCCGACGTGCAGCGTCTTCGGCAGCACCCCGTGGCGCATCGCCATGACCATCTTCATGATCCCGGCGGCACCGGCGGCGGCCTGGGTGTGGCCCAGGTTGGACTTGACCGAGCCGAGCCAGAGCGGCTGCTCCTCGGTGTGCTCGCGGCCGTAGGTGGCGAGCAGTGCCTGGGCCTCGATCGGGTCGCCGAGGGTGGTGCCGGTGCCGTGCGCCTCGACCGCGTCGACCTGGGCCGGGGTCAGGCGCGCGCCGGCCAGTGCCTGGCGGATCACCCGCTGCTGAGAGGGGCCGTTGGGGGCGGTCAGGCCGTTCGAGGCGCCGTCCTGGTTGACGGCGCTTCCGCGCACGATGGCAAGGACCTGGTGCCCGTTGCGCCGCGCGTCCGAGAGTCGCTCGACCAGGATCATGCCGACGCCCTCGCCCCAGGCGGTGCCGTCCGCGTCGTCCGAGAAAGGCTTGCAGCGCCCGTCGGCGGCCAGACCGCGCTGGCGGCTGAACTCCACGAAGGTGCCCGGCGTCAGCATCACCGTGACACCGCCGGCCAGCGCCAGCGTCGACTCGCCCGAACGCAACGACTGGCAGGCCAGGTGCAGGGCGACCAGCGAGGAGGAGCAGGCCGTGTCGATGGTCACCGCCGGACCCTCCAGACCCAGCGTGTAGGAGACCCGGCCCGAGGCGACGCTGCCCGAGGCACCGGTGCCGACCTGGCCCTCCATCGCCTCCACGGACTGCTGGAGCAGCGCGCCGTAGTCGTTGTACATCACACCGACGAAGACACCGGTCCGGCTGCCCCTGAGCGAGGTCGGGTCGATACCCGCCCGCTCGAACGACTCCCAGGAGGTCTCAAGGAGCAGCCGCTGCTGCGGGTCCATCGAGAGTGCCTCGCGCGGCGAGATGCCGAAGAAGCCCGGGTCGAAGAGCCCCGCCTCGTGCAGGAAGCCGCCCTCCCGGGTGTAGGAGGTGCCGGGGTGGTCCGGGTCCGGGTGGTAGAGGTTCTCGGTGTCCCAGCCCCGGTCCTCGGGGAAGAACGAGACCGCGTCCCGGCCGCCCGCCACCAGGTCCCACAGCCCCTCCGGCGAGGCCACCCCGCCCGGGAACCGGCAGGCCATGCCCACGATCGCGATCGGCTCGTCGTCGACGGCCGGGGCCACCACCGCAGGCAGGCCGTCCTCGGGCAGTGTGCCCAGCAGTTCGGCGCCGAGCAGCCCGGCCAGCACAGTCGGGGTCGGGTAGTCGAAGACCAGCGTGGCCGGCAGCCGCAGACCCGTCACCCCGTTGAGACGGTTGCGCAGCTCGACGGCGGTCAGCGAGTCGAAGCCCAGGTCCTTGAAGGCCCGGTCGGCCTCCACCGCCTGCGGTCCGGCGTAGCCCAGCACAGCAGCCACCTCGGCGCAGACCAGCTCCAGCACGACCGCCTCGCGGTCCTCCTCGGCCACGCCCGCCAGCCGCTGGGACAGGGCCGAAGCGCCGGCACCGCTGACGGCCTCGACAGCGCGGCGCATCGGCGCCCGGACCAGGCCGCGCAGCAGCGGCGGGAGCAGGCCCGCCTCGGCCCGCTCGCGCAGACCGGCCTGGTCGAGACGGACGGGCACCAGTACCGGATCGCCCGAACGCACCGAGGCATCCAGCAGCGCCAGGCCTTCGGCGGCGGACAGCGGCAGCACACCGCCACGCGCCATCCGCTCCATCTCGGTGGCGCCCAACTCCCCGGCCATGCCGCCGTCCTCGGCCCACAGACCCCAGGCCAGCGAGGTGGCCGGCAGACCGGCGGCCTGCCGGTGCTGGGCGAGCACATCCAGGAAGGCGTTGGCCGCCGCGTAGTTGCCCTGACCCGCATTGCCGAACACACCGGCGGCGGAGGAGAAGACGAGGAACGCGGCAAGATCCTGATGCTTCGTCAGCTCGTGCAGATGCCAGGCCGCGTCGACCTTGGGACGCAGCACGGTGGCCAGCCGCTCCGGGGTGAGCGAGGAGATCACACCGTCGTCCAGCACACCGGCGGTGTGCACCACGGCCGTCAGCGGATGCTCCAACGAGCCGAGCAGCCCGGACAGCGCCTCCCGGTCGGCCACATCACAGGCCGCGAACCGCACCACAGCACCCAACTCCACCAGGTCGGCCGCCAACTCGGCGGCACCGGGGGCTGTTTCACCACGACGCGACACCAGCAGCAGGCGGCGCGCACCGTACTCCGTCACCACGTGCCGGGCCACCAGACCACCCAGCGAGCCCGTCGCACCCGTGAGCAGCACCGTGCCCTCCGGATCCAGCACCGGCACCTCGGCCTCGGCCACCACCACCCGCGCCAACCGCGCCGCGAAAGCCCGGCCGTCCCGCAGCGCCAGCTGCGGCTCACCCGCGTCGATCGCACCGGGCAGCGCGGCCAGCGACATGGCGTCCATGTCCACCAGCACGATCCGGCCCGGATTCTCCGCCTGCGCCGACCGCAACAGGCCGAGCACGGCCGCCGACGGCAGATCGGGAACATCGTCCTCGGTGCTGCCGGCCACCGCGCCCCGGGTCACCACGACCAGCCGAGAGCCGGCGAACGCCTCCTCGGCCAGCCACTGCTGGACGGTGGCCAGCATCTGACGGACAGCCGTGTGCGTGGCCGCGACCACATCCTCGGCGTCGGTCGGCAGGACGGGGAGCACGATCGTGTCCGGCGCCGCCGCGACCAGCTCGCCCAACTCGGCGGCGCAGGTGGCCCCGGCGAGCCCGAGACCGTGGCTACCGAGCACCGCCACCGCACCGAGCGACACCGACGACGCCAGCGCAACCCTCGTCCACCCCGGGTGGAACAGCGCATCATGCCGACCGCCACGGCCCGCCAACTGGTCGGCCGAGAAGGGCCGCAGTACCAGCGAGTCCACCGACGCCACCGGCGCCCCCGACCCGTCGGCCACCGCCAGCGACACCGCGTCCGCGCCCGCAGCCGTCAGCCGCACCCGCAACTCGGCCGCACCGGCGGCGAAGAGCGACACACCCGACCAGGCGAACGGCAACCGCCCCTGACCCGTCTCGTCCAGCAGCCCGCCCAGCCCGACCGCATGCAGCGAGGCGTCCAGCAGCGCCGGGTGCAGACCGAACAGACCGGCCTCCGCCCGCTGCTCCTCCGGCAGCGCCACCTCGGCGAACAGCTCGCCGCCGCGCCGCCAGGCCGCCCGCAGCCCCCGGAACACCGGACCGTAACCGAACCCGGCCGCCTCGAAGTCCGGATAGACCGCCTCGACCGGCACCGCCTCCGCACCGGCCGGCGGCCACTGCGCGAACTCGAACGACGCCGCCCGCTCACCCACCGCCAGAACACCCGTCGCATGCCGCGTCCACGGCTCGTCGAACGGCGCTTCCTCGGCCCGCGAGTACAGGCTGAGGCTGCGTCGCCGGTCCACGTCCGGCGCGCCCACCCAGAGCTGCACCTGCACACCGCCCTTGGCCGGCAGGACGAGCGGCGCCTCCAGCATCAGCTCGTCCAGCAGCCCGCAGCCGACCTGGTCACCGGCCCGGATCGCCAGCTCCACGAAGGCCGTGCCCGGCAGCAGCACGCTGCCCGCGACCGCGTGGTCGGCCAGCCAGGGCTTCGCGTCGACCGCGAGCCGCCCGGTGAACAGGTGGCCGTCGGCATCCGCGAGCGCCAGCGAGGCACCGAGCAGCGGGTGATCCGCCGAGCCGAGACCGGCGGAGGTGACGTCACCGACCCAGCCGGTCAACGGTCGGGGCCAGTAGCGCTCGTGCTGGAAGGCGTAGGTCGGCAGGTCGACCCGGTGGGCGCCGAGCCGGGCGAAGTGCGCCGGCCAGTCCACCTTGGCACCGCGTACGTACAGGTGGGCGAGGGCGAGGGTGAAGGTCTCCGCCTCCGCGCGGTCGCGGCGCAGCACGGGCGCGAACAGCGCCTCGCCCTCGGCGGTCAGACAGTCCTGGGCCAGCGCGGAGAGTGTGCCGTCCGGGCCCAGCTCCAGGAAGCTGCGGACACCCTCGGCCTCCAGCGCCGCGATCGCGTCGGCGAAGCGGACGGCCTCGCGGACGTGGCGCACCCAGTAGTCAACCGTGCTGAGGTCGGCGTCCTGGTCGAGCGTGGAGACGATCGGGATCTTCGGCTGGTGGAAGGTCAACTCCGAGGCCACCGCACGGAACTCCGCCAGCATCGGCTCCATCAGCGGCGAGTGGAACGCGTGGCTGACGGTCAGTCGCCTGGTCTTGCAGCCCAGCTGCTCCGCGACTTCGAGGACTGCCTGCTCCACCCCCGAAAGCACCACGGCTGAAGGCCCGTTGACGGCGGCGATACCCACGTCGGAGCGGTCGGCCAGCAGCGGCAGCACCGCCGCCTCGCTCGCCTGGACGGCCACCATCGCCCCACCGGCGGGCAGTTGCTGCATCAACCGGCCACGCGCCGCCACCAACCGCGCGGCATCGGCCAGCGAGAGCACACCCGCCACGTGCGCGGCCGCCAGCTCACCGATCGAGTGCCCCGCCAGGAAGTCCGACCGCACACCCCACGACTCGACCAGACGGAACAGCGCCACCTCCAGCGCGAAGAGCGCCGGCTGCGTGTAGGCCGTCTCGTCGAGCAGCTCGCCCGCGTCCTTCAGCGGCACCGCCAGGTGCCGGTCCAGCTCGGCGCGGACCGCGTCATACGCCTCGGCGAACACCGGGTAGGCGGCGTGGAGTTCGGCCCCCATCCCCAGGCGCTGACTGCCCTGACCCGCGAAGAGGAACGCCGTCCGCCCCACCGAGCCGGCCCGCCCGAGCACGGCACGCGCCGCCGACTCGCCGCGTGACAGCGCCGCCAGCACCTCGCGCAGTTCGTCCCGGTCGCCACCGACCACCGCGGCCCGGTACTCAAGGGCGGCCCGGCCGGTCGCCAGCGAGGCACCGACGTCGGCCGGGTCGAGCGCCGGCTCGGCGTCCAGGCGGACCAGCAGCCGCTCGGCCTGCTCCCGCAGCGCCTGCTCGGTGCGCGCCGACAGCACCCACGGCAGCACGGGCCGCAGCACCGGCATGCGCCCGGCCGCCACCGGCGCAGGCGCAGCCTCGACGGCCGGCGCCTGCTCCAGCAGGACGTGCGCGTTGGTCCCGCTGATCCCGAAGGAGGAGACGGCGGCCCGGCGGGGCTCGCCGGTCCGCGGCCACTCCTGGGCCCGGCTCAGCAGCTCCACCGCGCCAGCCGACCAGTCCACGTGGCTGGAGGGCTCACCGACGTGCAGCGTCTGCGGCAGCACCCCGTGGCGCATCGCCATGACCATCTTGATCACACCGGCCGCACCCGCCGCCGCCTGGGTGTGACCCAGGTTGGACTTGACCGAGCCGAGCCAGAGCGGCTGCTCCTCGGTGTGCTCCTGACCGTAGGTGGCGAGCAGCGCCTGCGCCTCGATCGGGTCGCCCAGCGAGGTGCCCGTACCGTGCGCCTCGACCGCGTCGACCTGGGCCGGGGTCAGACGCGCGTTGGCCAGCGCCTGGCGGATCACCCGCTGCTGGGACGGCCCGTTCGGCGCGGTCAGACCGTTCGAGGCACCGTCCTGGTTGACGGCGCTTCCGCGCACGATGGCAAGGACCTGGTGCCCGTTGCGCCGCGCGTCCGAGAGGCGCTCGACCAGCACCATGCCGACGCCCTCGCCCCAGCCAGTGCCGTCCGCGTCGTCCGAGAAGGCCTTGCAGCGCCCGTCGGCGGCCAGACCGCGCTGGCGGCTGAACTCCACGAAGGTGCCCGGCGTCAGCATCACCGTGACACCGCCCGCCAGCGCCAGCGTCGACTCGCCCGAACGCAACGACTGGCAGGCCAGGTGCAGGGCGACCAGCGAGGAGGAGCAGGCCGTGTCGATGGTCACCGCCGGACCCTCCAGGCCCAGCGTGTAGGAGACCCGGCCGGAGGCGACGCTGCCCGTCGACCCGGTGCCGACCTGGCCTTCCAGACCCTCGATCGAGTGCTGGAGCACGACGCCGTAGTCGTTGTACATCACACCGACGAAGACGCCGGTCCGGCTGCCCTTGAGTGAGGTGGGATCGATGCCCGCCCGCTCAAAGGTCTCCCAGGAGGTCTCAAGGAGCAGCCGCTGCTGCGGGTCGATCGACAGCGCCTCGCGCGGCGAGATGCCGAAGAAGCCCGGGTCGAAGAGCCCCGCCTCGTGCAGGAAGCCGCCCTCCCGGGTGTAGGAGGTGCCGGGGTGGTCCGGGTCCGGGTGGTAGAGGTGCTCGGTGTCCCAGCCCCGGTCCTCGGGGAAGAACGAGACCGCGTCCCGGCCGCCCGCCACCAGGTCCCACAGGTCCTCGGGCGAGGCCACCCCGCCCGGGAACCGGCAGGCCATGCCCACGATCGCGATCGGCTCGTCGTCGACGGCCGGGGCCACCACCGCAGGCAGGCCGTCCTCGGGCAGTGTGCCCAGCAGTTCGGCGCCGAGCAGCCCCGCCAGCGCGGTCGGGGTCGGGTAGTCGAAGACCAGCGTGGCCGGCAGCCGCAGACCCGTCACCCCGTTGAGACGGTTGCGCAGCTCGACCGCCGTCAGCGAGTCGAAGCCGAGCTCCTTGAAGGCCCGCGAACCGTCCACGGACACGTGGTTCGGGTAGCCGAGCACAGCGGCGACCTCGGCGCAGACGAGCTCCAGCAGTGCGGCCTCGCGCTCGCCCTCGGGCAGCACCACCAGCCGCTGGGCCAGCGCCGACCCGGCACCGCCCGCGACCTTCGCCGCGCGTCGCACCGGCACCCGGACCAGGCCGCGCAGCAGCGGCGGCAGCAGGCCGAGGCCCGCCTGGGCGCGCAGGCCCGCGAGATCGAGCTGGACCGGGACCAGAACCGGGTCCGGGGCCTGCACGGACACGTCGAAGAGCAGCAGGCCGTCCTCGGCGGTCAGCGCGGTGACACCGCCACGCGCCATCCGCTCGACATCGGAGCGGACCAGGGCCGCGCCCATGCCGCCGTCCTCGGCCCACAGGCCCCAGGCCAGCGAGGTGGCCGGCAGACCGGTGGCGCGTCGGTGCTCGGCGAGTGCGTCCAGGAAGGCGTTGGCGGCCGCGTAGTTGCCCTGCCCCGCCGCACCGAACACACCGGCGGCGGAGGAGAAGACGATGAACGCGGCAAGATCCTGATGCTTCGTCAACTCGTGCAGATGCCAGGCCGCGTCGACCTTCGGCCGAAGCACCGCATCCAGCCGCTCCGGAGTGAGCGAGGAGATCACACCGTCGTCCAGCACACCGGCCGTGTGCACCACGGCCGTCAGCGGGTGCTCCAGCGAACCGAGCAGCCCGGCCAGCGCCTCCCGGTCGGCCACATCACAGGCCGCGAACCGCACCGCAGCACCCAACTCCATCAGATCGGACGCCAACTCGGCGGCGCCCTCAGCTGCTTCACCACGACGCGAGACCAGCAGCAGACGGCGCGCACCGTACTCGGTCACCAGGTGGCGGGCGAAGAGACCGCCCAACGTCCCGGTCGCACCGGTCACCAGCACCGTACCCTCGGGGTCCAGCACCAGCGGCGACGCCTCGGCGGCGGCCGCTACCCGTGCCAGACGCGGCACGAAAGCCGCACCCCCGCGCAGCGCCACCTGCGGCTCCCCCGCGTCAATCGCACCCGGCAGCACGGACAGCGAGGCGTCGTCCACGTCCACCAGCACGATCCGGCCCGGATCCTCCGACTGCGCCGACCGCAGCAGACCGAGCACAGCCGCCGACGGCAGATCGGCGACATCCTCACCTGCGCCGACGACCACCGCACCCCGCGTCACCACGACCAGCCGCGACTCGGCGAACGCCTCCTCGGCCAGCCACTCCTGCACCAGCGCCAGCGCCTGCTGCACAGCCTCATGGGTGGCCGCGACCACATCCTCGGCATCGGTCGGCAGGACGGGCAGCACGATCGTGTCCGGCGCCGCCGCGACCAGCTCGCTCAACTCCACGGCGCACGTGGCCCCGGCGAGCCCGAGAGCGTCCGCACCCAGCACCGCCACCGCACCGAGCGACCCGGCCGACGACAGCGCCACGCCCGACCACTCCTGGCGGAACAAGGCCTCAAGCCGACCGCCGCCACCCGCCAACTGCTCCGCCGAGAACGGCCGCAGCACCAGCGAATCGACCGCCGCCACCGGCGCACCGGTACCATCCGCCACCGCCAGCGACACCGCATCCCCACCCGCAGCCGCAGCCGACAGCCGCACCCGCAACTCCGCCGCACCGGCGGCAAAGAGCGACACACCCAACCACGTGAACGGCAACCGCCCCTGACCCGTCTCCGCCACCAAGCCACCCAGCCCGATCGCATGCAGCGAGGCATCCAGCAACGCCGGGTGCAGCGCGAACAGGCCTGCCTCCTCGGCGGCCTCCTCCGGCAGCGCCACCTCGGCGAACAGCTCACCGCCGCGCCGCCAGGCCGCCCGCAGCCCCCGGAACACCGGACCGTAGCCGAACCCGGCCGCCTCGAAGGTCGGGTAGACCGCCTCGACCGGCACCGCCTCCGCACCGGCCGGCGGCCACTGCGCGAACTCGAACGACGCCGCCCGCTCACCCACCGTCAGCAGACCGGTCGCGTGCCGCGTCCACAGCTCTCCCCCAGCCTGACGGCTGGGAGGTGCCCCCACCGGCGCGGCGTCCTCCAGCCGCGAGTGGACAGAGAGGTGACGTCGACCGGCCTCGTCGGGCCCGCCCACCGCGACCTGGACCTGCACGCCGCCGCGCTCCGGCAGGACGAGCGGTGCCTCCAGCGTCAGCTCCTCCAGCAGGTCGCAGCCGACCTGGTCACCGGCCCGGATCGCCAGTTCGACGAAGGCGGTGCCCGGCAGCAGGACGACCTCGCCGACAGCGTGGTCGGCGAGCCACGGGTGGGTGTCCACCGCGAGCCGGCCGGTGAAGAGCAGCCCGTCGGCGTCGGCCGGCGCGACGAAGGCGCCGAGCAGCGGGTGGTCCGCCAGGTCGAGGCCGAGCAGCGCAACGGCCGCCTCGCCCACCGGGATCGGCGGCGCCTCCAGCCAGTAGCGCTCGTACTGGAAGGCGTAGGTGGGCAGGTCGATCCGCTGGGCGTCGGTGTCCGCGAAGACGGCCGACCAGTCGAGCTTCACACCCCGCACGTACAGCTGCGCCAGACCGGCGGTAAAGGTCTCCGCCTCCGCCCGATCCCGGCGCAACACCGGGGCGAAGACCACCTCGTCCTCAACCGCCACACACGCCTGACCGAGCGCGGACAGCGTGCCGTCCGGGCCCAGCTCCAGGAAACCGCGGACCCCCTCCGCCTCCAACGCCACGATCGCATCCGCGAAACGCACCGCCTCGCGGACATGGCGCACCCAGTACTCGACCGAGGTCAGATCCGCGCCCAGCTCCAACGTCGAGACGATCGGGACCTTCGGCTCGTCGAGGACCAACTCCGAGACCACTGCCCGGAACTCGGCCAGCATCGGCTCCATCAACGGCGAGTGGAACGCATGACTGACCGTCAGCCGCTTGGACTTGCCGCCCAGCTGCTCCACCACCTCCAGCACCGCCGACTCGGCCCCCGAAAGCACCACCGAAGAAGGCCCGTTGACAGCCGCGATACCGACATCCGAACGGTCGGCCAGCAGCGGCAGCACCTCCGCCTCACTCGCCTGCACCGCCACCATCGCCCCACCAGAGGGCAGCGCCTGCATCAGGCGACCACGCGCCACCACCAGCCGCGCCGCATCCGCCAGCGAGAACACACCGGCCACATGCGCGGCCGCCACCTCACCGATCGAATGCCCCGCCAGGAAGTCCGGCCGCACACCCCACGACTCAACGAGCCGGAAGAGCGCCACCTCCAACGCGAAGAGCGCAGGCTGGGTGCAGGCGGTCTGGTCGACCAGCTCGGAGGCGTCCTTGAGCGGAGTGTCGAGATGCCGGTCCAGCTCCACCCGGACCGCGTCATAGGCCGCCGCGAACACCGGGAAGGCGTCGTAGAGTTCAGCACCCATCCCGACCCGCTGACTCCCCTGCCCCGCGAAGAGGAACGCCGTCCGCCCCGCCGCACCCGCCGCCCCCAGCACCGCGCGCGAGCCCGGTTCACCGGCCGCCAGGGCGGCCAACTCCGCGCCGAGCAGTCCGGATTCGGCGATCGGCAGGACCGCGCGGTGTTCGAAGGCGGTGCGGGTGGTGGCGAGCGAGAAGCCGAGGTCGAGCAGGGTGGCCCCGGGTCGCTCCCGCAGGTGCTCGCTCAGCCGGCCGGCCTGCGCCCGCAGGGCCTCGGGGCTCTTCGCCGACAGCACGACAGGCACGACAGGCGCCACAGGCGCCACAGACAGCGCACGCGAGGGCTGCCGGCCCCCGGCGCGAGGCAGGGCGGGCGGCTCCTCGATGATGGCGTGCGCGTTGGTGCCGCTGATCCCGAAGGAGGAGACGCCGGCCCGGCGCGGCCGGTCGCCCTGCGGCCACTCCCGGGCCTCGGTCAGCAGCGCCACCGCGCCCATCGACCAGTCCACGTGCGTGGACGGCTCACCGACGTGCAGCGTCTGCGGCAGCACCCCGTGCCGCATCGCCATGATCACCTTGATGATGCCCGCGACACCGGCCGCCGCCTGGGTGTGGCCCAGGTTGGACTTGACCGAGCCGAGCCAGAGCGGCTGCTCCTCGGTGTGCTCCTGACCGTAGGTGGCGAGCAGCGCCTGGGCTTCGATCGGGTCGCCGAGGGTGGTGCCGGTGCCGTGCGCCTCCACCAGGTCGACCTGGTCCCCGGTCAGCCCGGCCGAGGCCAGTGCCTGGCGGATCACCCGCTGCTGGGAGGGCCCGTTCGGCGCCGTGAGGCCGTTGCTCGCGCCGTCCTGGTTGATCGCCGAGCCGCGCACGATCGCCAGCACCGGGTGCCCGTTGCGCCGCGCGTCGGAGAGCCGCTCGACCAGCAGCATGCCCGCGCCCTCGGCCCAGCCGGTGCCGTCCGCGTCGTCCGAGAACGACTTGCAGCGCCCGTCGCGGGCCAGGCCGCGCTGGCGGCTGAAGTCGACGAAGGTGTCGGGCTTGGCCATCACGGTCGCGCCACCGGCCAGCGCCAGCGTGCACTCGCCGGTCCGCAGCGCCTGGATCGCCCAGTGCAGCGCGACCAGCGAGGAGGAGCAGGCGGTGTCGACGGTGACGGCCGGGCCCTCCAGGCCCAGCACGTAGGAGACGCGGCCCGAGGCGATGCTGCCCGAGTTGCCGGTGCCCAGGTAGCCCTCGACGCCCGGCGGGATGGCCGGCAGCCGCGTGATGTAGTCGTGGTACATGATCCCGGCGAAGACACCGGTCCGGCTGCCCCGCACGGTGTCCAGGTCGATGCCGGCCCGCTCGAACGCCTCCCACGAGGTCTCAAGGAGCAGCCGCTGCTGCGGGTCCATGGCCAGCGCCTCGCGCGGCGAGATGCCGAAGAAGCCCGGGTCGAACTCGCTGGCGTTGTGCAGGAACCCGCCCTCGCTGGTGTACGAGGTGCCGGGGTGGTCGGGGTCCGGGTGGTAGAGGTTCTCGACGTCCCAGCCGCGGTCGGTGGGGAAGGGCGAGATGCCGTCGACCCCGGCGGCGATCATCTGCCACAGGTCCTCGGGCGAGCGCACGCCGCCCGGGTAGCGGCAAGCCATGCCGACGATGGCGATCGGCTCGTCCGGGACGGCGGCCATCGGCACGGGGAGCGTCCCGGTGGCGGCTTCGCTCAGGCCCAGTGCCTCGGCGTGCAGGTAGCCGGCGAGCGCGGCGGGGGTCGGGTAGTCGAAGACGACGGTGGCCGGGAGGCGGACACCGGCGACCGTGTTGAGGCGGTTGCGCAGTTCGACCGAGGTCAGCGAGTCGAAGCCGATCTCGCGGAACGCCTTGGCCGGGTCGACGGTGTGGGCGCCCGCATGGCCCAGCACCAGGGCGACCTGGGTGCGGACCAGCTCGACCAGGGCACGCTGCTGCTCCTCCTCGGTGAGCGCGAGCAGGCGCTGCACCAGCGAGGCGTCCCCACCCGTGCCGCCGGCGGCGGCCGTCCGGCGGACCGGGGTGCGGACCAGGCCGGTCAGCACGGCGGGCAGGCGGCCGGTCCTGGCCTGGTGACGCAGTCCGGCCTGGTCGAGCCGGATCGGCACCAGGGTGGCGGCAGGCCGGGCCAGGGCCGCGTCGAACAGGGCCAGGCCCAGCTCGGCGGTGAGCGGGGCGACGCCGTTGCGGGTCATCCGCTCGACGTCGGCCTCCTCCAGGGCGCCGGCCATGCCGCCGGCCCACAGGCCCCAGGCCAGCGAGGTGGCCGGCAGACCGGCCGCCCGGCGCTGCTCGGCGAGTGCGTCCAGGAAGGCGTTGGCGGCCGCGTAGTTGCCCTGCCCCGCCGCACCGAACACACCGGCGGCGGAGGAGAAGACGATGAACGCGGCAAGATCCTGATGCTTCGTCAACTCGTGCAGATGCCAGGCCGCGTCGACCTTCGGCCGAAGCACCGCATCCAGCCGCTCGGGGGTCAGCGAGGAGATCACACCGTCGTCCAGCACACCGGCCGTGTGCACCACGGCCGTCAGCGGATGCTCCAGCGAACCGAGCAGCCCGGCCAGCGCCTCCCGGTCGGCCACATCACAGGCCGCGAACCGCACCGCAGCACCCAACTCCGTCAGATCGGACGCCAACTCGGCGGCGCCCTCAGCTGCTTCACCACGACGCGAGACCAGCAGCAGACGCCGGGCACCGTACTCGGTCACCAGGTGGCGGGCGAAGAGACCGCCCAACGTCCCGGTCGCACCGGTCACCAGCACCGTACCCTCCGGGTCCAGCACCAGCGGCGACACCTCAGCAGGCGACGCCACCCGCGCCAGACGCGGCACGAAAGCCGCACCCGCACGCAGCGCCACCTGCGGCTCCCCCGCGTCAATCGCACCCGGCAGCGCGGCCGGCGAGGCGTCGTCCACGTCCACCAGCACGATCCGGCCCGGATTCTCCGACTGCGCCGACCGCAACAGACCGAGCACAGCCGCCGACGGCAGGTCGGTGACGTCCTCGCCTGCGCCGACGGATACCGCACCCCGGGTCACCACGACCAGGCGCGACTCGGCGAACGCCTCCTCGGCCAGCCACTCCTGGAGCAGGGCGAGCACCTCATGGACAGCCGTGCGGACCTCGACGGCCGAACCCGAGGCGGCCGAACCCGAGGCGGCCGAGCCGATCGGCAGGTAGAGGGTGGTCGGCGCGGGCCCGTCGGTGCCCAGGCGCGCGGCCAGGGCGGTCAGGCTCTCCGGGGTGTCGACGCCGTGCCCGGCGGCGAGCAGGCCGGCGGCCAGGCCGAGGGTGTCGGCGCCGACGACGGTGTGCCGCTCGGCGGGTGCGTCGGTGGTGTCGGGCAGCGCGAGGGGCGTCCAGTTCACTGCGAAGAGCGCGTCGGCGACGGCGGCGGCCCGGCGGTCGGCCTCCTGGAGGTGCTCGGGGGCGATCGGGCGCAGCACCAGGCTCTCGACCGTGGAGACCAGCGCACCTGCGCCGTCCACGGCGGTGAGCGCGACGGTGTCCGTCCCGGCCGGGACGATCCGCACCCGCAGCGTGGCGGCGCCGACGGCGTGCAGCGCGACGCCGGTCCAGGAGAACGGCAGCCGCCCCTGGGAGGGGCCGGCCGGGTCGGCGGTGAGGGCCACGGCGTGCAAGGCCGCGTCGAGCAGCGCGGGGTGCAGGCCGAAGCCGGCCGCCTCGGTCACCGCGGTCCCGGGCAGGGCGACCTCGGCGAAGACCTCCTCGCCGCGCACCCAGGCGGCGCGCAGGCCCTGGAAGACCGGGCCGTAGCCGAAGTCGGCCTCGGCGAGGGCCTGGTAGAAGCCGCTGAGCTCGACCGGGCGGGCCTCGGCGGGCGGCCAGACGGCAGGGTCGAAGCCGGCCCCGGGCGTGCCGGCTCCCGCGCCGGGCACGCCCGCGGCGAGCAGCCCCTCGGCGTGCCGGGTCCACGGCTCCTCGGCCTCGGCGGCCTCGGGGCGGGAGTAGACGGTCAGCGGGCGCAGCCCGGTCGGCTCCACCTGTCCGACCCACAACTGCACCTGAACGCCGCCCGTTTCGGGCAGCACCAGCGGCGCCGCCAGGGTCAGCTCCTCCAGCCGGTCGCAGCCGACGTGGTCCCCGGCGCGCATCGCCAGTTCGACGAAGGCGGTGCCGGGCAGCAGTACCGAGCCGGCCACCGCGTGGTCGGCCAGCCAGGGGTGGGTGTCCACCGCGAGCCGGCCGGAGAAGAAGAAGCCGTCGCTGTCGGCGAGCGCCACGGCCGCGCCGAGCAGCGGGTGGTCGGCCGAGCCGAGGCCGATCGCGCGCGCGTCGGCGGGCAGCGGGGCCGAGCGGTCGATCCAGTACTCCTCGTCCTGGAAGGCGTAGGTGGGCAGGTCGACGCGCCGGGCGCCGCGCCCCGCGAAGACGGCCGGCCAGTCGAGCCTGACCCCGCGCACGAAGAGCCGTGCCAGGCCGGCGGTGAACGCCTCGGCCTCCGGGCGACCGGGCCGCAGCACCGGGGCGAGCACGGCGTCCTTGGTGACGCAGTCCTGGGCCAGCGCGGTGAGGGTGCCGTCGGGGCCCAGCTCCAGGTAGCTGCGGACGCCCTCGCCCTCCAGCCCGGCCACCGCGTCCTGGAAGCGCACGGCCTCGCGGACGTGGCGCACCCAGTAGTCCGCGGAGCCGAGTTCCTCGGCGGTGGCGAGCCGGCCGGTGACGGTGGAGACGATCGGGATCCGCGGCGCCGCGTAGCTCAGCCGCTCGGCGACGGCGCGGAAGGTGTCGAGCATGCCGCTCATCAGCGGCGAGTGGAAGGCGTGGCCGACGGCGAGGCGCTTGGTCTTGCGGCCCAGCCGCGCGAGCTGTTCGGCCACCGCCAGCACGCTCTGCTCGGCGCCCGAAATCACCACGGAGGCCGGGCCGTTGACGGCGGCGATGCCCACGTCCGCGCGGTCGGCGAGCAGCGGCAGCACCTCGGCCTCGGCGGCCTGCACGGCCACCATCGCGCCGCCGCCGGGCAGCGCCTGCATCAGACGGCCGCGGGCGGCGACCAGTGCGGCGGCGTGGCCGAGGGTCAGCACACCGGCGACGTGCGCGGCGGCCAGTTCGCCGATCGAGTGCCCGGCCAGGTAGTCGGGACGCACGCCCCAGGACTCGGCCAGGCGGAACAGCGCCACCTCGATCGCGAAGAGCGCGGGCTGCGTGCAGTCGGTCCGGTGGATCAGTTCGGGGTCGGCGACGGCCTCCTTGAGCGGGCGCTCCAGGTAGCGGTCCAGCTCGGCGCAGACCGCGTCGTAGGCCTCGGCGAACACCGGGAAGGCGTCGTACAGTTCGGCGCCCATGCCGGGGCGCTGGCTGCCCTGGCCGGCAAAGAGGAACGCCACCCGGCCGACCGGGCCGGTGCTGCCCTGCTGCGCGTTCGCGGCCGCCTCGCCGCGGGCCAGCGCCGCCACCGCCCGGCGCAGTTCCGCGCGGTCGCCGCCGACCACGACGGCCCGGTGCTCGAAGGCGGACCGGGTGGTGGCCAGCGAGAAGGCCACGTCAGCCGGGTCCGGCTCAGGCCCGGCGTCCAGCTCAGGCCCGGCGTCCAGCTCAGGCCCGGCGTCAGGCCCGGTCCCAGTCCCGGCGTCAGTCCCGGTCCCGGCGTCCAGCCTGGCGAGGAGCCGCCCGGCCTGCTCGGCCAGCGCCTGCTCGGTGCGCCCCGACAGCACCCACGGCACCACCGGCGTGCGCACGGTCACCGCGGGCTGCTCGGCGGCCGCCTCGGGCTGCGGCGCCTGTTCGAGGATGGCGTGCGCGTTGGTGCCGCTGAAACCGAAGGAGGAGACGGCGGCCCGGCGCGGCTCCTCGCCCTGCGGCCAGTCCTGCTCCGCGGCGAGCAGCCGTACGGCGCCCGCGGTCCAGTCGACCACCGGCGAGGGCTGCTCGGCGTACAGAGTGCGGGGCAGCACCCCGTGGCGCATCGCCTCGACCATCTTGATCACACCGGCGACGCCGGCGGCGGCCTGGGTGTGGTTGAGGTTGGACTTGACCGAGCCGAGCCAGAGCGGGCGGTCCTCGGGGCGGTCCTGGCCGTAGGTGGCGAGCAGCGCCTGGGCCTCGATCGGGTCGCCGAGCGAGGTGCCGGTGCCGTGCGCCTCGACGGCGTCGACCTGCTGGGGCGTCAGCCGGGCGTCGGCCAGGGCCTGGCGGATGACGCGCTGCTGGGAGGGGCCGCTGGGGGCGGTCAGGCCGTTGCTGGCGCCGTCCTGGTTGACGGCGGTGCCGCGCACGATCGCCAGCACGGGGTGCCCGTTGCGCCGCGCGTCGGAGAGCCGTTCGACGAGCAGCATGCCGACGCCCTCGCCCCAGCCGGTGCCGTCCGCATCGGCGGAGAACGCCTTGCAGCGCCCGTCGCCGGCCAGGCCGCGCTGGCGGCTGAAGTCGATGAACGCGTCGGGGGTGGACATCACGGTGACGCCGCCGGCCAGCGCCAGCGTGGACTCGCCGCGGCGCAGCGACTGCACGGCCAGGTGCAGGGCGACCAGCGAGGAGGAGCAGGCGGTGTCGATGGTCAGTGCCGGGCCCTCCAGGCCCAGCGCGTAGGCGACCCGGCCGGAGGCGATGCTGGCCGAGCTGCCGGTGCCCAGAAACGCCTCGACGCCCTCCGGCACGGCGTGCAGGCGGGCGGCGTAGTTGTGGTGGATGACACCGGCGAAGACACCGGTGCGGCTGCCGCGCAGGGTGGCCGGGTCGATGCCGGCCCGCTCGAAGGCCTCCCAGGAGGTCGTCAGGAGCAGCCGCTGCTGCGGGTCCATCGCGAGCGCCTCGCGCGGCGAGATGCCGAAGAACGCCGGGTCGAACTCGGTGGCCCGGTGCAGGAACCCGCCCTCGTTGATGTACGAGGTGCCCGGGTGCTCCGGGTCCGGGTGGTAGATGGCGTCGAGGTCCCAGCCGCGGTTGACCGGGAAGGCGTCGACGGCGTCCCGGCCCTCGCGCACCAGGCGCCACAGCTCCTCGGGAGAGGTGACGTCACCGGGGAAGCGGCAGGCCATGCCGACGATCGCGATCGGCTCGTGGTCGGCGCTCTCCACCTCCTGGAGGCGCTGGCGGGTCTGCGCCAGGTCGGCGGTCACCCACTTGAGGTAGTCACGAAGCGTCTCTTCATTCGCCATCTGATTGCCCACCTCTTCAACGCATCCGGTCGGCCCACGTCGCGCTTCGACGGATTTCACCGACAGGAATTCACAGCCACCTCGACCATGGCATTTCGCTAGCCAGATGATGGTCGGGCCCCAGGGGCCCCTCAACCCCTAACCGTCCCCTAGGACGCTGCTCAAAGCGGCTCGGCGAGCTGCTCGGCGCACCACTCACCGCGGCCGTGGCGTGCGCCGATCCGGCAGTAGCCGATCGGGTACCCCGGTGGTGCCCCGCGGTGGGGGCCCGGTCCGGCGGCCCGTTCGCCCATTGTCGGCGGGTCGGCGCACCGGAAAGGCTGGCGTGGGTCCGTGGCGAGACCGCGGAGCCCGCAAGACCAGCTCAAGCGCATTGAATCGAGGTCACCATGGCTGATCCGGACGACTCGCGGACCGGCGGTTACGCCGCCCAGATCATGTCGACGCTGGCGGCGGACCCGGGGCGCGCCGCCCTGCACTGGCATGGGCGGGACGTACCGGCGGGCGAGTTCGCCGACGCCGTGACCGGCGCGGTGCACACCCTGCGCGGGCTCGGGGTCGGCCCCGGGAGCATGGTGGGCATCCTGGTGACGCCCAACAGCCCCGACATGTTCGGCGCGCGCTACGCCGCCCATCTGCTGGGTGCCGCCGTCTGCTACCTCGGCACGATCAACCCGGGGTCGGCCGGGCGGGCGCTGCCCATCGAGGGGCAGCTGCGGATCGTGCGCGACACGGCCGTCTCGGTACTCTTCACCGATGCCGAAAACGTGGGGCGGGCCGCGGAGTTGGCCGCGCTGACGCAGAACACGCCGGTGCTCACCGGGTTCGGTCTGGAGGAGGCGGGGGCGGTCCCGATCGCGCCGGTGCCCGCGGCAGAGCTCGGTGAGGCCGCTCCGTTCGACGCCGAGGCCCTGGCTGCGGTGGTGTTCACCAGCGGCAGCACCGGCCGTCCCAAGGGGATCCGGATGTCGAACCCCATCTGGGAGAGCAGCGTCCGCACCAACCTCGGCTCGATGATCGAGGCCGACCACCCCCGGATGCTGGTCACCACCCCGCTGAGCCACACGGTCGGCCCGATGGCCGACGCCGTGCTCCTCTCCGGTGGAACGGTCGTGCTGCACGAGGAGTTCGAGCCCGGCGCGGTGCTGCGCGCGGTGGCCGAGCAGAAGATCACCCGGACCTTCATGGCCACCGAGCACCTCTACCGGCTGCTCGACCACCCCGACAGCCGCACGGCCGACCTGGCCACGCTCTGGCTGCTGATCTACACCGGCAGCGCCGCGGCACCCGCCCGACTGGCCGACGCCGTCGAGGTGTTCGGCACCCGGCTGTTCCAGGCCTACGGCGCCAGCGAGGGCGGCCGGATCACCCACCTCACCCCCTGGGACCACCAGGACCCGCGCCTGCTCTCCTCGGTGGGCCGCCCCTTCCCCGAGGTCGAGGTCAAGGTGTGCGACCCCGACTCCGGTGCGGAGGTCCCGGTGGGCGCCCAGGGCGAGGTGTGGTTCCGTTCGCCGCACGTGATGGACGGCTACTGGAACGACCCCGAGCTGTCGGCCACGGTGCTGCGCGACGGGTGGGTGCGCACCGGCGACCTCGGCCGCCTGGACGAGGACGGCCTGCTGTACCTGCTGGACCGGATCGCCGACGTCGTCAAGACCCGGGGCGTCAAGGTCCACCCGGTCGAGGTCGAGCGCACCATCCTGGCCCTGCCCGGCGTCGCGCACGCCGCGGTCTACGGCGTCCGGGACGCGGACAGCCTCGAACACGTGCATGCGGCCGTGGTGCTGCAGCCGGGCGCCACCCTCGGCACCGAGGAGATCCGGTCCCAGGTCGCCGCGGCCCTGTCCCCCGTGCACGCCCCCGAACACCTCATGCTGCTCGACGAGCTCCCGCTGAACGCCGCCGGCAAGCCGGACAAGCCGCAGCTGCGCGCGCTGGGCCTCGTTCCTCAGAAGGCGAGTGACACCACCATGACCCAACACCTGGAATTCTTCACCCGGGAGATGCGGGAATTCGGCGACCAGGCCCGGCAGTTCCTGGAGATCGGCCGCCGCGCCGGGCGGTTCCCCACCGCCACCGCGCGCGAGGGGCACCAGGGCGGCGAGCTGGAGATCAGCGTCTGGTGCAGCAACGACTACCTCGGCATGGGCCAGAACCCGTCGGTGCTGACAGCCATGAAGGAGGCCATCGACAGCTTCGGTGCCGGCTCCGGCGGTTCGCGCAACATCGGCGGCACGAACTACTACCACGTCCTGCTGGAGCAGGAACTCGCCGCGCTGCACGGCAAGGAGGCGGCGCTGCTGTTCACCTCCGGCTACACCGCGAACGACGCCGCGCTGACCGTGCTGGCCGGCCGGATGCCCGGCACCGTCGTCTACTCCGACCAGCTGAACCACGCCTCGATCATCGACGGCCTGCGACACAGCGGTGTGGAGAAGCGGATCTTCCGCCACAACGACGTCGCGCACCTGGAAGAGCTGATGGCCGCCGACGGCGACCGTCCCAAGATCGTCATCATGGAGTCGGTGTACTCGATGTCCGGTGACATCGCGCCGCTCGCCGAGATCGCCGAGGTCGCGAAGCGGTACCGCGCCACCACGTACATCGACGAGGTGCACGCGGTCGGCATGTACGGCCCCGAGGGTGCGGGCATCGCCGCCCAGCAGGGCATCGCCGACCGGTTCACCGTCGTGATGGGCACGCTGGCCAAGGGCTTCGGCACCTGCGGCGGCTACATCGCCGGCCCGGCCGCGATGATCGACGCGGTGCGCGGCTTCGCGCGCGGCTTCATCTTCACCACCTCGCTGCCGCCGGCCATCGCGGCCGGTGCGCTCGCGGCGGTGCGGCACCTGCGCGCCTGCGACGAGGAGCGCACCCGCCTGCGGGAGAACGCGCAGCTGCTGCACCGGCTGCTCACCGAGCGGCGGATCCCGTTCGTCTCGCCGATGTCCCACATCGTCTCCGTCTTCGTCGGCGAGGACAGCACCTGCCGCCAGGCCTCGGCCATGCTGCTGGAGCGCTACGGCATCTACGTGCAGGCGATCAACGCCCCGAGTGTCCGCGAGGGCGAGGAGATCCTGCGGGTGGCACCCTCGGCCACCCACACCACGGCCGATGTCGAGAAGTTCGCCGAGGCGCTGGAGGCCATCTGGCAGGAGCTCGGCATCGCCCGCACCGAGGGCTGAGGGCCACGGCGGCGGGCCGGGTGCACCGGGGGCCCCGTCCCCCGGCCCGCCGCCGTACCCGTTTCTCTCTGGGACAGCTCTCGACGTTGGAGAATGTGGTGACTCTCTCGGTAGCGGCCGTGCTCGCCGAATCGGCGGCCCGGCGCCCGGACCACCCGGCGATCACCTTCGGCCGGGAGCAGGTGACGTACCGCGAACTCTGGCTGCGGGCCCGCCGGTACGCGGCCGTGCTGGCCGAGCAGGGCATCCGCCCCGGCGACCGGGTGGCGCTGCTGCTGCCCAACGGGCTGGAGTTCCCGCCGGCCTACTTCGGCGTGCTCGCGCTCGGCGCGGTCGTGGTGCCGGTGCACGCGCTGCTCAAGGCGCCGGAGATCGAGTACGTGCTGCGCGACAGCGCCGCCCGGGTGCTCATCTGCGCCGGGTCGCTGCTCGCCGAGGGACGCAAGGGCGCGGAGGTCGCCGGCGTGCCGCTGCTCACGGTGCGCGCCGACCTCGGGGCACCTCCCGGCCGCCAGGCCGGGGGAGAACACGAGGCGCCGCGGCTCGACCTGCTCGCCGAAGTGGCCGAGCCGATCGCCCACTACGCACCGCGCGAGCCCGGGGACCTCGCGGTGGTGCTCTACACCTCCGGCACCACCGGCCGGCCCAAGGGCGCGATGCTCACCCAGCTCAACATCACGATGAACGTGAGCGTCGGGATGCTCTCGCCCTTCGACTTCCGGGCCGACGACGTGCTGCTCGGCTGCCTGCCGCTGTTCCACACCTTCGGTCAGATCTGCGGCATGCTCACCTGTTTCCGCGCCGGTGCCGCCCTGGTGCTGATGGAGCGGTTCGACGGCCCGGGCGCCCTGGAGCTGATGGCGACCCACGGCTGCACGGTGTTCATGGGCGTCCCCACCATGTACCTGGCGCTGCTCGACGCGGCCGCCCGGGACCCGCGCCGCCCGCCGCTGGACCGCGCCTTCTCCGGCGGTTCGGCGCTGCCGGTCAAGGTGCTGCAGGAGTTCCGGGAGACCTTCGGCTGCGAGATCTACGAGGGGTACGGCCTGACCGAGACCTCACCGTCGGTCTCCTACAACCAGCGGGCCTGGCCCTGTCGGCCGGGCACCGTGGGGCGGCCGCTCTGGGGCGTGCAGGTTTCGATCGCCCGGGCCGAGCTGGAGGGCCGGATCGAGCTGCTGCCGGTGGGCGAGGTGGGCGAGATCGTCATCCGCGGCCACAACGTGATGGCCGGCTATCTGGGCCGTCCCGAGGCCACCGCCGAGGTGCTGGTGGACGGCTGGTTCCGTTCCGGCGACCTCGGGGTGCTGGACGAGGACGGCTATCTGTCCGTCGTCGACCGCAAGAAGGACCTGGTGCTGCGCGGCGGGTACAACGTCTACCCCCGCGAGATCGAGGAGGTGCTGGTGCACCACCCGGCGATCGCCCAGGTCGCGGTCGTCGGGGTGCCGCACGAACGGCACGGCGAGGAGGTCTGCGCGGTGGTGCGGACCCGGCCCGGCACCGAGCCCTGCGCGGAGCTGGGCGCAGGGATCATCGCCTGGAGCAAGGAGCGGATCGCGGCGTACAAGTACCCGCGGCTGGTGGAGTTCGTCGACGCGTTCCCGCTCGGTCCCAGTGGCAAGGTGCTCAAGCGCGAGCTGGTGGCCCGGTTCGGCGGCGGCCCCGACGGACGCTGAGCGAAGTACGCCGAGCACAGCGGGACTTCACACCGCCAGCAGACCGTCCTCCAGCGCGCGGACGACGGCGAGGGTGCGATTGGGGCAGTTCAGCTTCGTCAGGACGTTGCCGACGTGACGCTTCACCCCGTGCTCCGAGATCTCCAGCTGACGCGAGACCTGCTTGTTGCTCAGGCCCTCGGCCACCAGCCGCAGCACCTCCAGCTCGCGCGGTGTCAGCGCGGCCCCCGCCGGTGCGCCGGGCTGGGCGGCGCGCGCGGAGGCCTGGCCGACCCGCACCAGCAGTTGGCGGGCCAGCGTGCCGGAGACGTGGAACTTGCCCGCCATGACGTCGAAGACGGCCTCCCGCAGGGTCGCCGGATCGAGTTCGGACCAGTCCAGGACGCCCTGGGCCTCGTACTCCGCCAGCGCCCGCGCGTCGATCCCGTCCGGCCCGTCGACCAGGAGCAGCAGCCGGGCGCCCTGGGCACAGAGCGCTCGGACGGTCTCCCGGGTGCGCTCGCAGGCCAGCTCGGCCGAGGCGGTCAGGATCAGGTCGAAGCGCTGCCCGAGCGCCGAACAGGCCTGCTGCCCAGACGAGTTGAATGACCGGACCGCACCGAGACGATCGGGAAAGCGGATCATGCCCTCGACCCCGAACCGCTGCAGCGCGTTCTCCAGCACCAGGGCGATACTGAGTTCGGTCTGGTCCACCTGAGTTCCCACGCTTTCGTTCCTTCGACCGATCTGGATCGAGATATGCAGCCACCGGTGGGCCAGGCTAGCCACGGGGCCTCGGCCGTGACACCCGTAGGCACCCCGTAGCAGGCCGTGCACCGCCCTGCCCCGCGGGCATCGGTGCAGCTCAGCGGCGGTGGTCGCGGGCAACCGAATAGGGGTCGCGGCCAGGGCCGGTCCGGGCTGACGGTGCGCCGCCGCGCCGGGTGGGTGCGGCGGCGCACCGGCGGTCAGAGCCGCCGGCCGGCCCGGGCCCGGCGGGTCAGCTCGGCCACCCGGGTCAGGGTCGGCTCGCCCACGATCTGGGCCAACTGGCCCATGAACTCCTCTTCCTGACTTGGGCTCAGCGACACCTCGCGGCAGACGCCCGCCAGCATAGCGAGCAGCGCCACCGAGTCCCCACCCAGCCGGTGGAAGTCGGCCGTCCCGTCGAGCCGTTCGCGCGGCACCCTGAGGGTGCGGGCCCAGATGCCGGCCACCGCCTCCTCCACGGAGTCCACCGGTGCAGCCGGCGCCGCCGGCTCCGCCTCGGGCCGCGCGGCTGCGGGGTCTGCCGCGAACGGGTCGGGCAGGGCGCGCGCGTCGACCTTGCCGCTCACCGTGTAGGGCAGCTCGGTCAGTACCATGACGGCCGCGGGCACCAGGTAGGCGGGCAGCCGCTCGGCCAGGTGCGCCGTCAGCTGCTCGCCGCCGACCGCCGGCTCGGCCAGCACATAGCCGTACAGCGCCTTGGCACTCTGCCCGGGCCGGGCCCGGGCGATCACCACGGCACGGTGCACGGCGGGATGCTCCTCCAGCGCCCGGGCCACCTCCGCCGGCTCCACCCGGTGCCCGCGGACCTTGACCTGGTCGTCGATCCGCCCCACGCACTCCAGCTCGCCCGAGGGCAGCAGGCGCACCAGGTCGCCGGTGCGGTAGACCCGGGTGCCGTCGGCCAGGTGGACGAAGCGCTCCCGGTCCAGCTCGGGCCGGCCGAGGTAGCCGCGGGCGAGCTGCGCGCCGCCCAGGTAGAGCTCGCCGATCTCACCGGGGGCGACGAACCGCAGCTCCTCGTCGAGCAGATGGGCGGTGGTGTTGTCGGCCGGCAGGCCGATCGGCACCACCGCGTACCCGGCGTCGCCCTGCGGGTCGTAGGTGTGCGCGGTGCAGCCGATGGTGGCCTCGGTGGGCCCGTACTCGTTGATGATCCGGCAGTCGGGCCCGAACATCTGCTGGGCCCGGGCAGCGACCTCCACCCGCAGTTGCTCGCCGATCACCAGCACCGTGCGGTAGCCGGTGGGCGCCAGGCCGAGGCGGCCGATCAGGTCGAGGTGGGAGGGCGTCAGGTTCAGCGTGTTGGCGCCCGAGCGCTCCAGCAGGTGGCGCAGCGAGAGGTGGGTGGGCTCCTCGCGCAGCAGGATCACCTCGCCGCCGGCCAGCAGCGGCAGGAAGACCGAGGTGCCCGTGACGTCGAAGGAGGGCGAGGTGATCAGCGGCAGCCGGGTGTCCGCGTCCACCTCGAAGGCGCGGGTGGCCCAGTGCACGTAGTTGGTCAGGCTGCGGTGCTCGATCTGCACGCCCTTGGGCCGGCCGGTGGAGCCCGAGGTGTAGATGACGTAGACCAGGTCCGCGGGATCGACGGCCGCGTCCCGCAGGTCCTCGGGCACCTCACCGTCCAGCGCCAGCTCGTCCAGCGGCAGCCCCCGGCAGCCGGCCGGCAGGCAGTCGCGCTCGTCGTAGGGCCGCTCCAGCAGGCAGAGGCCGCTGCCGGCGTCGGCCAGCAGGTCGGCGATCCGGGCGTCCGGGTGGCGGGAGTCCAGGGGCAGGTAGCAGGCCCCCGTCCGCAGCACCCCCCAGAGTCCGGCGATCCCGGCCACCGTGCGGTCCGCCAGCAGGCCCACCACGCTGCCGGGGCCCACGCCCTCGCGGCGCAGTTCGGCGGCGACCCGGTCCGCCCGGCGGCTCAGTTCCGCGTAGGTCACCTTGCCCTCGGGGCCACTGAGCGCGATCCGGTCCGGCGTGCGCTCGACCTGCGCGCGGAAGAGCTCGACCACCGACTGCTCGCAGGGCAGCGCGCGCTCGGTGCGGTTGCCGGCCCACTGGCGGTGCGCGGGCGGGCAGAGCGCGTCCGCGACGGTGTCCAGCAGGCCTTCGACGAGGTCGGCCGTGCCGGGCTCGTCGTGCCAGGCGACGGTGACCTCGGTGCGCCCTGCCCGCTCCACCAGGTCGATCTCGGGCGGGCCGCCGGGGCCGACCCCGCCCAGCGCGTAGCAGGTGCCGGCCCGGAAGGTGCCGGTGGACAGCTCGGCGAGGTCGACCGCGCCCAGGTGCGAGAGATAGCCGGTGCCGGAGTAGCGGCGGCCGCGCCAGGCGGCCCGCTCGATCCCGGCGTTGAGCACGCGCAGCACCGGCACCGGCACCCGCAGCAGCCAGGAGGCGATCGGCAGCCTCAGCTCATCGCGCCCGGCCAGCGAGCCGAGCAGCCGCTGGTGCACCTGCTGCCAGTCCTCCCCCGCCGCGACGTCCACCGTCAGGGTGTGCGCCAGCATGGCGGTCGAGCGCAGCTCCGGCTCGTGCCGTCGCAGGTCGACCGGGACGAGGAACCGCCCGCCGCCGGGCCCGGCGGCGGCGGCGAGCGCGGCGGCCACCTTGGCCACCGCCGCCGGGTGCCGGCCGTCGAGCGTGCGGCGGCGCCAGCGCAGGCGGGGCAGGTTCGGCGCCGGGTTGCCCAGCAGCGAGGGCCACTCCTGCTTGGCGGCGGGCACCGTCCCCAGCTCGTGGCCGGCCACCCGCAGCGCGAGTGTCTGGTGGTCGACCGTGGCGTCGTAACCCACCGGGGGCTCGCCGCGCAGCACCCGGAAGACGTCGGCGGCCCACAGGTGCAGGCCACGGCCGTCGGTGACGCCGTGGAAGGCGCGGAAGACCAGGGTGGTCGGCGTGCCGGGGATCAGCAGCACCTCGCAGGTCGCGCCGCTGGCGTCCAGCGGGCGGTGCAGCGCGGGGTGGTCGAGCCGCTCGTTGTCGAAGCTGTCGGCGTCGAGCACGTGCAGCGCGGGGGCGGTGCCGCTGTCGACCCAGCGCCGGCCGCGGCGGATCAGCCGCATCCCCGGGGAGGCCTGGGCCGCGATCGCCAGCGCCGCGGCGAGGTCCTCGGGCGCCACGGTCCCGTCGCCCTCCACCACGTGCTGGACGACGCTCAGCGCCGGGCGCACGCCCAGGAAGGCCCACTCCATCGGCGTGATGGCCCGTTGGTACGGCCGCGGGCCGGCGGGGGTGCTCACCGCCGGTGCGGAGGGGGTGCGTTGGTTCTCCTGTTGCGTTCTCAACGTGATCGCAATCTCTCGTGCCGTTCGGCGAACGAACGCCCGGCGCGGTCGTCGGGCGCGAGGTCGGGGGCCGGTCGGTGCTGGCTCAACTGCTCGGGGAGCGGCCGAGCTGGTCGTTGATGAAGGCGAAGAGTTCGTCGTCGGAGGCCGCCTTGAGCTGCCCGGTGTCCACCGCTTCGGCGGCGGGCGGGGCGGCGGGGCCGGCGAGCCTGCCCAGCAGCGCCTCCAGCCGGGCCGCCAGGGTGCCGCGCAGCTCGCCGTCGGCCACCGGAGCGGCGGTGAACGCCGCCTCCAGCCGGTCGAGTTCGGCCAGCAGCGGTTGCGCGGCGGCGGCCGGGGCGGGGGTGATCTCGGTGAGCAGCAGCGCGGCGAGCGCGGCGGGCGTCGGGTGGTCGAAGACCAGCGTCGCGGAGAGCCGCAGGCCGGTGGCCGCGTTCATCCGGTTGCGCAGCTCGATGCCGGTCAGCGAGTCGAACCCGAGCTCCTTGAAGGCCCGTTCGGCCTCGACGGACTCCGGCCCGGGGTGCCCGAGCACGGCGGCGACCTGGGTGCAGACCAGGTCCAGGAGCAGCTTGCGGCGCTCCTCCTGGTCCAGTCCGGTCAGCCGCTGCGCCAGCGTCGGCCCCTCCACACTCCCCGCCGCGGTCCGGGCGGCCCGGCGCGCGGGCGTGCGCACCAGGCCGCGCAGCAGCGGCGGAACGGCGGCCGGGTCGGCGTGGGCGCGCAGCCCGGCGACATCCAGGCCCATCGGAGCGAGGGTGCTGCGGCCCAGGGTTGCCGCGGTGTCGAGCAGCGCCAGGCCCTGGGCGGAGGCGAGCGGGGTGATGCCGCCGCGGGCCATCCGCTCCAGGTCGGCCGTGCCGAGGTCGCCGGTCATCCCGCTGCTCTCGGCCCACAGGCCCCAGGCGAGCGAGAGGGCGGGCAGGCCGTCCTGGGCGCGGCGGGTGGCCAGCGCGTCCAGGAAGGCGTTGGCAGCCGCGTAGTTGCCCTGCCCGGCGCCGCCGAAGGTCCCGGCGACCGAGGAGTAGAGCACGAAGGCCGACAGGTCGAGTCCGGCGGTCAGCTCGTGCAGGTTGAGCGCGGCGTCCACCTTGGGGCGCAGCACGGCGTCGAGCCGCTCGGGCGTCAAGGTGTTGACCACGCCGTCGTCGAGCACACCGGCGGTGTGGAGGACGGCGGTGAGCGGGCGTTGGAGCGAGCCGAGCAGCGCGGCGAGGCCGGCGCGGTCGGCCGCGTCGCAGGCCGCGATGCTGACCGATGCGCCCAACTGCTCCAGCTCGGCGGCGAGTTCGGCCGCACCCGGGGCCTCGGCGCCGCGCCGGCTGGTGAGCAGCAGGTGCCGGGCGCCGTGCTCGGCGACCAGGTGCCGGGCGGCCAGCGCCCCCAGGGTGCCGGTCGCGCCGGTGATCAGCACGGTGCCGTCCGCGTCCAGCGGGGCCGGAACGGTCAGCACGACCTTGCCGATGTGCCTGGCCTGCGAGACGAAGCGGAAGGCCTCCGGTGCCCGGCGCAGGTCCCAGGTCGCGATCGGCAGATGCTCCAGCGCACCCTTCTCGAAGAGCGCGAGGACCTCGGCGAGCAGCTCGCCGGTGCGCTGCGGCCCGGCCTCGATCAGGTCGAAGCCCTGGTAGTGCACCCCCGGGTGCTCGGCCGCCACCTGCTCGGGGTCGCGGACGTCGGTCTTGCCCATCTCCACGAACCGCCCACCGCGCGGCAGCAGCCGCAGCGAGGCGTCCACGAACTCCCGGGCCAGCGAGTCCAGCACCACGTCGACGCCCCGGCCGCCGGTCGCCGACCGGAACCGCTCCTCGAACGCCAGATCACGCGAGGAGGCGATGTGCTCGTCGTCCAGACCCAGCTTGCGCAGGGCATCCCACTTGCCCGCGCTCGCGGTGCCGTAGACCTCCGCCCCCAGGTGCCGGGCCAGCTGCACGGCCGCCATGCCGACACCACCGGCGGCGGCGTGGATCAGCACCGACTCACCCGCCCGGAGGTCCGCGAGGTCCACCAGCGCGTAGTAGGCGGTCAGATGGACCACCGGGACGGCGGCCGCCTCGGCGAAGCTCCAGCTCTCGGGCATCCGCGCGATCATCCGGCGATCGACCACCGCGAGGGGGGCGAAGCCGCCGGACATCATGCCGAACACCCGGTCGCCGACGGCGAGATCGGTGACGTCGGGTGCCACCTCCAGCACCACACCGGCGCCTTCCAGGCCCAGCAGACCGGCGTTGCCCGGGTACATGCCCAGCGCGTTGAGCACGTCACGGAAGTTCAGACCGGTGGCCCGCACCCCGATCCGCACGCTGCCGGGCTCCAGCGGCGCGACGGCCGCCGGGTGCTCGATCAGCGCCAGGTTGTCCAGGGTGCCCTTGACCGGGATGCCGAGACGCCAGGCCACCGCGCCCTCGGGCGGGGTCAGCGCCGCGTCGGTGGCGATCCTCGCCAACCTTGGGACAAGGCAGGTTCCCTGACGGAGCGCCAGCTCGTGCTCCGGCAGCGCCAGTGCGGCGGGCAGGGCGGCGAGCGAGGCGTCGGCGCCGTCCAGGTCGAGCAGCACGAACCGCTCGGGGTTCTCCGCCTGCGCCGAGCGCACCAGGCCCCGGACGGCGGCACCGGCCGGATCGGCCAGCCGCTCCCCTCCCAGTGGCGCCACCGCACCCCGGGTCAGCAGGACCAGGCGGGAGCCGGCGAACTTCTCCTCGGCCAGCCAGGCCTGCACCAGCCCCAGCACCCGGTGCGTCACCTCCCGCACCCCGTCGGCCGACAGACCGTCAGCCAGCGGCAGGCACGGCACGAAGAGCACCTCGGGCACCGTGACGGACGCCGCCACCGCCGCCAGGTCGGCGAACGACTCCGCGGCCAGGCCCAGCGGAACCTCGCCCAGCACCCCCCAACGTCCCACCACAGGCGAGGCGTTGGCAGCGGCGGGCAGCGCGGCCCACTCGACCTGGAAGAGCGCGTCGTGGTGGGCGGCGCGCGCGGCGCCGCGCAGCTGCTCGGCGCCGACCGGGCGCAGCACCAGCGAGTCGACGGTGGCCACCGGCTCGCCGGTGGCGTCGGCGATCGCCAGGGCGATCGCGTCCGTGCCCTGCGGGGTGATCCGCACCCGCAGCGCGCCGGCCCCGGCGGCGTACAGGGTGACACCGCTCCAGGCGAACGGCAGGCGGCCCCCTTCGGCGCCGCTGCCCTGCAGGAAGGTGCCGTGCAGCGCGGCGTCGAGCAGCGCGGGGTGCAGGCCGAACAGGCTCCCGTCCGGCTCGGTGCCCGCGGGCAGCGCGACCTCGACGAAGATCTCCTCGCCCCGCTGCCAGGCGGCGGTCAGGCCCTGGAAGGCGGGGCCGTAGGCGAATCCGCCGACGGCCAGGCGCTCGTAGAAGCCGGTGGTCTCCAGCGGCACGGCCTCGGCCGGTGGCCAGCTGGCGAGTTCGCCCGCGGCCGGTCGCTCCGCCCCGCCGGTGGCCAGCAGGCCGTCGGCGTGCTTGGTCCACGGATCCTCGGCCGACGCGTCCTCGGGACGGGAGTGGACGGACAGCGCCCGGCTGCCCGTCTCGTCGGCGGGGCCCAGCCAGAGCTGGAGCTGGAGCGCGCCGGTCTCCGGCAGGACGAGCGGCGCCTGGAGGGTCAGTTCCGCCAGCCGGTCGCAGCCCACCTGGTCACCCGCGCGGACCGCGAGTTCGACAAAGGCGGTGCCCGGCAGCAGGACGGTCCCGGAGACCGCGTGATCGGCCAGCCAGGGGTGGGTCCGCAGCGAGAGCAGCCCGGTGAACAGGTAGCCGTCCGACTCGGCGAGCGGGGCGGCGGCACCGAGCAGCGGGTGCGCGGGGGTCACCAGTCCGGCCGAGGCGACGTCGGCGGCCCAGAGCACCGGCGGCTCCAGCCAGTAGCGCTCCCGCTGGAAGGCGTAGGTGGGCAGGTCGACGCGCCGGGCGCCGGTGCCCGCGAAGACCGCCCGCCAGTCGAGTGCGGCACCGCGCACGTATAGGTGAGCGAGGGCGGTGGCGAAGGTCGTCACTTCGGGGCGGTCGCGGCGCAGCACGGGGGCGAACACCGCCTCCTCCTCGGCGGACGCGGTGGCCTGGGCCAGCGCGGTGAGGGTGCCGTCCGGGCCCAGCTCCAGGAAGGCGCGGACGCCCTCGCGCTCCAGGGTCTCGATCGCGTCGGCGAAGCGGACGGCCTCGCGGACGTGGCGCACCCAGTAGTCGGGGGTGGTGAGGTCGGCGTCCTGGTCGAGCGTGGAGACGATCGGGATCCTCGGCTGGTGGAAGGTCAACTCCGAGGCCACCGCACGGAACTCCGCCAGCATCGGCTCCATCAGCGGCGAGTGGAAGGCGTGGCTGACGGTGAGCCGCCTGGTCTTGCGGTCCAACTTCTCCGCCAGCTCCAGCACCGCCTGCTCGGTACCCGAAAGCACCACGGAGGTCGGTCCGTTGACGGCGGCGATCCCCACGTCGGAGCGGTCGGCCAGCAGCGGCAGCAGCTCCGCCTCGCTCGCCTGGACGGCCACCATCGCTCCACCGGCGGGCAGTTGCTGCATCAGCCGGCCGCGCGCCGCCACCAGCCGCGCGGCATCGGCGAGCGAGAGCACGCCCGCGACGTGCGCGGCGGCCAGCTCACCGATCGAGTGGCCCGCCAGGAAGTCCGGTGTGAGGCCCCAGGATTCGACGAGGCGGAACAGTGCCACCTCCAGCGCGAAGAGCGCCGGCTGGGTGTAGGCCGTCCGGTCGAGCAGCGCGTCGGCGTCCTTCAGCGGCACCTCCAGGTACCGGTCCAGCTCCGCGCGGACCGCGTCATACGCCTCGGCGAACACCGGGTGGGCGTCGTACAGTTCGGCGCCCATGCCGGCCCGCTGGCTGCCCTGCCCGGCGAACAGGAACGCCGTGCGCGGGGTGCCGGCGGCGGTGCCCTCGACGAGGTGGCCGGCCGGCTCACCGGCGGCCAGCGCGGCCAGGCCGCGCAGCAGTTCGGCGCGGTCGCCGCCGACCACCGCGGCGCGCTGCTCCAGGCTGCCGCGGGTGGTGGCCAGCGAGAAGGCGAGGTCGACCGGGTGCAGGGTCTCGTCCTCGGTCAGCCGGGCGTGCAGACGGCTCGCCTGGGCCCGCAGCGCCTGGGTGCTCTTCGCCGAGAGCACCCAGGGCAGCGCGGCCGGAGCGGCCGGCTCGGCCACGGGGGCGGGGTCCGGCGCCTGCTCCAGGATCACATGCGCGTTGGTGCCGCTGACGCCGAAGGACGAGATGCCCGCGCGGCGCGGCTCGCCGGTCTCCGGCCAGGGCCGGGTCTCGGTGAGCAGCTCCACCGCGCCGGCCGTCCAGTCGACGTGCGGGGTCGGCTCGCCGACGTGCAGGGTGCGCGGCAGCACGCCGTGGCGCATCGCGAGCACCATCTTGATGATCCCGGCGGCACCGGCGGCGGCCTGGGTGTGCCCCAGGTTGGACTTGACCGAGCCGAGCCAGAGCGGCCGCTCCGCCGTGTGCTCACGTCCGTAGGTGGCGAGCAGCGCCTGGGCCTCGATCGGGTCGCCCAGCGAGGTGCCGGTGCCGTGCGCCTCGACAGCGTCGACCTGGTCGGCCGTCAGGCGGGCGTTCGCCAGCGCCTGGCGGATCACCCGCTGCTGGGAGGGGCCGTTCGGCGCCGTCAGACCGTTCGAGGCGCCGTCCTGGTTGACGGCGGTCCCCCGGACGATCGCCAGCACCGGGTGCCCGTTGCGCCGCGCGTCGGAGAGCCGCTCGACCAGCAGCATGCCCACGCCCTCGGCCCAGCTGGTGCCGTCCGCGTCGGCCGAGAAGGACTTGCAGCGCCCGTTGGCAGAGAGCCCGCCCTGCCGGGCGAAGTCGATGAAGGTGTCGGGGGTGGCCATCACGGTGACGCCGCCGGCCAGCGCCAGCGTGCACTCGCCCGAGCGCAGCGCCTGGGCGGCCAGGTGCAGGGCGACCAGCGAGGAGGAGCAGGCGGTGTCGACGGTGACGGCCGGGCCCTCCAGGCCGAAGGTGTAGGAGATCCGGCCCGAGGCGACGCTGCCGGAGCCGCCGGTGCCCAGGTAGCCCGCCACCTCCTCGGGGACGGCGGGCAGCCGGGTGACGTAGTCGTGGTACATCACGCCCGCGAAGACGCCGGTCCGGCTGCCCTTGACCGAGGCTGGGTCGATGCCGGCCCGCTCGAAGGCCTCCCAGGACGCCTCCAGCAGCAGCCGCTGCTGCGGGTCCATCGCCAGCGCCTCGCGCGGGTTGATGCCGAAGAAGCCCGGGTCGAAGGCACTGGCGTCGTGCAGGAAGCCGCCCGCCAGTGCGGCGTCCGCCTGCTCGGTGTCGGCGCTGCGCAGCGCGTCCACCAGCCAGCCGCGGTCGGTGGGGAAGCCGGAGATGCCGTCCCGGCCGCTGGTGACCAGCTGCCACAGCTCCTCGGGCGTGGTCACCTCGCCCGGGTAGCGGCAGGCCATGCCGATGATCGCGATCGGGTCTTCCGTCAGGGGTGCGACAACCGCGGCGGTCGCGGTGGGCTGGGGGCCCAGCAACTCGGCGCCCAGCAGTTCGGCGCCCAGCAGTTCGGCGCCCAGCAACTCGGCGAGGGCAGCCGGGTTCGGGTAGTCGAAGACCAACGTGGCGGGCAGCCGCAGGCCGGTGACCGTGTTCAGCCGGTTGCGCAGCTCGACGGCGGTCAGCGAGTCGAAGCCCAGCTCCTTGAAGGCGAGCTGCGGCTCGATGGCCTCGGCGCCGCTGTGTCCGAGGACGGCGGCCACCTGGCCGGTGACCAGGGTGAGCAGCGCCTTGGCCCGCTCGGCGGGCGCCAGCGCGGCCAGCTGTTCGCGGAACGAGTCGCCGCCCTGCTCGGCCTGGGCCGCCCGGCGGGCCGGTGCCCGGACCAGGCCGCGCAGCAGGGCGGGCAGCGCCGAGGACCCGCCGTGGGCGCGCAACCCTGCCAGGTCGAGGCGGATCGGGACGTAGCTCGCGCCGCCCAGCGCGGTGGCGGTGTCGAGCAGGGCCAGACCCTCCGCGGAGGAGAGCGCGGCGACCCCGGCGCGGTTGATGCGCTGGAGGTCGGCCTCCTCCAGGGTGCCGGTCATGCCGCTGCGTTCGGCCCACAGGCCCCAGGCCAGCGCGGTGGCGGGCAGCCCGGCGGCCCGGCGGTGCTGGGCGAGGGCGTCCAGGAAAGCGTTGGCGGCCGCGTAGTTGGCCTGACCGGGGCCGCCGAGGGTGGCCGCGGCGGCCGAGAAGAGCACGAAGGCGGTGAGGTTCTGATCCTTCGTCAGCTCGTGCAGGTGCCAGGCCGCATCGACCTTGGGGCGCAGCACGGTGGCCAGCCGCTCGGGGGTGAGCGAGGAGACGATGCCGTCGTCCAGCACACCGGCGGTGTGCACCACGGCGGTCAGCGGGTGCTCCAGCGAACCGAGCAACTCGGCCAGCGCCGCCCGGTCGGCCACGTCACAGGCCGCCAGCGTCACCTCGGCACCCGACTCCCGCAGCTCGGCGGCGAGTTCGGCCGCACCCACGGCCGCCGCACCACGACGCGACACCAGCAGCAGCCGCCGCACCCCGTGCCCGGCCACCAGATGCCGCGCCACCAGCGCACCCAGCGTCCCCGTCGCACCCGTGACCAGCACCGTCCCATCCGAGGCCGGCGCCAGGGCAGGCGCCAGGACAGGCCCGGCGTCGGCATCGGCGGTGTCGGCGGCGGTGTCGGTGGTGGCGGCGGTCACCCGGGCCAGCCGGGGCAGCTTGAGGGTCCCGGCGCGCAGCGCGAGCTGCGGCTCGTCGGCGGCCAGGGCAGCGGCCAGCGCGGCGGGCAGGGCCCGCAGCGAGGCCTCGTCGGCGTCGAGGTCCACCAGCAGCAGGCGGTTCGGGTGCTCGGACTGGGCCGAGCGGACCAGGCCCCAGACGGTGGCGGCGGCCAGGTCGGCGACCGGCTCGCCGGGCACGACGCTCTGCGCGCCCGCGGTGACCAGCACCAGGGGGGCATCGGCGAACCGGTCCTCGGCCAGCCACTGCTGGACCAGCGCGAGCGCCCGCTCGGCCGTCGCGTGCGCGGCCGCCGGCGGCTCGCCGGGCTCGCCCCGCACGGCCGCCAGCACGAGGGCGGGCGGCGTCGCAGCGGCGTCCAGGGACGCGGCCAGCGCGGCCGGGTCGACGTGCCGGGGCAGGTCGAGCCCCAAGGTCTCGGCACCGAGCAGCGCCCACCCGGCGGTGTCGGGAGCGCCCAGCACGGGCCCGGGGGCCGCGTCCTGCCACTCCACGGTGAACAGCGACTCGTGGTGGGCCCGGCGGGCGGCCTGCACCTGGGCGGCCGAGACCGGGCGCAGCAGCAGCGACTCGATCCGGGCGACCGGGGCGCCGGTGCCGTCGGCGACGGTGACCGCGACGCGGTCCGCACCGGCCGGGGCGAGCCGCACCCGCAGGGTGTCGGCGCCCGAGGCGTGCAGGGTGACACCGCTCCAGGCGAACGGGAGCCGCCCGGATTCGCTGGGGCTCAGCAGGGTGCCCATGCCGACGCCGTGCAGGGCGGCGTCGAGCAGCGCGGGGTGCAGGCCGAAGCGCTGGGCCTCGGCCCTGGCCTGCTCGGGCAGCCGCACCTCGGCGAAGATCTCCTCGCCCGACTGCCAGGCGGCGCGCAGGCCCTGGAACACCGGGCCGTAGTCGAAGCCGGCCTCGGCGAGGTAGCCGTAGAGCCCCTCGGTCTCGACCGGGACGGCACCGGCCGGCGGCCAGCTGTCCCGGCCGAGCGGCTCGGGCTGCGGGCCGGTGCCGAGGGGGGCGAGGCTGCCGGTGGCGTGCCGGGTCCAGGCGTGCTCGGCGGTCAGCGCCGCGCCGGCGGCGGTGTCCTCGGGCTCGGGGCGCGAGTGCAGGGTGAAGCCGCGGGCGCCGGTGGCGTCGGCCTCCCCCACCGCGAGCTGGAGCTGGACGGCGCCGTGCTCGGGCAGCACCAGCGGGGCCTGCAGGGTGAGTTCGGCGAGCTGCTGGCAGCCGACGTGGTCGCCGGCCCGGATCGCGAGTTCGACGAAGGCGGTGCCGGGCAGCAGGACGGTGCCGAGCACGGCGTGGTCGGCCAGCCAGGGGTGGGTCCGCAGCGAGAGCAGCCCGGTGAAGAGCACCCCGTCGGCGTCGGCGAGCGCGACGGCGGCGCCGAGCAGCGGGTGGTCGGCCGCGCCGAGACCCGCCGAGGCGACGTCACCGACCCAGCCGGCCGGTGGCTCGGGCCAGTGGCGGCGGCGCTGGAAGGCGTAGGTGGGCAGGCCCACCCGGGCGCCGCCCCAGCTCGCGCCGACGGCCCGCCAGTCGGGGGTGGCGCCGTGCACCTGGGCCCGGGCGAGCGCGGTCAGCAGGGCCCGGGCCTCGGGGCGCCCGGCCCGCAGGGTGGGGATCAGGGCGGCCGTGCTCTCCTCGCCCAGGCAGTGCTCGGCCATCGCGGTGAGCACGCCGTCGGGGCCGAGCTCCAGGTAGCTGGTGACGCCGCGCGAGGCCAGGGTCTCGATCGCCTCGGCGAACCGGACGGCCTCGCGGACGTGCCGCACCCAGTACTCGACCTCGGTCAGATCGGCGCCCGGCTCCAACGTCGAGACGATCGGGATCCGCGGCGCGTGGAAGGTCAACCGCTCGGCCACCGCGCGGAACTCGGCCAGCATCGGCTCCATCAGCGGCGAGTGGAACGCGTGGCTGACGGTCAACCGCTTGGACTTGCCGCCCAGTTGACCCACCACCTCCGACACCGCCGGCTCAGCGCCCGAAAGCACCACCGACGACGGCCCGTTGACCGCCGCGATGCCCACGTCCGCGTGGCCCGCCAGCAGCGGCAGCACCTCCTCCTCGCCCGCCTGCACCGCCACCATCGCCCCACCGGCGGGCAGCGCCTGCATCAACCGGCCACGGGCGGCCACCAGTTCGGCCGCATCCGCCAGCGAGAGCACGCCCGCCACGTGCGCGGCGGCCAGCTCGCCGATCGAGTGCCCCGCCAGGAAGTCAGGGCGCACGCCCCAGGATTCGACGAGGCGGAAGAGCGCCACCTCGATCGCGAAGAGCGCCGGCTGGGTGTACTCCGTCCGGTCGAGCAGTGCGTCGGCCTCCTTGAGCGGGGTGTCGAGGTGCCGGTCCAGCTCCGCGCGGACCGCGTCGTAGGCCTCGGCGAACACCGGGAAGGCGTCGTACAGTTCAGCGCCCATCCCGGCCCGCTGGCTGCCCTGCCCGGTGAAGAGGAACGCCGTGCGGCCCTCGGCCGCCACGCCCTGCACCAGGTGCGGCGCGCTCTCGCCGGCGGCGAGGGCGTCGAGGCCGGCCAGCAGCTCGGCGCGGTCGCCGGCCAGCACGGCCGCCCGGTGCTCCAGGGCGGCGCGGGTGGTGGCCAGCGAGTGGGCGAGGTCGGCCGGGGCCGGCTCGGGGGCGGTGTCCAGGTGGGCCCGCAGCCGGGCGGCCTGGGCGCGCAGCGCCTCGGCGCTGCGGCCCGAGACCAGGTAGGGCAGCAGCGCGGGGGCGGCCGCCCTCGGGCGGTCGGCGGCGGACTGCTCGGGCTCGGGCGCCTGCTCGATGATGGTGTGGGCGTTGGTGCCGCTGACCCCGAAGGAGGAGACGCCCGCGCGGCGCGGCTCCTCGGTCGCCGGCCACGGCCGGGCCTCCTGCAGCAGGGCGACGCCGCCCGCGGACCAGTCGACGTGCGGCGAGGGCTCGTCCACGTGCAGGGTCCTGGGCAGCACGCCGTGCCGCATCGCGAGCACCATCTTGATGACGCCCGCGACTCCGGCGGCGGCCTGGGTGTGCCCGAGGTTCGACTTGACCGACCCGAGCCAGAGCGGCCGGTCCGCCGGGCGCTCCAGGCCGTAGGTGGCCAGCAGTGCCTGGGCCTCGATCGGGTCGCCGAGCACGGTGCCGGTGCCGTGCGCCTCCACCACGTCCACCTGAGCGGGCGTCAGCCCGGCCCCGGCCAGCGCCTGGCGGATGACGCGCTGCTGCGAGGGGCCGTTCGGGGCGGTCAGCCCGTTCGAAGCGCCGTCCTGGTTGACGGCCGAGCCGCGGATCACCGCGAGCACCGGGTGCCCGTTGCGCCGGGCGTCGGAGAGCCGCTCCAGCAGCAGCATGCCGACGCCCTCGCCCCAGCCGGTGCCGTCGGCCGCCGCCGCGAAGGACTTGCAGCGGCCGTCGGCCGCCAGTCCGCGCTGGCGGCTGAACTGGATGAAGGCCCGCGGGCTGGACATCACCGTGACACCGCCGGCCAGCGCCAGCGAGCACTCCTTCTGGCGCAGCGACTGCACCGCGAGGTGCAGGGCGACCAGCGAGGAGGAGCAGGCGGTGTCGACGGTGACGGAGGGGCCCTCCAGGCCGAAGGTGTAGGAGATCCGGCCGGACAGCACGCTGGCCGCGTTGCCGGTGAGCGTGTAGCCCTCGACGCCCTCGGGGACCTGGTACAGCAGATCGCCGTAGTCCTGGCCGTTGGTCCCGGCGAAGACGCCGGTGCGGCTGCCCTTGAGCGAGGTCGGGTCGATGCCCGCGCGCTCCAGCAGCTGCCAGGAGGACTCCAGCAGCAGCCGCTGCTGCGGGTCCATGCCGAGCGTCTCACGGGGGCTGATGCCGAAGAACGCGGCGTCGAACTCCGGTGCGTCGTACAGGAATCCGCCGTGCCGGGTGTAGCTGGTGCCCTGCTGGTCGGGGTCCTCGTCGAAGAGCGCGGCCGCGTCCCAGCCGCGGTCGGCGGGGAACTCGCCGATCGCGTCCCGGCCCTCGGCCACCAACTGCCAGAGATCCTCGGGCGAGTCCACCCCGCCTGCGAACCGGCAGCTCATCGAGACCAGGGCGATCGGCTCGGAGTCGCCCGACTCCACGTCACGCAGCCGCTGGCGGGTCTGGTGCAGATCCGCCGTCACGCGCTTCAGATAGTCGAGGAGCTTTTCCTGATCCACTGCTGGAACCTCACCCAATTCGATCACTGCTGCAAGTAGTTAGGGGCCGCTGTCGCGGGACCGTCAGGCGATGCCCAACTCGTTGTCGATGAAGGCGAACAGCTCGTCGGCCGAGGCCGCCTGGAGCTTCTCGGTCACCTGCTCCTCGGCCTGCCGCTCGCCGGGCTCGCCGCTCCACCGGGCCAGCAGGGCCGACAGGCGGGCGGCGACGTCCGCGCGGGTGTCCTCGTCGGCGGCGACCACGGCCAGCGCGGCCTCCAGCCGGTCGAGGTCGGCGAGCGAGGCCCCGGTCGGCCCGCCGCCGGCCGGCAGCAGGTCCGCCCGCAGCCGGGCGGCCAGCGCGGCCGGGGTCGGGAAGTCGAACACCAGCGTCGCCGGCAGTCGCAGCCCGGTGGCGGCGCCGAGCCGGTTGCGCAGCTCCAGGGCGGTCAGCGAGTCGAGTCCGAGCTCCTTGAACGCCCGGCCGCCGAGCACCTCGTCCACCGTCGGGTGACCGAGCGCCGCCGCCGCGTGGGCCCGCACCAGGTCGAGGACGGCCTGTTCGCGCTCCAGCTCCGCCATCCCCGAGAGGCGTCGGCGCAGGTCCGCCGCGTCCGTGGGCGCCGCCTCCCCGGTGGGCTCGCCGGCGGCGGCCGGTCGCCGGGCGCCGGGCAGCTCGTCCAGCAGGGCGCAGGCGCGCACGGCCGTGAAGCCGGGCACGAAGCGCTCCCAGACGATGTCGGCGATCGCGACCACGGTCTCGTCCAGGTCCAGGGCCTGTTGCAGGGCGGCGATCGCCGCCTTGGGACGCATGCCGGGCAGCCCGGCCCGGTCCAGGCGGTCGCCGATCGGGCCGTCGGCCGCCATGCCCGCCTCGCCCCAGCGGCCCCAGGCCACCGAGGTGGCGGGCAGGCCCTCGGCCCGGCGGTACTCGGCGAAGGCGTCCAGGAAGGCGTTGGCGGCGGCGTAGTTGCCCTGCCCGGGGTCGCCCAGGGTGCCGGCGATGCCGGAGAAGAGCACGAAGGCCGTCAGCTCCGAGGCCGAGGTCAGCTCGTGCAGGTTGCGCACGGCGTCCACCTTCGGGCGCAGCACGCCCGCGACCCGGTCGGGGGTCAGCGCGTCCAGCACGCCGTCGTCCAGCACGCCCGCGGTGTGGAAGACCGCGGTGAGCGGCCGTTCGGCCGGGACGGCGGCCAGGAGTGCGGCGAGCGCCGCCCGGTCGGCCGCGTCGCAGGAGGCGATGGTGACCTGGGCGCCGAGGGCGGTGAGTTCCTCGCGCAGCTCGGCGGCGCCCTCGGCCTCGGGGCCGCGGCGGCTGGTGAGCAGCAGGTGCTCGGCGCCACCACGGGCCAGCCAGCGGGCGACGTGCGCACCGAGCGCGCCGGTGCCGCCGGTCACCAGCACGGTGCCGCCCGGGCGCCAGCCCTCGGCCGGCGCCGGGCCGGGGGGCGCGGGCACCAGGCGGCGTCCGAACACCCCCGACGCCCGCACGGCGAGCTGATCCTCGCCGCCCGCACCGGCCAGCACGCCCACCAGGCGGTCCAGCACCCGCTGGTCGAGCGCTGCGGGCAGGTCCAGCAGACCGCCCCAGCGCTGCGGCTGCTCCAGGGCGGCGACCCGGCCCAGGCCCCAGACCAGCGACTGGTCAGGGCCCGCCGGGCGCTCGGTGCGGCCGACCGCCACCGCGCCCCGGGTCGCGCACCACAGCGGGGCCTCGAAGGCGGCGTCGCCGAGCGCCTGCACCAGCGCGACGGTGCCGGCCAGACCGAGCGGCAGCCCGGGGTGCTCGTGGTGCGGCCGCTCGTCCAACGCGAGCAGCGAGAGCACACCCGTCAGCTCGACCACGTCGCCCAGTTCCTTGCGGAGCCGCTCGCCGACCGCCTGCCGCTCCAGGTCGGCGCCGTCGATCTCGAACAGCCGCACCTCGGCGCCGTGCCGGGCCAGGGCGCGGCCGATGTCGGCCACCGCGTCCTGGTCCGCGAGCCCTTCGGGCACGATGACCGCCCAGGTGCCGCCGAGGACCGGCGCGGCGGGCAGCGTGGTCAGCGGCCGCCAGGCGACCCGGTAGCGCCAGCCGTCGACGACCGACTGCTCGCGGCGCTGCCGCCGCCAGGAGGAGAGCGCGGGCAGCACCGTGCTCAGCGGGGCGTCGCCGCCCAGGTCGAGCGAGTCGGCCAGGGCCGTCAGGTCCTCGTTCTCCACGACCTCCCAGAACGCCGTCTCCACCGGGTCGTTGCCCGGCTGGGCGGCCGGCGCCTCGAAGCCGGCCGGCTCGGGCCAGTAGCGACGGCGCTGGAAGGCGTAGCCCGGCAGTTCGGTGCGCTCGGCGCCGGTGCCGGCGAAGACGGCGGCCGTCCAGTCGACCGCGGTGCCGCGCACCCACGCCTCGGCGAGGGAGGCCAGCATCCGGCGGGCACCGCCCTCGCCCCGGCGCAGCGTGCCGAAGGCCACCGCCTCGCGGTCCGCCGCCTCGATGCTCTCCTGGAGCGCCATCACCAGCACCGGATGCGGGCTGACCTCGATGAAGGTCCCGCACCCGGTGGCCAGCAGCGATTCGACCGCCTCCTGCAGCCGTACGGTCTCGCGCAGGTTGGTGTACCAGTACGCGGCGTCCAGGCCCGAGCCGTCCACCAGTTCACCGGTCACCGTGGAGCGCAGCGGCACCCGCCCGGCGCGCGGCTCGATGCCCGCCAGGGCGGTGAGCAGCTCGGCGCGGATCGCCTCCACTTGCGCCGAGTGCGAGGCGTAGTCCACCGGGACCCGGCGCGCCCGGACCCCGTCCGCCTCGCACGAGGCCAACAACTCGTCCAGCGCCGCGGGTTCACCCGACACCACCACCGAGGACGGCCCGTTGACCGCCGCCACCGACACCCGCGCCTCGCCCCACTCCGACAGCCGCTCGCGCACCTCGGCCACCGGCAGCGCCACCGAGACCATGCCGCCGCGGCCCGCCAGCCCGGCGGCGATCGCCTTGCTGCGCAGCGCGACGACCTTGGCGCCGTCGGCCACCGACAGGGCGCCCGCCACCACCGCGGCCGCGATCTCGCCCTGCGAGTGGCCGAGCACCACGTCGGGTTCCACTCCCGCCCCGCGCCAGAGGGCCGCCAGCGAGACCATCACGGCCCACAGCACCGGCTGCACCACGTCCACCCGCTCCAGCCACGCCTCACCGGCGCGGCCGAGCAGCACCTCGGTCAACGACCAGTCGGTGAACGGCGCGAGGGCGCTCTCGCACTCCTCGATCGCCGCCCGGAAGACCGGCGACTCCTCCCAGAGGCCCGCGCCCATCGCGAGCCACTGCGAGCCCTGCCCGGGAAAGACGAACGCCACCGTGCCGACGGGCCGGGTCGCGCCCTCGACCACCTCCGCCGTGACCGTGCCGGCGGCCAACGCCCGTAGCCCGTGGTCGAGTTCGGCGAGGTCGGCGCCGAGCACGACGGCCCGGTGCTCCAGCGCGGCCCGGCCGGTGGCCAGCGACAGCCCGACCCCCAGCGCCTGCGGGGCGGGCTCCGCTGCCGCGAAGGCCCGCAGCCGCGCCGCCTGACCACGCAACGCCTGCGCGCTACGGCCCGACACCACCCATGGCAGCACCGCGGCCCCGATCGCCGCTCCCCCGGTCTGAACGACCGCCTCCTCGGCCACCGGCGCCTGCTCGATGATGACGTGCGCATTGGTGCCGCTGAACCCGAAGGAGGAGACCCCCGCCCGGCGCGGCTGCTCGCTCCGCGGCCATGCGCGCGCCTCGGTCAGCAACTCCACCGCGCCCGCCGACCAGTCCACCTGCGCGGTGGGCTCGGTCAGGTGGATGCTGGCCGGCAGCACGCCGTGCCGCATCGCCAGCACCATCTTGATCACTCCGGCCAGGCCGGCCGCCGCCTGGGCGTGGCCGATGTTGGACTTCACCGAGCCCAGCCAGAGCGGCCGCTCCGCGGGCCGGCCCTGGCCGTAGGTGGCCAGCAGCGCCTGTGCCTCGATCGGGTCGCCCAGCGAGGTGCCGGTGCCGTGCGCCTCGACCGCGTCCACCTGGTCGGCCGTCAGTCCCGCGTTCGCCAGGGCCTGGCGGATCACCCGCTGCTGGGACGGGCCGTTGGGCGCCGTCAGGCCGTTGCTCGCGCCGTCCTGGTTGATCGCCGAGCCGCGCACGATCGCCAGCACCGGATGCCCGTTGCGCCGCGCGTCCGAGAGCCGCTCCACCAGCAGCATGCCCACGCCCTCGGAGGGGGTGAAGCCGTCGGCGGCAGCCGAGAACGGCTTGCACCGCCCGTCGGAGGCCAGGCCCTGCTGCTTGCTGAACTCGACGAAGGTGCCCGGGGTGGACATCACGGTCACGCCACCGGCCAGCGCCAGCTCGCACTCGCCGCCGCGCAGCGCCCGCACCGCCAGGTGCAGGGCCACCAGCGAGGCCGAACAGGCGGTGTCCACGGTCAGCGCCGGCCCTTCGAGGCCGAACAGGTAGGAGACCCGGCCCGAGACCACACTGGCCGCCGTACCGGTGGCGACATGGCCCTCGGAGGACTCGGCCGCACCCGCCAGCAGGCTCAGGTAGTCCGAGCCGTTGGTGCCGGCGAAGACGCCGGTCCGGCTGCCGCGCAGCGCCGTGGGGTCGATCCCGGCCCCCTCGATCGCCTCCCAGCTGGTCTCCAGCAGCAGCCGCTGCTGGGGGTCCATCGCCAGCGCCTCGCGCGGCGAGATGCCGAAGAAGCCGGCGTCGAACTGGCTGGCGTCGTCCAGGAACCCGCCCTCCCGGAGGTAGGAGGTGCCGGTGTCGAGGTCCCAGCCGCGGTCGGCGGGGAACGCCGACAACGCGTCACCGCCGTCGACCAGCAGCTGCCACAGGTCCTCGGGCGAGGCAACGCCGCCGGGGAAGCGGCAGCTCATGCCGACGATCGCGATCGGCTCGTCGTCCGCGGCCGGGCGGACCACGACCGGGGCCGCGGCCGAGTTCACCGTGCCGGAGAGCTCCTCGGCGAGGTGGCGGACCAGCGCGAGGGTGTTGGGGTGGTCGTAGATCAGCGTGGCGGGGAGCTTGACCCCGGCGGCCGCGCCGAGCCGGTTGCGCAGCTCCACGGCGGTCAGCGAGTCGAAGCCCAGCTCCTTGAACGCCCTGGCGGTGTTCACCGCCTCCGGGCCCGGGTAGCCGAGCGCGGCCGCGACATGGGAGGTGACCAGGTCCAGCAGGATCCGGTCCCGCTCGGCCGCCGGCACACCGGCGAGCCGGGCGGCCAGCCCGCCCTCGGCGCCCGTCCCCTGCTCGGCGCCGCCTCCGGTGCGCTCCAGCGCCCGCACGGCCTCGGGCACCTCGAAGAGCAGCGGGCGGACCCGGCCCGAGGTGAAGGCGAGGGCGAAGCGCTGCCAGTCGATGTCGGTCACGGTCAGCACGTGGTCGCCCTGGTCCAGCGCCTGCTGGAGGGCGGCCGTGGCCGGCTCGGGCGCCATCGGCAGGATGCCGTGGCGGCGCATCCGGTCACCCAGGCCGCCCTCGGCCGCCATGCCGCCCTCGCCCCACGGCCCCCAGGCCACCGAGGTGGCGGGCAGGCCGTCGGCGTGGCGCTGCTCGGCCAGCGCGTCCAGGAAGGCGTTGCCGGGCGCGTAGTTGCCCTGGCCCGGGGCGCCGAAGGTGGCGGCGAAGGAGGAGAAGAGCACGAAGGCGGACAGGTCGAGCTCGCGGGTCAGCTCGTGCAGGTGCAGGGCGGAGTCGACCTTGACCCGGAGCACCCGCTCCAGCTGATCGGTGGTCAGCGCCTGGATCACCGCGTCGTCCAGGACGGCGGCGGTGTGCAGGACGGCGGTCAGCGGCTGCTCGGCCGGGACGGCGGCCAGCAGCTCGGCCAGCGCCGCACGGTCCGACACGTCGCAGGAGGCGATCGTCACCCGGGCGCCGAGCGCGGTGAGTTCCTCGCGCAGCTCGGCGGCACCCTCGGCGTCGGGGCCGCGACGGCTGGTGAGCAGCAGGTGCTCGGCGCCACCGCGGGCCAGCCAGCGGGCGACGTGCGCACCGAGCGCGCCGGTGCCGCCGGTCACCAGCACCGTGCCGCCCGGCCGCCAGCCCTCGGCCGGCGCCGGGCCGGCCGGCGCGTGCAGCAGTCGGCGGACGAAGACGCCACCGGGCCGCAGGGCGACCTGGTCCTCGCCACCGGTGCCGGCCAGCACGCCCACCAGGCGGTCCAGGGCAGGCTGGTCCACCGCCTCGGGGAGGTCGAGCAGACCGCCCCAGCGCGGCGCGTCCTCCAGCGCGGCGACCCGGCCCAGCCCCCAGACCAGCGCCTGCGCGGGGCAGCTGAGCCGCTCGCCACGGTCCACCGCCACCGCGCCCCGGGTCGCGGTCCACACCGGGGTCTCCAGACCGGCGTCCGCCAGGGCCTGGAGCAGGGCGACCGAGCCCGCCAGGCCGACCGGCACCGAGGGGTGGTCGGGGCAGCGGGTCCCGTCGAGCCCGAGCAGCGACAGCACCCCGGCGGGCGTGCCGCCCTCGGGCAGCTCGCGGCGCAACAGCCCGGCCAGCACCGTGCGCTCCAGGTCGGCCGTGCCCAGCACCAGCGTGGTGACCTCGGCCCCGCGCTCGGCGAGCGCCCGGGCGGCGCCGACCGCCCAGGCGTCGGCCGTCAGCGCCTCGGGCAGGACGAGCAGCCAGCCGCCGGAGAGCACCGGTGCGGGCAGCTCGGCCAGCGGCCGCCAGGCGACCCGGTAGCGCCAGCCGTCGACGACCGACTGCTCGCGGCGCTGCCGCCGCCAGGAGGAGAGCGCCGGCAGCACGGCGCTCAGCGGGGCGTCCGCGCCCAGGTCGAGCGAGCCGGCCAGGGTCGCCAGGTCCTCGTTCTCGACGGCCGCCCAGAACTCGGCCTCCACCGGGTCCAGGGCGCTATCGCGCTCCTCGGCGGCCGCGGTCGGCGCGTCCAGCCAGTAGCGGCTGCGCTGGAAGGCGTAGGTGGGCAGGTCGGTCGGCTCGGCGCCGGTGCCGATGCTGGTGCTGGTGCCCGCGAAGACGGCGGCCGTCCAGTCGACCGCGATGCCGCGCACCCACGCCTCGGCGAGGGAGGCCAGCACCCGGCGGGCACCGCCCTCGCCCCGGCGCAGCGTGCCCACGGTCACCGCCGCGGCCTCGGCCTCCTCCAGGCACTCCTGAAGTCCGGTCAGCAGCACGGGGTGCGGGCTGACCTCGACGAAGCCGCCGACCCCGTGGTCGCGCACCAGGGTGCGAGCGGCGTCCGCGAAACGGACGGTCTCGCGCAGGTTGGTGTACCAGTACGCGGCGTCCAGGCCCGAGCCGTCCACCAGTTCACCGGTCACCGTGGACAGCAGCGGCACCTTGCCGGCCCGCGGCTCGATGCCCGCCAGGGCGGTGAGCAGCTCCGCGCGGATCGTCTCGACCTGCGCCGAGTGCGAGGCATAGCTGACCTGCACCCGGCGGGCCCGGACCCCGTCCGCCTCGCAGGCGGCGAGCAGCTCCGCCAGCGCCGCGGGCTCACCGGCGACGACCACCGAGGCCGGGCCGTTGACGGCGGCCACCGAGATCCGCTGCTCGCCCCAGGCGGCCAGCCGCTCGCGCACCTCGGCCACCGGCAGCGCCACCGAGACCATGCCGCCCCGGCCTTCGAGGCCGGCGGCGATCGCCTTGCTGCGCAGCGCGACGACCTTGGCGCCGTCGTCCAGCGACAGGGCGCCGGCCACCACCGCGGCCGCGATCTCGCCCTGCGAGTGGCCCACCAGCAGCGCGGGCTCGACCCCGGCGGCCCGCCAGACCTCGGCGAGCGCGACCATGACGGCCCACAGCACCGGCTGCACGATCTCGACCCGGTCCGGCCACTCGGCACCGGCGCGGCCCAGGGCCTGCCCGAGCAGTACCTCGGTCAACGACCAGTCGGTGAACGGCGCGAGGGCGCTCTCGCACTCCTCGATCGCCGCCCGGAAGACCGGCGACTCCTCCCAGAGGCCCGCGCCCATCGCGAGCCACTGCGAGCCCTGCCCGGGAAAGACGAACGCCACCTTGCCGACGGGCTGCGCCACGCCCTCGACCACGTCGGCGGCCACGCCACCGGCGGCCAGCGTCGCCAGCCCGTGGCCGAGTCCGGCCAGGTCGGCGCCGAGCACCACGGCCCGGTGCTCCAGCGCCGCCCGGCCGGTGGCCAGCGACAGCCCGACCCCCAGCGCCTGCGGGGCGGGCTCCGCTGCCGCGAAGGCCCGCAGCCGCGCCGCCTGACCACGCAACGCCTGCGCGCTACGGCCGGACACCACCCACGGCAGCACCGCGGCCCCGATCGCCGCTCCCCCGGTCTGAACGACCGCCTCCTCGGCCACCGGCGCCTGTTCGACGATCACATGGGCGTTGGTGCCGCTGAAGCCGAAGGAGGAGACGGCGGCCCGGCGCGGCTGCCCGGTCTCCGGCCACGCCCGCGCCTCGGTGAGCAGCTCCACCGCGCCCGCCGACCAGTCCACGTGCGCGGACGGCTCGCTGACGTGCAGGGTGCGCGGCAGCACGCCGTGCCGCATCGCCATGACCATCTTGATCACGCCGCCGACCCCGGCGGCCGCCTGGGTGTGGCCGATGTTGGACTTCAACGAGCCAAGCCAGAGCGGCCGGTCCGCCGGCCGCTCCTGGCCGTAGGTGGCCAGCAGCGCCTGCGCCTCGATCGGGTCGCCGAGCGTGGTGCCGGTGCCGTGCGCCTCCACGGCGTCCACCTGGCCCGGCGTCAGCGCGGCACTGGCCAGCGCCTGGCGGATCACCCGCTGCTGGGAGGGGCCGTTGGGCGCCGTCAGGCCGTTGCTCGCGCCGTCCTGGTTGATCGCCGAGCCGCGCACGATCGCCAGCACCGGATGCCCGTTGCGCCGCGCGTCCGAGAGCCGCTCGACCAGCAGCATGCCCACGCCCTCGCCCCAGCCGGTGCCGTCCGCATCGGCGGAGAAGGCCTTGCAGCGCCCGTCGGTGGACAGGCCGCGCTGGCGGCTGAACTCCACGAAGGTGCCCGGGGTGGCCATCACGGTGACGCCGCCGGCCAGCGCCAGCGTGCACTCACCGGTGCGCAGCGCCTGCACGGCCAGGTGCAGCGCGACCAGCGAGGAGGAGCAGGCGGTGTCGACGGTGACGGCCGGACCTTCCAGGCCGAGGGTGTAGGAGATCCGGCCCGAGGCGACGCTGCCGAAGCTGCCGGTGCCCAGGTGGCCCTCGACGCCCTCGGGCACCGAGCCGAGCCGGCTGGCGTACTCGTGGTACATCAGACCGGCGAAGATCCCGGTCCGGCTGCCCTTGAGCGCGGTCGGGTCGATGCCGGCCCGCTCGAAGGCCTCCCAGGACGCCTCCAGCAGCAGCCGCTGCTGCGGGTCCATCGCCAGCGCCTCGCGCGGCGAGATGCCGAAGAACGCCGGGTCGAACTCGCAGGCGTCGTGCAGGAAACCGCCCTGGCTGACGTAGCTGGTGCCCTGCTGGTCCGGGTCGTCGCCGAGCAGCGCATCGACCTGCCAGCCGCGGTCGGTGGGAAAGCCGGTGATGGCGTCGGTGCCGTCCGCCACCAGCCGCCACAGCTCCTCGGGCGTGGTCACCCCGCCCGGGTAGCGGCAGGCCATGCCGACGATCGCGATCGGCTCCTGGTCGCGCTCCTCCAGCTCCCGCAGGCGCCGGCGGGCGTTGCGCAGATCAGTGGTGGCGCGCTTGAGGTAGTCGCGCAGCTTGTCCTCGTTCACCGTGTCCGTCCGTTCCTTGCGGAAAAGGGGTCGCGCCTGCGTGCTGGGGTCCGGTTGCCCGGTTCAGGAGGTTTCGAGCTCGTCGTCGAGCAGGTCGAACAGCTCGTCGTCGGTGGCCGATTCGATGTCGGTGCCGCTCTCGGCCGGCTCCTGGCCGTCGGCTCCGAGGTAGTCCCGCCACTGCGTGAGCAGGGCCTGCAGGCGCAGGGTGACCCGCGTCCCGGTCTCCTCGTCGGTGGGGGTGGTCGCCAACGCCTCGGCCAGCCGGTCCAGTTCGGCGAAGACGCCCGGCCCGGCCGCCTGTTCGGCCAGCGGCAGCGTGGTGCGCAGCGCACCGGCCAGCTCGGCCGGGCTCGGGTGGTCGAAGGCCAGGGTGGCCGGCAGCCGCAAGCCGGTGACCGCGCCCAGGCGGTTGCGCAGCTCGATGGCGGTCAGCGAGTCGAAGCCCAGCTCCCGGAAGCCGGCACCGGGTTGGACGGCGGCGGCCGTGGCGTAGCCGAGCACCACCGCGACCTGGGCGCGCACCAGCTCCAGCAGGATGCGCTCCTGCTCGCCGGCGTCCAGTCCGGTCAACTGCCGCACCAGCGCCGTACCCGGGTCCTCCTGGGCGGCGCTGACCGTGCGCCGGGAGGGCCGGCGGATCAGGCCCCGCAGCAGCGCGGGCACCTGGCCCGACTCCGCCGCCCGGGCGCGCAGGGCGGGCAGGTCCAGCCGGGCCGGCAGCAGCACCGGGTCCGGCAGCCCGACGGCCGTGTCGAGCAGCGCCAGGCCCTCGGCGACCGACAGGGCCGCCGCGCCGCGGGTCATCCGGCGGGCGTCGGCCTCGGCCAACTCCCCTGCCATGCCGCCGCCGTCCTCGGCCCACAGGCCCCAGGCCAGCGCGCCGGCCGGGCGGCCGGCGGCCCGGCGCTGCTGGGCGAGCGCGTCCAGGAAGGCGTTGGCGGCAGCGTAGTTGGCCTGACCGGGGTTGCCGAAGATTCCGGCGGCGGAGGAGAAGAGGACGAAGGCGGTGAGGTTCTGATCCTTCGTCAGTTCGTGCAGGTGCCAGGCCGCGTCGACCTTGGGGCGCAGCACGGTGGCCAGCCGCTCGGGGGTGAGCGAGGAGAGTACGCCGTCGTCCAGCACACCGGCGGTGTGCACCACGGCCGTCAGCGGGTGCTCCAGCGAGCCGAGCAGTCCGGCCAGCGCCTCGCGGTCCGCGACGTCGCAGGCCGCGAACCGCGGCACGGCGCCCAACTCCGTCAGCTCGGCGGCCAACTCGGCCGCGCCCTCGGCCGCCTCACCACGGCGCGAGACCAGCAGCAGGTGTCGCACGCCGTGCCGTGCCACCAGGTGCCGGGCCACCGCCCGGCCGAGCGAGCCGGTCGCGCCGGTCACCAGGACGGTGCCGGCGGGGTCGTAGGCCGGGGCCGTCCCGGGTTCGTCGGTGCCGACCTGCGCCAGCCGTGGCGCGAGCGCCGCACCGGCGCGCAGGGCGAGCTGGGGTTCGTCCGCCTCGACGGCGGCGGCGAGCGCGGCTGCCGAGGCGGGGTCCTCGTCGACGTCGAGCAGCACGATCCGGCCCGGGTTCTCCGCCTGCGCCGACCGCAGCAGACCGAGCGCGGCGGCCGCGGGCAGGTCCCAGACGCTCTCGCCCGCCGTGACGGCAACCGCGCCACGGGTCACCACGACCAGCCGGGAGTCGGCGAACGCCTCCTCGGCCAGCCACTGCTGGACGGTCACCAGCACCTGGTGGACGGTGCGGTGGGTGGCCGCGACCACCTCCCCGACGCTCTGCGGTACCGGCAGCACAACCGTGTCGGGCAGCGTCCCGCCCAGCTCGGCCAGGTCCTCGAAGGACACCGCCTCGAAGGACACGGCCCCGAAGGACACGGCCTCGAAGGACACGGCCTCGAAGCACGCAGCCCCGGCCAACCCGAGGTCGTCCTGTCCGAGCACCGCCACCGCGCCGAGCGAGCCGGCCGGCGGCAGGGCGACGGGCGCCCACTCCTGGCGGAAGAGCGCCTCGTGGCGGCCGGCGCTGCCCGCCAACTGCTCGGGCGAGAAGGGCCGCAGCACCAGCGAGTCGATCGACGCGACCGGCGCACCGCCGGCATCGGCCACCGCCAGCGCGACCGCGTCCGGGCCCACCGAGGAGAGCCGGACCCGCAGCTCGGCCGCACCGGCGGCGAAGAGTGAGACACCCGACCAGGAGAACGGCAGCCGTCCCTGGCCCGTCTCCGCCACCAGACCGCCGAGCCCGATCGCGTGCAAGGTGGCGTCCAGCAGCGCCGGGTGCAGGCCGAACAGGCCCGCCTCCGCGGCGGCCTCCTCCGGCAGCGCCACCTCGGCGAACAGCTCACCATCGCGCCGCCAGGCCGCCCGCAGCCCCCGGAACACCGGACCGTAGCCGAAGCCGGCCGCCTCGAAGCCCGGGTAGACCGCGTCGACCGGGACCTCCTCGGCACCCGCCGGCGGCCACTGGGTCAGCTCGAACGAGGCCACCCGCTCACCCGCCGCCAGCAGACCGGTCGCGTGCCGGGTCCACGGCTGGTCCGGCTCGGCGGCGAACGTGCCGTCCGTGCCGCCCGTGCCGTCCTGGCGCGTGAAGACCGCCAGCGGGCGCCGGCCGGCGGCGTCGGGCGAACCCACCGTCAGCTGCAGCCGCACCGCGCCCTTGGCCGGCAGGACGAGCGGTGCCTGGAGCGTCAGTTCCTCCAGCAGGTCGCAGCCGACCTGGTCGCCGGCCCGGATCGCCAGCTCCACCAGAGCGGCTCCCGGCAGCAGCACCGTGCCGGCGACGGCGTGATCGGCGAGCCACGGGTGGCTGTCCAGCGCGAGCCGCCCGGTGAGGACGTGGGTGTCCGCCTCGGCGAGCGCCAAGGAGGCGCCCAGCAGCGGGTGTTCCGCCGCCCCGAGGCCCGCCGAGGCGAGGTCGCCGACCCAGCCGGACTGCGGCCGGGGCCAGTAGCGCTCGCGCTGGAAGGCGTAGGTGGGCAGCTCGACCCGCCGGGCCCGGGTGCCCGCGAAGACGGCCGCCCAGTCGACCGGGAGGCCGCGCACGTGCAGGCGCCCCAGTGCCATGGCGACCGCCTCGGCCTCCGGGCGGTCATGGCGCAGCAGCGAGGTCAGCAGCACCGCGCTCTCGTCGGCCAGGCACTCCTGCGCCATCGCGGTGAGGGTGCCGTCCGGGCCCAACTCCAGGAAGGTGCGGACCCCTTCGGCCTCCAGCGCTTGGACCGCATCGGCGAAACGCACCGCCTCCCGGACATGGCGCACCCAGTATTCGGCGGAGTTCAGGGCCACCGTGAGGTCGCCGGACCGGTCGAGCGTGGAGACGATCGGGATCCGCGGCTCATGGAAGGTCAACTCCCCGACGAGCGCGCGGAACTCCGCCAGCATCGGCTCCATCAGCGGCGAGTGGAACGCATGGCTGACGGTCAGCCGCTTCGTCTTGCACCCGTCGGCGGTCAGCTTCTCGGCCACCTCCAGCACCGACTGCTCCGCACCCGAGATCACCACCGACGACGGCCCGTTGACGGCGGCGATCCCCACGTCCGCGCGGCCCGCCAGCAGCGGCAGCACCTGCTCCTCGGCCGCCCGCACGGCCACCATCGCGCCACCTGCGGGCAGTTGCTGCATCAGCCGGCCGCGGGCGGCCACCAGCCGGGCCGCGTCCGCCAGCGAGAGCACGCCCGCGACATGCGCGGCGGCCAGCTCGCCGATCGAGTGCCCGGCCAGGACGTCAGGCCGCAGGCCCCAGGACTCGACCAGGCGGTAGAGCGCCACCTCGATCGCGAAGAGCGCGGGCTGGGTGTAGGCGGTCCGGTCGAGCAGCTCGTCGGCCTCCGTCAGCGGGGTGTCGAGGTGGCGGTCCAGCTCCGCCCGCACCGCGTCGTAGGCCGCCGCGAACTCCGGGTACCTGTCGTAGAGTTCGGCGCCCATTGCGGCGCGCTGGCTGCCCTGCCCGGTGAACAGGAAGGCCGTGCGGCCGACCGGGCCGAGCGTCTCGCCCACGGCCGCACCGCTCGCCAGCCGGTCGAGACCGTGCAGCAGCTCCGCGTGATCGCGTGCGACCACGGCGGCGCGGTGGTCGAACGCCGCCCGAGCGGTGGCCAGCGAGTAGCCCACGTCCACGATCGCCTGCTCGGGACGGGCCGCGAGGTGCTCCCGCAGCCGGGCCGCCTGGCCCCGCAGGGCCTGCGGCGTCCGGCCCGACAGCACGAGCGGCACCACCGGCGTCCGCCCGGCCGCGTCGGGCAGCGCGGAGGCCTCGTCGGCCGCCTCCGGGGCCTGCTCGATGACCAGGTGCGCATTGGTGCCGCTGATCCCGAACGACGACACCGCCGCGCGACGCGGCCGGCCCGTCTCGGGCCACGGCCGCGCCTCGGTCAGCAGCGCCACCGCACCGACCGACCAGTCCACATGGCTGGACGGCGTGCCGACGTGCAGCGTCCTGGGCAGCACGCCGTGGCGCATCGCCATCACCATCTTGATCACACCGGCCACGCCCGCCGCCGCCTGGGTGTGGCCCAGGTTCGACTTCACCGAGCCGAGCCAGAGCGGCCGCTCCGCGGTGTGCTCGCGGCCGTAGGTGGCCAGCAGCGCCTGCGCCTCGATCGGGTCGCCCAGCGAGGTGCCCGTGCCGTGCGCCTCGACGGCGTCCACCTGGTCCGCCGTCAGCCCGGCACTGGCCAGCGCCTGGCGGATCACCCGCTGCTGGGCCGGGCCGTTGGGCGCCGTCAGGCCGTTGCTCGCGCCGTCCTGGTTGACCGCGCCACCGCGCACCACGGCGAGCACCGGGTGCCCGTTGCGCCGCGCGTCGGAGAGCCGCTCGACCAGCAGCATGCCCGCGCCCTCGCCCCAGCCGGTGCCGTCCGCGTCGTGCGAGAACGCCCGGCACCGGCCGTCGGGCGACAGGCCGCGCTGGCGGCTGAAGCCCACGAAGGTCGCGGGGGTGGCCATCACGGTGACGCCGCCGGCCAACGCCATGGTGCACTCGCCGCTGCGCAGCGCCTGGATCGCCCAGTGCAGCGCGACCAGCGAGGAGGAGCAGGCGGTGTCGACCGTCACGGCCGGGCCTTCGAGACCGAAGGTGTAGGAGAGCCGGCCCGAGGCGATGCTGCCGGTGTCGCCGCCGCCCAGGTAGCCCTCGCCGCCTGCCGGATCGTCCCGCGGGAGGCCTGCGTAGTCGTGGTACATCACCCCGACGAAGACGCCGGTCCGGCTGCCGCGCAGGGCGGCCGGGTCGATGCCCGCACGCTCGAAGGCCTCCCAGGAGGTCTCCAGGAGCAGCCGCTGCTGCGGGTCGGTGGCCAGCGCCTCGCGCGGGCTGATGCCGAAGAAGGTCGGGTCGAACTCGGCGGCGTCGTGCAGGAATCCGCCCTGGCGGGTGTACGAGGTGCCGGGGTGCTCCGGGTCCGGGTGGTAGAGACGCTCGATGTCCCAGCCGCGGTCCTCGGGGAAGCCGGAGATCGCGTCCCGGCCGCCCGCGACCAACTGCCACAGGTCCTCGGGCGTGCTGACACCGCCGGGGAAGCGGCAGCTCATGGCGACGATGGCGATCGGGTCCTCGTCGGCCGGGGCGGGCCGGGCGGGGGCGTCCGGCCGATACTCCGGGCCCGCGCCGCCGACGAGTTCGGCGTGCAGCAGCCGGGCGAGGGCCTGCGGGTTGGGGTGGTCGAAGACCAGGGTGGCCGGCAGCCGCAGGTCGGTCACCGCGGCGAGGCTGTTGCGCAGCTCCAGGGCGCTGAGCGAGTCGAAGCCCAGCTCGCGGAAGGCGCGGGTCGGGTCGACCGCGTCCGGGCCGCCGTGGCCCAGCACGGCGGCGGCATGGGTGCGCACCAGGTCGAGCAGCAGCGCGTCCTGCTCGGCCCGGGGCAGGCCGGTGAGTTGCGCGCCCAGCGCCGAGGCCGCGGCGCCGACGCCGACGGCCGCGCGGCGCGTGGGCACCCGGACCAGGCCGCGCAGCAGCGGCGGGAGCAGGCCGAGGCCGGCCTGGGACCGCAGGCCGGCCAGGTCGAGCCGGGCCGGCAGCAGGACCGGTCCACCGGAGCGGGCCGCTGCGTCGAACAGCGCCAGGCCCTCGGCCGTGGCGAGCGGCAGCACCCCGCCGCGGGCCATCCGCTGGGTGTCCGGGCTGCTCAACTCCCCGGCCATGCCGCCGTCCTCGGCCCACAGGCCCCAGGCCAGCGAGGTGGCCGGCAGACCGGCAGCGCGCCGGTGCTCGGCGAGCGCGTCCAGGAAGGCGTTCGCGGCGGCATAGTTGGCCTGCCCCGCCGCGCCGAACACACCGGCGGCGGAGGAGAAGACGAGGAACGCGCCGAGACTCTGATGCTTCGTCAGCTCGTGCAGATGCCAGGCCGCGTCGACCTTGGGCCGCAGCACGGTGGTCAGCCGCTCGGGGGTGAGCGAGGAGACGATGCCGTCGTCCAGCACACCGGCGGTGTGCACCACGGCCGTCAGCGGGTGCTCCAGCGAACCGAGCAGCCCGGCCAGCGCCTCGCGGTCGGCCACATCACAAGCCGCCAGCGTCACCTCGGCACCCGACTCGCGCAGCTCCGCGGCGAGTTCGGCCGCACCCGCGGCCCGCGCACCACGCCGGGAGACCAGCAGCAGGCGGCGCGCACCGTGCTCGGTCACCAGGTGGCGGGCGAAGAGCCTGCCCAGCGTTCCGGTGGCGCCGGTCACCAGGACCGTGCCCTCCGGGTCCAGCACCAGTGGCGACGCCTCGGCGACGGGCGCCACCCGTGCCAGACGCGGCACGAAGGCCGCACCCGCGCGCAGCGCCAGCTGCGGCTCACCCGCATCGACCGTGGCCGGGAGCGTGGACAGCGAGGCGTCGTCGACGTCCACCAGCACGATCCGGCCCGGGTTCTCCGACTGCGCCGACCGCAGCAGACCGAGCGCGGCGGCCGACGGCAGGTCGGTGACATCTTCGCCTGCGCCGACGGCCACCGCGCCCCGGGTCACCACGACCAGGCGGGAGTCGGCGAACGCCTCCTCGGCCAGCCACTCCTGGACGGTCACCAGCACCTGACGGACAGCCGTGTGCGTGGCCGCGGCCACATCCTCGGCATCGGTCGGCAGGACGGGCAGCACGATCGTGTCCGGCGCCGCCGCGACCAGCTCGCCCAACTCCGCGGCGCACGTGGCCCCGGCGAGCCCGAGACCGTCCGCACCCAGCACCGCCACCGCACCGAGCGGACCGGCCGACGACAGCGCCACGCCCGTCCATTCCGGGCGGAAGAGCGACTCAGAGCGGCCGGCGCCCGCCAACTGCTCGGCCGAGAACGGCCGCAGCACCAGCGACTCGATCGACGCCACCGGCGCACCGGTGCCATCCGCCACCGCCAGTGACACCGCGTCCCCGCCGGCCGGCGAGAGCCGCACCCGCAACTCGGCCGCACCGGCGGCGAAGAGCGAGACACCCGACCAGGCGAACGGCAGCCGCCCCTGACCCGTCTCGTCCAGCAGCCCGCCCAGTCCGATCGCGTGCAGCGAGGCATCCAGCAGCGCGGGGTGCACCCCGAACAGGCCGGCCTCCGCGGCGGCCTCCTCCGGCAACGCCACCTCGGCGAACAGCTCACCGCCGCGCCGCCAGGCCGCCCGCAGCCCCCGGAACCGCGAGCCGTAGTCCAGCCCGGCCTGCCCGAGGCCGTCGTACAGACCCTCGACCGGCACCGCCTCGGCGCCGGCCGGCGGCCACTGCGTCAGCTCGAACGACGCCGCCCGCTCGCCGACCGCCAGCAGACCGGTCGCGTGCCGGATCCAGGCTTCGGCGGCGGAGTCGTGCTCCGGACGCGAGTACACCTGAAGCGCACGCCGCCCCTCGCCGTCCGGCTCACCCACCGCGAGGCAGAGCTGCAGCCCGCCCGCCGCCGGAACGACGAGCGGCGCCTGCAAGGTCAGCTCCTCCAGCAGGCCGCAGCCCGCCCGATCCCCGGCCGCCACCGCCAGCTCCACGAACGCGGTGCCCGGCAGCAGCACGCTGCCCGCGACCGTGTGGTCCGCCAGCCACGGCTGCGCCTCCAGCGACAGCCGCCCGAAGCAGAGCAGCCCGTCCGCGCCGGGCAGCGCAACGACCGCGCCCAACAAGGGGTGTTCCATCGCGCCGAGGCCGGAGCCGGTCACGTCGCCGACGGGCAGGGCACCGCTGTCCAGCCAGTAGCGCTCGCGCTGGAAGGCGTAGGTGGGCAGGTCGACGCGCTGGGCGCCGGTGCCCGCGAAGACGGCCGACCAGTCGAGCTTCACACCCCGCACGTGCAGCTGCGCCAGGCCCGCGGTGAAGGTCTCCGCCTCCGCCCGGTCGCGGCGCAGCACGGGCGTGAACAGCGCCTCCTCCTCGGCCGTCACGCACGCCTGACCGAGTGCGGACAGCGTGCCGTCCGGCCCCAGCTCCAGGAAACTACGGACTCCCTCGGCCTCCAACGCCCCGATCGCATCCGCGAAGCGCACCGCCTCGCGGACATGACGCACCCAGTACTCGACCGAGGTCAGATCGGCGCCCGGCTCCAGCGTCGAGACGATCGGGATCCGCGACTCGTGGAACGTCAACTCCGAGGCCACCGCCCGGAACTCCGCCAGCATCGGCTCCATCAACGGCGAATGGAACGCATGACTGACCGTCAGCCGCTTGGTCTTGCACCCCAGCTGCTCCGCCACCTCCAGCACCGCCGACTCGGCACCCGAAAGCACCACGGCAGCAGGCCCGTTGACAGCCGCGATACCGACATCCGAACGGTCGACCAGCAGCGGCAGCACCTCCGCCTCGCCCGCCTGCACCGCCACCATCGCCCCACCAGCGGGCAGCGCCTGCATCAACCGCCCACGCGCCACCACCAACCGCGCCGCATCCGCCAGCGAGAGAACCCCCGCGACATGCGCGGCCGCCAGCTCACCGATCGAGTGCCCCGCCAGGAAGTCCGGCCGCACACCCCACGACTCGACGAGCCGGAACAGCCCCACCTCCAGCGCGAACAACGCCGGCTGCGTGTAGGCCGTCCCGTCCAGCAACGCCCCCGCATCCTTCAGCGGCACCTCCAGATGCCGGTCCAGCTCCGCACGGACCGCGTCATACGCCGCCGCGAACACCGGGAAGGTCTCGGAGAGTTCAGCGCCCATCCCGGCCCGCTGACTCCCCTGCCCCGCAAAGAGGAACGCCGTCCGCCCCGCCGAACCCGCCGTCCCCAGCACCAAGCGCGCCGTGGTCGGCTCACCGTCGGCCAGCGCCCCGAGGGCCGCCAGCGCCTCCCCGCGGTCCCGGACCAGCAGCGCGGCCCGTCGCTTGAGGGCCGTACGGGAGGTGGCGAGTGAGAACCCGAGCTCGGCCGGGCCGAGTTCGGCCCGGCCGGTCACGTGCTCCAGCAGCCGGGCCGCCTGGGCCCGCAGCGACCTCTCGTCCCGCCCGGTGATCACCAGCGGCAGCGGCCGGGTCGGCTGCAAGGCAACACCAGGCCCGTCCTCGTCAGGCGCCGGCTCGACCACACCCTGCTCGATCACCACGTGTGCATTGGTCCCGCTGACGCCGAACGAGGACACCGCCGCCCGGCGCGGCCGCCCGGTCTCGGGCCAGGGCCGCGCCTGGGTCAGCAGCTCCACCGCGCCGGCCGACCAGTCGACGTGCGGGGTCGGCTCGTCCACGTGCAGCGTCCTGGGCAGCACGCCGTGCCGCATCGCCTGCACCATCTTGATGATGCCGCCCACGCCGGCCGCCGCCTGGGTGTGGCCGATGTTGGACTTCAACGAGCCCAGCAGCAGCGGACGTTGCCGGTCCTGCCCGTAGGTGGCCAGCAGGGCCTGTGCCTCGATCGGGTCGCCGAGCCGGGTGCCCGTCCCGTGGGCCTCCACCGCGTCGATCTGATGGGCCGTCAGCCGGGCCGAGGCGAGCGCCTGCTTGATGACCCGCTGCTGCGCCGGGCCGTTGGGGGCGGTCAGCCCGCTGCTGGCGCCGTCCTGGTTGACCGCGCTGCCGCGCACCACGGCGAGCACGGGGTGCCCGTTGCGCTGGGCGTCCGAGAGCCGCTCGACCAGCAGCATGCCGACGCCCTCGCCCCAGCCGGTGCCGTCGGCCGCCGCGGCGAAGGACTTGCAGCGGCCGTCGGCGGCGAGCCCGCGCTGGCGGGCGAAGTCGATGAAGGCGTTGGGGGTGGACATCACGGCGACGCCGCCGGCCAGCGCCATCGTGCACTCGCCCGCGCGCAGCGCCTGGACGGCCCAGTGCAGCGCGACCAGCGAGGAGGAGCAGGCGGTGTCCACGGTGACGGCGGGGCCCTCCAGGCCCAGTGCGTAGGCCACCCGGCCGGAGGCGACGCTGCCCGCGTTGCCGTTGCCCAGGTAGCCCGCGACGTCCTCGGGAACCTCGAAGAGGCGGGCGGCGTAGTCGTGGTACATCACGCCCGCGAAGACCCCGGTCGCGCTGCCGCGCACCGAGTCCAGGTCGATGCCGGCCCGCTCGAAGGCCTCCCAGGAGACCTCCAGCAGCAGCCGCTGCTGCGGGTCCATGGCCAGCGCCTCGCGCGGCGAGATGTTGAAGAAGTCGGGGTCGAACCGGGCGGCGTCGTGCAGGAAGCCACCCTCACGGGTGTAGCTCGTGTCCTCGGGATCGGCGGGCAGGAGGTCCCAGCCGCGGTCGACGGGGAAGCCCGAGACGCCATCGGTCCCGGTCGCCACGAGCTGCCACAGGTCCTCGGGAGAGCTCACGCCGCCCGGGTAGCGGCAGGCCATGCCGATGATCGCGATCGGCTCGGGCTCCTGCTCCTCCAGTTCGCGCAACCGCCGACGGGTCTCGCGCAGGTCGGCGGTCGCCCGCTTGAGGTAGTCGAGGAGCTTCTCTTCGTTCTCCACGTTGTCCGTCACACCCCTGAACCGGCCGTGAGGGTCCTGCCGGTCGCCGGTCGGCGTCCGTGGACGCCGTCGAGCGGATCGGGCCTGACCGACAATTGATCGACCACCAATTGATTCGTGATGAAAAGCGCGCGCCCGCCGGATCCCGCCGCCCGGAAAGGAATGGTGCCGTATGTCCGACTGACTCTCGGAACACCATTGCTGCTCGGCCACGCTAGCAGCGGCCCGTTGCGGCGGACATCCCCTAACCGCCCCCTAGCCCCCCTGACTCAAGGGGTCCCGGATGGCGGCAGACCTGCCCAAGTCTCCCCCATGCTATACATGGTGACCTCAGTTCCGTGTCCCTTTCCACCGGCGCATGACGTCGTATCAGGATGCGCGTGAACTCCTCGCCGCGCAGCCCCCAGGCCGCCGTTATCGCGTCCCGCCCGATTCGCAGGAATCAATGAATAGAGCACGCGCAGCACAGGCCGTGGATTCTGCCGTCGTCGTGGACCGGCTGGTCAAGAAATACCGCAACCGCGGTCACCCGGCAGTCGACAATCTCAGCTTCAGCGTCCGCCCCGGCGAGGTGTTCGGCCTGCTCGGGCCGAACGGCGCCGGCAAATCGACCACCGTCGGCATCATGACCACCCGGGTCGCCCCGACCTCGGGCAGCGTCACCATCCTCGGGGTCGACGTGGCGGCCGACCCCGCCCGCGCACACCGGACCTTCGCGGTCGTCCCGCAGCGCAACAACCTCGACCGCTCGCTGACCATCCGGCAGAACCTCGTCTTCCACGCCGGCTACCACGGCATGGGCCGCGCCGAGCGCAAGCGGCTGGCGGACAGCAGCCTGGAGTGGGTGGGCCTCAGCGACCACGGCAAGGCGCGGGTGGACGAGCTCTCCGGCGGCCAGGCGCAGCGGGTGATGATCGCCCGGGCGCTGATGCACCGGCCACGGGTGCTCTTCCTGGACGAGCCGGCCACCGGGCTCGACCCGCAGTCCCGGCTCTTCGTCCACGAGCGGGTGACCGAACTGAGCGCGGCCGGCATCACCGTGGTGATCACCACGCATGACATGGAGGAGGCCGCCAAGCTCTGCGACCGGGTCGGCATCATCGACCACGGCAAGCTGCTGGCGCTCGACTCCCCGCGGGCGCTGACCGAGTCGCTGCCGGGCACCGGCACCCTGACCGTCACCCTGCGGGAGTCCGCCGAGGCCGACCCGAACGATGTGCTCCGGGCCTTGGAGAAGACCACCGGCGTCGAGCGGGTCGAGCCGGTCGACCGGACCGGCGCCGCCGAGGGGGGCGAGGCCCCGTCGGGCCCCACCCGGCTGCGGATCTACACCACCGGCCGGCCGACGGCGGCGCTGCCCGCCGTCGTCGGCGTCCTCACCGAACTGAACCGCGACCTCGACGACGTGTCCCTCGGCGAGCTGACCCTGGAGGACGTGTTCATCGAACTGACCGGGAGGGAACTCCGTTGAGCACCACCACCCCCCTCATGCCCCTGCCGCACGCCGGGGCCGATCCGGTGGGCGCCCGCAGGGTCCGCTCGGCGGCCTGGGCGTTCTGCTACATCCTGTGGCGGGACATCTTCGTCACCGGCCGCGAGCTGGTGCCGTTCCTGGCCCAGGTGGTCGTCGAGCCGTTCTTCATCCTCTTCGTCTTCGGCAAGGTGCTGACCGGCATCGGCTACACCGGCGACGGGTTCCAGGAGGTGCTGCTGCCCGGTGTGGTGGCGCTCAGCAGCTTCCTGGTGGCGCTGCAGAACACGGCCTTCCCGCTCATCGTGGACTTCTCCTTCACCAAGGAGATCGAGGACCGGCTGCTCTCGCCGATCCCGCTCGGCCTGGTCGCCATGGAGAAGCTGCTGTTCGGGGCGATCCGCGGCCTGATCGGTGCCGGCGTGATGATCCCGCTCGGCTTCCTGCTGCTGGACCACGTGCACTGGCCGCTGTCCAGCGCTCTGCCGGTCGCCGGCATCCTGGTGCTCGGTTCGCTGGCCGGCGCCACGGTGGGGATGACCATCGGCACCGCGGTCGACTCGCGGCACATCAGCATCATCATCGCCGTGGTGCTGACCCCACTGATGTTCACCGGCGCCACCCAGTTCCCGTGGTTCGGCCTGAGCGCGGTGCGGCCGTTCCAGGTGGTGTGCGCGCTCAACCCGCTGACCTACGTCAGCGAGGGGCTGCGGTCCGTCCTGATCCCGCACACCGCCCTGCACTCGATCCCGCTCTGGATCGACCTCGCCGCGCTGGTCGCCGCCTGCCTGCTGTACGGACTGATCGGCATCCGTGGTTTCCGCAAGCGGGCGCTGGACTGAGCCGAGGAGGAGGAACCCATGGCCCAGACCGACCTCGCCGCCGGTACGGCATCCGCCGAGCAGCCGGCACCCGCGGCCGCCGCGCGACCACCGGCCGACCAACAGCCCTTCGCCCGGCGACCGGTGGCGATCATCGCCGGGATCCTCACGCTGGCCCTGCTGGTCACCAGCAACCGCTACGGGTACTACGGCGACGAGCTGTACTTCATCGTGGCCGGCCGGCACCCCGCCTGGGGCTATGCCGACCAGCCGCCGCTGCTGCCACTGCTCGCGCACGCGCTCAATGCGCTGGCCCCGGGCAACCTGGTGGTGCTGCGGCTGCCCGCGACCCTGCTGAGCGGCCTCGGCGTGCTGCTCTGTGCCCAGCTCGCCCGCGAGATGGGCGGGCAGCGGCGCGCCCAGGTACTGAGCGCAGGCGCCTTCGCCGTGTCACCGATCATCGTGGTCTTCGGCCACCTGACCATCACCCCGACCCTGGACGTCTTCTTCTGGACCCTGATCAGCTGGCTGCTGGTGCGCTGGATCCGGCTGCGCGACGACCGGCTGCTGCTCTGGCTCGGCCTCGCGACGGCGGTGGACCTGCAGAACAAGTACCTGGTGGGGGTCCTCCTGCTCGCCCTGCTCGGCTCGGTGGTCGCGGTCGGCCCGCGCGAGCTGCTGACCCGGCCCGCGCTCTGGGCCGGCGCTCTGTTCGCGGTGCTGGTGACGCTGCCGAGCCTGCTCTGGCAGGCCCGGCACCACTGGCCGCAGGCGGACATGACCAGCGTGATCGCCGCCGAGGACGACCGGCTCTTCGGCGGTCGGGTCGGCTTCCTGCCGCTGGCCCTGTCGATGGCCGGCTTCCCGTTGCTGCTGCTGATGTGCGCGGGCCTGTGGCGGCTGCTGCGGATGCCGGAGCTGCGCGACCACCGCTTCCTCGGCTGGGCGGCGCTCGGCACCACCGCGTTCTTCCTGGTCGGCGACGGACGTTCGTACTATCTCGCCGGGCTCTTCCCGGTGCTCTGGGCCGCGGGCGCGGTCTCCCTGCAGCACCGCCCGGCCTCGCGCGGCTGGCGCTGGAGCCACAGCACGGTCTCCTTCGTGATCTGCGCGGTGGTGGCGGTCGCCGAGCTGCCGCTGTATCCGTTCTCCTCGATCGCGAAGGTGCCCTACGCCTTCAACTTCTCGACCGCCGAGACGATCGGCTGGCCACAGCTGGCCGACACGGTCGCCACCGCCTACCGCGCGCTGCCCGCCGACGAGCGGCAGCACGCGGTGATCGTCACCGACACCTTCTGGGCCGAGGGCGCCCTGGAGCTCTACGGGCCGGCCCGCCGACTGCCGCAGGCCTACAGCCCGCAGCGCGGCGCCTGGTACTTCGGGGCGCCGCCGGACGACTCCGGCGCCGTGCTCTACGTCGGCGGCGACGAGGCGACGCTGCGCGGCGAGTTCGGCAGCGTGCGCCAGGTGGCCACGATCGACAACGGCCACGGGGTGACGAACATCGACCAGGGCAAGGCGGTCTGGCTCTGCCAGGGCCCGCACACGCCGTGGTCCACGCTCTGGCCCGGCCTGCACGAGTTCGCCTGACGAACCATCACGAGAGGGACGGCTTCGGCCCCGGGATCCTGAGGATCCCGGGGCCGAAGCTTTGCTGCGACCGGGGGCCGACCGTAGGGCCGGTCGGGCAAGCCGTAGGGGCCCGTCCGGCAACCCGTAGGGCCCGTCCCGCAACCCGTAGGGCCGGTCCGGCGGATGCTGCCGGACCGGCCCCGGTCCAGACACGACCGCCCCCTCGGACCGGGACGGTGCTCCGGTCCGAGGGGGCGGTCGAGCTCTCGCCGGGTCAGTACCCGGTCAACACCCGGTCAGTACCCGGTCAGTTCAGCCCCAACTCCTCGTCCAGCAGGCTGAACAGCTCGTCCGCGGTGGCCGAGCCGAGTTCGGTGCCGGCCGCGGGCTCGCCACCGGCCGCCGCCGGCGGCTGCTGGGTCTCGGTCCACATCGACAGCAGGGTGCGCAGCCGGCTGGTGATGCCCCGGTGCTCCTCCTCGCCGGGGGTGAGCCCGGCGAGAATCGACTCCAGGCGGTCCAGCTCCGCACCGATCGGCAGGGCCGGGCCGCCGGCCGCCTCGGCCTCGCGGGTCTGCTCGCGCAGGTAGCCGGCCAGCGCCACCGGGGTCGGGTAGTCGAAGATCAGCGTGACCGGCAGCCGCACCCCGGCCTGCGCGCCCAGCCGGTTGCGCAGGTCGACGGCGGTCAGCGAGTCGAAGCCCAACTCGACGAAGCCGCGCTCCGGTTCGATCGCCCCGGCGCTGCCGTAGCCCAGCACCGCGGCCACCTGCCCGCGGACCAGGTCCAGCAGCAGCCGGTCCCGGTCGGCGTCCGGCAGCCCCCGCAGCCGCTCGGTGAGCGAGCGCTCCTCGGGCGCCGCCGCGGCCGTGGCGGTGGCTGCCGGGCGCCGGGCCGGGATCCGGACCAGGCCGCGCAGCAGGTGCGGCACCCGCTCGGGGTCGCCCTGGCCACGCAGCACCGCGGTGTCCAGCCGCATCGGCACCAGCACCGGATCGTCCAACCCGAGGGACAGCTCGAAGAGTTCGATGCCCTCCTTGGGCGCCAGCGGCGCGAACCCGGCCCGGACCAGCCGTGCCGTGTCCGCCTCGTCCAGGCCGCCGGCCATGCCGCCCTCGGTGGCCCACAGGCCCCAGGCCAGTGCGCCGGCCGCCAGGCCCTGCGCCCTGCGGTGCTGGGCCAGCGCATCCAGGAAGGTGTTGGCGGCGGCGTAGTTGCCCTGGCCCGCGCCACCGAAAACACCGGAGGACGAGGAGAACAGGACGAACGCGGACAGCTTCTGATGCCGCGTCAACTCGTGCAGGTGCCAGGCCGCGTCCACCTTCGGGCGCAGCACGGCGTCCAGCCGCTCGGGTGTCAGCCCGGCGAACACTCCGTCGTCGAGCACACCGGCGGTGTGGATCACGGCGGTCAGCGGCCGGGTGTCCGGGATCGCCGCCAGCAGGGCGGCGAGCGCCTCGCGGTCGGCCGCGTCGCAGGCCGCGATCTCCACCTGGGCCCCCGACTCGCGCAGTTCGGTGGCGAGTTCGGCCGCGCCCGGGGCATCGGCACCACGGCGGCTGGTGAGCAGCAGGTGCCGGGCGCCGTGCTCGGTCACCAGGTGGCGGGCCACCAGTGCGCCCAGCGCGCCGGTGCCGCCGGTGATCAGCACGGTACCGGCCGGATCCAGCACGGTCGCCCGCTCGGTCGGCCCGGCGGCCACCCGGCCGAGCCGGAACCCGTACAGGACGCCCGCGCGGACGGCGAGTTGCGGCTCGCCGCCGACCAGCGCGGCGGACAGCGCGTGCTGCGGGTCGGCGGCCGCGTCCAGGTCGACCAGCACGATCCGGTCCGGGTGCTCGGCCTGGGCGGCGCGCAGCAGACCCCACACCGGGGCGTGCACCAGGTCGGCCGGGCCGTGGTCCTCGGCGGTGGCCACCGCGCCCCGGGTGGCGACGATCAGGCGGGTGTCGGCGAGACGGTCCTCGGCGAGCCAGGCCTGGACCAGCTCCAGGACCTCCCGGACGGCGGCCCGCGCGGCAACACCGGTACCGGTACCGGTACCGGTGTTGCCGGCGGCGTCCACGCTGTCCGTGGTATCCGTGATGTCCGGTGCGAAGCACGGGAGCACCACCGCCTCCGGCAGCTCACCACCGGCGAGCAGCGCGGCCAGGTCGGCGTGGACCACCGGCCCGTCGCCGAAGGGCTCGCCGCCCAGCACCGCCCAGCGGGCCGGTGACGCGCCGACGGCCACGGGCGGCAGGGCCACCCACTCCGGACGGAACAGCGCGTCGTGGAAAGCGCCCTGTGCGCCGCGCAGTTGACCGGCCGACACGGCCCGCAGCACCAGCGCGTCCACCGAGGCCACCGGACGCCCGGTCCCGTCGGCCAGCTCCAGCGCCACCGCGTCGGCCCCGGCCGGCGTCAGCCGCACCCGCAGCTGCGCCGCGCCGGTGGCGTGCAGCCGGACCCCGCTCCAGGAGAACGGCAACCGGGCCCGGCCCGCCTCCTGGTCGGCTCCCTCGCCCACACCGCCCCGAACCGGCCCCAGCGCAACTCCGTGCAGCGCGGCATCCAGCAACGCCGGGTGCAGGCCGAACGACGCGGTGTCCAGGCCCGGCCGCCGCGGTCCCTCCGAGGCCGCCGGGTCGGCGGGCCGGATCTCCGCGAAGACCTCGTCCGCGCGCCGCCAGGCCCGGCGCAGGCCCTGGAAGAGCGGGCCGTACTCCAGACCGGCCGCCGCCATCCCGGTGTAGAAGTCGGCGAGGTCGACCGGCTCGGCACCGGCCGGCGGCCACTCGGCGAGGTCGACGGCGGCGGGCTGCGCGCCGGTGGCGAGCAGCCCGGTGGCGTGCCGGGTCCAGGGCTCCTCGGCCGGGGACTGCTCCGGGCGCGAGTGCAGGGTCAGCGGGCGGCAGCCGGAGGCGTCCGGCACGCCGATCGTGATCCGCACCTGCACCCCGCCGCGCTCGGGCAGGACCAGCGGCGCGGCCAGCGTGAGTTCCTCCAGCAGCTCGCAGCCGACCTGCTCGCCCGCCCGCAGCGCCAGCTCGACGAAGGCCGTGCCCGGCAGCAGCACCGCGCCCAGCACGGCGTGGTCGGCCAGCCACGGGTGGGTGGAGAGCGCGAGTCGGCCGGTGAGCACGAAGCCGCCGGTGTCCGGCAGTTCGACCGCCGCACCGAGCAGCGGGTGCCCGGTCGGGTCGACACCGGCGGTGGCCAGGTCACCGAGCGAGACGCCCATGTCCAGCCAGTACCGCTCGCGTTGGAAGGCGTAGGTGGGCAGGTCCACCCGGCAGGCGCCCCGGCCGGCGAAGACCGCCGCCCAGTCGACGGCCACGCCCTGCACATGGGCCCGGGCCAGCGCCGTCAGCAGCGCCGGCGCCTCCGGGCGGCCCGCCCGCAGCACCGCCACGAACAGCGCCGGGCCGGCCACGCACTCCTGGCCCATCGCGCTCAGCACACCGTCGGGGCCGAGCTCCAGGTACCGGGTGACGCCACGATCGGCCAGGGTCTCGATCGCCTCGGCGAACCGGACGGCCTCGCGGACGTGGCGCACCCAGTAATCGACAGTAGCCAGGTCCGCGTTCCGGTCGAGCGTGGAGACGATCGGGATCCGCGGCGCGTGGAAGGTCAACCGCTCGGCCACCGCGCGGAACTCCGCCAGTATCGGCTCCATCAGCGGCGAGTGGAACGCATGGCTGACGGTCAACCGCTTGGACTTGCCGCCCAGTTGACCCACCACCTCCGACACCGCCGGCTCGGCGCCCGAAAGCACCACCGAGGCCGGGCTGTTGACGGCCGCGATGCCCACGTCCGCGCGGCCCGCCAGCAGCGGCAGCACCTCCTCCTCGCCCGCCCGCACCGCCACCATCGCCCCACCGGCGGGCAGCGCCTGCATCAACCGGCCACGGGCGGCCACCAGTTCGGCCGCATCCGCCAGCGAGAGCACGCCCGCCACATGCGCGGCGGCCAGCTCGCCGATCGAGTGCCCCGCCAGGAAGTCAGGGCGCACGCCCCAGGATTCGACGAGGCGGAAGAGCGCCACCTCGATCGCGAAGAGCGCCGGCTGGGTGTACTCCGTCCGGTCGAGCAGCGCGTCCGCGTCCTTCAGCGGCACCGCCAGATACCGGTCCAGCTCCGCGCGGACCGCGTCGTAGGCCTCGGCGAACACCGGGAAGGCGTCGTACAGTTCAGCCCCCATCCCGGCCCGCTGGCTGCCCTGCCCGGTGAAGAGGAAGGCGGTCCGCCCGGTACCGGCCGAGCCCTGCACCAGGCTCGCGCCGCCCGGCGCCCCGGTCGCCAGCGCCTCCAGCGCGTCCAGGAACTGCGCGCGGTCGTCGGCCACCAGCACCGCGCGCTGCTCCAGCGCCGCGCGCCCGGCCGCCAGCGAGTAGCCGACGTCGAGCGGCCGCGCCTCGGGCTGCTCCAGCAGCCGGGCGCGCAGCCGGGCGGCCTGCGCCCGCAGGGCCGGCTCACCCTTGGCGGAGAGCACCCAGGGCAGCGCCTCGGGCAGCACCTCGGGCAGCATCGCGGCCCGGTCGCTGGGCGGGACCGCTGCCGGCTCGATCGCCGGTTCGGGGTCCGGTGCCTGCTCCAGGACGGTGTGCGCGTTGGTGCCGCTGATCCCGAAGGAGGACACCGCCACCCGGCGCGGCCGCCTGGTCTCCGGCCACGGCCGCGCCTGGGTCAGCAGCTCCACCGCGCCCGAGGCCCAGTCGACCTGCGGCGAGGGCTCGTCCACGTGCAGCGTCTTCGGCAGCACCCCGTGCCGCATCGCCAGCACCATCTTGATGATGCCCGCCACTCCGGAGGCCGCCTGGGTGTGCCCGAGGTTGGACTTCACCGACCCCAGCCAGAGCGGCCGCTCGGCGGTGTGCTCACGGCCGTAGGTGGCCAGCAGCGCCTGCGCCTCGATCGGGTCGCCCAGCGGGGTACCGGTGCCGTGCGCCTCGACCGCGTCCACCTGGTCGGCCGTCAGTCCGGCGTTCGCCAGCGCCGCCCGGATCACCCGCTGCTGCGAGGGGCCGTTCGGTGCCGTCAGACCGTTGCTCGCACCGTCCTGGTTGACCGCCGAGCCGCGCACCACCGCGAGCACGGGGTGCCCGTTGCGCCGCGCGTCGGAGAGCCGCTCGACCAGCAGCATGCCCGCGCCCTCGCCCCAGCCCGTGCCGTCCGCCGCCGCGGCGAAGGACTTGCAGCGGCCGTCGGCGGCCAGGCCGCGCTGGCGGCTGAACTCGATGAAGGTGCCGGGCGTGAACATCACGGTCACGCCGCCGGCCAGCGCCATCGTGCACTCGCCGTTGCGCAGCGCCTGCACCGCCAGGTGCAGGGCGACCAGCGAGGAGGAGCAGGCGGTGTCCACGGTGACCGCCGGGCCCTCCAGACCGAAGGTGTAGGAGACCCGCCCCGACACGACGCTGCTGGAGCCGCCGGTGCCGAGGTAGCCCTCGACCTCGTCGGGCGCGGACCGCAGCCGGGTGCCGTAGTCGTGGTACATCACACCGGCGAAGACACCGACCGAGCTGCCGCGCACACGCGCCGGGTCGATGCCGGCCCGCTCGAACGCCTCCCAGCCGGTCTCCAGCAGCAGGCGCTGCTGCGGGTCCATGGCCAGCGCCTCGCGCGGCGAGATCCCGAAGAACGCCGGGTCGAAGTGGCTGGAGTCGTAGAGGAACCCGCCCTCGCGGGTGTACGAGGTGCCGAGCGCGTCCGGGTCCGGGTTGTAGAGCTCGTCCAGGTCCCAGCCGCGGTCGGCGGGGAAGCCGGAGATCCCGTCCCGCTCGCCGGCGATCAGCTGCCACAGCTCCTCGGGCGAACGGACCCCGCCCGGGTAGCGGCAGGCCATCGCGACGATGGCGATCGGGTCTCCCCCAGCCTGACGGCCGGGAGGTGCCCCCATCTCCTCCGCCACCGTCCGGGTGGCGTACTGCTGCTCCTGCGGGGCGACCTCGGGCAGCGAGCCGAGCAGTTCGTCGCGCAGGTGGCCGGCCAGCACGGTCGGGTTGGGGTAGTCGAAGATCAGCGTGGCGGGCAGCCGCAGGCCGGTGACGGTGTTCAGCTGGTTGCGCAGTTCGACCGCCGTCAGCGAGTCGAAGCCCAGCTCCTTGAAGGCCCGTCCGCCGTCGACGGCCTCGGCACCGGAGTAGCCGAGGACGGCGGCGATCTGGCCGCGCACCAGGTCGAGCAGCGCCTGCCGCTGTTCGCCGGCCGGCAGCGGGGCCAGCCGGGCGACCAGCGCGGACTCGCCGCCCGGCGCAGTCGCCGTGGCCGGTGCCACGCTGCGGCGCAGCGGGGCCCGGACCAGCGCGCGCAGCAGCGTGGGCAGCTGCCCGGCCGCCGCCTGCTCGCGCAGGGTGGCGGTGCGGATGTGCATCGGCACCAGGACGGCGCCCTCGGCCGAGAGCGCGGCGTCGAACAGTGCCATGCCCTCGGCCGAGCCGAGCGCGCCGAGACCCGAACGTTCGAGGCGGGCCAGGTCGTTGGCGTCCAGGTGGCCGCTGACGCCGCTGCGCTGCGCCCACAGCCCCCAGTCCAGCGAGGTGGCCGTCAGCCCCCGGGCCCGTCGGTGGTGCGCCAGCGCGTCCAGGAAGGCGTTGGCGGCGGCGTAGTTGCCCTGCCCCGGTCCGCCGAAGAGGCCGGCGGCCGAGGAGAAGAGCACGAACGCCGACAGGTCGAGCCCGGCGGTCAACTCGTGCAGGTTCCAGGCGCCTTCGGCCTTCGGCCGGTACACCCCGGCGATCCGCTCGGGGGTGAGCGAGGCGAGCACACCGTCGTCGGCGATGCCCGCGGTGTGCACCACGGCGGTCAGCGGCTGCGCCAGCTCGCGGCCGAGCAGCTCGGCCAGCGCCGCACGGTCGGCCGCATCACAGGCCGCGACCGTCACCGAGGCGCCGAACTCGCCCAGCTCCGCGACGAGTTCGGCTGCACCCGGAGCCTCGGCGCCACGTCGGCTGGTGAGCAGCAGGTGCCGGACGCCGTGCTCGGCCACCAGGTGGCGGGCGAGCAGCGCGCCGAGCGTGCCGGTGCCGCCGGTGATCAGGACGGTGCCGGTCGGCCCGAAGGCGGCGCTCTGCGCCTGCGGCGCGGACTCCACCCGGGCCAGCCGCAGTGCGTGCGGCGCCCCCTGACGGATCGCCAGCTGCGGTTCCTCGTGGGCCAGCACGGCGGTCAGCCCCCGGGCCGAGGCGGCGTCTTCGTCCACGTCGACCAGGACGATCCGGGCCGGGTTCTCGGTCTGCGCCGAGCGCAGCAGGCCCCAGGCAGCGGCGTGTGCCAGGTCGATGACGTCCGGGTCGGCGGCGGTCGCCACCGCGCCCCTGGTGACCAGCACCAGCTGCGTGTCGGCCGTCCGCTCCTCGGCCAGCCAGGACTGGGCCAGCGCGAGCACCCGGTTCACGGTGGCGAGCACCGCCTCGGGCAGGTCCGCCGCCGGGTTCGGCGACGCCAGGCAGGGGACGATCACGGCGTCGGGCAGCGTGCCGCTCGCCAGCAGCGCGTCCAGGTCGGGGTGGACGGGCAGGTCGCGGTCGAGGCCGTCCAGCGCCCCGGCCCCGTCACCCAGCACCGCCCAGCGCTCATCCGCCGGGGCGGCGGCCGGCGGCAGCGGCACCCACTCCGGGCGGAACAGCGACTCCTGGAACGCGGCCTGCGCCGAACGCAGTTGCTCGGCCGACACGGCCCGCAGCACCAGGGTGTCGACCGCGGCCACCGGACGTCCGGCCTCATCGGCCAGCTCCAGCGAAACCCCGTCCGCCCCGACCCGCGCCAGCCGCACCCGCAGCGCCGAAGCGCCGACCGCGTACAGCGACACACCGGTCCAGGAGAACGGCAGCCGGCCGTGCCAGTCGGTCTCGCCGTCGGTGTCGGCCATGCCCAGCGCGTGCAGGGCGGCATCGAGCAGCGCCGGGTGCAGGCCGAACAGCGCGGCCTCGGCCCGGGCCCGCTCCGGCAGGCGCACCTCGACGAAGACCTCGCCCGCGCCGCGCCAGGCCCGTCGCAGGCCCTGGAAGGCCGGGCCGTACTCGAATCCCAGCTCGATCAGGCCCTCGTAGTGGCCGGCCAGCTCGACCTCGGTGGCACCGGGCGGCGGCCACTGGGCGAGCTCGAACTCGGCGGGCGCTCCGCCGGTGGCGAGCAGACCGGTGGCGTGCCGGATCCACGGCTCCTCGGCCGGGGCCTGCTCGCGCCGCGAGTGCAGGCTCAGCGCCCGGCGCCCGGCCGGATCCGGGGCGGCCACCGTCAGGCGCAGTTGCACCCCGCCCGGCCCGGCCAGGATCAGCGGCGCCGCGAGGGTGAGCTCCTCCAGCAGTTCGCAGCCGAGCTGTTCGCCCGCGCGCACCGCCATCTCGACGAAGGCCGTGCCGGGCAGCAGCACGGTGCCCATGACGGCGTGGTCGGCCAGCCACGGGTGGGTGGCGAGCGCGAGCCGGCCGGTGAAGACGTAGCCGCCGGAGTCCGGCAGTTCCACCGCCGCACCGAGCAGCGGGTGGTCGGTGGCGCCGAGGCCCGCCAGGGTGACGTCCCCGGCACCCAGCGCCGGGACGTCGGGCCAGTACTGCTCGCGCTGGAACGCGTAGGTGGGCAGGTCGATCCGCCGGGCGCCCTGGCCCGCGAAGAACGCGTCCCAGTCCACCGGCACGCCCTGGACGTACGCCCGGGCGAGGGCGGTGACCACGGCGCGCGCCTCGGGACGGCCCGTGCGCAGCACCGGCGCGAAGAGCGCGTCCTCGGCCAGGCACTCCCGGCCCATCGCGCTCAGCACACCGTCGGGGCCCAGCTCCAGATAGCTCGTGACCCCTTGGTCCGCCAGCAGGCTCATCGCGTCGGCGAACCGGACGGCCTCGCGGACGTGGCGCACCCAGTACTCGGCGGTGGTGAGATCGGCCGTCCGGTCGAGCGTCGAGACGATCGGGATCGCCGGTGCGTGGAAGGTCAGTTCGGCGACGACGGCGCGGAACTCCGCCAGCATCGGCTCCATCAACGGCGAGTGGAACGCGTGGCTGACGGACAGGCGCCTGGACTTGCCGCCCAACTGCCCGGCCACCTCCAGGACCGCCTGCTCGGCACCCGAAAGCACCACCGAGGCCGGGCCGTTGACGGCCGCGATGCCCACGTCCGGGCGGCCCGCCAGCAGCGGCAGCACCTCACCCTCGCCCGCCTGCACCGCCACCATCGCCCCACCGGCGGGCAGCGCCTGCATCAACCGGCCACGGGCGGCCACCAGTTCGGCCGCATCCGCCGGCGAGAACACACCCGCCACATGCGCGGCGGCCAGCTCACCGATCGAGTGCCCCGCCAGGACGTCCGGTCGCACGCCCCAGGACTCCAGCAGCCGGAACAGCGCCACCTCCAGCGCGAAGAGCGCCGGCTGCGCATAGCCGGTGCGGTGGATCAGCTCGCCGTCGGCGGCGAACATCACCTCGCGCAGCGGGCGGTCCAGGTGCTGGTCCAGGTGCGCGAGGATCTCGTCCAGCGCAGCCGCGAACACCGGGTACGTGTCGTACAGTTCGGCGCCCATCCCGAGCCGCTGGCTGCCCTGTCCGGTGAACAGGAACGCCGTGCGGCCCAGCGCCGCCGTGCCCTCGACCAGCCCCGGGGCCTGCTCGCCCGCGGCCAGTGCGGCCAGCGCGGCCCGCCATCCGTCGGCGTCCTCGGCCAGCACGACCGCCCGGTGCTCCAACGCCGCCCGGGTGGTCGCCAGCGAGTAGCCGACATCCACCGGCCGCGCCTGCGGCTGCTCCAGCAGGTGCGCGGTCAACCGCTCGGCCTGCCCCGACAGCGCCGCCGCCGTGCGGGCCGACAGCGGCCACGGCACCACCGCAGCCGCCACCGTCGCCTCGGCAGCCGGTTCTTCGGCGAACTCCGGCGCTTGTTCCAGCACCGTGTGCGCATTGGTGCCGCTGATCCCGAACGACGAGACCGCGGCCCGACGCGGCCGCCCGGTCTCCGGCCACGGCCGCGCCTGGGTCAGCAGCTCCACCGCTCCCGAGGCCCAGTCGACCTGCGGCGAGGGCTCGTCCACGTGCAGCGTCTGCGGCAGCACACCGTTGCGCATCGCCAGCACCATCTTGATGATGCCCGCGACACCGGCAGCGGCCTGGGTGTGGCCCAGGTTCGACTTGACCGACCCCAGCCAGAGCGGCTGGTCCCCGGGGCGGCCCTGGCCATAGGTGGCCAGCAGCGCCTGCGCCTCGATCGGGTCGCCCAGCGCGGTGCCCGTCCCGTGTGCCTCCACCGCGTCGACCTGATCGGCCGTCAGACCGGCCGAGGCGAGCGCCTGCTGGATCACCCGCTGCTGCGAGGGCCCGTTGGGCGCCGTCAGACCGTTGCTCGCACCGTCCTGGTTGACCGCCGAGCCCCGGACGATCGCGAGCACCGGGTGCCCGTTGCGCCGCGCGTCGGAGAGCCGCTCGACCACCAGCATGCCCGCGCCCTCGCCCCAGCCCGTGCCATCGGCCGCCGCGGCGAAGGCCTTGCAGCGCCCGTCGGCCGCCAGCCCGCGTTGACGGCTGAAGTCGATGAACGAGCCGGGCGTGGACATCACCGTCACACCGCCGGCCAGCGCCAGCGAGCACTCTCCGGCGCGCAGCGCCTGGATCGCCCAGTGCAGGGCCACCAGCGAGGACGAGCAGGCCGTGTCCACGGTGACCGCCGGCCCCTCCAGCCCCAGGCTGTAGGAGACCCGGCCCGACATCACGCTCGCCGCGTTCCCGGTGCCGAGGAAGCCTTCGGAGCCGTCCGGGGCGGTCAGGATCAGCGGCAGGTAGTCCTGCCCGTTGGTCCCGGCGAAGACCCCCGTCCGGCTGCCCCGCAGCGACGCCGGATCGATCCCCGCCCGCTCCAGCGCCTCCCAGGAGACCTCCAGCAGCAGCCGCTGCTGCGGGTCCATGGCCAGCGCCTCGCGCGGCGAGATCCCGAAGAACCCCGCGTCGAACGCCCCTGCCGCCGCCAGGAAGCCGCCCTCCCGCACGTAGCTGGTGTCCGGGTGCTCCGGGTCCGGGTGGTAGACGGCGTCGAGGTCCCAGCTGCGATCGGTGGGGAAGCCGGTGAGCGCGTCCGTGCCCTCGGCCAGCAGCCGCCACAGCTCCTCGGGCGTGCTCACCCCGCCGGGGAACCGGCAGGCCATGGCGACGACGGCGATCGGGTCGTCCGCGTCCGCCGGGCTGCTCGGGGCAGCCGCGGCCGTCCTGGTGTCCACCACCGTGCCGAGGAGTTCGACGCAGAGCTGTTCGGCCAGCACGGTCGCGTTCGGGTAGTCGAAGACCAGGGTCGCCGACAGCTTCAGGCCGGTCAGCGCGGCCAGCAGGTTGCGCAGCTCGACGGCCGTCAGCGAGTCGAAGCCCAACTCGCGGAACGCGCGCGCCGGTTCGACCGACTCCGGCCCCGGATGGCCGAGCACCGCGGCAACCTGGGTGCGCACGAAGTCCAGCGCGATCCGGCCGCGTTCACCCTCCCTCGCCACCGCCAGCCGCTGCCGCAGCGACTCGCTCTGCGCCGCCGGCGCCCCGGTCCGCGCCTCGGAGGCCGCCAACGCACGTGCGGCTTCGGGTAGTTCATCGAAAAACGTGCTCGGCCGGATCGCGGTGTACTGCGGCGCGAACTGCTCCCAGTGCAGGTCCGCGACGAGCGAGTACGTCTCGTCCTGGTCCAGTGCCTGCCGCATCGCGGCGATCGCGAGATCCGGCGCCAGCGCCGACAGGCCGCCCCGGCGCAGCCGCTCGGTGACCACCTCGTCCACCGCCATACCGCCCTCGGCCCACGGGCCCCAGGCCAGCGACGTCGCCGGCAGTCCCGCCGCCCGCCGCTGCTCGGCGAGCGCGTCCAGGAAGGCGTTCGCCGCCGCGTAGTTGCCCTGGCCCGGGCCGCCGAAGGCGCCGGCGAAGGAGGAGAAGAGCACGAACGCGGACAGGTCCAACTCACGGGTCAGCTCGTCCAGATGGACCGCCGCGGCCACCTTCGGACGCAGCACGCCCGCCAGCCGCTCGGGCGTCAGCGCATCCAGCACACCGTCGTCCAGCACACCGGCCGCGTGCACCACCGTCGTCAGCGGGAACTGGGCCGGCACCGCCGCCAGCACCTCGGCCAGCGCGGCGCGGTCCGCCACATCGCAGGCCGCCACCGTCACCCGCGCACCGAGCGCGGTCAGCTCGGCCGCCAACTCCGCCGCGCCGTCGGCCGCCAGGCCACGCCGGCTGGTCAGCACCAGATGCTCCGCCCCCGCCCGCGCCAACCACCGCGCCACCTGCGCACCCAGCGCACCCGTGCCGCCCGTCACCAGCGCGGTCCCGCGCGCGACGAACCCCGGCGCCACCGCCTCGGCCCTCGGCACACGCACCAGCCGGCGAGCCAGCACGCCGCAGGAGCGGATCGCCAGCTGGTCCTCCTCGCCCAGTCCGCCCAGCACCGCGAGCAACCGGGCGGGCGCCCGCTCATCGGTCGGTTCCGGGACGTCGACCAGACCGCCCCAGCGCTGCGGATACTCCTGCGCCACCACCCGGCCCAGACCCCACACCTGCGCCTGCACCGGCGATGCCAGCCGGTCCGAGCGCCCGGTCGACACCGCACCCCGCGTCACGCACCAGAGCGGCGCCTCGACCCCGGCATCGCCCAACGCCTGCACCAGCGCCAAGGTGCCGGCCAGTGCCGCCGACACCGACGGCGAGTCGGCGCACCCGCCCTCCTGCAAGGCGAGGAAGGAGAGCACCCCGGCGACCGGTTGCCCGTCGGCCAGCAGCCCGGCCAGCTCGGCCCGTCCTGCCGCCGCCGCATCGACCTCGATCTGACGGACCGTCACACCCTGGGCGCCGAGCACCCGCCCGGCGGCGGCGGCCCACTCCTCACCGGCCGGCGCCACCACCACCCAGCGCCCCGCCGGGACGGACCGGGGGGCCTGCGTGGTCGGCCGCCACCCGATCCGGTACCGCCAGCCCTCGACCGTGGAGCGCTCACGGCTCTGCCGCCGCCACGCGGTCAACGCGGGCAGCACCGAACTCAGCGGCAGATCCCCCGCCACCGCCAAGGTGCTGGTCAGCGCCTCCAGATCACCACGTTCCACCGCCTCCCAGAACCGCGCCTCCACGCCGTCCCCGCCGGGCTCCCCGGCCGCTCCGGCCTCCGCCCACGCGGCAGCGGTCGGCCAGTAGCGGCGCCGCTGGAAGGCATAGGTGGGCAGGTCCACCCGGCGGGCGCGGCGGTCGGCGTAGCAGGCCTGCCAGTCAACGGCCGTGCCGCGCACGAAGATCCGGGCCAGGGCGGTGGTCAGCGCCCGGACCTCCGGACGGTCGGCGCGCAGCACCGGTGCGAAGACCGCCTCCCCGGCCAGGCACTCCTGGCCGAGCGCGCTCAGCACCCCGTCCGGGCCCAACTCCAGGAAGCTGGCGACCCCTTCGGCCTCCAGCGCCCGCACCGCGTCGGCGAAGCGCACCGCCTCGCGGACGTGCCGCACCCAGTAGTCGGGCGTGGACAGCTCCTCGGCGGCGGCCGGCCGCCCGGTGAGCGTGGAGACGATCGCGATCCGCGCGGGCTCGAAGGTCAACTCCTCGACCACCGCGCGGAACTCGGCCAGCATCGGCTCCATCAGCGGCGAGTGGAACGCATGGCTGACCGTCAGCCGCTTCGTCTTGCGGCCCAGCTGCTCCGCGACCTGAAGCACCGCCGCCTCGGCGCCCGAGATCACCACCGCCGACGGCCCGTTGACCGCGGCGATCCCCACCTCCGGGCGGTCGGCCAGCAGCGGCAGCACCTCGTCCTCGCCCGCCTGAACCGCCACCATCGCGCCACCAGCGGGCAGTTGCTGCATCAACCGGCCACGCGCCGCCACCAGCCGCGCGGCATCGGCCAGCGAGAGCACGCCCGCCACATGCGCGGCCGCCAGCTCGCCGATCGAGTGCCCCGCCAGGAAGTCCGGCCGCACACCGAAGGACTCGACCAGCCGGAACAGCGCCACCTCCAGCGCGAACAGCGCCGGCTGGGTGGAGGCCGTCTCGTCGAGCAGCGCGTCGGCCTCCTTCAGCGGCACCGCCAAGTGCCGGTCCAGCTCCCCGCGGACCGCGTCGTACGCCTCGGCGAACACCGGGAACGCGCCATACAACTCCGCCCCCATACCGGCGCGCTGACTGCCCTGCCCGGTGAACAGGACGCCCAGCTTGCGCTCGGCCACCGAGCCCCGCACCAGAGCCGCGGCCGGCTCGCCCGCCGCCAGGGCCCGCAGCCCCTGCAGGAACTCCGCACGGTCGTCGGCCACCAGCACCGCGCGCTGCTCCAGCGCCGCCCGGCCGGTGGCCAACGAGTAGCCCACGTCCAGCGGTTGAAGGCTGGGATCGGCCTCCAGCCGCTCCCGCAGCCGGGCCGCCTGCGCACGCAGCGCCTCCTCGGTGCGCCCGGCCAGCGGCCAGGGCAGCACGGCCGGCGCCGAGCTCGTCGGAGTCCCGTCAGCCTCCCCGGCCGCCGTCTCGTCGGTCTCCGTCTCGTCGGTCTCCTCGACCGGGGCCTGCTCGATGATGGTGTGCGCGTTGGTGCCACTGACCCCGAACGAGGAGATGCCCACCCGGCGCGGCGCCCCGGTCCGCGGCCACGGCCGCGCCTGGGTGAGCACCTCCACCGCGCCCGAGCCCCAGTCCACCTGCGAGGAGGGCTCGTCCACGTGCAGTGTCCTCGGCAGCACGCCGTGCCGGATCGCCATCACCATCTTGATCAGGCCCGCCACGCCCGCGGCGGCCTGGGTGTGGCCCAGGTTCGACTTGACCGAGCCGATCAGCAGCGGCCGGTCGGCGGGACGGCCCTGGCCGTAGGTGGCCAGCAGCGCCTGCGCCTCGATCGGGTCGCCCAGCCGGGTGCCGGTGCCGTGCGCCTCGACGGCGTCCACCTGATCGGGCGTCAGCCGGGCACTGGCCAGCGCCTGGAGGATGACCCGCTGCTGGGAGGGGCCGTTCGGCGCCGTCAGACCGTTGGACGCGCCGTCCTGGTTCACGGCGCTGCCCCGCACGATCGCCAGCACCGGATGCCCGTTGCGCCGTGCGTCGGAAAGCCGCTCGACCAGCAGCATGCCCGCGCCCTCGGCCCAGCCGGTGCCGTCGGCGGCGTCCGCGAAGGCCTTGCAGCGGCCGTCGGCGGCCAGCCCGCGCTGACGGCTGAAGTCGATGAGGTTGCCGGGCGTGTTCATCACCGTGACGGCCCCGGCCAGCGCCAGCGAGCACTCGCCGTTGCGCAGCGCCTGCACCGCCAGGTGCAGCGAGACCAGTGAGGAGGAGCAGGCGGTGTCGACGGTGACGGCCGGGCCCTCCAGGCCGAAGGTGTAGGAGATCCGGCCGGCGAGCACACTGGCCGCGTTGCCGGTGCCGAGGTAACCCTCCACGTCGTCGGTGGAGTTCAGCAGGACGGCCAGGTAGTCCTGGCCGTTGGTCCCGGCGAAGACACCGGTCCGGCTGCCGTGCACCGACAGCGGGTCGACGCCGGCCCGCTCGAACGCCTCCCAGGCCACCTCCAGCAGCAGCCGCTGCTGCGGGTCCATCGCCAGCGCCTCGCGCGGGCTGATGCCGAAGACCGCCGGGTCGAACTCCGCGACCCCGTGCAGGAAGCCGCCCTCGCGCGTGTAGGAGGTGCCGACGTGGTCCGGGTCCGGGTGGTAGAGCGTCTCGACGTCCCACCCGCGGTCGGCCGGGAACTCGGAGATCGCGTCCTGGCCGCCGGCAACCAGCTGCCACAGCTCCTCGGGCGAGCCGACCCCGCCCGGCAGCCGGCAGCTCATTCCGACGATGGCGATCGGCTCCTGGTCCTTCGCCTCCACCTCGCGCAGCCGCAGCCGCGTCTGTGCCAGGTCGGCCGTCACCCGCCTGAGATAGCTGCGGAGTGTCTCTTCATTCGCCATTTCGTGACCTCATTTGCGGCATTCCGGAATCCGCGCTGCGCGCGGGTGCGCCCACGCAGAAGGTTTTTCCGAAGCTCTCGGGTGGGCGGCGAAACGTTCGACACGGCGCTTTCCGCCGTCACGGTAGGGCGGCCGCATCGGGCGCCCAACCCCTAACCTGCCCCTAGGGTCGGCCTGCTCGGGGTTGGCCGGCCGCCGAACAGGGGGTGCCGGGGTCGAATAGGAGGTCGTGCGGGAAGCCGCGCATTTCCGGCGCACCTACGCTGGACGCGAGCGGAATATGCGAAGCACTCGCATGGGGGAATGCGCCGTGTCATCCACCGGGGAGATGTGTTGAACGAGATGCCTCAGACGCCCGCGCAGCGCGTGGAGATCGACCGGTCGGCGGCGCCCGCCCGGGAGCCGGGGCCGATCGACATCCGCCGCTACTACGCGCACCCCGCGTACTCGGGCATCGCGACCTTCATGGGCGTGCCGCTCTGCCTCAACCAGGAGGACCTGCGGGCCGGGAACGTCGACGTGGCCGTGCTGGGCATCCCGCTGGACTCCTCGGTGGGCCACCGCGGCGCCTCGTACGGCCCGCGGATGATCCGCGCGGACGAACGCTACGTCTTCAACACCCCCGAGGCCGTGATCAACGCCAGCACCCGGATCAACCCGTTCGACGTGCTCAAGGTCGTCGACTACGGCGACGCGGCCGTGGACCCGTTCAGCACGCCCAACTCGATCGGCCCGATCCGGTCGCTGGTGCGCGAGATCGCCGAGGTCGGCGCGGTGCCGGTGCTGCTGGGCGGCGACCACTCGCTGCTGTGGCCGAGCGTCGGCGCGCTGGCCGACGTGTACGGCCCGGAGAAGATCGGCGTGATCCACTTCGACGCCCACCCCGACTGCCACGACAGCCAGTTCGGCCACCAGGTGACCCACAGCACCCCGATCCGGCGGATCATCGAGGACGAGAAGATCCCGGCGGGCAACGTGGTCCAGGTCGGGCTGCGCACCATCACCGGCCCCGACAACCAACTCTTCCACTGGATGCGGCGACAGGGCATGAAGTCGCACTTCATGGCCGAGATCGAGCAGATCGGCTTCACCGCGGTGCTGGAGAAGGCGATCGCCGAGGTTCAGGAGAACGCCGAGTTCGTCTATCTCTCGCTGGACATCGACGTGCTCGACCCGGCCTTCGCCCCCGGCACCGGCACCCCCGAGCCGGGCGGCCTGACCACCCGTGAACTCTTCCCGGCCTTCCGCCGGATCTGCCACGAGACCAAGGTCATCGGCATCGACGTGGTGGAGGTCGCCCCGCACCTGGACCACGGCTACTCCACCACCATGAATGCCCGCCGCGCCATCTTCGAGGGCCTGACCGGCCTGGCGATGAACCGCCTGAAGATCGCCGGACCGAACTACCTCAACCCGATCGTCTCCGGCCAGGTCAAGTTCCCGATGGGCTGACCCCCGCCGGGGACTCCCGGCCCCAGCCCCAGCCCTGGCCCTGGCGGAGCCGGGGTGCCGCCCGCACCCCCGTGACGGGCGGCACCCCGGGTCGGTGAAGCCCGGCAGGAGCGTCAGGACCGCAAGGACCGTCAGGCGAGCCTCCGGCAGAGGCCCTCCACCCGGTGCTGGGTCAGCACCTGCTGCTGCCTGCCCGGGTGGAAGCCGACGCTGAGGTGCGAGGTCCTGGGCACCTCCCAGAGGGAGCTGCCGTCGCTCCGGTGGTAGCGGGTGCCGCGGCCGCTCTGGTCGCGGTCCACCGTCTTCCCGCTGTTCACGTTGATTGGGAACGCCGGGACGGTACGGCGGTGCACATCGCTGGCCTCCTGAGGCTCTGATCGGGATGGCCGCCCCCTGCCGGGCGGGCCGCGTCCTGGCTATCGTCGGACCGGAGAGAACCCGGCGCGATGCTTTCGGCCAGGGCCGAAACCTCGGGCCCCGGCACGAGCCCGGGTTGCCGTCCAGGGCCACTGCCCGGGACGGCTGGCCGAGGCCCTGAAGCCAGGCCACGGCCAGCCGCTCAGGCTGGCGACTTAGAGGTCGCACAGATAGGCGACAGCTTTGTCCGGTGGGCAGGCGTGGCAAATGCAGGTTCCGTGATCACGGAGTGTCATGGCCCCGTGATCACGGAACCTGCGATTGCGCCGGGTGGGGCACCGTCACACCGTTGCTGCTGCTGCCTGCAGTGCAGCCGTCGCGCCGCGGCCGATCGGGTCGCCGTGCCCGAAGACCGCCGTCTCGACCTCCAGCTTGGCCAACCGGTGCAGCGACTCGATGGCACGGGCGCGGTCGGTATTGAAGACACCGAGCATGGTCCGGCCGACGTTGGCGACCGTATCGCCAGTGAACAGCACGCCTGGTCCAGGCAGGTGGAGCGCGATCGACCCCTCCGTGTGTCCAGGTACCGCGATGACCACAGCCCCGCCACCGAAGTCCAGGATGTCGCCGTCCTCGACTTCCCGGTCCACCCGGCACGGTGGAGCTGGCGGCAGCGGCGGAAGAGCCGCTCTGATAGACAGCTCGAACTCCTCCAGTACCGCTGGCGCCCCGGTCGCCTCGCCCCGGATCACCGGAGCCTCCAGCCGATGCGCCACCACCTCCGCCCCGTGCCTGGCGGCCAGTTCGGCGGCCGAGCCCGCGTGGTCCTCATGCCAGTGCGTCAGCACGATCCGCCGCAGTTCGCCCTCCAGCACTTCCTCGATCTCCGTCGCGCAGTCCGCCGTCCCGGTATCGATCAGGGTCAGCTGATCGCCGTCCCGCCACAGATAGGCGGTCCCTACCGGGAAGCGGAGCATGTGCAGCATCGGCCGTACTTCGATCACATCCATACCCCCAGCCTGCGCGGCCGGGCCCGCCGCTATGCCTTCGTTCGCTGACAGCTCACCAGGTGTGCGGGATGTGATCCAGCTCGCCCATGCGCGTCTCCATGCGGCCGGGGGACGCAGATGGGTGCCTGCTCATGGTCGGCATCGGGGCGCGCTGCCCAGCGGTGACTGGTCCAGGCTCGGCGGATCAGGCTGCGTACGATGACGCCGGGCACAGTGCCTGACAGCGCGCCGGGTGCCACTGGTGTACGTCGATCCCGCGTACACCTCGCAGACCTGCGCCGACTGCCACCACATCGACAAGAGGAACCGGGTCTCCCAGGCCCTGTTCATCTGCCGGTCCTGCGGGGTTGTTGCCCACGCCGACCGGAACGCGTCCCGCAACATCGCCGCACGCGGCGCTGCTGTGTGGCCGGCGGGGCGTGCGTCACGCGTCCCAGCACCCACAGAGGTACTCAGACGGAGGAGGCCACGCGGCAGCCAGCCGCGCCCTACCTCCAAGCCCGGTCGTTTACGGCCGGGTCAAATTGACGTCACGGATGCCGCACGTCTGCCCATCCGGGAAGGCCGCAACGGCCGGACGCCGCGCCGACCGGGAGGCTGCGGACCACGGGCGAAGGTGCGCACGGGTATCACCCCGAGGGCTTGACCACCGTCGGGAGTTGAGACACGCGGGCGGTGGTCCGGCGACTGGTTCGGTAGCGGCCCGGGGTCGTTCCGATGATGCCGGTGAACGCCGCGATGAAGCTGCTGGGGTTGGCCCATCCGCAGGCGTAGGCGGTTTGGGTGGTGTCGTGGCCGTCGGCGAGGAGCACGAGCGCGTGGTGGACGCGTAGCTGGGTGCGCCACTCGTAGAAGGTCATGCCGAGTTCGTTGCGGAACAGTCGGCTGAGGGTTCGGGTGCCGGCTCCGATCGTCTTCCCCAGTTCGGCCAGCGTGGCGTTGTCCGCAGGCGTCTCGTGCAGCATCCGGGCGATGGCTTGCAGTCGGTCGTCCCGTGGTTCGGGCAGGTGCAGTGGCTGTTCGGGTGCTTCGCGGAGTTCATCGACGAGGACTCGAAGGAGGCGAGAGCGCGCGGAGCGGCCACCGGGGCCGTAGTCGGGCGCGGCGGGCTCGTAGTTGCGGGGGCCGGTCAGGGCGAGCAGGACCTCGCGGGCGAGGCCGGAGGCCAGGAACACGGCGGGGTGGTCCGGTATGAGCCGGGCGAGGGACGGCGCGAGGAAGACGATCCGCATATCGGTGTCGCCGTGGGCGCGGTGGCAGTGCGTGAACCCGGCGGGGGTCCAGGCGACCCGGTTGGCGGGGACGATCGACGTGCCGCGCTCGGTGTGCACTGCCAGGACGCCGCTGGCTGCGTAGACCAGGTGTCCCCGGTCGTGCGACTGCACCGCACTTGTCTCGCCGGATGGCCGCAGGTGGCGCCCGCCGGACGGCCACACATGTGACGTCACTCCGGCGATCCCCCGAGGTTGGCCGTGAACAGGCATCAGTTGGCGTCCTATCGCTAACAAGCCACACCTTGATCCCGTGACACTACCTGTATGCGCAGTGGCCGTCAGTCGCGCGAAAGCGCCTGACCGCACCCCCGTGTCATCAGGGCAGCGTGCCTCGATGCCGCGGCTTGAGAGAGAAGGAGAAAACGCATGGCGACGTTCGTCCTTGTGCCCGGCGCCTGGAAGGGCTCCTGGTCGTTCGAGGCGGTGGTTCCGCTGCTGGAGCGTGCCGGTCACACCGTTCACGCCCTGACCCTGACCGGCCTACGGCCGGACGACGACAACGCGACGGTGGCGACCGCCAACCTCGACACGCACGCCGACGACGTATTGCGGCACCTCGATCGCCACCACATCACCAACGCGACGCTGGTCGGCCACAGCTACGCCGGGATGGTGATCGCCGCCGCCGCCGACCGCGCCGGCGGCCGGATCTCACGGCTGGTGCATCTCGACGCCTACGTACCGCGCGACGGCGAGTCGTGCTGGTCGTCAACGAACGAGCACTTCCGGGAGGTGTTCGCGGCCGGCGCCGCGGCCACCGGCTACGCCGTCCGGCCGCCGGACGGCGGCGATCCCCGCCGCCGTCCGCATCCCCTGGCCTCGTTCCTGCAGAGGATCCGGCTCACCGGAACGCTCGCCCAGGTCCCCCGCCGGGAGTTCGTCTACTGCTCGGGTTGGGAGGACAAGACGCCGTTCGCCGAACTCCGCACCCGGCTCCAGGCCGATCCCGCGTGGCAGGTCCACGACCTCCCCACCGGACACGACGCGATGCACGAGGCCCCGGAGGCGGTCGCCGCACTACTGCTCGGCGGATGAACCGCGGCCGCACCGAGCGGCGGTGCCGATCGGGCCCACCGGCGATCAGTGGGTGGGCCCGGTCCAGTCGGCGGGCCGATCCGACCGCCCGGTCGGGCGACAGGCCGACGGTGAGCGGAGAAGGCAGGATTCGAACCTGCGTGGGCTTGCGCCCGACCGAGGCCTGAGCCCCGGCCCCCGATCAACCACTCCGGGCACCTCTCCCCCAGGAACCGGCCGTTTCACTCGCTGCGGCCTGTCCCCGTGTCACCAACCATGGCCTGTCCCACTGACCTGTCACTGACGCTCTCCTGACGCTGCGTCAGAGATTCGGCAAGAGGCCCCCGCCGACCGAGACGGCGATCCCCCGTGGACCCGGTCCGGGTCATCCGCGATCGTGACGCCCCTGGGCCTCGGTGCGCAGTCGGTGGCGAGTGCGCATCAGGATCCGGCCGAGCATGTTCCGGCCGGTGCCGGTCCTGCCGCGGCCCCAGTAGTGGTCGGTGCCGGTGTCCTCGACGATCTCCTGATCGCCGGTGGACAACAGGATGCCGCGGATGTCCGCATGCGCCGCGAACTTGGCCGCCACGGCACGACGCATCACGTCGTCCCTGACGCGGTCCCAGTCCCGCCGCAGTGGTTTGGCCGGGTCGCGGCCCAACTCGGCCGCGCGCAACGGCGTACGGGCCCCACGGATGAGCTCGGCGTGGCGGGTGCCGATGAACTTCTGTGCTTGGAAGTAGTGTTCGGAGGTCGGCCACAGGTGCCCGTCGAGGTCCAGGCTGTGCGCGGAGAAGTTCGAGAAACAGCCGTAGGGGACCTCGTCGGCACCGTAGAAGTAGATCGTCATCCGAACCTCGTGACAGTCGCGGGAAGCCGCACCGTCTCAGGTCCTGCGCTGTGCCCGCAATCGGATTTCGCCCGTGTGCCCCTGCACCGGGGCCGCCGCAGTGGCGGTGCGGTGGCGGTGCGGTGGCGTTCAGAGGCGGTGCGGAGGAGGTGCGGAGGCACACCGGGCGAGCGGTGGTTACGGCGTGGGGTCGGTGGGGCAGAAGGTCCGGTCGATCAGAGCCATGACGGTCGGGACGAGGGCCGCGGACTTGGCCGGGTCGTAGGGGGTCACCGAGACGGCGATCTGGCGGGTGCCACTGCGGTCGCCGAACACGTAGGTGGTGTAGCCGTAGATCCCGCCCGGGTGGCCCCAGACCGCGCCGCACGACAGCGGGATGCGCATCAGGCCCAGGCCGTACTCGGAGGGCGGGTCGGCGATGGCGGGGACGGTGGTGGTCATCTCGGCGAGCTGGGCCGGGGCGAGCAGGCGGCCGCCGAGCAGGGCGGCGTTGAACCGGGTCAGGTCGTCGGTGGTGGAGATGATCTCGCCGGCGGACCCTGCCACCGACGGGTTGAGCTCGGTGATGTCGGCGGGGCCGGCGGTCAGGGCGAGGTAGCCGTGGGCGTGCGGGCCGGGGATCGAGGTGGCGGTGCCGGGCAGGTAGGTGTGGCGCAGGCCGAGCGGGCGCAGGATCCGCTGCTGGACCTCGGTGCGCCAGGAGTGGCCGGTCACCTTGCCGATCAGCTCGCCGACCAGCAGGTAGTCGGTGTTGGAGTAGTGCCAGCCCTGGCCGGGGGCGAAGTAGGGCGGGTGGCCGGTGGCGACGGCGATCAGCTGCTGCGGGGTGTAGGTGTGCCAGCGGTCGGTGGCGACCAGCTGTTCCTGCTCGGCCTCGGTGTCCTCGGCGAACCGCGGATCCTCCGTGTAGTCGAAGATCCCGGCGGTGTGGTTGAGCACCTGACGCACCGTGATCGAGGCGCCGTCCGGGACCACGCCGGGCAGGTAGCGCTCGATCGGGTCGTCGAGACCGAGCTTGCCCTCGGCGGAGAGCTGGAGCGCGACCGTGGCCAGGAAGGTCTTGGTCGCGCTGCCGATCCGGAACCGCCCCTCGACCGGGTCCGGTGCCTTGCTGGCGAGGTCCCGCAGCCCGGCGGTGCCGCGCCAGGCGACCTGGCCGTTCTGGCGGATCTCGGCGATGGCGCCGATCGCACCGGCCTGGGTGGTGATCGCCTCCAGAGCCTTCTGGAGGGCGGCGCCGTCCGGGCGGCTCGCCGCCGGGGTGGCGGCGCCCGCGGCCGGTGCGAGCGCGAGCACGGTGGCGCCCGCGAGCAGCCCTGCGGCCAGGCGAACGCCGCGCCGCGACGTGGTCCTGCTGTTCGTCATGCGAATCTCCCTCTCTCGACGACTGCCGAAGGAAACGGCGCACGCCAGCTTCACGGTCCGGTCACCGATTCCGCATCGATCCGCGGAAGGAGATGCCCGGAGAACTCTCATCCTCCGGTGCCGACTTGAGGCAGGCCGCAAGAAGGCGGCAGAGAGGCAACGGGGAAGCAGCCGGGCGGCCGCGGGCGGCTTCGGGACGTTGCCGCGGCGGAATTTCCGTCGGCGGCCCCGGGGTCACCCCGACTTCGGGGCCATGCGACTGAGCTGTGCGTATACCGGCGGTTCTCAGGGTCATCCCCTAGAGGGACTGGGGCGCGGCCGCCGCAGGACCGGCACCTGCGGCTGACGCGGCCTCACCGCACGCCGTCGCACCATGACCGGGCCGGGCCGGTGATCCCTCCGGCCGGCTTCGAGGAGCAGGAGAGAGCATGTCCGACCGAACGTCATATCGCCGCCGTACCAACCGCTTTGCGGCCTCCTTCCTTGCCACCGCCGTCGCCACCGCGCTGCTCGCCGGGCTCGCTCCGGCGGCATCCGCCGACACCGCGCGCACCACCCTCGGCAGCGACCTGCAGGCACTCGTCGACACCGGAGCCGTCTCCGCGCTGGGCGAGGTCCGCCAGGACGGTCACACCCGCTGGCGCGGCAGCGCCGGCACGGCCGACCTGGCGACCGGCGCGCCTGTTCCCGCCCGCGCCCGGTTCCGGATCGCCAGTGTGACCAAGACCTTCGTGGCGACCGTGCTGCTCCAACTGGTCGGCGAGGGAAGGGTCCAGCTGGACGCCCCGGTCGAGGAGTACCTGCCGGGCGAGGTGCCGAACGGCTCGCAGATCACGGTGCGGGAGCTGCTGACCCACACCAGCGGGCTCTACAACTACGACGACGATCCCCGGTACGGACTGACCGACGAGGCCTCCGTGGAGACCTGGTTGGCCACCGGACGCTGGCAGACCCACCGTGCGGCCGATCTGGTCGGGGCGGCCTTCACGCACCCGCCGTCCTTCGAACCGGGCCGGGGCTGGCAGTACTCCAACACCGGCTACCTGCTGCTCGGGATGGTCATCGAGCGGGTCACCGGCCACAGTTGGCAGGACGAGGTGACCGGGCGGATCATCCGTCCGCTCGGCCTGCACGCGACGATCATGCCCACCACCTCACCGGACCTCCCCGGCCCGCACATCGACGGCTACCTCAACACCGCCGCGGGCCCCGCCGACAACACCCGCTTCAGTCCCTCCATCGCGGGCGCGGCCGGCGCCGGGATCTCGGACGCGGGTGACCTCTCCCGCTTCACCGCCGCCCTGCTCGGCGGCCACCTGCTGCGGCCGGCCGAACTCGCCGCCATGGAACAGGTGACCGACACCGCCGACGGCCTCCACTACGGCCTGGGCCTGGAACGCTTCGACACCCCCTGCGGCCCGTTCTGGGGCCACAACGGCAGCGGCCGCGGCTACGCCGACATCGCCGCCAGCTCGCCCGACGGCCGCCGCCAGTTCACCCTCGCCCTCACCCCCTACGAGAAGGGCACCCAGGCGGAGTTCGGCAAGGCCGTCCAGCAGGCGATCGACGACGCGGGCTGCGCCACCCACTGACGGTTCACGGGGGGACGGTTCACGAGGGGGGTGGGACGGTTCACGGGTGGCGGGACATCGACCTGATGCCGCTGCCGAAGGTGGCCACCAGGGCGGCGACGGCGACCAGCAGGGGGAAGACGAGCATGGCGGTGCGGCCGGCGACGTGGGCCAGCAGGACGCCGGCCAGGGCGGGGGCCAGGGCGGCGGCGGAAGTGGCGGCCAGCAGGAGCAGGCTGACCACCCGGCCCTGCAGGTGGTCCGGGGTGACGGCCGCCTGGTACCCGAAGAGGGCCGCGTTGGCGGTGGGGCCGAGGAAGACCGCGGCGGCCAGCGGTACCGCGGTCGCGATGCTGGCGGACAGCAGCACGCTGAGCGCCATCAGGGCCGCGGCGGACCAGCAGATCACCATGATCAGTGTCGGCAGGCGCAGCCGGCGTTGCAGGGCCGGGGCGGTGACGGCCCCCAGGAGGCCGCCCACGGCGACGACCATGCCGACCACGCCGACCAGGGCCGGTGACAGTCCGGAGCGCCGCAGCGAGATGGTCATCGAGAAGATCATGCCGGTGAAGGCCATGTTGAGCGGGGCGGCGATCACCAACAGGGCGCGCAGGAAGGGGTTGCCGAGGACGAAGCGCAGCCCCTGCCGGCCCGCCCCACCCCCGCCGGTGCCCGCCGGTGCCGCGGAGGACACCGCGGAGGACGCCGCGGAGGACGCCGAGGCGGCCCCCGCGGCAGCCGCCGGTGGCCGCGGCTGTTGCAGGGGCCGGCGGATGCAGGAGACGGCCACCAGCGACAGCAGGAAGGTGACGGCGTTGCCGAAGAACGGCAGCGCCCGGCCCAGCCCGAACAGCAGTCCCCCCAGCGGTGGCCCGGCCAGCGAAGTGCCGTACGCCCGCGCCTCGTTGCGGGCGACCGCGGTGACGATCTGGTCGGGCCGCACCAGGCTGCGCACCGCGGCGTGTTCGGCGGTGCTGAACAGCGCCGTGGCGGCGGCGCTGGCGGCCACCACCGCCAGGATCACCACCAGGTGGGCCCTGCCCGCCTCGATCGCGCACGCCAGGAGGGTGAACACCACCACCCGGGCGACGTCGCAGACGATCATCAGCCGGCGCCGGTCGAAACGGTCGACCAGGACGCCGGCCGGCAGCCGGCAGGCCATCGTGACGGCGAAGCCGACCGTCCCGACGAAGCCGGCCTGCTCCGGGGACCCGGTCAGCTGGAACACCAGCAGGGGCAGCGCCAGGTCCGCCATGGCGCTGCCCGTGTCCGAGAGGCACTGACCGGTCCAGAGCAGGTTGAAGGCGCGGTTGCGCCACAGGCTCGGCAGCCGCTCGGTCGCCGGCGCATCGCTGGTGGTGCCGGTCACCGCCCCACTCATGCCGGCTCCGTGGTGTTGATGACCAGCACCTTCGTCACCGAGCCCTCGTCGTCGACCACGTCGCGCAGGTGCCGAAAGCCCAGCCGTCGGCAGAGCGCGAGGCTCGCGGTGTTCTGCGCGCCCACCATTCCGTAGACCTCCTTGAGTCCGAGATTGTCCGCCGCATGGCGCAGCAGACCGCGCGCCACCTCGGCGCCCAGCCCGCGCCCCCAGAACTCCGGGGCGAGCGCGGCGATGAGTTCATGGCCCTCGACGTTCCCCGTCTTCTTCACCTCCGCGTGGCCCGCGTACGTGCCCTCCAGCCACAGGCCCCACACGTCGAAGATCCGTCTGGGGTACACGTCCGTCAGGATCGAGCGGAACAGCGCCCGGATGTCCGCTTCGGGGGCCCGCTCCTGGCCCATCCAGTGGCACACCTGCTCGTCGCGCAGCAGGGCGACGAAGGCGTCCTCGTCCTGGTCGCGGTAGGGGGTGAAGGTCACGTGTTCGGTGCGCAGTTCGGGGGTCATGATGGTCTCCTCACAAGGGGGTCGGGGGTGCACGGCAGGGGCGGGGCGCCGGCTGGTGAACCGGCGCCCCGATCGGCGTTCGGCCGCCGGGTCAGGCTCCGGCGTTCTCCATGCGCTCGCGCAGGCTGCGCGGACGCATGTCGGTCCAGACCTCGTCGACGTGGGCGACGCACTCCTCCTCGGTGCCCTCCTTGCCGACGGGGTGCCAGCCCGCGGGCACCTCGATGTCGAGCGGCCACAGCGAGTACTGCTCCTCGTCGTTGCGCAGCACCTGGTAGCGGGTGTTCTCGTCCATGTCGCGTTTCCTCACGTAGTCACTGGGTTGTCATCACTGGCCGGTCGTCGCCGGTGGGCGGTGCCCGGCGGGGCGGGTGTGCGGTCACCGGCCGGTCCGGGCGTGCCGGGCGATGTGGCGCAGCACCTGGCCGAACTCCTCGGCCACCTGCCGCACGCTCGCGGTGGGGTGGACGGCGGGGCGGTGGTGCCAGGTGAAGGCGAGCCGGCCGTGCTGGACGGCGCCCACCACCTCCACCAGGTGGGAGCCGCCGTCCCGGGGATCGTGGTCCTGTCCGAAGGAGCCGTGCTCGGTGCGCACCAGGGCGCCCTCGGCGACCTCCGGGCGGGCGTCCCACTGGCCGAGGTAGTTGAAGACCACCTGGCCGTGCGCGGCCCCGGCCAGGCGCTCGCGGACCTCGGGCGTGCCGAAGGTGCGCAGGGCGCCGAAGCCCAGCCCGTTGCCCGGTACCGCGCGCAGTTGGCGGCGGATCGACTTCACCAGGGCGCGCCAGTCGCGGTCGGGGCGCAGGTCGTCGGGAGCGGGCACCTGGAAGGCGACCGGGTAGACGGTGGTGAACCAGCCCACCGTGCGGGAGAGGTCGACGCCCTCCAGCACGTCCTCGCGGCCGTGCCCCTCCAGGTCCAGCCGGACCCGGTCCTGTCCGTTCCACCGGGCCAGCGCCAGCGCGAGCGCCGCGAGCAGCACGTCGTTGACCCGGGTGCGGTAGGCCGCGGGCGCGGCCCGCAGCAGCGCCTCGGTGTCCGCTTCGCCCAACTCCACGGTGATGGTGGCCGTTTCGGCGGGCACGGGTCCCACCGGGAGACCGGCGGGGGCCGCATCGGCGCTCACCGCCTGCTCCCAGTACGGCAGTTCGTGGTCCAGGCCACCCTCGGCGACATGGCCGGCGAGGCCGAGCGCCCACTGCCGGAAGGAGGTGCCGCGCTCCCCCAGCGTGATCGCCTCGCCCCGGGTGGCCTGGCGGTGGGCGCTCTCCAGGTCGTCGCGCAGCACGCGCCAGGAGACCGCGTCCACGGCCAGGTGGTGGGCGACCAGGAGCAGGAAGACCGGCTGGTCCGCGTCGCCGGTGAACAGGGCCGCGCGCAGCAGCGGCCCGCGGGCCAGATCGAAGCGGGTGTGCAGCTCGTCGGCGGCCTTGGCCATGGCCGCCTCGGCCTCCTCGGTCGACTGCCCGCTCAGGTCGTACTCGGCGAGGAGGTCCTCGCCGGGGGCCGGCGGCGGGTTGAACTGCTGCCAACTCCCGTTCCCGTCGCGGGTGAAGCGCATCCGCAGGGCGTCGTGGTGTTCGAGGAGGGCGTCCAGCGCGGCACGCAGGGCCTGCGGGTCGGGGGCGGCGCCCAGTTCCAGCAGCATCGACTGGTTGAAGTGGTGGTGGGCGGCGCGCGGGGAGCCCAGGAACCACTCCTGGATGGCGGTGAGCGGCACCTCTCCGGTCACCGGGCCCTCGCCCCCGCGCTCGGGGACGCTGCGCACCACGGCGGCCAGTTCGGCCAGGGTCTGATGGGTGAACAGGTCCCGGGTGGCCAGGTGCAGGCCTTCGCGGCGCAGCCGCGAGACCACCTGCATGCTCAGGATGGAGTCGCCGCCCAGCACGAAGAAGTTGTCGTCGAGGCCGACCTCCTCGACGCCCAGCACGTCGGCCCAGATGCGGGCGACGTGGCGTTCGGTGTCGGTGCCCGGCGCGCGGTGTGCTGCGCCGGCGGCCGGGGCGGGGCCGGGTTCGGGCAGCGCCCGCCGGTCGGTCTTGCCGTTGGGGGTCAGTGGCAGCCGTTCCAGCGGCACGAACAGCGCGGGGACCATGTGGGGCGGCAGCAGGTCGGCCAGGTGCACGCGCAGGTCCGCGACCGGCACGCGTTCGGGCAGCGGCACGGCGGAGTCCTGCGCGGGCACGATGTAGGCCACCAGCCGGCCGGCCCCGGACGCCGCGCCCTCGCCGGCCGGGTCCCCGCTCGCGTCGGTGCGCACCGTGACGACGGCGTCGCGCACCAGGGGGCTGCGGCGCAGCGCGCTCTCGATCTCCCCCGGTTCGATCCGGAACCCGCGCAGCTTGATCTGCTCGTCCACGCGGCCGGCGAAGCGCAGCTCGCCGTCGGACCGGCGCCGGGCCAGGTCGCCGGTGCGGTACATCCGCTCGCCCGGGGCGCCGTAGGGGTCGGGGACGAAGCGCTGGGCGGTCAGGCCCGGGCGGCCCAGGTAGCCGCGGGCCAGGCCGGGCCCGGCCACGTACAGCTCCCCGGTGACCCCGGGCGGCACCGGGCGCAGCGCGGCGTCCAGGAGGTAGGCGCGAGTGGCGCCGCTGGGCCGGCCGATGGCCGGCGTGCCGGCGCCCGGCGCGAGCGGGCCGGTCCAGGTGGCGACGACCGTGGCCTCGGTGGGCCCGTACGAGTTGATCATCCGGCGGCCCGGTGCCCAGGTGTCGACCAGGTCGGCCGGGCAGGCCTCGGCGCCCACGATCAGGGTGCGCAGCGCGGGCAGCGCGCCGGCCGTCCGCGGATCGACGGTGGCCAGGGCCGCCGGGGGGATCAGCGTGTGGCTGATCCGCCGTCCGGCCAGCACCTCGGCCAGCCGTTCGCCCACCAGTGGCCCCTCCTCGCCGGTGACCAGCGCCGCGCCGCTCAGCAGCGAGGTGCACAGCTCCAGCACGGAGGCGTCGAAGCTGGGCGAGGCGAACTGGAGCACCCGGTCGCCGGGGCCCACCGCGTACTGCTCGGCGGCGGCGGCCGCGAAGGCGGCCAGCCCGCGGTGGGTGACCACCACGCCCTTGGGCGTCCCGGTCGAGCCGGAGGTGTAGATGACGTAGGCGGGGTGGTCGGGCGTGAGTGCGCCGGTGCGCTCGGCGTCGGTGGGCGCCGCCGCCGGCCCGTCCTCGACCCAGACCTCGCCCGGGTCCGCCAGCACCAGGTGGGCGCGCGCGTCGCGCACCATGAACTCCCGCCGCTGGGCCGGGTACTGCGGGTCGACGGGCAGGAAGGCGCCGCCGGCCTTGGTGACGGCCAGCTGCGCCACCACCATCTCCGCCCCGCGCGGCAGGGCCAGGGCCACCAGCCGCTCCGGGCCCACGCCCTGGCGGATGAGCCGGTGCGCCAGCCGGTTGGCCGCCCGCTCCAGCTCGGCGTAGCTCAGCTCCCGGTCGCCGTCGGCCAGCGCCGGCGCTCCGGGGGTGCGGGCCGCCTGCCGCTCGAACAGCTGCGGCAGGGTCGCCGCCGCGACCGGGCCACAGGTGCCGCGCGCCTGCTCCAGCAGGCCGGCCAGCTCCTCGTCCCGGGCCAGCGGCAGGGCGCCCAGCGGGCGTTCGGGATCCTGCGCCACGGCGGTCAGCAGGGTGGTGAGCTGGGCGGCCATCCGCTCGGCGGTGGCCGGCTCGAACAGGTCCGTGTTGTAGGTGAGCAGGCCGTGCAGCGCTCCGGAGTCCGTCTCGGCGAACTCCAGGGTGAGGTCGAAGGCGGCCTGCTCCACCTCGGTCTCGACGTCCGTCACCGCCAGGCCCGGCAGGTCGAGGTCGGCCGCCGGGGTGTTCTGCAGCACCACCATGACCTGGAAGAGCGGGCTGCGGCTGGTGTCGCGCAGCGGCTGCACCTCGTCCACCACCCGCTCGAACGGCACGTCCTGGTGCGCGAAGGCCTCCAGCACCGTCTGCCGCACCCCGGTGAGGAACTCGGTGAAGGGCTGCTCCGCCGGCGCCTGCGAGCGCAGCACCAGGGTGTTGACGAAGAAGCCGATCAGGTTCTGCGTCTCGGTGCGGTCGCGGCCCGAGGTGACGGTGCCGACCGTGATGTCGGTGTCCCCGCCGAGCCGGGCCAGGTAGGCCTGGGCGCCGGCCACGAGCGTGGTGAACAGGGTGGTTCCGCGCGCCCGGCCGACCTGGAGCAGCCGCCGGGCGGTGGCGGCGGGCAGCTCCAGGCGGGCGGTGGCCCCGTTGCTGGTGCGCACCGCGGGCCGTGGCCGGTCGGTGGGCAGCTGGAGCGGCTGAATGCCCGTCAGATGCTGCTTCCAGTAGGCGAGCTGCTCCTCGCCGGCGGCGGCGTGGGCGGTGCGCTGCCAGTGCGCGTAGTCCGCGTACTGCACCGCGAGCGGCGGCAACTCGGCCTCGGCCGAGTCGACTTCGGCGCGGTAGTGCTGGGCCAGCTCGGTGAGCAGCACGGAGGTCGACCAGCCGTCGGTGACGATGTGGTGCAGATTGAGCAGCAGCACGTGCTCGTCGTCGGCCAGCCGGACCAGGCCGGTGCGCAACAACGGCCCCTCACGCAGGTCGAAGGGGCGGGCCCGTTCCTCGGCCAGCAGCCGGCGCAGGGCGCCGCCGCGCTGCTCGCCGGGCAGCCGGGACAGGTCGTGCGGCGTCAGCGGCACCTCGCGCGGGGGGTGGACGATCTGGACGCCGTGGCCGTCCACGCTCTCGAAGGTGGTGCGCAGCGATTCGTGGCGTGCCACCACCGCGCTCAGTGCCGCCGCGAGGGCGGCGGCGTCCAGCGCGCCGCGCAGGCGCAGCGCCAGCGCGGTGACGTACTCCACCCCGCCGGGCGCGAACTCCTCCAGGAACCACAGGCGTTGCTGGGCGTAGGACATCGGCGCCGCCGCGTCGCGGGCCACCGGCACGATCGCGGCCTGCGCCCGCCCGGGCTGTTCGGTCAGCAGCCGGGCCAGCCCGGCCGGGGTGGGGTGGGTGAACACCGCGCGCGGGGTCAGGTCGGTCCCGAAGACCTCGGCCAGGCGGGAGGCGAGCCGGATGCTGAGGATGGAGTCCCCGCCCAGCTGGAAGAAGTCCTCCGTCACGCCCGGCGCCCGGCCGCCCAGCACCTCGGCGAAGACCTCCACCGCCCGGCGCTCGGCGCCGGTGCGCGGCGCCACCCGCTCGCGGACGGCGGCGTCGTGGTCCGGCTCGGGCGCCGGCAGGGCCGCCCGGTCGACCTTGCCGTTGCCGGACAGCGGCAGCGCGGCCAGCGCCACGAAGGCGGCGGGCACGAGGTAGTCGGGCAGCGTCCGGGCGGCGAAGGCCCGCAGCTGCGCCGGGTCCTGGCCCGCCGGGCCGACCACGTAGGCCACCAGCCGCTTGCCGCCGGGCCCCTCCTCGCGGGTGACAACGGCGAGGTCGACGACGCCGGGGTGCGCGGCGAGCGCGGCCTCCACCTCGCCGGGCTCCACCCGGAAACCACGGATCTTCACCTGGTCGTCCACCCGGCCCAGGAACTCCAGCGTGCCGTCCGTCCGCCGCCAGGCCAGGTCGCCGGTGCGGTACATCCGGGCGCCGGGGGCGCCCAGCGGGTCGGCCAGGAAACGCGCCGCGGTCTGACCGGGACGGCCCAGATAACCGCGCGCCACGCCCTCGCCCGCCACGAACAACTCCCCGGCGCAGCCCGGCGCGACCGGCCGCAGCCGCCCGTCCAGGACGTGCACCCGCTTGTCGTCCAGCGGCCGGCCGATGGGCACCACCTCGGGCACCGCGGCCGCGTCGGCCAGGGTGTGGGAGGTCGCGAAGGTCGTGGTCTCGGTGGGTCCGTAGCCGTCCACCACGCTCAGGCCAGGGCAGGCGGCCAGCACCCGGCGCACGGCGGCGGCGGGCACCACGTCGCCGCCGGTCCACAGGCGGCGCAGGCCGGCGAAGCAGTCGGGCGCGTCCTGGGCCAGCAGCCGGAAGAGTCCGGCGGTGAGCCACAGGGCCGTCAGCCCCTGGCCGGCCAGTCGCCGCAGCAGGGCCGCGTCCACCGGGCCGTCGGGGGCCACGACCACGCAGCCGCCGGTCAGCAGCGGCGCCCACACCTCGAAGGTGGCGGCGTCGAAGGCCACCGGCGAGTGCAGCAGCACCTGGGCGCAGGGGCCGCCGGCGAAGCGGCTGTCGGTGGCCAGCGAGGCCACGTCGCGGTGCCGCACCCCCACCGCCTTGGGCACCCCGGTGGATCCGGAGGTGAACATCACGTATGCCAGCCGGTCGGGGTCGGCGGGCGGCGCCACCGGCGCGGCCTCGCCGGTGCGGGCAGTCTCGCCGGTACGGGCAGCCTCGCCGGTACGGGCAGCCTCGCCGGTACGCGCGGCGGCGACCTGGGCGGCGGTGAGCCGCACGGTGGCACCCGCCTGGGCGAGCAGGGCGCTGCGCCGCTCCTCGGGGGCGCGGGCGTCCACCGGCAGATAGGCGCCGCCCGCCTTGAGGACGGCCAGCTGGGCGACGACCAGTTCGGCCGAGCGGTCCATCAGCAGCGCCACCCGCTCCTCGGCGGCCAGGCCCTGGGCCAGCAGCCGGGCGGCCAGCCGATCGGACCAGCGGTCCAGCTGACGGTAGGTCACCGCCCGCTCGCCCTCGCGCACCGCGCAGGCGTCCGGGGTGCGGCGGGCCTGCTCGGCGAAGATCCGCACCGGGCTGGCCGGGGCCGCCTGGCGGGCGGTGGTGTTCCAGGAGGCGAGCAGTTCGCGGTCGGCGCCGGTGAGCGGCTCCAGCCGCCCGAGGTCGCCGGCGGGGCCATCAGCGGGGCCACCGTCAAGACTGTCGGCGAGGGCCGTGAGCAGCACCGCCAGGCGCTGCACCGCCACCCGCGCGGTGGCGTGGTCGAACAGTGCCGGGTCGTAGGCCAGATCGAAGCCGAGCCGCTCGGTCAGCTGGGCGCGCAGACACCACGGGAAGGTGGTGGCGTCCTGCGCGCGCACCTCCGCCACCCGCACCCCGGTGCGCTCCGCGACCGACTCGTCGACGGGGTAGTTCTCGAACACCAGCATGCTGTCGAACAGCGCCTCGCCGGCCGGGACACCGCTCAGCGCCTGGATCCGCGGCAGCGCCAGGTGGTCGAAGCCGCGGCCCTCGCTCTGCCGGTCCTGCAACTCCCGCAGCCAGCCGCGCACTTCACCGCTGGCCGGGATCCGGACCCGGGTCGGCACGGTGTTGATGAACATGCCGATCATCGTCTCGACACCGGGCAGCTCGGCCGGACGTCCGGAGACGGTGGTGCCGAACACCACGTCGCCCGCGCCGCTGCAGCGCGCCAGCAGCAGTGCCCAGGCGCCCTCCACCAGCGTGTTGACGGTCAGTCCGGCACCGGCCGCGCCCGTCCGCAGCCGCTGGGAGAGCGCCTCGTCCAGCTCGTGGTGGACGGCCGCGGTGGAGCGCGCGCGGTGCGCCTGGGCCGGGGTGCGGTCGTAGGGCAGCGGGGTGCGGGTGCCGAAGCCGGCCAGCTGCTGGGCCCAGTGGGCCTCGGCGGCGCTCCGGTCCTGCCCGGCCAGCCAGCGCAGGAAGTCCGCGAACGGCCGGCGGACCAGCGAGGGGGCCTGCGCGCCGCCGGTCAGCGCGCCGTAGTGCTCGCACACCTCGGTGAGCACCTGTCCGCTGCTCCAGCCGTCCAGGATCAGGTGGTGGGTGGACCAGAGCAGCAGCACCTCCTCGCCGGGCAGGGCGGCCAGGGTGAGACGGGTGAGCGGCGCGGCGGTCAGCTCCATACCGGCGGCCCGGTCGGCGGCCAGCAGCCGCTCGGTCTCCACCGCCCGCCGCTCGGGCGAGAGCGAGCGCCAGTCCAGCTGGGTGATGGGCAACTCGGCCTGCTGGTGCACCAGTTGGACCGGGTGTGGCAGCTGTCGCCAGTGCACGCTGGTGCGCAGTGCCTGGGTCCGGTCGGCCACCTGCTGCCAGGCCCGGGCGAACAGCTGCGGGTCACCGACGCCGGACAGCCGCACCACGATCCGGTCCACGTAGGCGCCCTCGCTGTCGAGGAGTCCGTGGAAGAGCATCCCGGACTGCAGCGGGGTCAGCGGCAGCACGTCGGCCGCCTGGCGCCCGTCACCGATCAGCGCGTCCAGCTGGTCCTGGGTCAGGCCCGCGAGCGGGAAGTCGGACGGGGTGCGGCCGCCGGCCCCAGGAGCGGCGCAGTGCGCCACGATCTCGCGCAGCGCCGCGCACATCTCCTCGGCCAGCCGGCGCACGGTGGCCTCCTCGTAGACGGCCGCCGGGTAGGTCCAGCCCAGTTCCAGGCGTCCGTCCTGGACCACCCCCGTGATGTCGAGCAGGTAGGGGCGCGGCTCGTCCGGGTCGGTGTCACGCCCGGCCGCGGGCAGCGAGCCGCGGTAGAGGCCGCCCTCGGCGGCACCGGCGGCGTCGAACCGCCCGTGGTAGTTGAAGCCGATCTGCGGGGCCGCCGAGGGCACGCCCTCGGGCCGCAGGTGGTGCAGCGCGCCGAAGCTCAGCCCGTGCAGCGGCACGGCGCGCAGCTGCTCCTTGACCGACCGCAGGGTCTCGTGCCAGCCCGCCTCGGGGGCCACCCGCAGGGCGAGTGGGAACTCGGCGGTGAACCAGCCCACCGTCCGGGACAGGTCCAGGTCCTCGAAGAGGTCCTCGCGGCCGTGCCCCTCCATGCCGACCAGCACGCTCTCGCGCCCGCACCAGCGGGCCAGGGTGCGGCCCAGCGCGCTCAGCAGCACGTCGTTGACCTGGGTGCGGTAGACGGCGGGGACCTGGCGCAGCAGTGCCTCGGTCGTGTGCTCCTCCAGCATGACGCTCACCGTGGCCGCCGTGCCGTGGGTGTTGGGGCCGGGCCGCCCCGCGGGCAGCGCGGCCGGGGCCGCCGCCGTACGGGTCCAGTGGTCCGCGTCGGCGGCCAGCGCACCGGAGCGGGTGTGCTGCTCCAGCCGGGTGGCCCAGTGGCCGAAGGAGGTTCCCGGCGGCGGCAGTTCGACGGTGCCGCCCGAGGCGGCCAGGCGGTGGGCCGCCGCCAGGTCGGCCAGCAGGATGCGCCAGGACACACCGTCCACCGCCAGGTGGTGGACGGTGATGACGAGCTGGCCCGGCTGCCCCTCGCCGCGCTCGAAGAAGAGCGCCCGGGCCATCCGGCCCTCGGTGGGGTCGAGCCCGGCCTGGGCCTGCTCCGTGGCGCGCCGCACCTCGGCCTCCAGCGCCGCGGGGTCGAGACCGGCCACCTCGTGCCGGCTGAAGACGCCCTGCGGCGCCTGCTCCAGCACCTCCTGGTACCAGCCGCCGGCGCCGTGGCGGAACCGGGTGCGCAGCGCCGCGTGGCAGCGCAGCACGGCCGACACCGCCTCGCCCAGCGCCGACGCATCGGTGTCCGGCGCCAGTTCCAGGCGCTGGGTCATGGTGAAGCGCAGGGCCTCGCCGGGGCGGCGGGCATCGAGGTACCAGTGCTGGATCGGGGTGAGCGGCGCCCGGCGGGGCGCCGGGTCGGCGCCGGCCGGCCCGGACGCGGCAGCGGACGCGGCAGCGGACGCGGCCGCTTCGCCGACCCGCAGGGCGAGTTCGGCCACGCTCTGGTAGCGGAAGACGTCCTTGGTGGTGAGGGTCAGACCCGCGGCGCGGGCCCGCGAGACGATCTGGATGCTCAGGATGGAGTCGCCGCCCAGCGCGAAGAAGTTGTCCCGCGCTCCGACCCGCGCCACACCCAGCACCTCGGCCCAGATCGTGGCCAGCCGCTCCTCGGTGCCGGGGCGCGGCGCCACGAAGGCGGTGGTGGTCTCGGGCTGGGCGGGCGGGGCGGGCAGCGCGCGGCGGTCGGTCTTGCCGCTGGTGGTGCGCGGGATCCGGGCCAGCGGCACGAACGCGGCGGGCACCAGGTGGTCGGGCAGGGTGCGCCGCAGGGCGGCCCGCAGCTCGTCGGCGGGCGGCACCCGGTCCCCGGCGGGCACCAGGTAGGCCACCAGCATCAGGCGCCCGGCGTGCTCACGGGCGATCACCACGCAGTCGGCGACGTCCGGGTGCGCCAGCACGGCGGCTTCCACCTCGCCGGGCTCGATCCGGAATCCGCGGATCTTGACCTGCTCGTCCACCCGGCCCAGGAACTCCAGCAGCCCGTTCGCGTCCCAGCGCGCCCGGTCACCGGTGCGGTACATCCGGGCCGCCGCCTCCCCGAAGGGGTCGGGCAGGAAGCGGGCGGCGGTCAGGCCGGGCCGGTTCAGGTAGCCGCGCGCCACCTGCGCCCCGGCCAGGTACAGCTCCCCCGGCATCCCGGGCGGCACCGGCCGCAGCGCGTCGTCGAGCACGTAGGCGCGCAGGTTGCCGCCCGGGCGACCGATCGCCGGGCGCCCGGGGCTGTCGGTGCAGCGAAGGTAGACCGCGTCGACCGTGCACTCGGTGGGCCCGTACATGTTGTAGGCGCTGACGCCGAGTGCCGCCGCCGCGCACAGCTCCTGCCACGCGGTCGCGGAGACGGCCTCGCCGCCCACCAGCAGCAGGCGCGGACGGTGGCGCCCGGGTGCGAGCAGCCCGGCGGCGGTGAGTTCGCGCAGGTAGGACGGGGTGATGTTGACCAGGTCCAGGCGGCTTTCGGCGATCTGGTCGCAGAACGCCTGCGGGTCCAGGCGCACCTCCTCGTCGATCAGGTGGACCTCCTGGCCGAGCGCGAGCAGCAGCGCGCCCTCCCAGCTGGTGTCGAAGGAGAACGAGGCGCTCAGCGCCATCCGCAGGCGGTGCCCGTCGCCGGTGTGCGGCTCCACCAGCCGGACGCGGTGGTCCAGGCAGAGGTTGACCAGCTGACGGTGCTCCACCAGCACGCCCTTGGGCCGGCCGGTGGTGCCGGAGGTGTGGACGATGTAGGCGCCGTGCCCGGGCAGCAGCGGGGCGGTGCGGTCCGTGTCGGTCAGGTCGTGGCCGGGCAGGCGCTCCCAGGCCGCCTCGCGCAGGCTCCGCTCGGTCAGCACGGTCCGCGGCCGGGCGTCGTCGAGCAGCAGGGCGGCCCGCTCCTCGGGCAGCTCCAGGTCGACGCAGAGCAGGGTGGCGCCCGCCTTGAGCACCGCGAACACCGCCACCACCAGGTCCGCGGTGCGCGGCAGCCGCACCGCGACCACCTGCTCCGGGCCCGCTCCCAGGGCGGCCAGGTGCCGGGCGAGCCGGTTGGCGCGCTCGTTGAGGGCGGTGAAGTCGAGGGTGGCGTCGCGGGCCACCAGGGCGGTGGCGGTGGGGGTGCGGGCCGCCTGGGCCTCGAAGAGCGCGGGGAAGGTGGTCTGCGCCCGCGGCAGCGCCGGGCCCTGCCCCCACTGCAGCAGTTGCCGCTGTTCGCCGGCCGCCATCAGCGGCAGCACGCCCACCGCGCGGTCCGGGTCCTGGGCCACCGCTGCCAGCAGCACCCGCAGCCGGGCGGCCAGGCCCTCGGCGGTCGCCACGTCGAACAGGCCGGTGTTGTACTCCAGATGGCCGGTCAGGCCACCGTCCTGCTCGACGAAGTCGAAGGACAGGTCGAAGGTCGCGCCCCGGACCGGCGCCGTCACCGGCGTCACCGCCAGCCCCGGCAGCCGGGGTGCCTGCGCGCCCAGGTTGTGCAGGGCCACCATCACCTGGAAAAGCGGCGTGCGGCTGGTGTCGCGCTCGGGTTGCAGGGCGTCGACCAGCTGCTCGAACGGCACCTCCTGATGGGCGAACGCCGCCAGCACCGCGGTGCGCGCCCGCACCAGCAGCTCGCGGAACGAGCACTCGGGGCGCACCTGGCCGCGCAGCACCAGGGTGTTGACGAACATGCCGACCACGTCGTGCAGTTCGTGCCGCTCGCGGCCCGAGGCGACGGTGCCGACCGTGACGTCCGGCTGGCCGGCCCAGCGGGCGAGCAGCACCTGACAGGCCGCCAGCAGGGTCATGTAGAGCGTGGCGTCGGCCTCCCGGCCGCGCTCGCGCAGCCGGGAAGTCAGCTCGGCGGGCAGCGTGAAGGTCACCAGCGCGCCCTCGCGGGTGCGCACCGCGGGCCGGGGCCGGTCGGTGGGCAGCTCCAGCGGGACCAGGCCGGCCAGCTCCCGGCGCCAGTGCGCCAGGTCCGCCTCGGCGCGGTCGGTGCGCGCGCGCTGCCAGGCGGCGTAGTCGGCGTAGCGCACCGGCAGGGCGGGCAGCTCGGGCCCGCGCCGCTCGCGGGCCGCCGTGTACAGCTCGCCCAGGTCGCGGCCCAGCACCGCCATCGACCAGCCGTCGGTGACGATGTGGTGCACCGCCAGGGCGAGCACGTGCTCCTCCTCGGCCACCCGCACCAGGCGGGCGCGCAGCAGCGGCCCGGCGGCCAGGTCGAAGGGGGTGGCGGCCAGGGCTTCCAGCAGCGCCTCCAACGCCCCCGGGGCAGGCTCCAGGTCCGCGCGGGTCACCTCCACCGGCCGCGGCGGGTGCACCAGTTGCCGCGCCCGTCCGTCCTGCTCGGCGAAGGTGGTGCGCAGCGCCTCGTGCCGGGCCACCAGGCCGTCGAGGGCCGTGTGCAGCGCCTGCTGGTCGAGCCGGCCGCGCAGGCACAGCACGGACAGGGTGGTGTAGTCGGTGCTGCCCGGCTCGAAGCGGTCCAGGAACCAGAGCCGCTGCTGGGCGTAGGACAGCGGTATCTCGGCGTCCGGCTCCACGGCGCGGATCGCCGCCGAGGTGTCCGCGCCGGCCGGGCCCGCGAGGGCGGCGGCCAGCTCCGCGAGGACGGGGTGGGTGAACAGCAGCCGGGGCGAGACCTCGCCGCCGAAGGCCGCGCGCAGCCGCGAGGTGACCCGGATCGCCAGGATGGAGTCACCGCCGAGGGCGAAGAAGTTGTCGCCCGCGCCGACCTCCTCGGTGTCCAGCACCTGCGTCCACGCCTCGGCGACCAGCCGTTCGGCGCGGGTGCGCGGCGCGATGCGCTCGGGGCCGGTGGCGAAGCCGTCGGGGCCCGGTGCGGGCAGGGCGCGCCGGTCGAGCTTGCCGTTGCCGGTCAACGGCAGGGCGGTCAACGGGACATAGGCGGCGGGCACCAGGTAGGCGGGCAGCAGCCGCTCCAGGTACGCGCGCAGCACCGCGGCCGCCGGGGGCGTCGGTTCGGTGCCCACCACGTGGGCCACCAGCCGGCGGGTGCCGGAGGCGTCCTGGTACACGCCCACGCTCGCCTCGCGCACCTGCGGGTGGGTGTGCAGCGCGGCCTCGATCTCGCCGGGCTCGATGCGGTAGCCGCGGATCTTCACCTGCTGGTCGGCGCGCCCCAGGTAGGCAAGGGTGCCGTCGGCCCGCCACCGCGCCCGGTCGCCGGTGCGGTACATCCGGGTGCCGGGCGGCCCGAACGGGTCGGCCACGAAGCGGCTCGCGGTCAGGCCGGGGCGGTTCAGGTAGCCGCGCGCCAGGCCCTCCCCCGCCACGTACAGTTCGCCCACCGCGCCCGCGGGCACCGGTGCGCGGTCCGCGTCCAGCACGTAGACGCGCAGGTCGGCGATGCCGGTGCCGATCGGCCCCGGCCCGCCCGCGGCCGCCGTCGCGGCGTCCAGCTCGGCGTGGGTGACGTGCACGGTGGTCTCGGTGATGCCGTACATGTTCACCAGCCGCGGCGCGTCCTGCGGGTGACGGGCGTACCAGTCGGCGAGCCGGGTCACCTCCAGCGCCTCACCGCCGAAGACGACCGTGCGCAGCGCCAACCGGTCGCCGAGTCCGGGGTGTTCGGCGTCCGCGCGGATGAGCGGGTAGAACGCCGAGGGGGTCTGGTTGAGGACGGTGACCTGTTCCTCGGCGAGCAGGCGCAGGAAGTCCTCCGGCGAGCGGGCGGTGTCCTCGGGCACCACCACCAGCCGCCCGCCGTGCAGCAGCGGGCCCCACAGTTCCCAGACCGAGAAGTCGAAGGTGTAGGAGTGGAAGAGGGTCCACACGTCGTCCGGGCCGAAGCCGAACAGCTCCTGGGTCCGGCCGAACAGCCGCACCACGTTGGCGTGCGGCACCACGACGCCCTTGGGGCGGCCGGTGGAGCCGGAGGTGAAGATGGCGTAGGCGGGGCTGTCGGGCAGCGGTCGGTGCGCGGGTGCCAGGGCGCCGGCCGGGCGCCGCGCCAGGTCGGCACGCACCTCCGGCTCGCCCAGCGCCAGCACCGGCACCCCGCTCTCCCCCACGGGCTGCGGCGAGAGCGTCACCAGCGTCACCGGGCGGGCGTCGCCGAGCAGTTGGGCCAGGCGCTCGGCGGGCAGCGCGGGGTCCAGCGGCAGGTAGGCCGCGCCGGTCTTGAGGACGGCGAGCACCGCCACCACCTGGTCCACCGAACGCGGCAGCGCGAGGGCCACGAACTGCTCGGGCCCGGCGCCGAGTTCGGCCAGCCGATGGGCGAGGCGGTCGGCCCGTGCGTCCAGGGCGGCGTAGTCGAGCCGGTCCGCGCCGCAGCTGACGGCCTGCGCCCGCGGGGTGCGGGCCGCCTGTGCCTCGAACAGGTCGACCAGGCTCTGCGTAGGCCGGCCCTGTGCGGTGCCGTTCCAGGCGACCAGGATGCGCCGCCGCTCCTCGGCGCTCGTCCAGGCCAGGGCGCGCAGCGGACGGTCCAGGTCCCGGGCCAGCTCGGTGAGCAGCAGGCACAGCCGCTCGGCGAGGGTGCGCACGGTCGCGGCCTCGAACAGCTGCGGGTCGTAGGCGAGGTCGAAGCCCAGACTCTCGCCCTGGTAGGCGCGCAGCACCAGCGGGTAGTTGGTGGTGTCGTGGGAGGAGACCTCGGCCAGCCGCACGCCCGAGTCCGCGGCGCGGCTCTCGTCGAAGGGGTAGTTCTCGAAGGCGACCATGCTGTCGAAGAGCGCGCCGCCCGCGGGCACGTCGCTGAAGCCGGTCAGCTCGGCCAGCGACACCGCGGCGAAGCGCCGGGCCTCGGCCTGCGCCTGCTGCAGCTCGCGCAGCCACTGGGCGGCGGTGCGGGCGCCGTCCACCCGGACCCGGGTGGGCAGGGTGTTGATGAACATGCCGATCATCGACTCGACGCCCGGCAGGTCGTCCGGGCGCCCGGAGACGGTGGTGCCGAAGAGCACGTCCGGCTCGGCGCCGTAGCGCGACAGCAGCAGCGCCCAGGCGCCCTGCACCAGGGTGCTCAGGGTCAGCCCGGACTGCCGGGCGGTGCGGGCCAGTTGCCCGGACACCTGCGCGGACAGCCCGGTCGTGTGCACCCCGGCCGACCGGGCGCCGTGCTCCGGGCGCCGGGGGTGGTCCGCCGGCAACGGGGTCACGGTGGCGAAGCCGCTCAGGACGCCGCGCCAGTGCGCGCGGGCGGCCTCGGTGTCCTGGTCGGCCAGCCAGCGCACGTAGTCGCCGAACGGTCGGCGCGCGGCGGGGCGCACCGGAACGCCGGTGGTCAGGGCCGCGTACTCCTCGAAGACCTCGGTGAGCACCTGGGCCAGGCTCCAGCCGTCCAGGATCAGGTGGTGCGAGGTCCACAGCAGTTGCACCCGGGCGTCGGGCAGCTGGACCAGGGTGAGCCGCATCAGCGGCGCCACCGCGATGTCCAGGCCCTGGGCGAGGTCCTCGGCGCGCACCTGGGCCAGCCGCTGGTCACGCTCGCCGGGGTCGGCCGCGCGCAGGTCCAGCTGGACCACCGGCACCTGGACGCCGCGGTGCACGACCTGCAGCGGGACGGGGACGCCCTCCCACACCACCGAGGTGCGCAGCGCGGGCGTGCGGTCGGTGACCCGCTGCCAGGCCAGGGCCAGGGCGCGGGGGTCGTCGACGCCCTCCAGGAGCAGGGCGGCCTGGTCGACGTACACGTCCTGCGAACCGCCGACCAGGCGGTGGAAGAGCATGCCCTCCTGCAGCGGGGTCAGCGGCAGCAGGTCCTCCACCTGCCGCCCGTCGCCGACCAGCCGGTCCACGCCTGCCTGGTCCAGCTGGGCCAGTGGGAAGTCGCAGGGGGTGCGGCCGCCGGATCCGGGGCGGGCGCAGTGCTCGACGATGGCGGCCAGCGCAGCGGTCATGGCGTGCGCCAGGGCCTCGACGGTGGCCGCCTCGTGCACCTGGTCGCTGTAGTGCCAGGTGATCTGCAGCTCGCCGTCGGCCACCACGGCGGAGATGTCGAGCAGGTGGTCCAACGGCTCGTCGGGTGCGATGTCCCGGCCCGGCACCTCGCCGGCGGGGGCGAAGTCCCCGGCCTCGGCGGCGGTCCACTGGCCGTGGTAGTTGAAGCAGACCTGCGGCAGCGCCCTCTCGCCAAGGGCCCGGGCGCCGGGGTGGGGTGAGCCCAGGCGGGCCAGTGCCTCGTAGCTCAGACCGCGGCGGGGTACCGCCCGCAGCTGCTCCTTGACGGCCTTGAGGGTGTCGGCCCAGTCCGGCGCCACCGTGAGGGTGACGGGGTACTGGGAGGTGAACCAGCCGACGGTGCGCGAGACGTCCAGGTCTTGGTCCTGTGCCGCGCCGAGGTCCTCGCGGCCGTGGCCCTCCAGGGTGACGGCCACCTGTTCGGCGCCCGTCCAGTCGGCCAGCACCCGGCCCAGCGCGCTGAGCAGCACGTCGTTGACCTGGGTGCGGTAGACGCCGGGGACCTCGCGCAGCAGTGCCTCGGTGGTGGCGCGGTCGAGCCGGGTACGCAGGGTGCGCACCGAGCCGGCCGGCGGGCGGCCCGGGCGGTCCACCGGCAGGGGGGCCACCAGGGCCTGGGCCTGGGCGGTCCAGTAGGGCAGGTCCTCGTCCAGCTCGCCGGCCCGCACCCGCTCGGCCAGCGTGTGGGCCCAGTCGGTGAACGCGGTGTGCTCGGGCGCCAGGCCCAGCGGCTCGCCCGCCGCCGCCTGCCGGTAGGCGTGCGCCAGGTCGGCGAGCAGCACCCGCCAGGAGACGCTGTCCACGGCCAGGTGGTGGGCCGTCAGGAAGAGCTGGGGCCGGTCCCCGGCCGCCGGCAGCAGCAGGGCGGCGCGCAGCAGGGCGCCGGTGGCCGGGTCCAGCTCGGCGCGGGCGGCCTCGGCGGCCCGGAGCCGGGCGGCCTCGGCAGCGTCATCGGCACCGGCGTCATCGGCACCGGCGTCGGCCAGGTCGTGACGGGTCAGCAGACCGGTGGCCGGGCCCGCGCCCGGGTGCTGCCACCAGGCGCCGTCCTCGGTGCGGGTGAACCGGGTGCGCAGCGCCGGGTGCGCGGCCACCAGCGCCTTGACGGCCTGCTCCAGGGCCCGCTCGTCCAGCTCGCGCGGCAGGTCCAGCAGCATCGACATGGTGAAGTGGCGCAGCGGGCCGTGGGTGGCGAAGAACCACTCCTGCACCGGGGTCAGCGGGGCCGGGCCCTGCTCCCGCACGCGCGGGGCTGTCGCCGGGGCCGTGCTGTGGCGGGCCGCGGCGACCAGGTCGGCGACGGTCTGGTGGCGGAAGACGTCGCGCGAGCTGAGCCGCAGGCCCGCGGCGCGGGCCCGGGAGACGGCCTGGATGCTCAGGATCGAGTCGCCGCCCAGCTCGAAGAAGTTGTCGGTGACGCCGACCCTGGCCACCCCGAGCACCTCGGCCCAGATGGCGGCCAGGGTCTGCTCCTCGGGGGTGCGCGGGGCGGTGAACTCCCGCTCGTGCCCGGCGGCTTCGGGGTCGGGGGCGGGCAGGGCGCGGCGGTCCAGCTTGCCGCTGACGGTCAGCGGCAGCGCGGTGAGCGCGGTGAAGGAGGAGGGCACCAGGTGGTCGGGCAGCACCCGCCGCAGGGCCGCGCGCAGCTCGGCGGCGGGCGGCGCGTCACCGGCGCCGACGGAGGCGGAGACGGAGACGGAGACGGAGGCGCCGGCGGTGGCCGGGACGACGTAGGCCGCCAGCCGCAGGTGGCCGTGCGCGTCGGGCAGCGCGAGGACGGCGGCGGCGGCGATCTCCGGCAGCTCCAGCAGCGCCGCCTCCACCTCGCCCGGCTCGATCCGGTGGCCGCGCACCTTGACCTGGTCGTCGGCGCGCCCCAGGTAGTCCAGGCGCCCGTCGGCCGTCCAGCGCGCCAGGTCGCCGGTGGCGTACATCCGGGACCCCGGCGGCCCGAACGGGTCGGCCACGAAGCGGGCGGCGGTCATCCCCGGCCGGTTCGCGTAGCCGCGGGCCAGTTGCGCGCCGGCCAGGTGGAGCTCCCCGCTCACCCCGGGCGGCACCGGCTGGAGCCGGTCGTCCAGCACATAGGCCCGCACGCCGGGCAGCGCCCGCCCCACCAACGGGCGGTCCTGGTCGGCGATCCGGCAGGACAGCGCGTCGACCGTGCACTCGGTGGGTCCGTAGAAGTTGTAGGCGGCCACCCGCGGGTGGCCGGCCAGCTCGCGCCAGAGCGCCGGGCCGACCGCCTCGCCGCCGAGCATCAGCACCCGCGGGCAGTGCCGCGGATCGCTGAGCAGCCCGGCGGGCAGCAGCTGGCCCAGGTAGGTGGGCGTCAGGTCCAGGAAGTCGATGCGGTGGCGCACCACGTACTCGACCAGCGCGCCCGCATCCATCCGGGTCTCCTCGTCCACCAGGTGCAGCGGGTGGCCGTCGGCCAGCAGCAGCACCCCCTCCAGGGAGGTGTCGAAGGAGAAGGAGGCGGTCAGCGCCACCCGCAGCGGGCCGCCGCCCGCCTCGGCGACGAAGCCCGCCCGGTGCGCGGCCAGCAGGTTCAGCAGCGCGCGGTGCTCCACCGCAACGCCCTTGGGGCGGCCGGTGGAGCCGGAGGTGTACAGCAGGTAGGCGGTGTTCGCCGGGCGCAGCGGGGCGTGGCGCTCGGCATCGCCCGGGTCGGTGTCGGGGGCGGTGGCGGGCACCGCGCGCAGCGCCCGCTCGTCGAGCACCAGCGCCGGGCGGGCGTCCGCCAGCAGGTGGCGCACCCGCTCCTCGGGCAGCGCGGGGTCCAGCGGCAGATAGCCGGCGCCGGACTTCCAGACGGCGAGGATCGCCACGATCAGGTCGGCGGTGCGCGGCAGCCGCAGCGCCACCAGGCGCTCCGGGCCCGCTCCCTGGGCGATGAGGTGGTGGGCGAGCCGGTTGGCGCGGGCGTTGAGGGTGGCGTAGTCGAGCCGTTCGTCCCCGGCGACCAGGGCCGGGGCGTGCGGGCTCAAGGCCGCCCTGCGCTCGAAGAGTTCGGGGTAGCTGATCTCCTCGACGGTCGGCGCGGCGGTGTTCCGGTCCCGGGTCAGCTCGTGTACCTGCCGCGCGGAGAGCAGCGCCAGGGTGCCCAGCGGCCGGTCCGGTTCGGCGGCGGCGCCCGCCAGCAGCCGCAGCAGCTGATCGGCCATCCGCTCGGCGGTGGCCGCCTCGAAGAGGTCGGCGCGGTACTCCAGCAGGCCGGTCAGCTGCTCGCCGTCCGGCACGAACTCCACGCTCAGGTCGAAGGTGGCGGCCTGCCTCGGCACGTCCACCGGTGTGACGGCAAGGCTCCGCGGGGCGCCGGTGGCGGGAGGCGCGGGGTGCAGCAGGACCATCACGTCGAAGAGCGGGTTGCGGCCCGCCTCGCGGGGTGCGCCCACCGCCTCGACCAGCCGCTCGAAGGGCGCCTCGCCGTGCGCGAAGGAGTCGTTGACGGTCTCGGCGCAGCTCGCCAGCAGCGCGCGGAAGGTCCCGGTGGGCTCCACCGGGGTGCGCAGCACCACCGTGTTGACGAAGCAGCCGACCGCCCGTTCCAGCTCGGTGCGCGAGCGTCCGGGCGTCAGCGAGCCGACGGTGATGTCCTGTTGACCGGACCAGCGGGCCAGCAGCGCCTGGGTGGCGGCCACCAGGGCGGTGTGCAGCGTGGTGTGCCGTTCGGCGGCCAGTTCGCGCAGCCGGGCCACCAGTGGCGCGGGGACGGTGAAGCCGTGGATCGCCCCCGGGCCGGCCTCCTGGCCGCGCCGCGGCTGGTCCAGCGGCAGCGCGGGCGCCACCGCTTTGGCCAACTGGCGCTTCCAGTAGGCGAGATGTCCCTCCAGTCGGGCGCCGGAGAGCTGCTCGCGCTGCCAGGCCGCGAAGTCCGGGTACTGCGTCACCACCGCGGGCAGGTCCGGCTCGGCGCCCCGGGCCAGGGCGTCGTAGGCGGTGCACAGCTCGTCCAGGACCACGCCCATCGACCAGCCGTCGGTGACGATGTGGTGCGCGGTCAGCAGCAGCACGTGCGAGGTGCTCGACTCGCGCACCAGCAGGGCCCGCAGCACCGGGCCCTCGCGCAGGTCGAAGGGGCGGGAGTACTCCGCCAGCAGCGTGGCCTCAAGGTCCTGCGGCCCGGTCGGCTGCTGGACGGGCAGCGGCAGCGGCCGCGCCGGGTGCACGGTCTGCGCCAGGCGGCCGTCGCTCTCCTCGAAGGTGGTGCGCAGCGCCTCGTGGCGTTCCACCACGAGCGAAAGGGCCCGGGCCAGCGCCTGCTGCTCCAGTGGCCCGGTGAAGCGCACGGCGAGCGCGCTGTTGTAGCGGGCGTCGCCGGGCTGCAGCCGGTCCAGGAACCACAGGCGCTGCTGGACGAAGGACAGGGGCAGCGGGCGGGTGCGGTCGGCCCGCGGGATGCCACGGTCGGCGGCGGCTGCCTCGCCGCCGCCGGAGCGTCCGGCCAGCCGGCGGCGCAGCGCCTCCTGGAGGTCGCCGGGCAGGGCCGCGGCGCGGTCGCGCTTCGAAGGCGTCATGGTCGTCCGTTCCTCACCGTTCGTCATCGTCGTGGTCGCCTCGGGCGGCGGCTTCGAGTTCGCTCAGCACCTGTTCCTCCACCAGCTCCGCCAGCGCGGCGACCGTGCGCGAGACCAGGACGTCGCGGGGGGTCAGCGCGAGGGCGAAGGCGTCGTTGGCGCGGGAGGCGATGAGCAGGGCGCGCATGGAGTCGCCGCCCAGCAGGAAGAAGTCGTCCGTCACGCCCACGGCCGTCTCCAGGGTCTCGGCCCAGATGACCGCCACCGCCTCCTCGGTGGGCGTGCGCGGCGCCAGGTGCTCGGCCGGCTCCGCCTCGGCGGGGGTGGGGTCGGGCAGCGCTGCCCGGTCGGTCTTGCCGTTCTCGGTGAGCGGGAAGCGCTCCAGCACCGCGAAGGCCGAGGGGACCATGGAGCCCGGCAGCGAGCGGGCGACCAGCGCGCGCAGCTCGGCGCCGCCCGGCTGCTCGGTGCCCGGGGCCGCGAGCAGGTGGGCGACCAGGCGCGGCTGCCCCGTGTCGTCCTCGCGCACGCTCACCACCGCGTCCAGCACGCCCGGGTGGCGCACCAGGGCCGCCTCCACCTCGCCCGCCTCGATGCGGTGGCCGCGCAGCTTGAGCTGGTGGTCGGTGCGGCCCAAGTAGTGCAGCTCGCCGTGGGCGTCGCGGCGCACCCGGTCGCCGGTGCGGTACATCCGGGTGCCGGGCGGCCCGAACGGGTCGGCGGTGAAGCGGGCGGCGGTCAGGCCCGGGCGGCCCAGGTAGCCGCGGGCCAGGGCCGGTCCGCTCAGCCACAGCTCGCCCGTCACGCCGTCGGGGACCGGGCGCAGCCGTGCGTCCAGCAGGTAGGCGCCGGTCTGCGGCAGCGGGCGGCCGATCGGCGGCGCGGCGCCGTCCGCGGTGAGCGGCGCGGACCAGGTGGCGACCACGGTGGCCTCGGTGGGGCCGTAGGAGTTGACCATGCGGTGGTGCGGGGCCCAGCGGGCCACGAGTTCGGCGCCGCACGTGTCCGCGCCCACCACCAGCGTCTTCAGGGCGGGCAACGTGCCCGGCACCTCGGGCGGCACGGTGGCCAGCGCGGCCGGTGGCAGCAGGGTGTGGGTGATGCGCTCCTCGCGCAGCACCCGGGCCAGGTGGGCGCCGAGCAGCGGGCCGGGGGCGGGGACGACCAGGCGGGCGCCGTGCGGCAGGGCCATGCACAGCTCCAGGACGCAGGCGTCGAAGCTGGGCGTGGCGAAGGCCAGCACCCGGTCCCCTGGGGCCACTTGATAGTGCGCGGCCTCGGCCGCGCTGAACGCCGCGAGCCCGCGGTGGGTGACCACCACGCCCTTCGGGGTGCCGGTCGAGCCGGAGGTGTAGATCACGTAGGCCGGATCGTCCAGGCCGAGCGGGCGCAGCCGGTCGGCGTCGGTGGGCCGGTGCTCGGGCACGCCCTGCGGCGGCGCGGCCAGCAGTTCGGCGATCTCCTTGGCGTCCAGGGCCAGGGCGGGGGCGGCGTCGCGCAGCATCAGCTCGACCCGCTCGTCCGGGTAACCGGGGTCGACGGGCAGGAACGCGGCGCCCGCCTTCACCACCGCCAGCTGGGCCAGCACCATGTCCGCCGAGCGCGGCAGCAGCAGGGCGACGAGGTCGCCGGGGCCCGCGCCGCGGGCGATCAGCCGGTGCGCCAGACGGTTGGCGTGCGTCTCGGCCTCGGCGAAGGACAGCTCCAGGCCGGCGCCGCTGAGCGCCACCGCGCCCGGCCACCGGTCGACCGCGGCCTCCACCAGGGCGGGCAGGGTGGCGGCGGGTACGGCGCCCAGCCGCGGGCGCACCGCGGCGCGCAGCAGGCGGGCCCGCTGCTCGGCGGGCAGCACGTCGAGCTCGTCCAGGCGCGTGCTCTCCTCGCAGTCGGCCAGCGTGGCCAGGGTGTGCAGCAGCTGGCCGGCCAGCGACTCGGCCGTGGCCGGCTCGAAGTACCGCGCGTCGTAGCCGAGTTCCACACCGATCCGGTCGCCGGGGGAAATGACCACGGTGAGCGGGTAGTTGGTGGCCTCCTTGGCATCGAGGTCGCGGATCCGCAGGCCGTGGGCGCCGGCCGTGGCATCCCCGACCGGGTAGTTCTCGAAGACCACCAGGCTGTCGAACATCGCTGTCCCGGCGGGTACTTCACTCAGGCCTCGGATCTCGCCCAGCGGCAGGTGGTCGAACCGGCGGTCCTCGGCCCGCGCCTGCTGCACCTCGCGCAGCCAGGCACCGCAGGGCGCCTGGCCGTCGACGGTGACCCGCGCGGGCAGGGTGGTGATGAAGAGCCCCACGATGGTGTCGGCGCCGCTCAGGTCGGTGGGCCGGCCGGAGACGGTGGTGCCGAAGCAGACCTGCCCCTCGCCGCTCCAGCGCGACAGCAGCAGCGCCCAGGCGCCCTGCACCACGGTGTTGAGGGTCAGCCGGTGGCGGCGGGCGAACTCCTGGAGCCGGCCGGTCCCGGCCTCGTCGAGCCGCTGGGAGAGCCAGCTGTCACAGCGGGCCGTGGCGTGCCGGGCGGGCCGGCGGTCGTAGGGCAGCGCGGTGGGCGCGCTCAGGCCCGTCAGCGCACCGCGCCAGTGCTCCACCGCGGCGCCGGTGTCGCGGGCGGCCAGCCAGGCGGCGTAGTCGCCGAAGGGCCGGCGCTCGGGCAGGCTGGGCCGCTCCCCGCGGGCGAGCGCGGCGTGGGCGGCCAGCACGTCCCCCAGCACGTGGAAGACGCTCCAGCCGTCCAGCAGGACGTGGTGGAAGGTCCACACCACCCGGACCGCCTCGGGCCCGAGCCGGACCAGCGCCAGGCGCAGCAGCGGGGCCCGGTCCAGGGTCAGCCCGGCGCGCTGCTCGGCGAAGAGCCGTTCCAGCTCCGTCCCGCACCGGTGGGCCGGCAGGTCGCTCCAGTCGTGTTCGGTCACCGGCAGCGTCGCCTCCCGGTGCACCACCTGCAGCGGCACCGGCACGCCCGTGAGGGCCACGGCGGTGCGCAGCACCGGCGTGCGGTCGACCACGTGCTGCCAGGCGGCGGCCAGCGCGGCCAGGTCGCGGGCGCCGTCCAGCACGAAGGTGATGTGCTCGATGTACAGGCCGCTGTCCGCCTCGTCCAGGCCGTGCACGACCATGCCGGTCTGGGTGGGCGTGAGCGGGTAGACCTCGGCCACCTCGCGGCCGGTGCCGACCAGCCGGTCGACCCCCGCCTGGTCCAGGCGGGCGAGCGGGAAGTCGGACGGGGTGCGGCCCCCGGCCCCGGGACCGGCGCAGTGCGCGGCGATCTCCCGCAGCTCATCGGCGAGTTCGGCCGCCAGGTGGGCCACGGTCTCGCGCCGGTACACCTCGCCGGAGTAGGACCAGGTGAACTCCAGCCGGCCCTGCGTCACCTGACCGAGCACGTCCAGCAGGTGCGGCCGCTGGGCCGAGCGGTCCGTCCCGCCGGTGAGCGGACCGTGCGGGCCCGCCAGCAGGCCGCCCGCGGTGGCGCTCCAGTCCTGGCGGCCCAGGTAGTTGAAGCCGACCTGCGGCAGCCCGGGCAGCCGCGGGCTCGGCGCGGGGTGCAGGTGGCGCAGCGCGCCGTAGCCCAGCCCGCCGCGCGGCACGGCCCGCAGGTTCTCCTTGACCGTCTTCAGCGCGCTGCCGAGGTCGGCCCGGCGGGGCACGTCCAGCGCGACGGGGTACATCGTGGTGAACCAGCCGACGGTGCGGGCGAGGTCCACGTCCTCGAACAGCTCCTCGCGGCCGTGGCCCTCCAGCGCCACCGCCACCCTCTCCTGCCCGGTCCAGCGGGCCAGCACCCGGCCGAGCGCGCACAGCAGCACGTCGTTGACCCGGGTGCGGTAGGCCTGCGGGACCTCCTGGAGCAGCCGGCGGGTCTCCTCGGCGTCCAGGCCGGCGGTCACCGTCCGCTCGGTGGCTCCCGTGTTGGCGCCGGGCAGGTCCCTGGGCAGCTCGGACTGCGTGTCGCGCCCGGTGGCCTGCCAGTGGGCGAGTTCGTCGTCGAAGCCGCCGGCCGCGGTGTGCGCGGCCAGCTGCTGGACCCAGGCGCGGAAGGAGGTGCTCTTGGGCCCGAGGTCGGGCCGCCCGCCCGCGCTCAGCGCCTGGTAGGCGCTCTCCAGGTCGGTGAGGATCAGCCGCCAGGAGACCGCGTCCACCACCAGGTGGTGGGCCGCCAGCAGCAGGACCGGGGGCCGGCCTTCGCCCAGGCGGCACAGCGCGGCGCGCAGCAGCGGACCGGCCGTCAGGTCGAAGCCCTCGGACAGCGCCTGGGTCAGCGCCTCCAGCCGGGCTGCGGCCTGCCCCGCCTGCTCGCCGGTCAGGTCGTGCACCCGCAGCTCGGGGGCGGCGCCGGGCGCGGTGCCGTACTGGCGCCAGGCTCCCTGGCCGGCCCTCTCGTACCGCAGGCGCAGCGCGTCGTGGTGTTCCAGTACGACGGCCAGGGCGGAGCGCAGCAGCGTCTCGTCCGGGTCGGTGGCGAGCTGGAAGGAGACGGCCTGGGTGAGGCGGGCGGCATCGCCGCCGAGGGTGTCGAAGAGCCAGTGCTGGACGGGGCCGAGCGGGACCTCGCCCACCACCGCGCCCTGCTCGGCGGTGACGGCCGCGACCGGCGAGTGCTCGGCGGCCAGCGCGAGTTCGGCCAGTGTCTGGTGGGCGAACAGGTGCCGTGGGGTGAGCGAGAGGCCGGCGCGGCGGGCGGCCGAGACGATCTGGATGCCCAGGATCGAGTCGCCGCCGAGCGCGAAGTAGTTGTCGTCCGCGCTCACTTCGGGCACGCCCAGCACCTCGGACCAGATCGCGGCGAGGGTCTGTTCGGCCTCGGTGCGCGGCGGCCGCCGACTGCCGCGGGCCGGGGCGGCCCAGACCGGCTCGGGCAGGGCGCGCCGGTCGAGCTTGCCGGTGGCGCCCAGCGGCAGCCGCGTGAGCGGCACCACCAGGGCGGGCACCAGGTGGTCGGGCAGGCTCCGGCCGAGGAACTCGCGCCAGGCGGCCGCGTCGGGCAGCTCGCCGTCGCGGGCGACCGCGTAGCCGACCAGCCGGCGGTGGCCGTCGTGCTCCACCACCCGGGCGGCAACGGCCGACACCCGGGGGTGGCGGGCCAGCGCGGCCTCGACCTCGCCGAGTTCGATCCGGAAGCCGCGCACCTTGACCTGGTCGTCACCGCGGCCGACGTAGACCAGGTCGCCCTCGGCACTCCAGCGCACCAGGTCGCCGGTGCGGTACATGCGCTCCCCCGGCGGCCCGAAGGGGTCGGGGACGAACCGCTGGGCGGTCAGGCCCGGGCGGCGCAGATAGCCGCGCGCCACGCCCGTGCCGGCCAGGAACAGCTCCCCCGGCACGCCGACGGGCACCGGGCGCAGCCGCTCGTCCAGCACGTAGGCCCGGGCGCCGCCGACCGGCCGGCCGATCGGCGGGTCGCGGTCGGGGTCGGCGGGGTCGCAGGTGAAGGCGGTGGCGTAGACGGTGGCCTCGGTGGGGCCGTAGATGTTCAGCACCCGGCAGCCGGGTATCGCCGCGCGCACCTGGCGTACGGTGCGGGCCGGCAGGCCCTCGCCCGCCAGCACCACCGTGTCGGCGGTCAGCCGCAGCGCGTCCTCGGCCAGCAGCCGGCCCAGCGCCGAGGGCACCGCGCTGAGCAGGCCGGCCCGCCACGGCTCGGCGCGCTCGGCCAGGGCCAGCAGGTCGCGGACGAGTTCCACGCAGCCGCCGGAGAGCAGCGGCGAGAAGATCTCGAACACCGAGACGTCGAAGTTGAGCGAGGTGGCGGCCACCAGGTGGGCCAGTCCGCGGTCGGCGAACTCGGCGGCGGCCCAGTCGGTCAGGGCCAGCACCGAGGCGTGGGCGACCACGACGCCCTTGGGGCGGCCGGTGGAGCCGGAGGTGTGGATCACGTAGGCGGGGTGGTCCGGCAGCAGGGCTGCCCGCCGCTCCTCGTCGCCGAGAGGGGCACCGGAGGCGGCGGCCAGCGCGGCCGCGCAGCCGGGTTCGTCCAGCACGATCCTGGTGAACGTGCCCTGCGGCAGCCGGTCGGCGCTGTCGGCGCTGGTGATGACGGCGTCGGGCCGCACGTCCTCGAAGAGGAACGCGATGCGCTCGGCCGGGTAGCCGGGGTCCACCGGCAGGTAGGCGGCGCCGCTCGTCAGCACCGCGAGCAGCGCCACGACCAGGTCGGCGGTGCGCGGCAGCGCGAGGGCGACGAAGCGCTCGGGGCCGGCGCCGGCGGCGATCAGCAGCCGGGCCAGCCGGTTGGCGCGCTCCGCCAGCTCCCGGTAGGTCAGCTGCTCGGCGCCGCAGCGCACGGCCACCGCCTCGGGGGTGCGCGCGGCCTGGCGGGCGAAGGCCTCGGGCAGGGTGCCGCGCGGCGCCCCGGTCACCGTCCCGCCGAAGCGCCGGACGAGTTCGCGGCCGCGCTCGGGCTCCAGCAGCGGCAGTTCGGCGAGCGGGCGGTCCAGGCCGTCCGCCATCGCCGCCAGCAGGGTGCGCAGGCTCGCCCCGATGCCCTCGATGGTCGCGGCGTCGAAGGCGGTCGGGTCGTAGTCGAGGTTGACCGCCAGGGCCTCGCCGGGGGCCACCACCACGCTGAGCGGGTAGCTGGTCGGCTCCACGTCGCGCTCCGACTCGACGGCCAGGCCGTGCCTGGCCACCGCGTTCTCGTCGAACGGGTAGTTCTCGAAGACCACGATGCTGTCGAACAGGCTCATCCCGCCCGGTACTTCGCTCCAGGATTGGAGCTGGGCGAGCGAGACGAAGTCGTGCCGCCGGGCCTCGGACTGGGCGCTCTGTAGCTCGCGCAGCCAGCCGAGCAGCGGGCGCTGTGCCGCGATCCGCACCCGGGTGGGCTGGGTGTTGATGAACAGGCCCACCATCGAGGTCACGCCCGCGAGTTCGGCGGGCCGGCCGGAGACGATGGTGCCGAACACCACGTCCTCGCCGCCGCCGTAGCGGGAGAGCAGCAGCGCCCAGGCGCCCTGCAGCACGGTGTTGACGGTCAGTCCCGCCTGCTGGGCCACCTCGCGCAGCCGCGCCGACAGCCCGCGCTCCAGGGTCACCCGCACCGAGGACGAGGACGAGGCGCGGTGCGCCTCGGTGGGCCGCCGGTCGCGGGGCAGTTCGGTCGGGGCGAGGAAGCCGGCGAGGCTCTCGCGCCAGTACCGCTCGGCCGCGGCGGTGTCCTGGCCGGCCAGCCAGCGCAGGTAGTCGCCGAAGGGGGCGCGCTCGGGCAGCTGCGGGCGGCGTCCGGTGGTGAGGGCGGCGTACCGCTCGCACACCTCGTCGAAGACCTGGGCCGCGCTCCACCCGTCCAGCAGCACGTGGTGGAAGGTCCACACCAGCCGCACCCGGGTCGGGGAGAGCCGGATCAGGGCCAGGCGCATCAGCGGCGCCCTGCCCAGGTCGATGCCGGCCTGCCGGTCCTCGGCGAGCAGCCGGGCCGTCTCGCGTTCGACGTGTCCGGCCGGCTGCGCGCTCCAGTCGTGCTGGGTCACCGCGAGGGCGGCCCGCTGCTGCACGATCTGGACCGGCTCGGCGCTCTCCTGCCAGGCCAGCCGGGTGCGCAGGATCGGGTTGGCGTCCGCGGTGCGCTGCCAGGCCTCGGCCAGCGCGAGCGGGTCGGTGACGCCGGAGAGCACCAGCTGCACCTGGTTGACGTAGCTGCGCCCCTGCGGGTCCAGCAGGCTGTGGAAGAGCATGCCGGCCTGCATCGGCGTCAGCGGGTAGAGGTCCGCCACCGCGCGGCCGTCCCCGACCAGCCGGTCCACCGCTGCCTGGTCCAGCCGGGCGAGCGGGTAGTCGCAGGGGGTGCGGCCACCGGCGTCCGGGTCGGCGCAGTGCGCGACGATGCCCTCCAGCGCGCTCAGCATGGCCTCGGCGAGCGAGGCGACGGTCGCCTCGCGGTGCCGGGCGCTGCTGTAGTACCAGCTGACCTCCAGGCGGTCGTCCTCGACCCGGGCCACCACGTCCAGCAGGTGCGGGCGCGGGGTGCCGGGCGCCTCCGCGCCGCCGAGGCCGCCGGGGACGGCGCGGACCAGGGCGGCGCCGTCCCGGCCGTCCCCGGCCGCCTCGGCGACCTCGGTGGACCAGTCGAAGCGGCCCAGGTAGTTGAAGCTGATGCCGGGGGTCTTCGCACCGGTCAGGCGCTCCTCACGGCCGAGGTAGCGCAGCGCGCCGTAGCCCAGGCCCCGGTCCGGCACGGCCCGCAGCTGCTCCTTGACCGACTTCAGCGCGGTGCCCCAGTCCCCCTGGGGGACCTGCAGGGCGACGGGGAAGAGCGCGGTGAACCAGCCGACGGTGCGGGAGAGGTCGACGTCCTCGAACAGGTGGTCCGCGCGGCCGTGCCCCTCCAGGCCGACCGCGACCGTCCGCCGCCCGGTCCACCCGGCCAGCGCGTGGCCCAGCGCGGTGAGCAGCACCTCGTCGATCCGGGTGCGGTAGACCCCGGGCACCTGACGCAGCAGCGCGTCGGTGCGCTCGCGGTCGAGCCGGACGGTCACCGCCCGCGTCTCGGCTGCGGTGTTGCCGTCCGCAGCGGTCGCGCCCTCGCCGTCCTGGGGCAGCGGGACGGCGCAGTGCCGGGCGACCGCCTCCCAGTGGGCGCGCTGGTCCGCGAAGCCGCCGCTCGCGGTGTGCGCGCGCAGCCGGCGGGTCCACTCCCGCACCGAGGTGGTGCGGGCGGGCAGGCGCAGCGGCCGGCCCTCGGCGGCCTGCCGGTAGGCGGTCTCCAGGTCCTCCAGCAGCACCCGCCAGGAGACGCCGTCAACCACCAGGTGGTGGACGGCCAGCAGCAGCCGGGCGGGGCGGGTGGCAGCGGCGGTGAAGAGCCGGGCGGTGAGCAGCGGGCGGGTGTCGAGGCGGAACGACTCGTGGGCGGCCTCCGTCAGTTCGGCCTCGGCCCGCTCGGCCGCGGCCTCGGTCAGGCCGCCGAGCTCGCAGACCTCCAGCAGTTCGGGCGCGGGGGCCTCGGCGGGGGCGCAGTCCTGCTGCCAGCCGCCGTCGCCGTCACCGTCGGTGGTGAACCGGGAGCGCAGGGCGTCGTGGTGCGCCCACAGGGCCGTCAGGGCGCGGCGCAGCAGGCCCGGGTCGACCTCGGCGGGCACCTGCAGGACGACGGACTGGTTGAAGAAGTCGGCGTGTGCGGGGTGCGGGTCGAGGAACCAGTGCTGGATGGGGTTCAGCCCGACCTCGCCGTGCACCGGTTCGGTGCCCGCCACCGTGACGGCGGTGCCGGCGGCCGCGGCCAGCGCGGCGATGGTGGGCCGGCGGAACAGGTCGCGCGGGCTCAGCGCGATCCCGGCGGCGCGGGCGCGGGAGACGACCTGGATGCTCAGGATCGAATCGCCGCCCAGCATGAAGAAGTTGTCGTCGACGCCGACCCTCGCCACGCCGAGCAGCTCGGCCCAGAGGTCGGCCAGCACCCGCTCGGTGCCGGTGCGCGGGGCCCGGTAGGCGCTGTCCTGGGCCGCCGACCAGTCGGGGGCGGGCAGCTGCCGCCGGTCCACCTTGCCGTTGGCGGTCAGCGGCAGGGCCGGCACCGCGACGAACGCGGCGGGCAGCATGTAGTCGGGCAGTTCGGCCGCCAGATGGGCGCGCAGTTCGGTGGCGGGCGGCAGCGTGGCGCCGGTGGCCGGGACCAGGTGGGCGGCCAGGCGCTTGCGTCCGGCGTCCTGGTGGAGCGAGACCAGGGCCTCGGCGACGTCCGGGTGGCTGGTCAGCCGCGCCTCGATCTCGGCGGGTTCGATGCGGAATCCGCGGATCTTGATCTGGTCGTCGGCACGGCCCACGAAGTGCAGTTCGCCGTCCTCGCTCCAGCGCGCGGTGTCGCCGGTGCGGTACATCCGGCTCCCGGGCGGCCCGAAGGGGTCGGCGAGGTAGCGGGCGGCGCTCTCGCCGGGCCGCCCCGCGTAGCCCCGGGCCAGTCCGGCGCCGGCGATGTACAACGCCCCCGCGATGCCCGGCGGTTGCGGCTGCAGCGCGTCGTCCAGCACGTACACCCGGGTGTTGTCCAGCGGGCGTCCGATGGGCAGCACGGCGGGCAGCGCGTCACCGGCGCGGAAGACCCGGCGGGTGGCGAAGGTGGTGGTCTCGGTCGGGCCGTAGCCGTCCACCACGGTCAGCTCCGGGCAGGCGTCCAGCACGCGGCGCACCACCGCGCCCGGCACGGCCTCGCCGCCGGTCCACACCTCGCGCGCGCCGCGCAGGCAGCCGGGGTCCTCCTGGGCGAGCAGGCGCAGCAGGCCGACGGTCAGCCACAGGCAGCGCACGCCCTGCTCGGTGACGGCGCGGCGCACCAGGTCGGCGTCCAGCTCCACCGGCGGCAGCAGCACGGCCGTGCCGCCGCGCAGCAGCGGCACCCACACCTCGTAGGTGGCCGCGTCGAAGGCGTGCGGGGAGTGCACCAGCACCCGGTCGTGGCCGGTGAAGGCCCGGTCCAGGGCGAGCGCGGCGACATCGCGCTGGCGCACCGCGACGCCCTTGGGGGCGCCGGTCGAGCCGGAGGTGAACATCAGGTACTGCACGTTGTCGGGGTGGACCGCCGGGGCCGGCGTGCTGCCGGTGGGCTCCGGCGCATCGGCGGCGGCGCCCGTCCCGTCCAGGCGCAGGACCCCCTCGCCCGGGCACAGCTCGTGGGCCGTGCTCGCCCAGTCCGCGTCGGTGAGCAGCAGCTCGGCGCCCGCCTCGGTGAGCATCCGGCGCAGCCGCTCGCGCGGCGCCCGGCCGTCCAGCGGCAGGTAGGCCGCGCCGGTGCGGACCAGGGCCAGCTGGGCGACGATCAGCCCCACGGAGCGGTTCATCAGCACCCCGACCGGCTCTTCCACCCGGGTGCCGAGCGCGAGCAGGCGGCGGGCCAGGGCCTCGGCGCGGGCGTCGAGTTCGCGGTAGCTCAGGCGCTCGTGGCCGGCCTCCAGCGCGAGGGCCTCGGGCGTGCGGCGCACCTGCTCGGCGAAGAGCTCGGCCACGCTGCGCTCGGGCAGCTCGGTGGCGGTGTCGTTCCACGCGCCGAGCACCCGGGCGCGCGCCTCGGGGGTCAGCAACGGCAGCCGGGTGGGCGCGAGGTGGCCGCCCTCGGGCATGCCGCCCAGCAGCACCGTCAGGTGCCCGGCCAGCCGCCGCACCGTGGCGGCGTCGAACAGCTCCGGGTCGTAGCACAGCCGCAGGGCCAGTTCCTGCCCCGGGTAGGCCACCAGGCTCAGCGGGTAGTTGGTGGTCTCGATGCCGTCCAGACCGCTCAGCCGCAGGCCGTGCGCGGCGGCGAGCTCCCCGTCCACCGGGTAGTTCTCGAAGACCACGATGCTGTCGAACAGGGCGACCCGCTCGGCGAGTTCGGTGAAGCTCCGGATCCGGGTGAGCGGGACGAAGTCGAAGCGCCGGTCCTCGCTCTGCTCCCGCTGCAGGGCGCGCAGCCAGTCCAGCAGGGTGCCGTCGGCCGGCAGCGCGACCCGGGTGGGCAGGGTGGTGATGAACAGGCCGGTCATGCTCTCGGAGCCGGGCAGCTCGGCCGGGCGCCCGGAGACGGTGGTGCCGAACACCACCTCGTCCCGGCCTGCCTGACGGCCCAGCAGCAGTGCCCAGGCGCCCTGCACCAGGGTGTTCAGGGTCAGGCCCGAGCCCTTGGCGAACCTCTCCAGCGCCCGGGTGGCGGCCGCGGGCAGCGTGACCTTCACGGCCCGGGTGGACTCCGCGCGGTGGCTGTCGCGCGGCTCGCGGTCGAAGGGCAGCGCGGTGGCCTCGGTCAGCGCGGCCAGCCGGTCCTGCCAGTGCCGCTCGGCCCGCGCCCAGTCGCGCTCGCGCAGCCAGGCCACGTACTCGCCGAAGGGGCGGCGCTCGGGCACGGCGGGCGCCCCGGAGCCGGGCAGCGCCGCGTGGGCGGCGAAGACGTCGGAGAGCACCTGGAACAGGCTCCAGCCGTCGAGCACCAGGTGGTGGAAGGACCACACCACCTGCACGGCCCTCTCGCCGACCCGGGCGAGCACCAGGCGCTGCAGCGGAGCCTGCGCCAGGTCGATGCCGCGCGCCCGGTCGTGGTCCAGCAGCTCGGCCAGCCGGCCGCGGCGCTCGTCCTCGGACAGCTCGCGCCAGTCCAGCTGGGTCACCGGCACCGGCGCCCGGCGCTGCACCACCAGCAGCGGCTCGGGCACCTCCTGCCAGCGGACGCGGGCGCGCAGCACCTCGGTGCGATCGCTCGCCCACTGCCAGGCCGCGGCCAGCGCGTGCGGGTCGGCGACGCCGTCCAGGACGAAGGTCAGCTGCTGGAAGTAGACCCCGCTGTCCTCCTGGGCCAGGCCGTGGAAGAGCATGCCGGACTGGGTCGGTGTCAGCGGCAGCACGTCCGCCACCGCGCCCGGGTCCTCCCCGGTGATCCGGTCCACGGCGGCCTGGTCGAGCCGGGCGAGCGGGAAGTCGGACGGGGTGCGCCCGCCGGTGCCCGGCCGCGCGGCGTACCCGGCGAGATCGGACAGCGCCTCGGCGAACCGCTCGGCCAACGCCTCGACCGTCGAGCGCCGGTGCACCTGGTCGGAGTAGAACCAGGTGAACTCCAGCGCGTCGCCGTCCAGGTGGCCGACCACCTCCAACGGGTGCGGACGCGTCGTCAGCGGGTCGGCGTCCAGCTCCAGCGGCCGGAAGGTGCCGCGGACCAGCCCCTTCGAGCCCGCACCGAACCCGAGGCGCCCCAGGTAGTTGAAGCTGATCCGGGCAGGCGCCGCCTGGGGTGCGGTGCCGGGCCGGCCCAGCCGGCGCTGGGCCTCGAAGCCCAGACCGTGCCGGGGGACGGCACGCAGCTGCTCCTTGACCTGCTTGAGGACGGCGTCCCAGCCGGCCTCGGCGGGCACGGCCAGGGCGACGGGGTGGCGGGTGGTGAACCAGCCGACGGTGCGGCTGAGGTCGAGGTCGGCGAAGAGCTCCTCCCGGCCGTGCCCCTCGACGTCCACCACCACCCGCTCCGGCCCGCCGGCCACGCACAGCGCCCGGCCCAGGGCGCTCAGCAGCACGTCGTTGACCTGGGTGCGGTAGGTGTCGGGCAGGGTGCGCAGCAGGACCGAGGTGTCGGCCGGGCTCAGCCGCACGGTCACCGAGCGGGCCGAGGCATAGGTGCCGGCGCCGGCCGGCTCGACGGCCAACGGGTCAGCGGCCGAAGGCTCGGCGGCCAACGGGTCGGCGGCCAGTGGTTCGAGCGCCCGTGGTCCGCTCGCCGCCGGGACGGCCTGCGCCCAGTACGCCGACTCGTCCTCGAAGCCGCCCTCGGCGACGTACGCCGCCAGCCGCCCGGCCCAGTGCCGCAGCGCCGAGGACTTCGCGGGCAGCGCCGCCGCGCCGTCGCGGCCCTCGCGGCGGGCCTGGTAGGCGGTGTCGAGGTCCTCCAGCAGCACCCGCCAGGAGACCCCGTCCACCACCAGGTGGTGCACCGCGAGGTGCAGGACCGGCGGGCGGCCCGGACCCCGCTCGTGCAGCACGGCGCGCAGCAGCGGGTCCCGGCCCAGGTCGAAGGGGCCGAAGTGGGGGGTGTCGGTGTCGGGCCCGCTGTGGCGCGGCAGGGCGATCCGGGGCAGCCGGTCCTCGATCCGCCAGCGCACACCGGCGGCGTCGGCAGCACCGGCATCGGCACCTGACACCGCGTCGGTGGCGGAGAAGGCCGAGCGCAGCGCGTCGTGGTGGGCGAGCAGGTCGTTGAGCGCCTCCTCCAGGGCCGCCGGGTCCACCTCCTCGGGCAGGCGCAGGGAGAGCGCCTGGGCGAAGTGGCCGGCCCGGCCGGCGGCGTTGTCGAACCACCAGCGCTGGATGGGCGTCAGCGGGCTCGGTCCGGTGGCGGGCAGCGCGGCGGGAGCGGCCGGCTGCCGGCTGCCCGCGGCGTCCGCGCACCGGGCGAGGGCGGCGAGACTCTGGTGCCGGTAGAGGTCCCGGGAGGTCACCTGCAGCCCTGCCTGCCGGGCCCGGGCCACCACCTGGATGCTCAGGATCGAGTCGCCGCCGAGTTCGAAGAAGTTGTCGTCGGCGCCGACCCGTTCGAGGTGCAGGACCTGCGCCCAGATGACGCCGAAGGCCTGTTCGGTGGGCGTGCGGGGGGCGACGTGGCGCACGGCGCGCACGGCCGGTCCCGGGTCGGGGAGCCGGCTGCGGTCGAGCCCGCCCTCGGCGTCCAGCGGCAGCGCGGGCAGCACCACCACGGTGGCGGGGACCAGGTGGTCGGGCAGCGTGCGGCCGAGCGCCCGGCGCACGGCCTCGGGCTCCAGGTCGGCCTGCGGAGCGGGGACGACATAGCCGATCAGGCGCCGGGTGCCGTCGTCCGCCCGGACGGTGGCAGCCGCCTGGGCCACGCCCTCGCAGCCGCGCAGCGCCTGCGCCACCTCGCCGAGGTCGATGCCCAGGCCCCGGACCCTGACCTGCTGGTCGACCCGGCCGACGTACTCCAGCCCGCGATCGGGGGTCCAGCGCACCAGCTCCCCGGTGCGGTACATGAGCGCTCCCGGCCGGCCGAACGGGTCGGCGACGAAGCGGGTGGCCCTCGGCCCGGGGCGGTGCGGCTCCGCGCGCGCCGGCGCATCGCCCCCGAGGTACAACTCGCCCACCACGCCCTGGGGTTGCGGGCGCAGCTGGCCGTCCAGGAGGTAGACCCTGGCCGCTCCCCCACTGATCAGGCGGGAGATCTCCGCGGGCAGCCCGGCATCCGGCCCGGCCTGCCGCGCGGCCGCAAGGTCCCGGCCGGCGAGGGCGGGCGGGTTCCAGGAGTCGAGCAGCGTGCGCTCCTCCTCCTCGGTGAGCATGGGCAGTTCGGCCAGCGTGCGCTGCGGGCCGTCCGCCATGCCCGCCAGCAGGCGGTGCAGGTGGCGGGTCAGCCGGGCCACGGTCGGCGCGTCGAACAGGTCGGTGTTGTACTCGGCCGTCAGGGTGCAGCCGCCCGCGGCGTGCGGGGCGAACTCCAGCACCAGGTCGAAGCGGGCCGCCGGGCGCGGCAGCGGATGGTCCTCGAACCGCAGGCCGCCGGCGGGCGGCAGGGCGGCGGCGGTGGCCTGCTGGACCACGAGCACCTGCACCAGCGGGGTGCGGCTGGGGTCCCGGGGCGGGGCCAGTTCCTCGACCACCCGGTCGAAGGGCACCCCGGCGTGGACGAAGGCGTCCAGCACGGTCGTGCGCATGGTCTCGACGAACCGGTCGACGGTGGCCGCCTCGTCCACCTCGCCGCGCAGCACGACCGTGTTGGCGAAGAAGCCGCTCACCTCCTCCAGTTCGCGGCGCTCACGCCCGTTGGTGACGGTGCCGAAGGCCACGTCCCGCCGGCCGGACCAGCGCGCGAACAGCAGCGCGCAGCCGCCGGCCAGCAGGGTGAAGAGGGTCGCGCCCCGGCCGGTGGCGAGCTGCCGCAGCCGGTCGACCAGCTGCGCGGGCAGGTGGTGGTGGTGCGCGGCGCCGGCGGTGGTGCGCAGCTCGGGCCTGGGCCGGTCGGTGGGCAGCTGCAGGGTTTCGAGTCCGGCCAGCCACCGCCTCCAGTAGTCGAGGTCCGCGGCCTCGTCGGCCCGCTGCCCCCGCTGCTCCCACACCGCGAAGTCGGGGTACTGCAGGGCCGGGGCGGGCAGGCCGTCCGGCTCGCCGGTGACCTGCGCGCGGTAGAGCGCGGCCAGTTCGCGGGTGAGGACGCCCACCGACCAGCCGTCGGTGATGATGTGGTGCTGGCCGAGCAGCAGCAGGTGCTCGTCGGCGGCCAGGCGCACCAGCAGCGCCCGGGCCAGCGGTCCGGTGGACAGGTCGTAGGGGCGGCCCAGCTCCTCGGTCAGCAGCCGGTCGGCCTGCGCCGCGCGCAGCTCCGCGGGCAGCTCGCCGAGGTCGGCCGTGCGCAGCGGCAGCGAGCCGGCCCGGGCGATCCGCTGCACGCCCTGCCCCTCGACGGTGGCGAAGGTGGTGCGCAGCGAGTCGTGACGGTCCGTCAGGCGGTCCAGTGCGCGGCGCAGGGCCTCGGGATCCACGGTGCCGCGCAGCCGCAGCACCACGCCGGTGTTGTACTCGGTGCTGCCGGCGGTCAGGTCGTCGAGGAACCACAGCCGCCGCTGGGCGCTGGACAGCGGCAGCGGACGCTCGCGCGGGGCGGGCGGGATCGGCTCCGGCGGCGCGGCGGCGTGCCGTTCGTCCAGCAGCGGGGCCAGCGCGGCGACGGTGCGCGCGGTGAAGAGGTCCCGCAGGGTGAGCCGCACGCCCAGCTCCGCCCGCACCCGGGCCAGCACCTTGGCGGCGAGGATCGAGTCGCCGCCCAGCTCGAAGAAATCGTCAGCCGCCCCGACGGCGTCGACCCCCAGCGCCTGCGCCCAGATGGCGGCCAGGGCCCGCTCGGGCGCGGTGCGCGGCGCGAGGTGGCCGGCCGCGGTGGGGCGGGCGGGGGCGGGCAGCGCCTGCCGGTCGATCTTGTGCTGCGCGGTGAGCGGCAGGGTCTCCAGGACCACGATCGCGGCGGGCACCAGGTGGGCGGGCAGGGCGGCGGCCAAGGCGGCCCGCAGGGCCCCGGGATCAGGGGTGTGCTCCGGCGCGAGCGGAGTGACGTAGCCGACCAGCCGCTGCTGGCCGGGTTCGTCCTCGCGGACCACGACGACGGCCTCGGCCACCTCGCGCTGCGCGCGCAGCGCCGTCTCGATCTCCCCGGGCTCGATCCGAAAGCCCCGGAGCTTCACCTGCCGGTCGAGCCGGCCGAGGAACTCCAGCTCGCCGTCCGCACTCCAGCGGGCCCGGTCGCCGGTGCGGTAGAGCCGGGCGCCGGGGACGCCGAAGGGGTCGGGGACGAAGCGCGCGGCGGTCAGGCCCGGGCGGCCCAGGTAGCCGCGCGCCACCGCGCCCCCGCCGATGTACAACTCACCGTCCACGCCGGCTGGTTGGGGGATCATCGCGGCGTCCAGGACGTACACCCGGGTGTGCGGCAGCGCGCCGCCGATCGACGGTGTGCCGGTGCCGGCCGACAGCGGCCCGGTCCAGGTGGCGACGATGGTGGCCTCGGTGGGGCCGTACGAGTTGATCATGCGTCGGCCGGGCGCCCAGCGGTCCACCAGCGCGGCCGGGCAGGCCTCGGCGCCGACGATCAGCGTGCGCAGGTGGCCCGCGACGATGCCCTCCCCCGGCCCGGGGGCGGGGAGGGTGGCCAGCGCCGCCGGCGGGATGAGGGCATGGCTGATCCGGTGCTCGTCCAGCACGGCGGCCAGTTCCTCGCCCAGCCAGGGGCCGTCGGGGGGAATCACCAGGGTGGCGCCGGACAGCACGGAGATGAAGAGCTCCAGCACCGAGGCGTCGAAGCTGGGCGAGGAGAACTGCAGCACGCGGTCCCCGGGCCGCACCGCGTAGCGCTCGATGGCGGCCGCGGTGAACCCGCCGATGCCGCGGTGGGTGACCACCACGCCCTTGGGCCGGCCGGTGGAGCCCGAGGTGTAGATCACATACGCGGCGTGGTCGGTGCCGGCCAAGGGCGGGAGGGCAGCGGCCCGTTCGACGCCGCCCGGGCCGCCCGCCCCGGTCGCGCCGTCCGACCCGTCCGACCCGGTCGCGCCGTCCGACCCGTCCGCCTTGTCGGCCTCCAGCACCCCGCGGACCTCGGTCAGGTCGTCCAGGGTCACCGCGGGGGCCGCGTCGGTGAGCATCAGCTCCCGCCGCTCGGCGGGGTAGGCCGGGTCCACCGGCAGGAAGGCGGCGCCGGCCCGCGCGACGGCCAGCTCCGCCGCGATCAGCTCCATCGAGCGCGGCAGCACCAGCGCCACCGTCCGGTCCGGTCCGGCACCGCGCCGCTCCAGGTGGGCGGCCAACCGGTCGGCCCGGGCCGCCAGTTCCCGGTAGCTCCAGGTGCGCCGGCCGTCGGTCACCGCGGGCGCGTGCGGGGTGCGGGCGACCCAGGCGGCGAACAGCTCACCGAGCGTCCGGTCTCCCGGCAGCGGGGCCACGCCGCCGGCCGGCGGCTCGGCGGTGCCACCGGCCTGCGGCGAGCTCAACGCGGCTACGGGCTGGTCGGGCTGGTCGGCCATGCGTGAAGTCCTTCTGGGTCGGGAGGAGGCGGCGCGGGCGAGGGGCGGGCGGGCAGCCCGCAGACCCACGGCGGCGGTGCCGGTGGGTGTGCGGGCGCGCCCGGGTGCTGCCCGGCGCTGCGAACTGGCGGGCGGGCCGGTGGTCGGGCCGGTGGTCGGGCCGGCCGGCTCAGGCGGGGCCGGTGCGGCGGGCCGTGCGCCCGGATATCTGGACCCGGTCGATCACACCGGTGGCGGGGTCGCGGTGGAACCGTCCGCCGGGCTCGGGGCGACCGGTGTCCGGGTCGACCAGATCGCAGGACAGATCGGGGTAGCAGAGCAGCGGGATCGGCAGGTCGCCGTCGACCGAGAGCGTCGGCGAGCCGTCGGGCTCCAGCGCGACGCGGTACCGGATGCCGCCGTTGACGTAGTCCCCCGCGCACTCGGGCAGGGAGAGCAGGGCGACGGGACCGCGCAGGGCCACCGGCGCGATGGCGGCGGGCACCCGCACGCCGGCGACACGGGCCAGCTCCTCGGCGAGGTCGCGCCAGAGCGCGGTGGCGGCACCGGCGTTGCCCGTGAAGGCGACCACCACGCCACTGTCCGGCTCGACCCGCAGGTGGCAGGAGGTGCCCTGGGCGTTGCCGTCGTGGCCGCACCACAGCCGGCCGTCCTGCCGGAAGAGGGCCGGGCCCAGCCCCCAGCCGTCCGCCAGCACACCCGGCCGGGCGGCGGGCTGGGGGCGGCGCATCTCCAGGGCGACGGCCTTCGGCAGGACCTCGCTGCGGCCGGCCAGCGCGCGGCCGAGCGCGGCGAGGTCGACGGCGCTCGCCAGCAGGGCGCCGGCCGGGGCCTCCAGCGGAGCCAGGTTCTGCCGCACCGCACGCACCCGGCCGGTGGCGGTGTTGACGGCGTGGCCGGCGGCGACCGGGCGGGCGGGGGCCGGGATGCCGAGCACCGCGGGCACGGTGCCCAGGGGCTCCAGCAGCAGGGTGCGCACGGCCTCGTGCCACGGCATGCCGGTCACCGCCTCCACCAGCCGGCCGGCCGCGACATAGCCGGCGTTGGAGTAGGAGAAGTCGGTCCCGGGCGGGAACAGCACGTCCCGGGCGGTGCACACGGAGGCCAGGTAGTGGGCCGGTGTGGTCCGCCCCGCGGTGTCGGAGTCGGGCCCGGTGGGCAGGCCGCCGGTGTGGCTCAGCAGCTGGCGGATCGTTACTTCAGGCAGCTTGCGCAGCTCGGGGAGGTAGTCCGCGGCGGGGTCGTCCGGGTCGAGGTCACCGTCGTCGGCCAGCAGCATCACCAGGGCGGCCGTGTAGGGCTTGGTGAGCGAGCCGAGCGGGACGGCGGTGTCCGCGGTGAGTGGGGCGCCGGTGGTGGCATCGGCCGCACCGGTGTGCAGGGCGAGGACCTCCGAGCCGGTGTCCAGGACGAGTTGGGCTCCAGGGACGTGGTGTCTGCGCGCCAGGGTGTCGAGCCGGTCCTGCAGCTCTCGCTGTAAGAGGAACGGCGCGCGCTCGCGGACCAGGGCGGTGCTGGAGTACGGCATGAGAAGGGGGCTCCCGTGGACTGGGTCTCATGTGCGGACGTGGCGGCCGGCCGCGGGTGAGCGCGGGGGCCGACCGGGGCGCGGATGCGCCGGACCTTGCGGCCTAGGTTCTGACGACCTCGACCGGCAACAGGGCGACGAAGAAGACTCTCTGATGATGCGTCAGGTGGACCCCGCGGTGGGGGCGAGCGGGGAGAGGTCCGAGGAGAACGTGACCGGATCGGCGAGCACGGTGGCCACGCTCTCGTGGCCCAGGACCCGCCAGACCTGCCAGACCCGCCAGACCTGCCGGCCCGCCGCGTAGCGCACCGGTCCGGTCTCGCGTAACTTACGCCGGCGTTCGGGTATGTCCTCCAAAGCTACTGAGTAGTACCGTATCTGATTGCCAGTCAACTTTTCTCCTTGAGCACGGCTCCGGGGGAAGCCGGGACCAGGCAGGGGCAGCGCCGGGCAGGGCATGGCGAGCCGGCAGGCGGCCGCGAAGGCGGCGCCGATACCCACTCGCTCGTCCGCCGACCTGTCCGCCCGCACGCAGAACCGCACCGCGCCGGAGCCCGCGAGGGCGCCCCGGCGAGGCGGGTGCGACTCAGGCAACGTCCCGGGGAGGGACGAACGGCTTTGTGCCGTCAGCCTGTTGTCGAGGCAGAACAGAGCACGGCGGAGCAGGACCCGGCACAGCGAAGCACAACAGAGCAGAGCACGGCAGAACGAGGCCGCGTCAACACGCCCGTCGAAGGACGGAGCGGTTCAGCGGTCGGCCGTCATCTCCGGCCCCAGCCGGCACAGCGGACCAACCCGACATAGCAAACCCCCCAACATCTTCCATCGAACCGCTGCGCGGAACCCCTCCACGGCAGGCGATACGGATCGCACGGAGCCGGGGACAGGAACGCTCACAACGACGAACCCGCCACAGTCTTCACGGTGCGTCACTCCGTTGCAACCCCTTGCGGTTGAACGAGGGTCAACTCTCACGCGATCCGGCCCTGGTGTGATATCCCGGCCAGGTCGCCGCCCTCGCGTCTGCCCGACCACCGCGGCGCAAACCCGGAAACCGCACGGCCGGCGCCCCAACACGGTAAACTGGAGGGACAGTTGCCATTTGAGCTGGTCCGAGGCCGGTCGCCCGTCAGGGCCCCGAGCGGTCCAGCCACGTTCACCTGCCGCGAGGCCGAGTCCATCGGGTCCCCGGCCGCGTCGAGGAGGTGGGGGCATGCCGTGCTGCCGTCGGGGCCCAGGGCCTGTCCGACAATTCACGCCCAGCCGGACGTGACGTTGCAGCGCGGCCGAGGTCCCGCTGCCCGCACCACGACGCCCCGCTGCCCGCACCCCGCACAGAGCGGCTGGCCCAGCCGGGCGTCACAGGTGCAGCGTGGCCGGCTCCGCCGCCGACAGGGTGAGTCCGGCCGCCGCCGCGGAGTCGCGGATACCGGCCGGCCGGCGCGCGCCCAGTCGGCGAACGGCACGGCGGGGTCCGGCTTGTGCAGCTGGTAGAGGCCGATCGCCGCCCCACCGAGCCGGGCGGCCGACCCCTCGGCCGCCCGCCGCAGGTGGCGCGGATCGCCGTCGACCGTCCACGACCCGCCGCCGGGCCGGCCGCGACCGGTGGTGGGCGAGGTCGGGGTCCGCGTCATCGCCGGGCCTCCTCGACGGCCGCACGGGCCTCAAGGCCGGCCCGGGTCTCCTGCAGGAGCAGCGGCAGCCAGTCGCCCACCGACGAGAAGCGGAACCCCAGGCGCTCCGCCCGGCCGGTGTCCATCGCGTAGCAGCGCTCGAAGGAGAACGGCGAGAGGTCGTCGCCGGCGCCGACCACCAGCGCCGGCGCGAGGCCGGCCGCGTGGCCGATCGCCGCGCACAACTCGGTCGCGTCCAGCGTCCCGTGGGACGCCGCGTTGACCGGACCGGTGAAGTCCGCCGCCACAGCCCAGGCCAGGAAGCGGGCGATCTCCGGCTCGTGGACGAAGGAGGCGCCCTGGGGCGCGGCGTGGACCGCCACCGGCAGGCCGTTGCCGATCCGCTCGACGTAGTGGGCGAGCCGCCCGGTGAAGTCACCGCCGCCGAGGACGTGCGCGGTGCGGACGGTGGCGACCTCGAAGGGCGCCTCCCGGGTGAGCAGCGCCTCCGCCTGGCGCTTGCCCTCGCCGTAGTTCTCGGCCCGGAAGTGCTCCTCGCTCCAGGGCAGTTCGAGGTCCACCGGCCAGGCCGAGAGGTCGAGGGCCTGCTCGGCGAGGGCCGGCCCGCCCGGCCGGCCCAGCTCGGCGTAGACCTCGACCGTGGAGGTCAGCAGATAGCGCCGGGTGCGGTCGGCGAAGACCCGGGCGGCGATGGCCGCCTGCTGCGGCGTGTAGCAGACCTGGTCGACCACGGCGTCGAAGCTCCGGCCGGCCAGTGCGGCACGCAGCGCCGCCTCGTCGTCGCGGTCGGCCCGCAGCCGGGTCACGCCGCGCGGTGGGGGCGAGGAGCCGCGGTTGACGACCGTCACCGCCGCGCCCGCGTCCCGCAGTTCCTCGATCAGCCGCCGCCCGAAATAGCGGCTCCCGCCGATCACGCACACGTCCATGCCGCGTTTCCCTCCCGGCCCGTCCTGTGACGACCTTGACGTCCTCTGCCGTCCGGTGACGGCCTTGACGTCCTGTGACGTCCTCGGTGACCAGTCTGTCGGGCGGTGGTCATCAGTAGTAGTGTCCACTTCACCCCCTCGTCATCAGGAGAACTATTGATCGACGTCCAGCGGCTGACCGTGCTGCGCGAGGTCGCCCGCCACGGAAGCTTCAACCAGGCGGCCCTGACGCTGCGCTGCACGCCGTCGGCGGTCTCGCAGCAGATCGCCGCGCTGGAGCGCGGCCTGGGCACGGCGGCGGTCGAACGCTCCACCCGCGGCGTCACGCTGACCGACGCCGGCCGGCTGCTGGTGGAGGCCGCGGACGCGATCGCCGCCGAGCTGACCGACGCGCAGCAGCGCATCGACCGCCTGACCGCCGTACAGACGACGCTCACCGTCGCCACCTTCGCCAGCGCGGGCCGCCGGCTGCTGCCCACGGCCCTGGCCGGGTTCGTCGCCGACCATCCGGAGGTGGAACTGACCATTCTGGAGGCGGAGCCGGAGGAGAGCCTGCCCGCCGTCCGCGAGGGGCGGGCCGAGCTGGCCCTCGCCTACCACTTCGAGGGTCCGCCGCCCGCCCGGTCCGGCGACCGTTCCGGCCTGGACTGGACGCCGCTGGGCACGGACCCGCTGCGCGTCGTGCTGCCGCGCGACCACCCGGCCGCGGCCGGCCACCGGGCCCGCCCCGCGCCGCTGCAGCTGGCCGAACTCGCCGACCAGCGCTGGATCCTGGGCTGCCACAAGTCCGCCGCCCAGCTCGCCCGCCACTCCGCCTCGGCCGGTGTCGAGCTGCGGATCGCCTGCACCGCGACGGACTACGACTTCGCGCAGTCCCTGGTACGTGCCGGCATCGGCATCGCGCTGATCCCCGAGATCGGCCTGACCCGGCACCCGGAGCTGGTCGCGCTCCCGCTGGCCGAGCCCGGCCCGCGCCGCCACCTGGGGCTGGCGCTGGCCCGCCGCCGGCGCGGACCCGCCGCCCGACTGGCCGAGGAGCTGGCCGCCCGCCTGATCGGGCAGGGGGATCGCTGACGCGAAAACGGCGGCTCCCGGCCACGGTCACGTGAGCCGGGAGCCGCCACCTGCCCGTCGGGGACGCCCCGTAGGACCGCCCCGACGGGCCACCGGAGGGACTACAGCGTGCCCGACTCCTTGATGGTGATCTTGCCCTTGGTGGCGCCGCTCTGCGAGCCCAGGGCCTCGATCTTCTTGACGATCTCCTCGCCCTCCACGACCTCGCCGAAGACGACGTGCTTGCCGTCCAGCCAGTCGGTGACGATGGTCGTGATGAAGAACTGCGAGCCGTTGGTGTTCTTGCCCGCGTTGGCCATGCTGAGCAGGTACGGACGGTCGTGCTTCAGCTGGAAGTTCTCGTCCTCGAACTTCGCACCGTAGATGCTCTTGCCGCCGGTGCCGTTGTGGTTGGTGAAGTCACCGCCCTGCAGCATGAAGGCGGGGATCACGCGGTGGAACCCCGAGCCGGCGTAGCCGAAGCCGTTCTCGCCCGTGGCCAGCTCGCGGAAGTTCCGCGCGGTCTTCGGCACGACCTCGTCGAACAGCTTGAAGACGATCCGGCCAAGAGGCTCGTCGTTCACGGTCACGTCGAAGTAGACGTTCGCTCCGGTGTCAGCCATTGTGCGCTCTTTCGCTTGGGTGTCGGAATCCTTACAAGCTGGGAGCTTAGCGTCCTGACGTGCGGTTTGCTGGTACTCCCCGGGGGTCATAGCATGTTCGGGCCGCGAAGGGCGCCTGCTGCGGCCCGTTCCCGCCCGCGCGGGGGGCGTTCGATTCCGGTGGCCAGCAGGAACGCGAGGCAGGCCACCGCGAGCAGCGCCGTCCAGAGCCAGGCGCTCCCCCGGTCCAGCAGCCGGGTGAAGAGGCTCGGTGCCAGCACGGTGGCCAGGCTCCAGCAGGTCTGGTGGAGGGCGAAGTACCGGCCGCTCAGACCTGGCGGAGCGAGCGAGGCCACCAGGTCGGGCAGCACGGGCGAGCAGACGATCTCGCCCGCGGTGTAGGCGAGAAGACCGGCCACCAGGCCGACCGCGGCCCACCCGGTGCCGGCCGCGGCCGCCGACCACAACAGGACCGAGGCGGCGGCGAACATCGCGGCCGCCAACCGCAGTCGGTACGGGCCGTACCGGCGGCGCAGCAGCTCGGCCAGCGGCGTCTGCAGGGCCGCGACCAGTGCGGTGTTCCCGGCGATCAGCAGCCCGGCCACCCAGGCGGGCCGGCCCAGGGTCCGGGTGGTGTAGAGCATGAGGACCAGCGGCACCGCCAGCAGGTTGAGGACGAACAGCAAGGTGGCGGCGTTGAGCGCCGCGAACGGGCGGTCGGCGAGCACCGCCCGGTAGCCGCCGGCCGAGCGCCGCTCCGGTGTCGACGCGGCGATCGCGGCGGCGGCGGGAGCGGGAGCGGTGACGGGACCAGCACCGGCACCAGGACCACCGGCACCGGCACCGGGCTCGCGCGGCCGCCACCGGGCGAGCACGGCGCCCGCCAGCAGGAAGCTGCCCGCGTTGGCCACCACCACCGCCCGGCCGCCGGTCGGGCCGGCACCCGTCGCGAGCGCCGCGGCCAGCAGCGCGCCCACCCCGGTGCCCGCGTTGCGCACCACCCGGAGCAGGCCGAACCAGCGCGCCCGGTCCGCCGGTTCGCAGACCAGGCCGACCAGGGCACCGTTCGCCGTCCAGAACAGGTTCTGCCCGGCGTTGGCCAGGAACCCGAAGGCCGTGATCTGCCAGGCGGATCCGGCCCTCAGATAGCCGAGGAAGCCGGCCGCCTGCACCAGGTTGGCCAGCGCCACCGAGCGGCGGGCGCCGATCCGGTCGACCAGCGGGCCGAACAGCGCGGAGCACGGCAGCGCGAGGGCCGCGGCCGCGGAGAGCGCGACCCCGATGGCGGCCAGCGGAAGCCGGGTGGTGTCGAGGAAGTAGAGCAGCGTGTACGGCAGGAAGAGTCCGGATCCCAGGCTGTCCACCAGCGACGCCGTCAGGAGCGGCCCGGTACCCCGGACGCGCGGCAGGCCCAGTCGCTCGCGCCGGGTCCGCGCCGGGCCGACCGCCTCATCGAGGGACATCACGGATCCGTTTCTCGGAGCGCCGACCGGCAGCGGCGGGGCGGGCGGGCCCCGCCGTTTCCCGGTCAGCCGTTGAAGAGGGTCAGCAGCTCGTCACGGGCCAGGCCGGGCCGGGCGAACTCACCGTGGATGGAGGTGGAGGTCATCCGGGCGCTGGTCTTGATGCCCCGCATGGTCATGCACAGGTGCTCGCCGTGCCCGATCACGGCGACGTCCTGACTCCCGGTGATCCGGATCAGGTCGGCGGCGATGTCGGCGACCAGCCGCTCCTGCAACTGCAGCCGGTGCGCGTGCTGGTGCGCGATCCGGGCGAACTTCGACAGCCCCAGCAGCCGTTCGGTGGAGCGGTAGGCGATGCTGATCGAGCAGTTGAACGGCAACAGGTGGTGCTCGCAGAGCGACCAGACCTCGATCCCGGAGACCACCACCAACTGCCCGGTGGTGGCCGTCTCGAACAGGGTGGAGACCGTGCCGGGGTCGTACTCGGTGAACTCCCGCCACCAGCGGGCGAAGCGCTCGGGCGTCTCCCGCAGCCCGTCCCGGTCCGGGTCCTCCCCGATCTCCTTCAACAGCCTGACCGCGAGGCCGATCAACGGGTCCGGGTCCGGCTCCGCCACGGCCGCGATCTCGATCGCCGCGGCGACGGCCTCGTCATTCACGTCGATGTCATTCACGTCGATGCGCATTCAGACGCCCCTTTCCTGTCCCCAGATCAAGGTGTGCAGCCGGGTGGTGAGGTTCCAGCCACGTCCGATGACGCCGGCCGCCAGCTGGTGGATGTGTTCGTTGACGCGCTCCGCGCTCTGGCCCTCGGGCATGATCCACACCGGGTCGAGGCCGTAGAGCGCCACGAGTTCGCCGACCTCGTCCAGGTCGGCGGTGTCGCGGCAGACGAACTTGAACGCGGCGCCCGGGGTGCGGGCCAGCGCCCGCAGTGCCGCCGGCCTGATCCGCCGACCGGCCCGGACTCCCGAATGGGCCAGTTTGGGTGAGACGTTGAACCGCACACCTGCCGCCACCAGTGCCGGGTGGGGGGCGTGGGTGCCGTTGGTCTCGATCTCCACCTCCATTCCCCGGCCGGTGAGCAGGTCGATCAGCGGCACCAACCGGTCCTGCTGGCCCAGTGGTTCGCCCCCCGAGACCACGACCAGGCCGACCCCGAGAGCGGACACCTGGTCCGCGACCGAGGCGACGGAGCGGCGGTGCAGCTCCTGGCGGGGGTCGTAGGCGATGCCGGTGTCACTGCTGCCCTGCCAGTCCCAGGTGTACGGGGTGTCGCACCAGCGGCAGGTCAGGTTGCAGCCGCCCAGGCGCACGAACGCGCAGTGCCGGCCGAGCGAACGGCCTTCGCCCTGGACGGACTAGGTGGGGCCGAAGATCTCGTTGACGACGATCTGCGGTTCCACTGGCATCACCTCCTCGTGGTTCACGGGCCGGTCCCGGTGCCCGGTCACGGGCGGAACTCGGCCCAGGTCTTGGGCGTCTCGGAGATGCGGACGGCGGACAGCTCGGGCAGCTGCGCCGACCACTGGTCGTAGATCCATCTGGCCAGGTTCTCGGCGCTCGGGTTGGACTTGATGATGTCGTTGAGGTGCTGGTGGTCGACGGTCGCGTCGATCCACTTCTTGAACGGCGCCAGATCGCCGTAGTCACGGACGAATCCGGTCGGCGTCAACTGATCGGCCTCGGCGGCGAGTTCCACCTCGACCACGTAGTTGTGGCCGTGCAGGCGGGCGCACTGGTGCCCGTCGGGCAGGCCGTCGAGTCGGTGGCTGGCGGAGAACGCGAACTGCTTGCTGATCCGCATCGTCATGGCTGTGGTCCCTTCTCTTCGTGGGTCAACGCCGGTACTCGGTGGGGTCCTTGACGGCGGCGGCGACGAACGCGGTGCGCCGCTCCACGCAGGCCGCGCAGCTGCCGCAGTGGAGCTCCTCGCCGCGGTAGCAGGTCCAGGTCTGCTCCCAGGGCACGTTCAACTCCTCGCCGAGGGCGACGACTTCGTGCTTGTGCAGGGTGCTCAGCGGTGCGAGCAGCGCCAGGTCAGCGGTGCTCCGGCCGCGGGTCGCGATCCGCTCCATGGCGAGGAACGCGTCGAGGAAGGCGGGCGAGGTGTCCGAGGGGCCCACGTCGTCGGCCATCACCCCGAACGCGACCGCCGGCGCCCGCTCCACCACCGCCACCGTGAAGGCCACCGCCAGCAGGACCGCGTTGCGGTTGGGCACGATGTCGGGGTTGGCGCCGGCCGGCGCCCGGCCCGCGTCCGGGACGGGGACGGCGGGGTCGGTGAGCGAGGAGCCGCGCATCAGCCGGCCCACCGAGGTCAGGTCGACCTCGTCGTAGGTCGTGCCCAGCCGCCGGGCGGCGGCGCGGGCGCAGTCGAGCTCCCTGCGGTGGCGCTGCCCGTAGTCGACGGCCACCAGGTGCACCCGGTGCCCCTCGGCGACCAGTTGGTGGGCCATGGTGACCGAGTCCATCCCGCCGGAGACGACGGCGACGACGCTGCTCACTGGTCGTTCCCCTTCCCGGTGCCGTGGCCGGCGCCGCCCGGCTCGGCGGGGCCCGGCACCGGTGCCACGTCGAGTGCGTAGAGCTGAGCGAGTTCCGCCAGGCGCAGCGGGACCTCCTCCTCACGCTCCACCGCGAACAGGACCACCCCCGTGTGCGAGGTGGAGTAGAGGTCGGGGTCGATCAGGTCGCCGACCCGCCGGGTCAGGGAGACCTGGAGCACGTCCGGCAGGGCCGCCAGCTTCTCGGCCGGGGTGATCGCCGTGATGCGTCCCGGGCGGGCGGGCAGCATCGAATTGACCACGATGTGGTCGGCCGAGTGCGGGCTCAGTGTCGGCGCCAGCCCCAGCGAGGTCTCCAGGAACGCCTGCCACAGGTCGACCCCGTACTGCAGGGCGAGCCCTTCGACCAGTCCCCCGCCCGGCGGGCGGCAGGCGAGTTCGCCGACCAGGATCGCGTCGGCGGTGCGGAACATCTCCACGTGCGCGACCCCGGAGCGCAGGCCCACCGCGGTGAGCACCCGGCGCAGCAGGGCGTGGGCCGCGGGCCGGTCGGGGTGGCCCTCGGGCAGCGGGTAGGAGCCGACGAAGCCGCCGAGGCTGCGCAGCACCGGCCCGTGGTAGCGGGAGACGGCGGCGAACAGCACCTCGCCCTCGTGCACCACGGCGTCGCAGTGGTACTCGGCGGCCATCTCGACCAGCGACTCGACCAGCAGCGGCGTGCGGCGCTCGCGCAGCCGCTGCGCGCGCGGGCCTTCGGCGAAGGCCAGGAAGTCCTGCGGGGTGGCCAGTTCGACGACGTCGAACGCGCCGCCGCCGAAGGTCGGTTTGACCACCACCGGCCAGCCCAGCTCGGCGGCGGCGGCCGGTACGCCGTCCAGTCGGTAGACCGGCCGGAAGGGGGTGACCGGGACTCCGGCCGCGGCCAGGGTCCGCTTCATCACGTACTTGTTGGAGCAGGCGTTGGCGGTCTCGTAGCCGATGCCCTGGATGCCGTAGTGCGAGCGCAGCAGCCCCGAGGCGGCGATGCCCGCCTCGGCGGGGGTGAGCACCGCGTCGATGGGCCCCTCGGCGAGGATGTCCAGGGCGGCGTCGCACACGGCGCTCAGGTCGTCGATGTCGGCGACGGTGGTCACCTCGGCCCGTGGTCCGTGGAGTCCGGCGAACGCGGGCTCGGTGATGACGTGCACCCGGCCGAGCAGTTCGTCGGCCAGCAGCCGTGCGGGGAGCGGCTTGTAGGAGCTGACGACGAGCACGTCGTGCCTGCCGCGGGCGGTCATGCAGCGCTCTTGCGGGCGATGAGCACGAACCAGTGCCTGGCCAGGTGGATGCCGCGCTCGCCGGTCGCGCGCGCGAGGTAGCTCTCGAAGGCGGGCCGGTCGGCGACCGGGTCGAAGTCCTCGAAGATCGGGACCTTGCCGAGGAACCCGCGCAGGTCGTCGGGGTGGTGGAAGTACTCGTCGAACCGGAACGAGCGCTGCTCCACGTCGAAGCCCGCGGCCGTGAGGCGGGCCCGGCCCTGATCGGCCAGCGGGGCCTCGTGCCAGCCGCCGTAGTTCTGGCCGCGGCCGAAGGCCTCCTTGAGCGCCCGGACGTCCTGTTCGCCGATGCCGAGGTGCACGACGGCGCCCTGCGGGGCGAGCACCCGGTGGAACTCGGCCGGGAACAGCGGTCCACGCCGGGAGCAGAGCACGTCCACCGAGCCGTCGGGCAGGCCGGTGGCCGAGGCGTCGCCGACCTCGAAGTCCACGTGGTCCAGGCCGGATTCGCGCTGGTTGCGGCGGGCGGCGGCCACCATCTCGGGCGAGAGGTCGATGCCCCGCACCCGCCGGAACCGGTCGGCCACCGCGAGCAGGTTGCGGCCGTCGGCGCAGCCGACGTCCAGCAGGCTGCCGCCGCCCAGCGCGGCTAGCATGGTGTCGACGTAGACCTCGGGGTCCCCGTCGGGGTAGCGGGTGTCACGGGGCGGCCAGTCGGGGTAGCCGCCGAACCGTGCGGCCACCTTGGAATAGAACGCGGGGTTGGTCACAGTCGCTCGCCTCCTCGGGCGGGTGCCGGCCGGGGCCGGGGAATGCGCCCGGGTGGGCGCGGGCGCCTCACGCGGGGGTCAGCGGGACGCCGAGCTTGCCCAGGATCGACTCGCCCGCGACGGCCGGCGCAAGGCCCAGGCCACCGCCGGCGGGGGCGGCGAGCGGCTCGATCACGGCGTCCGGATCGGCCTCGAAGAAGAACACCAGGGAGACCTGCTCCTCGTCGGGGGCGTCCGCCCCGGGCGCCGGCACCCGGTGCCGCAGGGCGCGCCAACGGCCGTCCGTCCACAGCTCCATGAGGTCGCCGAGGATCACGATCAGGGTGTCGGAGTCCATGGGGTAGGCGGGCGCGAACCAGCCGTCGGCCTCGTTCCACACCTCCAGGCCGCTCTTGCCCGGCTGACGGTTCAGCAGGGTGAAGGTCCCCAGGTCGGTGTGCGGGGCGTTGCGCATCCGCCCACTGCCCGGCTGCCCCAGCCGGTTCAGCGACGGGTACCAGCTGACGTTCTGCGTCCAGGTGGCCCGCCGGGCCCGGGAGGTGAAGAAGTCCGCCGGCTGCCCGAGCAGTTCGGCGAACATCCGGTTGACCTGCCCGGCCACCCTGACCATGTGGCCGGTGTACGCATCGGCTGCCTCGCGCAGTTGCGGCAGCTCGGCGGGCCAGCGGTTGGCCGGGTAGAAGAGGTTGTCGAACGCGGTGTTCCCGGTGCGGTGGGTGGGCCCCGCGTAGAAGGACTCGTGCAGGTCGGGGGCGCTGGTGTCGTCCGCGATCGCGGCCGGGATGCCGACGTTGCGGTGCACCTCGCGCCAGCCGTTGTCGTACTGTCCCTGGATCTCGTAGCCGAGCTTGGTCTGCCGCGGCAGCCGGAAGAACGACAGCCCCGCCTGGCGGAAGTCCTCGCCGCCGGCGCTGGGGACGCCGTGACCGGTCAGCAGGAACATGCCGGTCTCGCGCAGGGCCGCGTCCACCGGGAGCAGCAGGTCCGCGCGCCGGCCGGTGTCCGCGGCCAGCCATTCCTCCAGGTCGACGGAAGGGATTTCGGTGCTCACAACTGCACGCTCCTTTGGGTGCGGTCCGGGGGATTGTGGCGGAATTCCGCAGCCGCTCAGGGGAATTCGGAGTCGCTCCCCCTGACCCAGTCTCAGCCGCCCCCCGAACGGATGTCAACGACATGGTTGAAGGTTAACCAGAAAACGCCGTCCGACCGCGGGAGAGCCGCACCCAGCGTCCGCATTCCCGACTTCCGCCGAATTATCATTAAATGATTTGTCAGCGAACAAAGCTCGACGCTTTCCCTTGATGCGCCGTCTCCGATCCCCGGCTGCCCTGGGATCACACAGGGGCGATTTCACGCCAGAATACGATCATCATGCCAATGGCCAATGGCCTGTGGCCTGTGGCCTGTGGCCTGTGCCGACTCCGGCGTCACCCGGTGACGTGACGTTCGATCCAGTCCGCCGCGGTGCGGCGGAACAGGACCCGGCTGCGCGTGCGCCGGAACTCGTGGCCCTCGCCCGGCAGGAGCAGCAGCTCGGCGGGGATGCCCCGCCGGCGGGCCGCCCGGACCAGCTGCTCGGACTCGCCCGGCGGCACGTTGGTGTCGTGCTCGCCGTGGACCGTCAGCACCGGCACCCGCAGCGCGTCGATGCGGCTCATCGGGGACAGGGCCCGCAGCAGGTCACGGTCCCGCTCGGGGTGGCCGTACTTGGCGGCGGCCGAGCGGGCGATCCAGGGCTCGGTGCCGGCGAAGAAGGTCAGGAAGTCCGACATGCCGCACACCGAGACACCGGTGCGGAACAGCTCCGGGTGCCAGACCAGGGAGGCCAGCGTGAGGTAGCCGCCGTAGGAGTGGCCCATCACGGCCAGCCGCCGGGCATCGGCCAGTCCGAGGGTGATCAGGTGCGTCGCGCAGTCCGCGACATCGTCGATCGCCGCGAACCGCCCGGTACCGAGGTCGGCGTTCACGAAGGAGCGGCCCGAGCCGAGCGAACCACGCACGTCGGGGGCGAACAGGTCCAGGCCGTGGCCGAGCAGCTCGTGGTAGAGCGGCTCGAACACCGGTCGCTCCTGCTGCTCCGGCCCGCCGTGCAGGTGGATGACGCACGGGGCCCGGCCGTCGGGCTCCCGGCCCGGCGCGCGGTAGTACCAGCCGCCCAGTTCCAGCCCGTCGCGGGCGCGCAGGCGCAGGTGCTCGGGACGCACCGGCGCGGCCTGGTCGGGTGCGACGACGTCCTCGTCACGCGAGGACCACGGAGTCCGCAGCGGCGTCACGCCGTCGGGCGTGTGCCAGACACCGGGCCGGCGGCGGGAGCCGGAGACGGCCAGCACCAGTCCCCGCGGGCCGGCCGGGCTGATCCGGGTCACCACCTCGTGCGGCAGCGCCACCGCCCGCGGGGCGAGCCCGCCCGACGCCTGAACCGCTTGCTCCGCCTCCGACGCCGACACCGCCTCCGACACCGAAGGGGCGGGCGGAGCCGGTGCGGCGGGTGCGGCGGGTGCGGCGGCTGCGGCGGGTGCGGCGGGTGCGGCGGGCAGCGCGATGGTCTCCAGCTCGGTACGGCCGCGCATGTTCCACGCCAGCACCGCGCTGCGACCGTCGGCGGCGACCGACAGCAGCTCCAGGTCCGCGTCCTCGCGCCCGGCGGTCACCACCCGGCGCAGGCCGCTCCCGTCCGGCCCGAGCTCGACGGTGATCAGGGCCGCGAACTCCCGGTCGGCGTCGCTGCGCAGGTAGAGCCTGCGGCCGTCGGGCGAGAACCGGCCGATCCACGGATCGCCGTCGGCCACCGGCACCGAGTAGGCCGTCCGGCGGCCGTCGGTCCGCAGCACCACGGCCTCGCGCCCACCGCGCGGTCCGCGCAGCAGCAGGACGAGCCGGCCGTCCGCCGTGCTGTCGCACACCCGCAGCGTGGCGCCCGCGGGTTCGGTGGCGATGAGCTCGGCGGGCCGTACGCCGGCCGGATCGGCCAGGAAGACGGCCAGCCCGCCACCGGTGAGGTGCGGCTCCGAGTCGGGCGCACCGGGCGCCGGCCGCGAGGCGCGCAGTACCGCCGCGTCCGCCGCCCCCGGTGGCCCGAGCTCGCCCCGGTGGGCGCCGCCGAGCAGGACCGGGTGCCCGCCGCCACTCCACTCCCCCGGCGGCCCCTCCTGCTGCGAGCGGTGCGCCGGGGCGGGGCCGGCCACGCCCCGCTCGACGAGGAGCAGGCCGGCCGGCGGATCGGTGGCGGTGACGGCGAGCGCCGAACCGTCGCGGCTCCAGCGGCCGAGGTAGGCGGTGGAGCCCGCCGCCGCCCCGGCCAGCACCCGGCGGTCGCTGCCGTCCGGCCGGATGCAGAGCACCCGGGTGAGTTCGCCGCCACCGGGAGCGGTGGTGTAGGCGATCCAGCGGCCGTCCGGCGACCAGGAGACCTCGATGACCGGGTCGAGCCCGGTGTCCAGCAGGTGCGGGTCGTCGCCGTCGGCCGGTCCGGTCCACAGCTGGGGGACCCCGCCCCGGTTGCAGATGAAGGCCACCTGGGCGCCGGTGGGGTCCGCCGACGGGTACCAGCAGCCGTGCGCGCTCACCGGGCTGTGCGACTCCCGGGCGCCCCGCGCGTCGGGCAGGGCCTCGACGAGGGGCGCCGGGGAGGGCCGTGGCCACCACGGTCCCGCGGGGTCCGTCTGCCGGTCCGCCATGCTCCGCCTCCCGCTCAGCCGATCCGGTGGGACTGGAGCCACATCTCCAGCAGGGCCACCTGCCAGAGCGCATTGGCCCCGCGCGCCGTGCGATGGGCGTCCGGCGCGGCGAGCAGCCGCTCCAGATAGGCCTCCTGGAAGACCCCGCGGGCCCGGGCCTCGGGGGCGGTCAGGGCCTGGCGGATCCGGTCGAGCACCGGCGGCGCCATGCGCCGGATCGCCGGCACCGGGAAGTAGCCCTTGGGCCGGTCGATGATCTCGGCCGGCAGCAGCTCCCGGGCGGCCTCCTTGAGGACCCCCTTGCCCCCGTGGGCGAGCCTGAACTGCGGCGGGCAGGCCGCGGCAAGCTCGACCAGCTCGTGGTCCAGGAACGGCACCCGCGCCTCCAGGCCCCAGTCCATGGTCATGTTGTCGACCCGCTTGACCGGGTCGTCGACCATCAGGACGTGGGTGTCCAGCCGCACGGCCGCGTCCAGCGCGGTCTCGGCCCCCTCGACCGCCATGTGCGCGCGGACCAGCTCGCCCGAGGCGTCGTGCTCCGCGAGCAGCTCGGGCTGGAGCATCCGGCTCAGATCGGCGTGCGAGCGGTCGAAGAACAGCTGGACGAAGGTCTCGGGCTCCTGCTCGCGCGGCACGGCCGCCAGGGCCGGATGCCAGCGGTACCCGGCGAAGATCTCGTCGGCGCCCTGGCCGCTCTGCACGACGCTGACGTGTTTGGAGACCTGCTCCGCCAGCAGGTGGAAGGCGACCACGTCGTGACTGACCATCGGCTCGCTCATGGCCGTCAGCGCCCGGTCCACCGCGGTCTGCAACCGGTCGGAGGGCACCATGATCTGGTGGTGGTCGGTGGCGAACTGCCGGGCCACCAGGTCCGAGTACCTGAACTCGTCGCCCTGCTCGCCGCGTTCGGTCTCGAACCCCACGCTGAAGGTGGCCTGGTCGTGCTGGCCCGCCTCGGCCAGCAGCGCCACGATCAGGCTGGAGTCCAGACCGCCGGAGAGCAGCACCCCCAGCGGCACGTCCGCCACCGTGCGGCGCCGCACCGCGGTGCGCAGCGCGTCGAGCACCGCATCGCGCCAGTCGGCGGCGTCCATCCCGGCGTGCTCGGGCCGGCGGCAGTGGGACGGCTGCCAGTAGCACTCGTCGTGCTGGCGGCCGTCGGGCTCCACCACCCGCACGGTGGCCGGCGGGAGCTTGCGCACCCCGGCGAGCACGGTGCGCGGCGCGGCGACCGTGCCGTGCAGGCTCAGGTACTGGTGCAGCGCGGCCGGGTCGAGGGAGGTGTCCACCCCGCCGCCCGCGAGCAGCGCGGGCAGCGAGGAGGCGAAGCGCAGCCGGCCCGGCCGCTGCGCCAGGTAGAGGGGCTTGATCCCGAGCCGGTCGCGGGCGAGCACCAGCCGCCCGGTGTCCAGTTCGGCCACCGCGAAGGCGAACATGCCGTAGAGGCGCGAGACGCACGCCGTGCCCCACTGCCGGTACGCCTTGAGCAGCACCTCGGTGTCGGAGGTGGAGAAGAAGCGGTGCCCCAGCCCCTCCAACTCCCGGCGCAGCTCACGGTAGTTGTAGACGCATCCGTTGAAGACCCCGGTGAGCCGGGCCGCGGAGTCGGTCATCGGCTGGGCCCCGCGCTCGGACAGGTCGATGATCTTCAGACGCCGATGGCCGAGCGCCACGGCACCCTGCGACCACAGGCCCCGCCCGTCGGGCCCGCGGGCCGCCAGCCGGTCGGTCATGCGCTCGACGGCGGCCAGGTCGGGGCGCCCGCCGTCGAAGCGGATCTCACCGCTCAGCCCGCACATGCCGGCCCACCTCCCTCAGGAGTGACACTGAGCTGGTGGGGTACGCGTGGGTCCGGTCGACCAGGAAGTCGACGGCCGCCGTCAGATCGCCCTCGGCGGCGACGCACCGTAACTGGTGGGCGGCGTCACCCAGGGCCAGCGTCTCCTCCGCCACCCCGGAGACGATCTCCCAGTCGCCGAACTCCTCCAGCGTCGGCCGCAACCGCGCCAGCATCGTCCGGACCACGGCCCGGGCCGGCTCGGCCAGACCCGTGGTCGGGTCCACCAGCTCGCCGCCCAGCCCCGAGCGGGCGGCCCGCCAGGTCATCGCGCGCAGCCACTGCGGCGGGGCGGGCCGGCACCCGTGGGCTTCCCGCACGGCCGCGCAGGCGTCGACCACCAGCGCACGGAACAGCCCGGCGATCATCACCACCGTCTCCACCCGGGGGCAGGCGTCGCAGACCCGCAGCTCCAGCGTCTGCTGGTGCGCGGAGGGCCGGATGTCGTAGTAGACCATCCCGGCGTCACTGATCACCCCGGAGCGCACCAGCCGCGTCACGGCCGCGTCGTAGTCGGCCGCCGAGTCGAAACAGCCGGCCGGACCGCTGGTGGGCCACCGCTGCCACAGCAGGGTCCGCCAGCTGGCGTACCCGGTGTCCGCGCCGAGCCAGAAGGGCGAACTGGCGGACAGGGCCAGGAGCGTGGGCAGCCAGGCCGAGACCACGCACATCGCGCGGACGGCGGTGTCGCGGTCGGGCACGTCCACATGGAACTGCCCGCCGCAGATCAGTTGCTCGTCGGCCACCACGCGGTACTCGTCCGCCATGTGCAGGTAGCGGGGGTGCGGGGTCGCGTCGACCGCTCCCGCCCGGGCCAGCGGCGCGGTACCGGCCGCCACGATCGCCAGCCCGAGCCCGCCGGCGGCGGCGGAGAGCGTCTGCCGGGAGTGGGCCAGATCGGCGTAGAGCGCCTCCAGCGAGCCGTGCACGCCGCTGTTGGACTCGACGACCGACTGCAGGAACTCGGTGACGAAGCCGCGCCGTGGCAGGCGGTCCAGCACGTCCTGGGCCCGTGCCACCAGCATCCGGCTCTCCACATCGACGATGTGGAACTCCTCCTCGACGCCCATCGACACGGCCATCGGACACCTCCGAACCGGGTTCTGGGCCGCGGCGGGTCACCGACCCGCCGGGCCCGGACGGCCGCTCCACGCGGCCGCCGCCCCCGATGAACCAACCTCCCACGGCCGCACCGGCACCGCATCAGGAGCCCGGGCCGGGAATATCCTCAGCCCCGCCCGAACCAGCGGCGCAGGGCGCGCTCCAGGTGCTCCGACGGGTGGGGCCCGGGCGCGGCCCAGCAGACGTGTCCGTCCGGGCGGATCAGCAGGGCGTCGGTGGCCGTGTCGGTCGGGACCAGGTCGACCCGGTCCTTCCAGCGGCGGCAGACGAGTGCGAGGTCCGTGCCGCCGCTCGGATCGAGGAGCAGGCCCCGCCCCGTGCGCAGCAACGCGTGCAGGCGGACCGGGCCGTCCGGCGTGGTCAGGCGCAGGTCGGGCGCGCGCCGGCCCAGCAGCGGATGGCCGGGCTGCCCGGGCATCGGATAGTGGATGTCGAGCCCGGCCATCCGGGCGGCCAGGTAGCGCCTGGTGTCGGGCAGTTGGAGGAGCGTGTCGAACAGCTCGCCGGTGGCGGCCAGGTCCGCGGCGCCGGTACCGGCCCAGTCCATGAGCAGGCCCTGCGCCTGGACGATGCGCAGGACACGGGCCGCGACCGGGTGCCGCTCGCTCTGGTAGGTGTCCAGCAGGTCCTGCGGCGCCCAGCCGTGCACGGTGGCGGCGAGCTTCCAGCCGAGGTTGACCGCGTCCTGGAGGCCGGTGTTCATGCCCTGGCCGCCGATCGGCAGGTGGATGTGGGCGGCGTCGCCGGCCAGGAACACCCGGCCGTGCCGGTAGTCCGCCACCTGGCGGGCCGCGTTGGTGATCCGGTAGGCGTAGCGCTGTTCGACCAGTTCCACCCCCGGCCCGTACACGGTGTCCAGGCCCGCGCGGATCTCCTCCCCGGTCACCGGGGTCTCCCGCGGCAGGGCGTGCGCCGGACCGCCGAGCGCGAGCCGGCGCAGGTCGCCGCCGAGCGGGAACTGCATCGCCCAGGTCCCGTCCGCGGCGACCGTGTGCGACTGGCCGAGGCCGCCGGGCCCGGGCTCGGGCCGCGAGGGCCGGGTGTCGTGCAGCCGCACGTCGGCGACGAGCGCGGTGTCGGTGCCCGGCCTGCCGGGGAAGGCGATCCCCAGCAGGGCCCGGACGGTGCTGTGCGCGCCGTCCGCCGCGACCAGGAACGCCGAACGCACGGTGCCGGTGGTGGTGCCGTGGCGAAGGGTCGCGGTCACCCCGTCCTCGTCGGCCGCCAGGCCGACCAGCTCGTGCGCCCGGCGGATCCCGATGCCGTGGTCGGCCAGCCGGTCGGTGAGGAAGTCCTCGATGACGGTCTGCGGGATGAACCGTCCCGGCAGCCTGCTGTCCAGGTCCTCGGTGTCCAGCGGCCGCCCGGCGAAGTGACCGGAGCTCACCGGGTAGTCGCCGGTGGCCAACAGCGGCTCCAGCAGGCCTCGCTGGTCCAGGACCTCCATCGTGCGCGGGTGCACCCCGCCGGCCCGCGACAGTTCGCTGCGCTCGGGCAGCCGGTCGACGAGCACGGCCGACACCCCGCCGACCCGCAGTTCGTGAGTCAGCATCAGCCCTGTCGGGCCGGCCCCCACCACCAGAACATCGGTGTCCATGTCCACTCCCTGACTCGGGGTCGGGCCCGCGGCTTGACGGGCCCTCGGGAACCAGCCTGCGATCGCGGTTCGTGCCTGAGCCACACCCGGAACCGATCGCGGCGGATTCCGAACCGGCTACGCTGCCGAAGGTGGAATCCGACACGTATGACGATCTGGACCGGCAACTCGTCCACGCCCTCCAGCTCGACGGCCGGGCGCCGTTCAGTGCGGTCGCGGCCGTCCTCGGGGTGTCGGACAAGACCGTCGCCCGCCGCTACGCGCGGCTGCGCTCGCGCGGTGCCGTGCGGGTGGCCGGGACCACCGACCCGCAGGCGCTCGGTGAGGTGGTCTGGTTCCTGCGGGTGCGCTGCGCGCCCAACGCCTCGGTGACGGTCGCCGAAGCCCTGGCCCGGCGCTCCGACACCTCCTGGATCAGTCTCACCTCCGGCGGCACCGAGATCGTGTGCATGGTCCAGGCCGACAGCGAGCAGGAGAGCCAGGCGCTGCTCCTGCAGCGGCTGCCCCGCACGCCGCGGGTCGAGGGGATCACCGCGCACTGCGTGCTGCACAACTTCTTCGGCGGACCGGCGAGTCTGATCACCAAGCACGGGCCGCTGTCGGCCGACCAGATCGCCCGGCTGACACCGGCACCGGTGCGGTACCGGGCGGGCCGGGTGCAGCTCGACGCGGACGACCAGCGGCTGCTCGCGGTGCTGGCCGCCGACGGCCGTGCCGGATACGACGAACTGGCCGCGGCCACCGGCTGGTCGCCCAGCACCACGCGGCGACGGATGGCCGAGCTGCGCGGGTGCGGCGTGCTGTACTTCGACGTCGAGTACGACTGGCGGATCTTCGGTCTGGTCGCGCGCAGCCTGCTGTGGCTCTCGGTGGCTCCGGCTCATCTCGACGCGACCGGACGGGAGTTGGCCGGACATCCGGAGGTCGCCTTCGTGGCCGCGACCACCGGCCCCACCAACCTCTTCGCGAGCGTCATCAGCGCCGACCGGCGTGCGCTCTACGCGTACCTGACCAGCCGGATCGCCGCGCTGCCGGCCATCACCCAGGTCGAGACCGCGCCGGTCATCCGCACCTTGAAGCGCGGCGTGCCCCGCCGGCCCCTCGCCTGAACCGGGCGGCTGCTCACCCGGGGGCCGGTCACTCGGCCAGCCCCCGGGTGAGCACCACCACCGCGACGAAGGCCCGGTAGAGCCGCAGCGGGTCCTCGTCGGTCAGGGTGACGGTCAGCTCGTCCAGGCGCTCGGTGCCGCTGATCCAGGTCGCCTGCTCGGCGAGATCGGCGTTGCGGAAGCGGATGGTGAGGGTGGCCGGGAGCGTGATCGCCGGTGCCGCCGGGCCGGGCAGCCCGGCCACCGCCTCGCGCGCGGCGGTGCGGATCAACTCCCGCGCCTCCTCGGGGTGCAGGCTCTCGGCCGCGAACCGCGACACCGAGGACTTGACGACCGCGGCCCGCGCGCCCGGACAGAACGGCCGGATCTCCCGCGCGGTCACCTCGTCGCCGGTGATCAGCACCACGGGGACCCCGTACCCGAGCGCCACCAGCGCGTTGATGCCGCTCTCCCCCGCCGGCACGCCGTTCAGGCGCACCTCGGCGATCGCCCGCGGGTTGTAGGTGTGCGACAGCGTCGAGGACTCCCCCGCCATCGAGCCGTGGTACGAGACCAGGAACACCGCGTCGTACGAGGCGTCCAGACCCTGCATCATGTACAGCGGCTTGTGCCGCCCCGACAGGTAGCGGGCCCGTCCGGCCAGCGCGTCCGGGCGCAGGTTGGCCATCGCCCCGTGCGAGTCGTTGACCAGGAACTCCCGCGCGCCACCCGCGATCGCGCCGTCGATCGCCGCATTGACCTCGCCCTGCAGGAGCTCGCGGTAGTAGCCGTAGTCGGCCCCCGAGGGCCGGCACTGCTCCCAGTCGACGACCCCCGCGGTGCCTTCCATGTCCGACGAGATGAAGATCCGCACGGTACCTCCCCTGCTCACCGATGCCCCGGCCGCCCCGGCGCCTGTGCGCAGTCTGCCACCCGGGCGGCGGTGGGCCGTGAGGACGGCAGGTCGGTCAGCGCTGCGGGCCGTTGGGCCAGGGGACGCCGGTCTCCACCGGGGCCCTCTGGTCGACGCCCGGCACGTCCCAGCCGTACAGCTCGCGGAACCGGTCGTGGAACCACGCCGGAGCGGCCGGGTCGGCGGCCAGTGCGGCAGCGGGGTCGGCCCACAGCGCGCGCACGCGGTCCTGCACCTGCTGGTCCAGCTCCCAGCCGTCGAGCCGGATCCGGCCCTGCTCGTCCAGGTTGAGCGGCCGGGCACCGGTCAGCTGCTCCCACAGGTCCACCGCCTGGTCGGCGGTGCTGCGCCAGCCGTCCCGGCCCAGCACGGTGCGCAGCAGCGAGGTGTAGAGGGCGATGGAGGGGATCGCGGTGGACGCCTGGGTGACCGCGGCACCGGCCACGACGGTGAAGGCCCGACCGCGGCCGGCCAGCAGGCCCGCGTCGAGCCGGTGCGCGGTCTGCTCCAGGTGCTCCTTGGCGGCGCCGATGGTGCCCTGCCGGTACACCGGGGCGGTGATCTCGGAGCCGACGTAGGAGAGCGCGACGGTGGTGAAGTCCTCGGCGAGCAGGTCGTGTTCCGCCAGCGCCCGGCACCACAGCGCCCAGTCCTCGCCACCCATCACCTTCACGGTGGCGGCGCGTTCGGCCTCGTCGGCCGAGGTCAGTTCGACGCTGCCGACCTTCGCCTCGCCGTCCTCGAACACCAGCGACGGCGAGGTGTAGGCGTCCCCGAGCGGCTTGATCACCGAGTGGTGGACCTCACCGGTCTCCGGGTCGGTGCGCCGCGGGGAGGCCAGCGAGTAGATCAGGTAGTCCACCCGCCCGTACCGCTCGGCCAGCAGCTTCAGCACCTCGGCCCTGGTCTGCTCGGCGTAGGCGTCGGCGTTGACCAGGGTCAGGTCGGCGGCGGACCCGGCCGCCAGGTCGGCGAGGGCCGCGCTGCGGTACCAGCCGGCGGAGGCGGTGCGCCGTTCGGTGCCGGCCGCCTCGAAGGCGACGCCGACGGCGCGGATGCCGTGCCGGCGCAGCCCCGCCGCCAGGACGGCCAGGCCGTAGCCCGCGCTGGAGCCGAGCACCAGGGCGACCGGTGCGCGCCCGCCCGGCTCGGCCGGGGGAATGGACTCCCACAGCCGCTCGACCGTCGCCACGCATCCGGTGGGGTGCGAATTGACGATCAGGTAGCCGCGCTGCTTCGGGGTGATCTGCTGCGTGCTCACTCGGTGGTGCCCTCTCTGCTGCGGCCGTCGGTCCCCGGATCACCCTCCAGGTGTCCGTTCTTCGGGAGCGTAGCCACGCCACCGACCGCTGACCGGTGCCGGACAGCCACGGAGGACGTGCGCCGTCGTTGTAGCGGTCGGCCTTGCGGTGGTGTCCCCGTTCGGCTAACCGGCGGCGGCGCGGTGGCCCGCGCGGTGGGTGGGCGGGCCCGGCCGCAGGGCCCGCCCACCGTCGGCCTACCGGGGGGCCACCGGTGCCTGCGCCGGCTCCCCGGCCTGCTCCCCGGCCTGGATCCCGAGCAGCGCGGCCACCAGGGCGTCGACGTCCTGCACGGTGTTGTACAGGGCCAGCGAGGCCCGCACCGCGCTGTCCAGGCCGAACGCGGCCAGCGCCGGCTGGGCGCAGTGGTGTCCGGCCCGGACCGCGATGCCCTGCTGGTCCAGGGCCCGGGCGAGGGTGATCGGGTCGTGGCCGGCGAGCGTGAAGGTCAGCACGCCGATCTTCCCCGGCGCGCTGCCGATCAGGCGCAGCCCGGGCACGGTCGCCAGCAGGCCCATGGCGTAGCCGGTGAGCTGTTCCTCGTGCGCGGTGGCGGCCGGCCGGTCCAGTGCGGCGAGGTAGCGCAGGGCCGCGCGCAGTCCGGCGACACCGGCGATGTGCCCGGTGCCCGCCTCCAGCCGGTGCGGCACCGGGGCGAAGCTGGTCTCCTCGAAGCTCACCGAGTCGATCATGTTGCCGCCGCCCTGCCACGGGGGCATGGCCTCCAGCAGCTCGCGCTTGCCGAAGAGCACGCCGATCCCGGTCGGGGCGAAGATCTTGTGCCCCGAGAAGGCGTAGAAGTCGGCGTCCAGCGCGGTGACGTCCACCGGGAAGTGGCTGACCGCCTGCGCGCCGTCCACCAGCACCTTGGCGCCGTAGCGGTGGGCGAGCGCGGTCATCTCGGCCACCGGCGGGACCGTCCCAAGCACGTTGGAGGCGTGGGTGAGCGCCACCATCCTGGTGCGCGAGCCGAGCAGGTCCCGGTAGGCGTCCTGGTCCAGCTGTCCGTCGGGCAGCAGCGGGATGGGCCGGATCCTGGCCCGGCGCTCCTTGGCGACCAGCTGCCAGGGCACCAGGTTGGAGTGGTGCTCGGCCGCGGAGACGAGGATCTCGTCACCCACGCCCAGGTTGGCGCGGCCCCAGCTCTGCGCCACCAGGTTGACCGCCTCGGTGGTGCCCCGGACGAAGACGATCTCGTCCGGGTCCGGGGTGCCGAGCAGCTCGGCGGCCTCCGCGCGGCCCTCCTCGTAGATCCGGGTGGCCGCTCTGGCGAGGGTGTGCGCGCCGCGGTGGACGTTCGAGGTGCCCGTCGCGTAGTGCTCGGCGACCGCCTCGACCACCTGGCGGGGCTTGAGGGTGGTGGCGCCGTTGTCCAGCCAGACCAGCGGACGGCCGTTCACCTCGCGGTGCAGTTGGGGGAAGTCGCGGCGGGCCGCCTCGACGTCGAAGCCGCCGGGCGGGGCGGCCGGGGGCGTCGTGGGCGCGGTGGGTGCGGTAGGTGCGGTAGGTGCGGTGGGTGGGGCAGCGGTGGCTGAGGGGGTCGGCCGTTCCGGCTGCCGGGGCAGCCAGTACCGGGGCCCGCCGGCCGCGTGCGCCAGCGCCGCCGGCAGCGGGTTCGCCGGCGGGTTCGGCAGCGGGGTCCGCAGCGCGGCCGGAGCCGAGCCGTCAGGAGTAGTCATGGTAGTTCGACACCTCGACGTTCTGCAGGACCGCGATGGCGTCGTCCACCAGAGCGGCGGCCGAGAAGTAGCTGGTCACCAGGTACGAGGTGATGGCCTGCCGGTCCACGCCCATCGGACGCACCGCCAGGCCCGGCTCGACCTCGTCCGGGATCTTCGCCGGGCGCAGGCCCACCACGCCCTGCTGGTCCTCGCCGACCCGCATCAGCAGGATGTTCGTGGTGCCGGGCGCCGAGTTGGCCGAGCCCTTGAGGTCGAGCTTGTCGGAGGGCAGCAGCGGCACACCGCGCCAGGTCAGGAACGGGCTGCCGAACAGCTCCACGATCTGCGGCGGCACCCCGCGCCGGGTGCACTCCCGCCCGAACGCCGCGATCGCCCGCGGATGGGCCAGGAAGAACGCGGGCTGCTTCCAGACCCGGGCGAGCAGTTCGTCCATGTCGTCCGGCGTCGGCGCCCCCGTGCGGGTGCGCACCCGCTGGCTCGCCGCCACGTTGTTGAGCAGACCGTACTCGGCGTGGTTGAGCATCTCCCACTCCTGGCGCTCGCGCAGCGCCTCGGTGGTCAGCCGCACCTGCGCCTGGACCTGGTCGATCTGGGAGTTGTAGATGTCCGAGACCCGGGTGTGCACCTTCAGCACGGTCTGCGCGATGCTGAGTTCGTACTCCCGCGGACTCTCCTCGTAGTCCACGAAGGTCTCCGGCAGGAAAGGCTCGCCCGAGTGGCCGGAGCTGAGGTCGATCGGGTGCTCGCGGTCGGCCGGCTGCTGGTCGCCGGCGCTGCCGAAGGCCTCCAGCTGGGCCCGCAACGCCGGCTCCCGGTCGGCGAGTTCGAGGAGCACCCGGCGGTCGAGGGAGAGCACGGTACAGCGGCTGACCGCGGTGACCCGGTAGGGCATCGCGGTGCCGGCCACCCAGGCCGTGGCGTCGAAGAAGTCGCCGTCGCCGAGCACGGCCAGCAGCGCGTCCTCGCCGTACTCACCGACGGCCCGCTTCTCGGCCCGGCCGAACGCGATGACCTGCAACGGCCCGGCGGGCGCGCCGGCGTCGGCGATCAGCTCGCCGGGCGCCACCTCGCGCTCGGTGAAGCCGCCCGCGAGGGCGGTGAGCAGCGGACTGTCCACCTGGCTGAGCACGGCGAGTTCGCGCAGGTCCTCGGCGATCACCCGGCTGGCCCCGGTGGCGTCGGCGTAGGTGCTGATCAGGCCGTCGCCGAGGATGAAGCCCCGGCGGCGGTTGACCCGGTAGACCCCGGCCTCCAGGTCGACCCAGGGCAGCGCACGCAGCAGGTAGCGCGGGGTGATCCCGAGCATCTGCGGCACGGTCTTGGTGGTGGTCGCCAGGTTCCTGGCGGCGGAGGAGCCAAGGCTCTGTGGGCTGGACTGCGTGGTCTCGGTGGTCATGACTGGTCCCTGTCCTGTGAGAAGGAGAGCCGACTGGACGTCAGAGCACGGGCGAAGGCGGCGGCCGAACGGCTGCTCACCGGTTTCGCCAGAGTGATTGTCACGACCACCGAGTGCCGATGTGGCGATGTTCGATCAGAAATTCAGCGCCCCGGGTGGGAGGCGGGGCATATGTCCTCGTCAAAGTCACTACCGAAGAGATGATTTATCCATAAGGACTGGTAATGCGTTCGAAAGCGGCCGTTGGGAATACCCCTGAATTACCACGGCAGTTCGACTCGAAAGGGCCTCGGCGCCCTGCGTGAGGTGGACACATCGCGACGTCGCGCGGTCGTGTTAGCGTCCCTCGGATGTCGAGGACTCTGATCACCACCGCGCCTGCAAGGAGACGCTGTGGCCGGTGCTGATGTCCGAACCGGACCGGTCGGTCTTCGACGAGCACGCCTGGCACGCCTTCCGCACGGTGAACGCCCGCTTCGCCGACCACATCAGCGCCGAGGCCGCGCCCGGCGCCACTGTCTGGCTCCACGACTACAACCTCTGGCTCGTCCCCGGCCTGCTCCGCACCACCCGCCCCGACCTGCGGACCGGGCTCTTCCACCACACGCCGTTCCCGTCCCCGGAAGTCTTCGCCACTCTGCCGGTGGCGGCCGAACTGCGCGCCTCCCTCGCCTGCCTGGACTGGGCGGGCTTCCACACCAAGGTCTTCGCCGACCACTTCCGGCGCGCCCTGGCCGACGCGGACGACACGGCCGACGCGGCCAACCTGCCGGACATCGAGGTGCATCCGCTCGGGATCGACCGGCCCGCCATCGAGAGGCTCGCGGCCCGGCGCACCCCACAGCCCCGCCCGGCCACCGCCCGCGTGGTGCTCTCGGTCGAACGCCTCGACTACGCCAAGGCCCCGGTCCAGAAGGTCGACGCCATCGACCTCCTGCTCACCCACCGGCCCGACCTGCGCGGCCGGTTCACCTTCCGCCTCGTCTGCCCGCCGCCCGAACCCGGCATCACCGCCTACGACACCACCCGCCGGCACCTCGAACAGCGCATAGGTCAGGTCAACGCGGACTGGCGGCAAGCGAGTTGGCAGCCCATCGACTACCTGCCGCGCAGCCTCTCCGGCACCCGGGCGCTCAGCCGAGGACCTCAGCTCCGTCCTGGCCCGAGCCCTCACCCCCGCCGAACGCCGCGCCCGCATGGCCGCACTCGCCGAACTCCTCGGCCACGAACGCCCCGCCGACTGGGCGGCCCGGATCGTCCACGCGATCCGGCACCGCGATCCCCGACCCGCCCTGTCCGCGAGGTGAGCGCGCGAGAACTCCCTGGACACGGTCTGCGGGCGGAGCCGACGACGGGCGCGTGCTGAGCACCCTTCTCGCCTTCGGCCCGCGCACCCGCCGAGCGAGTCGGCGGGTGCGCGGGCCTCGACCGAGGGTCAGCGCCCGGTCGGCAGGTTGGCGCCGCCCGTGCAGTCCAGGACCACGCCCGTGATGAAGGTGTTGGCCGCCAGCAGCTGGATCGCCTGGGCCAGGTCCTCGGGCCGCCCGACCCGGCCGACCGGGGTGGTGGTGGCGAGCCCGTCGAAGAGCGCCTCACGCTGCTCGGCCGGGACGCGGTCCCACCAGGGGGTGTCGACCACGCCGGGCGAGACCGCGTTGACCCGCAGCGGCGCCAGCTCGACGGCCAGCGGCGGCACCATCGCCTCCAGCGCGCCGTTGATGGCGGCCAGGCCCGCGGTTCCCGGGAAGGCGGCCCGGGCGGAGGCCGCGGTGATCAGCGTGACCGAACCGTCGCGCCGCAGGTGCGGCAGCGCGGCCTGCAGAACGCGGACCTGCGGCCAGAACTTCCCGTCGAAGCCGGCCGCCAGCTCGGCCAGGTCGAGCTGCGCGAACGGCCCCACCCCGGCTCCGCCGCTGACCCCGACGACCAGGTGGTCGATGGTGCCGGCCGCGGCGAAGAAGGCCGCCAGGGCGGCCGGGTCGGCCGCGTCCACCCGGTGGCCGGTGGTCTTGCCGCCGATCCGGGCCACGGCCTCGTCCAGGCGGGCCTGGTCCCGGCCGGTGATCACGACCTCCGCGCCGTCGGCGGCGAAGGCGGTGGCCGCGGCCTCCCCGATGCCGGAGCTGCCGCCCATCACGAAGACGCGCTGACCGGTGAAGACGGATGCCGAAGTGCTCATGGTGTTGCTTCCTTCATCTTGTCGAGACCGCTCGTTTCGTCAATCATTGTTTGTCGAGACTGCTAGTCTTGTCAAGCGGGGGTCGAAGAAGACCGGAGCGAGGAGACGAACCATGAGTGCGGCAGAACCCCAGGCGGCCGAACCCCAGCCGAGCCCGACCCGCCCACACACCGGACGGCGCCGCAACGAGGCCGCCCACCAGGCGATCCTCGACGCCACCCTGCAGTTGCTGGCCGAGTCCGACGGCACACCGGTCACCATCGACGCCATCGCCCGCACGGCCGGCGTCGGAAAGCAGACCGTCTACCGGTGGTGGCCCTCCAAGGGCGCCGTCCTGCTGGACGCCCTCAGCGACCGCGCCGCCCAGCACGTCGCCGCGCCCGACACCGGCGTCCTGCGCGAGGACCTCCGGGCCTTCGTCGCCACCACCTTCGACGCCGCCCAGCAGGACACCACGGCCTCCGCCCTGCGCACGCTGGTCCGCGAGGCCGCCCGCGACCCCCATCTCGCCGAACTCATGCGCAGCTACACCGCCACCCGCCGCGACGCCCTGCGCGAGCTCCTCGACCGCGGCCGCGAGCGCGGCCAACTCCCCCCGGACGCCGACCTGGAGCTGCTCGTGGACCAGATCTACGGCCTCTTCTGGTACCGCTTCATCCTCGGTCACGGCCCCCTCGACCACACGGTCGCCGACCACCTCGCCACCACCCTGCTGCACGGCGCCGCCGGCGGCCGGTGAAAGCGGGCAGCGGGAGCTGGGCCTTCGCGCACAGCCGTTGCCTCGACTGCCAGTTCAGCCACCCGCCATCCGCCATCCGCCGGACGGCAGCAGGTGGATGATGGCGGTCATGACGTTGTCGACGGTGTTCACGGAGTTGTTCGGCCTGCGGTACCCGATCGCCCTGGCGCCGATGGGCGGGTCGGCCGGTGGCGCGCTGGCCTCGGCCGTCTCCCGCGCCGGCGGGCTCGGGCTGCTGGGCGCCGGCAACGGAGACCGGGACTGGCTGGCCCGCGAGGTGCCCATCATGGCCGAGAGCACCGAAAAGCCCTGGGGCATCGGCTTTCTGACCTGGGCCATCGATGTCGACGCGGTCGAGCGTGCGCTGGCGCACAACCCCCGGGCGGTGATGCTGTCCTTCGGGGACCCGAGCCCGTTCGCCGAACGCGTCCGCCGGGCGGGGGCGCGGCTGATCATCCAGGTCACCAGCCTGGAGGAGGCCAGGCGGGCGGTGGACCTGGGCGCCGATGTCATCGTGGCGCAGGGAACCGAAAGCGGTGGGCACGGCGCCCGGCACGGACGCTCCACCCTGCCGTTCGTGCCGGTCGTGGTGGACCTGGCGGCGCCGGTGCCGGTGCTGGCGGCCGGCGGCATCGCCGACGGCCGCGGGGTGGCCGCCGCCCTGGCCCTGGGCGCCGCCGGGGCGCTCATCGGCACCCGCTTCCAGGCCACCGCCGAGGCCCTGGTCGCCCCCTCGACCGCCAGGGCCATCGTCGAGGGGCGCGCAGAGGACACCGAGCGCAGCAGTGTGCTCGATGTCGCCCGCGGCTCCCGCTGGCCCTCGACGTACACCGCCCGCACCCTCGGCCACCCCTTCCTCGAACGGTGGCGGGGCCGGGAAGCCGAACTCGCCGCCGACCGACAGGCCCGGCAGGCCTACCAGGACGGCGTGGCGCAGGGCGAGATCCCGCCCCAGCCGCTGTGGGCCGGCGAGGGCATCGACCTCGTCAACGACCTGCCGTCCGCAGCCGATCTGGTCGGCACCCTCGCCGCACAGGCCGAGGACGCGCTGAACCGGGCGGGGCGGCGCTGAGCGGTCGCGGGGCGGCGCTGGGCCGTCGCGGGAGCGTCCGGCACGCCGTATGAGGAGACCCGCGCACCGGCAGTCGCGCCCTGTCGGTCGAGCGCAGGTGATAGGACGGAGTCGAGCCGAGGAGGTCCATCATGACCCGCTACTGCGTCGACCCTGTGCGACACGAACTCATCGCCGTCTGGGGCACCGGGCAGGGCGAGCTGGCCGCGCGGATCGCCGGCGTCCCGGCCGACACGGACCTCGCCGCGCTCTCCCGGCTGGCCGCCGCGCTCACCCAGCTGTCCACGGCGGCCTGGCGCACCTACACCCACCCGGCCAGCGCCGCCGACTCGCTCGACGTCGACAGCGAGGGCTGGCAGCGGGATCAGGAACGCGGGGCCTTCGAGGAGGTCGCCCAGGCCGTGGACGCCCCCAACCTCCCGCACGGCGGCACCATGACCGTCTCCCACAGCCCCGTACTGGAGAACGCGCACCGCGTCGGCCGCGCCCTGCTCGCCCTGGACGTCCCGGAGCTGACGCGAACGATCCGTGCCGAAACCGCGGCGGAGCTCACCGCCGTCGAGAACGCCGAGCTGGGCGACCTCACCGGCCGCGCCCAGCAGGCCGTGCTGCTCAGCCGCGAGGGCGCCTCCCCCGTCCAGGTCGCCGCCGCCGACCGCCTGCTGGAGGAGGACCCGTTCGGCCCGGCCGCCCTCTACTCCGCCATCGACCCGACCGCCGCGGCCGTGGCAGCCGCCCACTGGCTGCACGCCGCCGCCGAGGCCGTCGCCGAGGCATCCGGCTACGAGGTGTCCGACGTGGTCCGGGAGGCGGACAACATCGAGGCACTCCCCCACGAGACGCCCACCCTCGTCCTGGAGCTCCTCGACGCCGGCTTCTCCCCCTACGACGCCGTCACCGGGCTGGTGCGCCACGCCATGAAGGTCGCCGACGGCGTGCTGCCCGACCCGGCGGCCTTCCGCGAACAGCTCGACGAGGCCGAGGAGATGATCGCCCGGTACAGCGACGACGAGGACGAGCCGGACGCGGTGCTCAGCGGCATCCGCCTCACCCCGCTGGACCCGCGCCGGCCCGCCCGCGACCTCCTCGAAGACCTCCTCATCGGCATCCACGGCTGCTGGCTCGTCCACGACGAGTTCACGGACCCCGACGACATCGACGAAGACGACGAGGATGAGGAGGAGGACGACGAGGACAGGGACGACAGGGAGGACGAGGACGACGAGGACCAGGGCCCGGACGACTCGGCCGAAGAGGAGGAGGCCGCGGAACGCCACCAGCACCACAGCCGCGCGCAGTTCGCCGCGCTCGTCCGCACGGTCGCCGCACGGAACCACGAACAGCTGATCTAGGCCCCGAGGGCGACGGTGGCCGACGCGCTGCTCGACGTGCACGGGATCGGCACCAGCGTGCACTTCAAGCCGGCGCACCGCCTCGCCGCCTACCGCTACCTGGACTGCCGGCTGCCCGTCACCGAGCAGATCGCCGCCCGCCAGCTGTCCCTGCCGTGCTACCCGGCCATGACCGGTGCGGACGTGCAGCGCGTCATCGACGCCCTCCACGCCATCCGGGCCTGACCGTTGGGGGCCGAGCCGGTCGTCAGAACACCGGCGGCCGACCCAGCTCCGCCATCCGCCACACCGTGCTCCACCGCATCGGGCGGCGCGGCGGGCACGGCGTTCGAACGCCCTCGAAGAACCCGGACCACCACGCCTTCAGCCCGTCCAGGGGCGGGCGCCGCAGCAGCGAGCGCCCAGGAGGTGAGGTAGACGGGCACCAGCGGGGCGGGCAGGTGGCGTTTGGCCAGCCAGACCCGGCCCGCCGCTCCCTGCGGGACCGTAGGGAGGAGGAACGGTGGATCAACCGGCGCTCCGGGGTGGCCTGAAGGTGATCTCTCATGCCCTGCTCGCCGTGCGGCCACGGCGGACGGTCACCTGACGTCGTGTTCGCCGATGCTCCCGGCCGCGCCGGAGGTCACAGCCAGGTCGTCGCCAGCCAGCCGGTCACGGCCGCGCCGAGCAGGAGTGTGAGGTTGAGGGCGATCTTCCGGTCCCCCAGGTGTAGGTGGACCCAGGTCGCACCGATCTGCAGGACCACGAACCCGACGGCGGCGGCCAGGGCCAGCCGGGGTGCGATGCCGGTCAGCGGCGGGAGGAGCAGCCCGATCGCACCGAGCAGTTCGAGCAGCCCGACGGCCCGCACGGCCGGCATCGGCATGCTGTCCACCCAGGCCATCATCGGCCGGAGCTGCTCACGGCTCCGGACCACCTTCAACCCGCCGCCGTAGAGGTAGAAGAGGGCGAGCAGAGCGGCGACGGTCCAGTAGGCGAGGTTCATGACTCGGTGACCGGCTCGGTGACCGGCTCGGTGGCGTAGCGGCTCATCGTCCGGATGCTCGCCTGGGGGGTCATGGCCTGGCCGCCGGCGATCATGTCCCGCAGGTCCCGGAAGTACTGCACATACAGGTCCGGGGTGAACGTGCTGAGCATGACGGCCGGTTGATCGGTGGTGTTGGCGAAGGTGTGCGGGGCTCCGGGCGGCACCAGGACGAACGTGCCCGCCGGCGCGTCGTGCTGTTCCGCTCCGACCGTGAACCGCACCGTGCCGGAGATGATGTAGAAGCCCTCGTCGTGCTGGGCGTGACGATGCTGCGGCGGTCCGGGCGTGTGCGGCGCGAGGACCGACTCGGCGAGCCCGAGGCGGTGCCCGGTGTTGCTGCCGTCCTCCAGGACGCGCAGTCGCGTGCTGCCCAGGACGATCGTCTCGCCCTCGCCCGGCCGCACCACCGATACGGCGGGGTCGGTCATCGGTTCACTGGCTTTCGGTTCACTGGCTTTCGGTTCGTCAGTCATGCTTCGATTCCACCGCCGGGGCACCGCAACCGTCCAAGACCTGCTCGGTGAACTCGATACCGCACGGGTATCGTTGCAGCATGGAGCTACGCACCCTGCGCTACTTCGTGGCGGTCGCCGAGGAACTCCACTTCGGCCGGGCCGCCTCCAGGCTGCACATGAGCCAGCCGCCGCTGAGCCGGGCGATCAAGCAGCTGGAGACCGAGATCGGCGCCACGCTGTTCGACCGGTCGTCCGCCGGCGTCACGCTCACCGCGGTGGGGGTGATGCTGCTCGACGAGGCGCGTGCCCTGCTCGACCACGCCGACCGGGTGCGGGTGCGGATGGCCACGGCGGCCGGGGCCGCGACCCTCACCGTCGGCCTCCTCGGCGACGGCACCGACCCCGGCACCACCCGGCTGGCCCGCGCCTACCACCAACAGCACCCGCGCGTCGAGGTCCGCATCCGCGAGACCGACCTGACCGACCCCACCTGCGGGCTGCACGCCGGACTCGTGGACGTCGCGCTGACCCGCGGGCCGTTCGACGAGACCGGCCTGAGCACCCACGAGCTGCGCGCCGACCCGGTGGGAGCCCTGCTGCGCGCCGACGACCCGCTGGCCCGCCGCGACAGCCTGAGGCTGGCCGAGCTGGCCGACCGCCACTGGTTCCGGTTCCCGGAGGGCACCGACCCGAGCTGGCAGTCGTACTGGAACGGCGGCGAACCTCGCGAGGGCCCGGTGGTGCGCGCGGTCCAGGAGTGCCGGCAAGCCGTCCTCTGGAACGGCACGGTCGGCATGACGCTCCTGGACCACCGGCCGGCGAAGGGCCTCACCGTGGTGCCGCTGACCGACATGCCGCCGAGCCGCGTGGTCGCGGCCTGGCACGAGGGCGACACGAATCCGCTGATCCGCTCGTTCGTCCGGATCGCGACCGCCGCCTACCACGGCTGAGCACCGGGGCGCAGTCGGCCGGGGCCCGGTCAGCTCAGCTGGCCGGCCTCCCGGACCCGGCGGAGGTGGATGAGGACGCCGTAGGACGGACCCAGCGCGATGTTCACGAGTGGACAGGGATACTCGGTGCCGATGTGGCGCGTGGGGCGGACGGTGTCCAGCCACGCACGGGCCGCGGCCGGGGCGCTGCGGGCGTCGAGGTAGTAGTCGCTGGGGCAGACCTGGTCGAGGGTGTACTCGTTGGAACCGGCAGCGGCCGCATCCACCGTGAACTTCGTCCAGGCGCCGCCGATGGCCTTGCCCGTCGACAGGAAGGAACCCTGGTCGAAGGTGGTTCCGATGGCGAGGTAACCATCGCCCAGCGCTTCGCGCAGGAACGCGCCCTGCACCTTCGGGTACATCACCGGGTCGTCGGTCACATACCCCACATGCCCGTCGTGCGCCGACAGCAGCATCCGGTGACCGGTGTGGCGTTGCCACCAGACGACGTTGTCGGCCATCACCTGGTCCCGGTAGAGCTCCGCGGCGGTCACCGCCTTGTCGTCGTCGAAGTCGTAGGCCAGGAACGTGGCGGTCTGGGCGATCGACCGGGCGTGCTGCACCGTCCAGGCGAACTCCGTCGCACCTGAACCCGGTTGGCCTTCCAGCAATTGCAGGGCCTGCTGGGCGTTGGCCGCGAGGCGCTGCCGCTCCGCCAGCGGCTTCGCCATGTGGGTGAGGTAGTTGTCGAGCGGGCGCAGGCCGGTGTAGAGCTCGTCGAGGCGCGACAACAGCTGCGGCTGGTGCCTGCGGACGTAGCCCGTCACCCGCTCGAAGAAGGCGTCTCCCACGCTGGGCGCACCGGCGTCATCGCCCATGAAGTGGACCCGCCTGCCGGGATTGCGCCGGTTGTGGTCCCGCATCCACTCGATCAGCTGCAGGAACTCCTCGCGGTAGAACGGCGATCCGCCCAGCGCCTCCTTCACGACCTGGCGCGCGTCCCCCTGCCCGCTCTGGATGTAGTCATCGATCAGCATGCCCGAGGGCCAACCGATCTCCAGGGCGAAGGTGGTGAAACCCTTCGCCTCGACGAGGTACTGGAAGATCCGGTGCTTCAGGGTGAAGAGCTCGTGCGAGCCGTGCGTGGCCTCGCCGAGCCCGACCACCTTGGCCTCGCCGATCATCGCCCCCAACGGCCGCAGATCGGCTGTGCCCGACCCCGGTTGGGTCGACCGCAACGGGCGTGCGGCCCGCTCCAGCGCACGAACCGGGTCCTGGGCATCGGGCTTCGCCGGGGCCTTCTCAGCCGCGAACGCCTGAGTGGGAACCACCAGCGCCCCCACCGTGGCCGCCGCCGCCATCAACAGCGGCCGTCGCCCCATCTGCTCGGTCATACCAATCGCTCCTCAGCTCGTCCGGCCGGCGCCATCGGTACCACCCCCCGGGCGGTACCACCCCGGGGCCGACCGGGCCGCCGGTGCATCCGGCTGACCCCAGCTCATCACCCGGTTCGCGTGTTCTCGTCCGAGCGGAGAACGAGAACACGGAGGGGAACCGGGACCCACCCACAGCCCCGGACCAGGCCCCTGGTCCTACCCGCAGCTCACCCCGACGGCCCGGGGGCGGCCCGGGGCCGGTCCGGCCCGCGACGGCGGAGCGCATCGTGACGCGCGATCCGTACAGCGGGGCCGGCGTGATCAGCCAGGTCCGGATCACGCGGTGGAACCCGGTCCTCGGCTTCCTCGCCGGGCATCTGGAGGGCTGAGCGGCGGCCCGACTGCCGCGACCGGTCCACCGGGTAGCGGTCAGCCGGGTAGCGGTCAGCCGGGCCGATGGTCGGCCGGTCAGCCGTTGCCGCAGGGCGGGCAGGGGGCGCAGCGCTCGATCCGGACGTTGTCGAGCACCGGTCCGTACGGGCCGGTCGCCGTGGTGCTGGTGAAGGCGATGGTGGTGGCGGAGTTGGTGGCCTGGAAGGTGAACTGCCGGTTCACGTATCCCATGTTCGCGAACGTCTTGCCGGTGGTGTTGAAGGAGAAGTCCTGGAAGTCCTGCCCGTCGATGAGGGCGCTGCCGGTCTTGACGGCCGGGGCCCCCGCGGGGTTGCCGGCCAGGGCGTAGGTGACGGTGTAGGTCGTACCGGGGACGGTGGTGAAGGTCTGGGCCACCGCGCCGGGGCCGACGCCGTTGAGGTCGACGGACTGGTCGCCCTCGGCGGCCTGCCAGAAGCCCTCGCCGATCAGGTCGACGGTCCCCGTGGTGACCTGCCACGGCCCGATCGTCTGGCCAGCGGCCAGATCGGTGTAGCTGCCGACCGCCACCCTCGGATTCTCGAAACTGCCGTCATCGAAGCGGCTGACGGTCTGCGCCGAGGCCGTGGCCGTGACCCCGAGGCCGGCGAGCAGGACAGCGGTGGCGGAAATGGCACAAGCGCGCTTGGCGAACATGGGTTTCCTCCCGGGCGGTTGACATCACACGAGATGATGTGCCTACGAATAAGATAGGCAGACCCGAGGTCGAGAGAAAGACTTCGCCAGAAACACGGATAATCACACCGCCAGCACCAGCGCCGGAGCAACGCCGCACCAGCCCCGGTCAGTCGACGCGGAACCAGCTTGCCGGCGCACCAGTTCGGCGCTCCGTGCCGGCGGGGCGCCCGCGGGGCTCCCGATCAGGCCGCCTGCCGCGGAAACGGCCTGCCGCCTCACCGCAGTGAGTTCGGCGGCAGGCCGTTCTTCCGTCAGATGTCGCCTACGGCAGGAGCTGGATCGCGTTCCAGTCCCAACCGCCGCTGACAGGGACGGAGAAGCTGGAACCCTGGAAGGCTCCGATCAGCCCCTTGGCATCCGCCAACCCCGTGTGCAAGGTGATCGAACCATCGGCGTGGTGATACATCATCGCAAGATCGGTACGACCATCACCATTGAAATCACCCGCAACGAGCTTCATCGAGTTACGGTCCCAACTACCCGCCGGAACCGTGTAACCCAGGTTGAACCCACCAAGGTTGCCCGAAGCATCACTGAGCGACGTGTAGAACCCGATCGAA
>NZ_JBIBIJ010000008.1:191273-215436 GCF_042957465.1 Kitasatospora sp. NPDC008050
CACTGAGCGACGTGTAGAACCCGATCGAACCGTCAGCATGGTAATAAGCCATCGCCAAGCCCGCCCGACCGTCACCGTTGAAGTCACCGGAGAACAGCTGGATCGCATTCCAGTCCCAACCCGCGCTCGCAGGCACCGAGAAACCCGAACCCTGGAAAGCCCCGATCAGCCCCTTCGCATCCGCCAACCCCGTGTGCAAAGTGATCGAACCATCAGCGTGGTGATACATCATCGCAAGATCGGTACGACCATCACCATTGAAATCACCCGCAACGAGCTTCATCGAGTTACGATCCCAACTACCCGCCGGAACCGTGTACCCCAGGTTGAACCCACCAAGACTGCCCGAAGCATCACTGAGCGACGTGTAGAACCCGATCGAACCGTCGGCACGGTAGTAGGCCATGTTCATGTCCGCGCGGCCGTCGCCGTTGAAGTCACCCAGGATCTGGCCGGTGGCGTTGGCCGTGATCCAGGCCGCGATGTCGTCGACGCGGGCCTCGGTGACCTGGGCCGGGTTCGAGGACGGCTCGGCCAGGCAGCCGGCCTGCCCGGACAGGCTGTGCACGCCGCTGACCGTGATCCCGCCGCCGGTGGCGGTGAAGGCGGGGCCACCGGTGTCGCCCTTGCACACCGTGCCCGCGGTGGGCGTCACCGTGACCGCCGAGTCCGTCACAGCCGTGACGGTGGAGGTGCCGACATGCGCGATGGCCGGCACCCAGTCGGTGGCGGTGCGCCCGAACCCGCCACTGCTCAGCGTCTGGCCGGCGCTCACCGGGCTGGTGCCGACCTGCGCCGGGCTGATGTCGGTGATCGGGGCGGACAGATGGGCGAGGACCACGTCACGGTCGGTCCGAGGGACCAGCCGAGTCACCGTCAACGCCGGGTGGCCGCTGAAGGCGACCGTCGCCGGGTGGCTCGGCGCACCCGCGGCCAGGGCGGCCGGCTTGGTGGGGTCGTCGCTGAAGCAGCTCGCCGCGGAGAGCACCCACTGCGCGGCGATCAGGGTGCCGGAGCAGCCCCGGGACCCGGGACGGCCGGGCTGCCCGACCGTGACCGCACCGATCGCCGGGGTGGGGTTGGTGACGCTCGGCGCGGCCGGCCCGTCGGTGGCGTTCAGCTCCAGCAGGGTGGTCGTACCGGTGGCGCTGCCCTCGCCGACCGGGGTCCAGTCGTTCTTGTTGACGTCGACGCTGGTGACCGTGCCCGCCGTGTTCAGCGTGGCCTTGATCGCGTGGGCGTCGCCCCTGATGTTGTAGACCTGCGGGATCTCCAGCGACAGGTAGCCGGTCGGTCCGGTGATCTGGAAGCAGACCTCGCTGGGCGTCGCGGCCCGGCTGTACAGCTGCACCAGACCGGTACCTGACCCGCAGTCGGCGAGCACGATGTGGCCGTCGCCCGACTTCAGCGTGATGCGGTGGTCGGCGAGGACCTTCGCCGCCCCGGGGTAGCTGAAGTCCTCCACCGCGGACGGTCCGACCGTCTCGGCGGCCGTCGCCGTCGTGGTCGCCGACCAGCCGGCCATCATGGTTGCCGACAGCGCCGCGGCCAAGGGCCACGCCAGTTTTCTGCTTACCTGCACGAACGACTCCAGGGAAATGGCATGCCCGGAGGATGCCAACAGCCCCCCGAGTCAGCTGGCTGAGAAGCCTCGCGGACGCTAGCGGCTACCGTTCGTGTGCGTCAAATCATCTTATCCGTCATCAGGAGGTCGCACCGGGCCACCACGATCGTCACGCGGCTGCGGTTGCAGCTGCGGTTCTACAGACGTGTCGCGGTCCGGATGAGGTCGGCGACGGCCCTGGAGCGGCTGTGCGGCGGCCAGGCGATCACGGTGGTGACTGTCGGCGCGTCCAGCACGGGCACGGCCACGAGGTCACCGTGGAGTTGGGCTCGGCACGACTCCGGCGAGACCGCGCAGGCCCGGCCGAGCGCGACGAGTTGCAACAGCTGCGCGTGGTCGCGGACCTGGGGGCCGGGGCCGGGCGGGTAGCTGCCGTCGCGGTCGGGCCAGCGCGGCAGGGGCAGGCCCGGCAGCCCGGTGATGTCGGCCATGTGCACCTGGTCCCGGGCGGCGAGCGGATGCCCGGCCGGCAGGACCACGACCTGTCCCTCGGTGCTGAGTTCTTCGGTGTGGAACCCGGTCGTCGAGTCGAACGGCCGGTGCAGCAGCGCCACGTCGGCCCGGCCCTCGCGCAGGAGCCGCCCCTGCTCGGCCGGGCCGCACAGGATGACGTCGACGGGGACCGCGCCGGGTTCGGCGGCGTACGCGGCGAGCAGTTTCGCCAGCAGTTCGCTGGACGCGCTGGCCTTCGTGACCAGGACCAGGCCGGGACCACCGGTCGCGGAAAGCGCGGCGCGGCGGGTCCGGCGCTCGGCGGCCTCGACCGCGTCGAGAGCGGCCCGGCCCTCGGCCAGCAGCACCGAGCCGGCCTCGGTCAGCGTGACCGTGCGGCTGGTCCGATCCAACAGTGCTGCCCCGAGCCGGCGTTCGAGCTGCTGGATCGCCCGGGACAGCGGCGGCTGCGCGATCCCGAGCCGCTGCGCGGCGCGCCCGAAGTGCAGCTCTTCAGCGACGGCGACGAAATACCGCAGTTCCCGGGTCTCCATACCGGCACGGTACTCCGGATCAATACCCGGACGGTATCGTTTCCCACCCATTCGGTCTTGGACCCCTGCCGGGTTCCGAGGGCAGCATGGTCCCCATGAGCGAACGAACGATTGCGCTGGTCACCGGCGCGAACAAGGGAATCGGCTACGAGATCGCGGCGGGCCTGGGCGCCCTCGGCTGGCGCGTCGGCGTCGGCGCCCGCGACGACCGGCGCCGCCAGGCCGCGGTGGAGAAGCTGCGCGAGGCCGGCGTCGACGCGTTCGGCGTACCGCTGGACGTGACCGACGACGCGAGCGCGGCCGCCGCCGCACAACTGATCGAGGATCAGGCCGGACGCCTCGACGTGCTCGTCAACAACGCCGCGATCACCGGCGGCATGCCCCAGGAACCCACCCGGGTCGACCCCGCCACCATCCGGACAGTCGTGGAGACCAACGTGATCGGCGTCATCCGCGTCACCAACGCGATGCTGCCGCTGCTGCGCCTCTCGGCCTCGCCGCGCATCGTGAACATGTCCAGCAGCGTCGGCTCCCTCACCCGGCAGTCGGGCCCCGGCGCCGAGCAGACCACGGGTCCGGTGGCCGTGGCGTACGCGCCGTCGAAGACCTTCCTGAACGCCGTCACCCTCCAGTACGCCCGGGAGTTCCGCGGCACCGACATCCTGATCAACGCCGCCTGCCCCGGCTACGTCGCGACCGACCTCAACGGCTTCCGCGGCGTGCGCACCCCTGAACAGGGCGCGGCGATCGCCATCAAACTCGCGACCCTGCCTGACAACGGCCCGACCGGCCAGTTCTTCGAGGACGCCGGCCCGGTGCCCTGGTGAGGCGCCCGACGGGTCCGCCACCGAGGCACCCACGACGATCTCATCCGTCGACTGACGACCCGTGATCGAAGACGGCTGCGAGCCCAGCGGAAGCCGGTTGGCCGGTCGCGCGAGCCGGCTGGAACAATCACCACCGTGACAGTGCAAGCACCCCTGACCAGCCGTGCCTTCGGCGCGGCCGGGACGGTCGGAGAGTTCGAGACCCACCTGACCCTGACCGCGATGGACGCCGGCAGCACCGCCCGCACCGACACCGGCCCCGGCTCCCATCCGGCCCTCGCCCGCTGGGCGCAGGCGCACGGGCTGAAGTACACCCACATCGTGCTGGCCCGTGGGCAGTACCCCTCCCAGCCGATGCTGTCCTGGACCGCGGCAGGTACGTTCCAGGAGCAGCTCGACCGGGCCGAGGCCCTGGCGGCCGCGCTGCGTACGGACGGCTTCACCCCGGTGAGGGTGAAGTGCGAGGCGGCCCCGTGGGCCCCGGGCGTGCCGGACGGTGACCGCGAGGCCGAACTCCTCGGCCCGGGATACTACTTCGAGCACCACCTCAAGGTGCTGCTGCCGCCCGGCGACCGCGCGGCGCTGGTCCGGGCGGTGGCGGGCCACACCGCCCACGTGTCCTGGAACGCCCGCCGCACCGATCCCACGGGCCGCAGCCAGCAGTTCGTCACCCAGCGCTGCCACGGCGTGGGACGCCGCACGGCCGAATACCGCCTGGCCGCGCTGACCGAGGCGCTCGTCGCGGCCGGCCATCCGCCGATCGCGGTGGAGCGCGAGTTCGTCGTGCACGACAGCAACCTCGCCGTCGACGACGGCTGGATGGACGACAACGGCCCGATACCGGAGGACCCGACCCCGTGAGCGACCGCTGGCAACTTCTCCCCGACGGCAGTGTGCCGCAGTCGCAGCCGGGCGACGGCCGCCACCCCGCCCCCGGGGTCCCGCTGACTCTTCGTCCGGTCCAGGACCCGCGCGCCGCCCAGGCCGGCATCTTCGACCCGGCGCTGAAGCAGCACTCCTACGCCTACCGCGCCGCGGACCCGCGGTTCACCGACCCCGAGCTCGGCGCCGCCTGGTACGCCGCACGGCGCCGGGCCATGGACCTGCTGCTCGCCGCGATCGCCGAATCGCCCTGGTCCGAGGCCCTGGTGCTGCGCGGCAGCGTACTGCTGCGCGCCTGGTTCGGGGCGCAGGCCCGCGAGCCCGGCGACCTGGACTTCGTGGTGGTCCCACAGGAATGGCGGATCGAGGAGCCGCGGACCGCCGCCATGCTGGCGGGCATCGCGCGGGCCGCCGAGGCCGCGAGCCGCGGCCCGGTCCGCTTCACGGCCTCGGATGCGGTCAGCGAGGACATCTGGACCTACGACCGGGTGCCCGGGCGCCGACTGCTCCTGCCCTGGCAGGCCGACGGGCTGCCGGGCGGGGCGATCCAGTTGGACTTCGTCTTCAACGAGCCGCTGCGGGTGCCCCCGCAGCCGGTCCTGCTGCCTGCCGCCGAGGGGCCCGGTGCCCGGCTCGATGCCGCCTCCCCCGAGCTGTCGCTGGCCTGGAAGCTGGTGTGGCTGGTCAACGACGCCTACCCGCAGGGCAAGGATCTCTACGACGCGGTGCTGCTGGCCGAGTCCACCCCGCTGCGCTACCAAGTGCTGCGCGACGTCTTCACGGATGGCGAGGCCTGGTACGCCGAGCACCCCGTCCAGGCGCTCACCATCAGGGAGTTGGCCAACACGGTCTCGGTCGGCTGGGAGCATTTCGAGAGCGAGTACCCGCACCTGGCCCAGCCCGCCGACACCCGCGACGACGAGGCGGGCGAGGACGGCGAGGCGGGCGAGGACGGCGAGGCGGGCGAGGCGGGCGAGGACGACGTTGCCCAGCAGTTGCTCGACCGCCTGGCAGCGGCGCTCGCCCCCACCTTCGCCGAGGTCGCCCCGGCGGCACTGGCCCAGTGGTGGGCCGAGGCCTGGCTGGAGCGGCTGCGCCCGGTGCTGGCGGAGGGCGGACTGCCCGCCGTGCAGGACTGGCTCGCCAAGGCGCAGGCCCCCTTCGCCCCGGCCCACCGCCTCACCAAGCGCCTCCTCGGCCCCAGCTGCCCCGACGACGCCGAACTCGCCGAACTCGCCGAACAGATGCTGTCCTGCGCGGCCTGGTCGTACTGGGCGGGTCGGGTCCGCGAGGGCGCCCTGACCGTGGAGTGGCTGCTCGGCTGAGCCGCCCAGGCCACCCCGCCGCAAAATCGGGTGCGCCGCGAGCACCGGGTGCGTTAGCCTCGCGGTATGAACGGGATGAACGTCGTGGGCCGAAGCACCACCGCGACCGCGCGAGCGACCAGCTCGCCGGTTGCCGCCGCCTGACGTCACATCCCCCCTCCCACCGGCGACCGGGAAACGGTCCGCCGGTGCGTTCATGGCCTTTGCTCCCGCCCCGGTTCCGACGATCGTGCGGACCCGTTTTCCGGTGCCTCCCCGCTGCACATGCGAAGGAGCCACCTGTGAACACCGATCAGATCATCCGCACGTTCGTCGAGTACTTCGAGGAACGCGGCCACCGCCGGATCACCGGCTCGACGCTGCTCCCGCCGCCCGGCGATCCGGTGCTCTTCACCACCTCGGGCATGCACCCGCTCACCCCGTACCTCGAAGGACGCGCCCATCCGCTGGGCCGACGGCTGGTCAACGTGCAGCGCTGCCTGCGCACCACCGATCTCGACGAGGTCGGTGACCGCACCCATCTGACCGTCTTCGAGATGCTCGGCACCTGGTCGCTCGGTGACTACGAGGGCCCGCAGAGCCTGGGCTGGGGCTACGGGCTGCTCACCGAGGGGCTCGGCATCGACCCACGTCTGCTCCACGCCACGGTCTTCGCCGGCGACGAGCAGAGCGGTCCGGACACCGCCTCCCTGGAGCTGTGGCAGGAGCACGGGGTACCGGTGGAGCTCACCCGCGAGGACAACTGGTGGTCCAACGGCCCCACCGGCCCGTGCGGTCCCGACTCGGAGATCTTCCTGTGGACCGGCGACACCCCGCCGGAGTCGACCCCGACCGGTGACGACCGCTGGGTTGAGGTGTGGAACCACGTGATGATGCGCCACCGACGACTCGACGACGGCTCACTGGTGCCGCTCCCCCAGCGCAACATCGACACCGGCCTCGGCCTGGAGCGTCTCTCCTCGCTGCTGCAGGGCCGGCGCTCGGTGTTCGAGTGCGACGTCTTCGACCCGTGGCGCCGGATCGTGCCGCCCCTGTGGCAGCTGGACGAACCGTCACTGCGCCTGGTCTGCGACCACCTGCGCTCGGCCGTCGTGGTGATCGGCGACGGGGTGCGCCCGGCCAACACCGGCCGCGGCTACGTGCTGCGCCGGCTGGTGCGCCGGGTGCTCACCGTGCTGCGGCGCGACGATCCGGGGCGCACGCTCACCGACCTGCCGCAGGAGTTGGTCCGGCACACCCTGGACCGCTTCCGGCAGGAGGAGGACCCGGAGCTGGTACGCCGGGTGCTGCTCGACGAGGAGCGCCGGTTCGGCCGGCTGCTGGAGCGCGGCCGGCAGATCCTGGCCCGCCCCCGGTTCCGCGGCCCGTTGAGCGAGGAGGACTTCCGCTACCTCCACGACACCCACGGCCTGCCGCGCGACCTCGTGCGGAACCTGCGGCCGTAGCGGTCCGGTGGCGACGCCGGAACCGGACTCCCCCGTGCAGCCCGGCTCAGGGGACCGGTCCGGCGCCGGCGGATGCCGATGCCGATGCCGCGGCGGTGAGCATGATCTCCTTCACCCGGTCGAGGTACTGCGGGACGCCCTTCGCGGCCTGCGGGGTGTCCGGCATGTTGACCACCAGGTCGGCCCGGTCGGGGAACCAGTTGAACCACAGCGAGACGCCGCTGGCGGAGTCGGGGCCGGTCAGGACGGTCGCGTCCGCGCGCAGGTAGTCGGCGGAGCCCGGTGCGCCGCGTCCGTCCAGGTAGGAGACCATCGGGGGGATGAGGGGGGCGTACCGACCGTCCTGGAGCAGTTCCAGCGCCCGGTGCAACGGCACCTCGCCTGCCGCGCGGGCCTGCTGGAAGCCCTGTTGGGCGGCGGCGATCGCGCCCGCGAACGTCGGCGCGGCGGGCAGTCGGAAGAGCAGCGGCACGAAGTTGACCAGCCAGCCGTGCACGGGGAGCAGCCGGGGGTAGGTCCTGGTCGACACGACCGTGAGCACGCGGTAGACGTCGTTGCCGGTGAACTCCCACTGGGCGAGCGCCAGCGCGGCGAAGGCCCCAGCGGCGAACCCCCCGCCGTGCCGGGCGCAGTAGGCGCGGAACGCGCGGGCCCCGGCGCCGGAGAGCACCGGGTGGTGGATCCGGGTGCCGGGCAGCAGCGTGTGGCCGTGGTTGCCGAGCTCGACCGGGAAACCGGGGAAACCGCCGTCCCCCGCGGTCAGGAACCGCGACCACGCGGCGAGTTCCGGCGCGGCTGCCGTCAGCGACATGGCGCGCTCCCGCTCGCGGCGGTTGTACTCCAGGTAGCCGGGTACCGGTGCGAGGTCGATCGGGACCCCGCCGCGGGCCGCGTGGTAGCGGGTGCGGATCTCGTCGAACAGCAGCGCCAGGGAGTGGCCGTCGGTGTAGGCGTGGTCGATCGCGACGTACACCGTGGACGCCGTGTCCCGTCGGACCACTCCGGCCAGCAGCGCCGGCCCGCCCACCGAGGTCTGCTGGTCGATCCGCCGGTGCAGATGGTCGCGCAGGTCGGCCGCGCTCGTGAAGTCGCCCACGCGTACCGGGTGCACCGTGACGGAGTCGGGTGGCAGCCGGAACCCGGGCAGGTCCTCGGTCCCCGGCTCGTACCAGGTGTGGAACGCCTCGTGCCTGCGCACCAGACCCTGCCACGCGTCGGTGAGCGCGTCGAGATCGGCCCGGCCGGCCAGGTCGAACGCCATGGCCACCCAGGGGGACTGACGTTGCCCGTCGACCCGCCTGGCGGCCGCCAACCGCAGGTGTGCCCGCTGGAAGTACGAGGCGGGCACGTCGTGCGGCACGGGTGACCGGTCGGCAGCCAGCTGGAACTCGACCACCTCACCCGGCTCGGGGAGCCAGTCGATGATCTGGGTCATGTGCACGGCAGCATCGTCTCCTCGGTGGTACGGCCGGCTACGGAAGCGGAAGCGGGGGCGGCCACCGGCGCCGGGGCGGCCACGAACCGGTGGCCGTCGGCGACGCGGGCGGCGGTGTGCGTGGTGGCCAGCACGAAGCGTGCGACGTTCGCGCGCGCCACGGCCGTGTCAGGGAAGCGGGTCGTCAGATGCACGCCGCGCTCGCTCCTGGTCAGCCACAGGTACACCTCGGCCGGGCGGTGGATGCGGCTGCGCAGCATCCGGTCCTCCTGCTGGGGCGGGGTACCCGCCACCCGGCGTACGTCGAGGTAGGACACGACGAAGCGGGGGCGGATCCGCCGGCGCAGCAGCCGGTCGAGGTGCGGCAGCGAACTGCCCGGCCCCGGTCGGTGCCGGCGCAGTTCGGCGGCGGCCAGGGCGACGGTGTCCGCGAAGGCCGCCCCGGGGGCCGTCGCGATCCGCACCGGCTGCAGGCCGACGAACCAGCCCGGCGCCGTCCGCCACGGCTCGGGCCGGGTGTTGGCCAGGGTCACCATGGACAGCTGCCGCCGACCGGTGGCCTTCGCCGCGGCGAGCGCGAGGCAGGCCAGCAGTCCTGCGGCGGTGCTGCCGCCGCCCGCGCGCGACGCGGCGGCGAACCGCTCGGCCGCCGGTGCGTCGAGCAGCCAGTGGTCGGTGCTGCACTGGCTGTGCGGCGTCTCGCCGGAGCCGAGCGGTAGCGGGAAGGCGGGGGTCCCGCCGCGTCCGCCGCGCAGCAGGGTCCGCCAGTGGTCCGCATGTTCGGGCCGGGTCGGCAGGCGATCGACCAGGTTCGGTTCCGCGGCCCCGAAGTCCAGGAAGGTCGGCCCGGCCAGCTCCTCGGCGCGGCCGGCCAGGTGGCCGCGGATCTGCCCCGGGATCATGGCGAGCGTGTAGCCGTCCACGATGCCGTGGTCCGCCCCCACGAACACCGTCACCCTGCCGCTGCCCTCGACCGTCGCGAAGACCACCTGCGGCCAGCCCAGCGGGTGCAGGCCGCGGTCGAAGAACGCCTCGATCTGTCGTCGGACCGAGGCGCCGTCGGCGAAGAGACCGACCTCCTCGCGTCGCAGCGCGACCGCACTCGCGGGGAGCGTGTGACGCTCGCAGCGCTCGCGGGTCGGCAGCAGCCTGCTCCGCAGGTGCTCGTGTCCGCGCAGCCAGGCCGAGAACGCGCGGCCGAGCCGGTCCGGGCCGAGGCGGCCGACGCCGAACGACACCCCCACCCAGGCCGGATCGACCCGTTCCGGTCCGTGCGCGGCCGCCGAACGCACATGGTGCTCATGGACGAGCGCGGGCTCTCGTGGGTCGTCCGCCCAGGCCGAGGCCGCGGCGGTCGGCGTCCAGAACACCAGCCGGCCTGCCGGAACCGCGCTGTCATTCAGTTCCGTGAATTCCACTTCCTCACCGGCCCGACGCGATGCGAGGGCCGACGCGATTCTCCATCACCTGTTCTCCTTTTATGACGTCTCGATACGGCCCGGTGAAGCTATCCGGCCGCGATGAAGCAAAGATGAAACAGGGCCGTTTCTCCTGGTCGCGTGGATCGTGCCGGCCGGCAGGGGAATCGGTGCGCTTGTCGCCCCTTCGGACGCGCTGCTAGCGTCGGCCTCCGTCATTTCGTTCAGCGCCGCGCCGAATTGTCGGCCGTGCTGACACCGGCCATGCCGACGGAGGGGCAATTCATGAACAGCCGATCGGATACGCGTTCCGGGTCTCCCCGAGCCCTGGACGATGCCCGGGCCGTGGACGATGCCCGAGCCCTGGACGATACGGAACCGTCCACGGACTACGCCGCGCTGCGCCGCGACCCGGCCTACGCCCACCTGAACCGCGCGCTGCTCGACCTGGTCCCGGTCGGGTCGGGGCCGAGCGTCCTGGACCTGGGCTGCGGGGACGGAGCCGTGAGCGAGCAACTGCTGCTGCGCGACCCGGCGATGTCCCTGGTCGGCGTCGATCCCGATCCGGCCCTGCTCGGGGCGGCCCGGGCCCGGCTCGGCGACCGGGCCCGCTTCCTGGTGGGCGACGCCGCCTCGGTCTCCCGCCTGTTCCCGCCGGCGACCTTCGACACCGTCGTGCTGGCCAACTGCGTTCATCTCGTCCCGGACCTCGACGAGGCGCTCGGCGGGATCGGGCGGGTCCTCGTCGCCGGCGGACGCCTGCTGTTCAACTCGGCCTTCTACTCGGGCGCGGAGACCGCGGCCGACCTGCCGATGTACGCCGAGCTGGTCGGCACCGCCCGCCGCCTCGCCCGGCGGCGCGGGCTCCCGTTGGCGCGCTCGGCCGCCGGCCGCCCCTCGGGGTTGCGCCGGAACACCGAGGGCTACCGGGCCGCCCTCGCCTCGGCCGGCTTCACCGATGTGGTGAGCGACGAACGGGAGTTCACCCTGGGCGCGCGCTTTCTGACCGCCTTGTGCTCGACGCCGATGTTCGCCACCGCCGCGCTGCCCGGAGTCGACCGACGCACCGCCGCGGAGCTGCTCGGCGAGGCCTTGGAACAACAGTACGAGCGCGCCCCGTTCACCATCACGCGGCGCTGCGTGTACTTCTCCGCGATCCGGCCCTGACATTCATCCGGCCCTGCGATCGATCCCGGCCTTGACATTCATCCGGCCCTGAAATCGATCCCGGCCCTGAAATCCATCGTGCCCTGGAATCCATCGTGATCCAGAATTCCTCATGAAAGGAATGCTTCATGTCCGAGGTGTTGCCCGTGGTCATCAAGGCGATTGTCGGTATCCGGCCGGACCTGGGCGAATCCCCGACCGCCATCACCCGCGATTCGGCCCTGTTCTACGCCGCCGATCCCGGTCAGCCGCTGCTGGGACTCGATTCCATGGAGGCGCTTGAACTGCTCGTCGTGCTGGAGCAGGAATTCGGGGTCGAGCTGGCGGAGACCGGCATCAGGATCGCCGACCTGTGCACGGTCGGCGACGTGGTCGACGCGATGTCGGGAGCGCTGTGACGTCCGCAGGCGCTGTGACATCCGCAGGCGCGATGACGTCCACCGGCGCGGTGCCGCCCACCGGGGTGCGCAACCGCGTGCTGGTGACCGGCATCGGCGTCGAGTCGTGCGCGGGCGCCACGCCGGAGGAGCTGTGGTCCGCGCTCTACGCCGGCCGCCCGGCGATCTCAGCGCTGGAACTGGAGCAGCCGCTGCCGTGTCAGGTCGGCGGCGTGGTGGCCGGGTTCGACCCCCGGGAGCACATGTCCGCCCAGCAGGTCCGGCGCACCTCGCGGTTCCAGCAGTTGCTGTTCGCCGCGGCTCTGAAGGCGCGGGCGGACGCGGGGCTGCGCACGGCACCAGGGGCGCTGTACGTCGGCACCGGCGGCGGCGGTCTCGACGAGGCCGCCCGTCTGGTGACCGTGCTGCGCCAGGACGGGTGGCCGCGGATGAACCGGCTCGGCCTGCTGCGGCTGCTGCCCAACCAGGCCGCCGGGCTGGTCGCCCAGGAACTGCGCATCACCGGCCCGGTGCTGACGCTCTCGACCGCCTGCGCGTCCTCGACGGACGCCATCGGCGCCGGCCTGCGCGCGGTGCGCGAGGGCAGCGCCGAGGTGGTGCTCGTCGGCGGCGTGGAGAGCTGGCTGGACCTGCCGTGCCTGGCGTCGTTCTGCCTGCTGGACGCGCTCTCGCGGCGGCCGGCGGCGCAGGCGGCGATCGCCTCCCGGCCCTTCGACCGCGACCGTGACGGCATGGTGCCGGCCGAGGGCGCCGCCGTGCTCGTGCTGGAGTCGGAGCGCTCCGCGCTGCGCCGCGGCGCGACCGTGTACGGCGAGGTGCTCGGCGCCGCGTCCGGCTGCGACGCCCACCACCCCGTGGTCCCCCGCGCGGACGGCGCGGCAGCGGCCAGAACGATCGAGCTGGCCTGCGCCGACGCCGGTCTCGACACCGCCGCCGTGGACCTCATCAGCGCGCACGGAACCTCGACACCGCTCAACGACCGGGCCGAGACGGCCGCCATCAAGCTCGCCCTCGGCCCGCACGCCCGGCAGGTGGCGATCACGGCGCCCAAGTCGGTCATCGGCCACGCCTGCGGCGCGTGCGGGGTGTTGGAGAGCGTCGGCGTCCTGTTCGCCATCCGCGACAAGTACGTGCCGCCCACGGCGAACCTGGACAATCCGGATCCCGACTGCGACTTGGACTACACCCCGCTCACGGGCCGGCCCGCCGCGATCGACGTCGCCGTCAAACAGAACTTCGGATTCGGCGGCCACAACTCGGTGGTGGTGTTCGGCGCCGCGTGAGCGCACCGGCCGGCCGACCGGCCACCCGTACCGACCGGCCTCACCCACCGGTCACGGCCGACCGGTGCGTGCCGTCCGGTCACGGCCGCCGGTCGGGCCTCCCCGGCGCGATGACCGGCCGGAGATGGCCGGAGATGGCCGGTCTGCCGACCTGTCCGTGCCCGAGCGCCAGGACCAGCATCGACGGCATCCACCGTAGAGATTCAGTCCAGTACTCGGGGGCCACGATGCCAACCACCACCGGTCAGCCGGCCGTCAGCACGCTCAGGCCGCAGGAGCGCGCGGTGCTCTACGCCGTCGGCTGCGGACTGAGCAACGACGAGATCGCCGCCTCCCTCGCCGTCCCGCGGGACGTCGTCGCCGGACACCTCCAGCGGATCCTCGGCAAGCTCGGGCTGCCCGACCGGACCGCCGCCGTCGTGCACGCCTTCGACTGCGGTCTGGTCGCCCCCGGCCGCGGCCCCCGCAGGCGGCCGACGAGCCCGGTGCCGTCACCCACCGCCCATCGCCCGCCCGGACCGCGGTTACGGATCTCGCTGCTCGGGCCGGTGCGGGCATGGCGCGACGGGCGGCCCCTGGCCCTGGGGCATCTGCGCCAGCAGGCCGTGCTGACGACGCTGGCGCTGTCCCTGGGGCGGACGGTCAGTCAGCAGGAACTCCTCGACGGGGTGTGGGGCGAGGCGCCGCCGAGCACGAAGGTGGTGCCGGTGTACATCTACCGACTGCGCAAGATCCTGCGCGTGACGGACGGCCCGGACTCGGCGATCGAGAGCGATCGCAGCGGCTACCGGCTGCTCCCCGCCGCGGCCACCGTGGACGTGACACGCATGGAGGAGCTGCTCACCGCCGCCGGCGCCGCCGAGCGAGCGGGCGAGCTGGCCGAGGCGGTCCGCGCCTGCGCCCTGGCGCTGGACCTGTTCCGCGGCGAGCCCCTGGCCGGCCAGCCGGGGCCGTTCGCCGAGCTGGAGCGGCTGCGGCTGACCGAGCGCCGCGACGCCATGGCGCAGCGAAAGCTCGGCTGGCAACTGCGGCTGGGCCGGCACGCCGAGGCCGTCGCCGAGCTGTCGGCCCTGACCGCGGCCCAACCCCTCAACGAGCCGGTCGCCGCGATGCTGATGCACGCGCTGTACCGCAGCGGCCGGCAGGCCGAGGCGCTGTCGGTGTTCGAGCGCACCCGCCGCACCCTGGCCGAGGAGCTGGGAGTGCGCCCGGGCCAGGTGCTGCGGCGGACGCACCGGATGATCCTTCACGGGGACGCGCCCGACCGCCTCAGCTGAACAGGGCGCGCCCGTACCAGCCCTGGGCGTCGGCGACGCCGGGCAGGACGAAGAAGTAGCCGCCGAGCGGGATGACGTTGCCCCCGCCACCCCCAACCGACACCGAACCTTCGATCAGAAGGCAACCTCCTGAACATGAGGGAAAATTGGAAGGCATCAGGCCCTCCAAGGTGTAGAATCGAAGCATGAGGGCGGCCTCCGGGACCGGTATCACAGGGATACCGGCGGACCACCCGATCATCAGGGGGATACCACCATGACGTACCACCTCGACACCGCGCGGGCGACCATCGACGAGCGTCTGCGGCAGGCCGAGAACCACCGCCTGCGCCGCGCGGCCCAGCTCAAGGCCCGCGCCGAACGCACCGTCGAGCGCGCGCAGCAGGCCCTGACCAGCCTGGCCGCATGACCACCCCGCCCCCGACGGGCCGTCACCGATACACCGGTGACGGCCCGTCGGGTTTTCCGCGCTGAGAACTCGCCACCGAGGACTCGCCACTGAGAACTCGCCACTGAGAACTCGCCGCGAACCGGACCCGCCCGGCCCCGCCCGGTCATCGGAAGTCGCGGCTCCGGGGGCCGGGGGCGAGGGTGAGCGGGGTCAGGCGACTGGCGACCAGGTTGGCCGCGCCGTCGCGGCGCTCCACGGTGCCATGGACCAGCAGGCCGGCGTTCTGGAGGGCGGTGCGCCGCTGGCGCTCCCAGACGTGGGGCCGGCAGACGACGTTGATCAGGCCGGTCTCGTCCTCCAGCGAGATGAAGAGCACACCACCGGCCGTCGGCGGGCGCTGGCGATGGGTCACCAGGCCGCCGACCGCGACCAGGGTGTCGGCGGGGGCGCTCCTGAACGCGGCGGCGGTCAGGGCCCCGCAGCGTTCCAGGTGGGGGCGGGCGTGCTGGACCGGGTGACCGGTGGCGCAGGTGCCGGTGGCCCACAGGTCGGCGATGGTCTCCTCGACGGCGGTCATCGGGGCCAGGTCGGGGGCGGTCAGGCCCGGAGCCGTGCCGGGCAGCATGCCTTCGCGGGTCCGGGTGAGCAGGCCCGCGGACCACAGGGCCTGACGGCGGCTCAGGCCCAGGCTCGCGAAGGCGCCGGCGGTGGCCAGGGCTTCGAGCACCGGGGCGGCCAGCCCGGTGCGGCGGGCGAAGTCCTCCAGGTCCGCGTACGGCCGGCCCGCGGCGATGGCCTCGGCCTGCTCGGGGCCGAGGTTGCGCACGCTCTCCAGCCCGAGGCGGATCGCCGGCTCACCAGCCGCGCCGGACTCACCGAACTCACTGAACTCACCGGCTGCGCTGGGCTCACCGGGTTCACCGGGTTCATCGCGTTCCAGGGTGGGGGCGGCCTCGCTCATGTTGATGTCGGCCGGGCGGACCTCCACACCATGGCGGCGGACGTCGCCGATCAGCGTCTGCGGGGAGTAGAAACCCATCGGCTGGTTGGCCAGCAACGCGCAGGTGTAGGCGGCCGGGTGGTGCAGCTTGAGCCAGGCGGAGGCGTAGACCAGCAAGGCGAACGAGGCGGCATGGCTCTCCGGGAAGCCGTAGCTGGAGAACGCCTCGATCTTTCCGTACACGTCCTCGGCGGCCTCCGGCGGGATACCCCGCTCGGCCATGCCGGCCAGCAGGCGCTCACGCAGCTCGGCCACCCGCTCGTGGGAGCGCTTGGCACCCATGGCCTGGCGCAGCCGGTCGGCCTCCGCCGGGGTGAACCCGGCGCAGTCGATGGCGAGTTGCATCATCTGCTCCTGGAAGAGCGGGACCCCGAGGGTCTTGGCGAGGGCGCGCTCCATGAGCGGGTGCGGGACAGTGGCGGGTTCGCGGTGGTTGCGGCGGCGGATGTAGGGGTGGACGGAGCCGCCCTGGATCGGTCCGGGCCGGATCAGGGCCACCTGCACCACGAGGTCGTAGAAGTTGCTCGGCCGCATCCGCGGCAGCGCGGACGCCTGGGCCCTCGACTCGACCTGGAACAGCCCGACGGTGTCGGCTCGGGAGAGCATCCGGTAGACCGCGTCGTCGTCGGGCGGGATCGTGGCGAGGGTGTAGCGCACGCCGTGGTGGCGGGCGATCAGGTCACAGGCGTCGTGGAGGGCGGAGAGCATGCCCAGCCCGAGGAGGTCGATCTTCACGAGCCCGGCGTGCGCGCAACTGTCCTTGTCCCACTGGAGGACGGAACGGCCGGGCATCCGGGCCCACTCGGTGGGGCAGACCTCGGCGATCGGCCGGCGGGTGAGGACCATGCCGCCGGAGTGGATGCCGAGGTGGCGCGGCAGCCCGCGCAACTGGCCGGCCAGCTCGCACACGTCCTCGGGCACCGCCTCGGTCGGTGGCATCTCGTGCCAGCCGGTCTCGCGGCTGAAGCGGTCGAGGTCCCCGGCCGCGTAGCCGAGCGCCCGGGCGGCGTCACGGACGGCCAGCTTGGGCTGATAGCTGATCACATTGGCCACCTGGGCGGCGTGGGTGCGGCCGTAGGTGTCGTAGCAGTACTGGATGACCTCCTCGCGCCGCCGGTGCTCGATGTCCAGGTCGATGTCCGGTGGTCCGTCGCGCTCGGGGCTCAGGAACCGCTCGAACAGCAGCCCGTAGTGGATCGGGTCGACGGCGGTGATGCCGAGGGCGTAGCAGACCGCGGAGTTGGCGGCCGAGCCGCGGCCCTGGCACCAGATGTCGCGGCGCCGGCAGAAGTCGACCAGGTCGTGAACGATGAGGAAGTAGCCGCACATCGAGAGCTGTTCGATGACCTGCAGCTCATAGGCGACCTGCTCGTGGGCCCGGCGGTCGGCGGCCGCGAAGCGCGTGGCGGCGGCCCGCTCGGTGAGGTGGCGCAGCCAGCTGGCCTCGGTGTGGCCGTCCGGGACGGGAAAGCCCGGCAGTTCGGGGGCGAGGGTGCTGAAGTCGAAGGCACAGGCGCGGGCGAGGTCGACGGTGGCCTGCTGGACGCCCGGCCAGGGGGCGAGGCGGGCGGCCATCTCGGCCGGGGAGCGCAGGTGCGCGGTGCCGGCCGCGGCGAGGTAGGGCTCGGCCTCGGCGAGGGTACGGCGCTGGCGCAGGGCGGCGAGGGTCTGGGCGAGGCGGGTCTGGGCGGGCGAGGCATGGTGGGCGGCGGTGGAGGCGATCACGGCGAGTCCGGTGCGGGCGGCGAGGGCGACGAGGGTGTCGTTGCGGTCGTCGTCGCCCGGGGTGTGGTGGTCGGTCAGCTCGACGTAGACGTTGCCGGCACCGTAGCGGTCGGCGAGGGCGCGCAGTTCGCGCTCCGCCGCTGCCGGTCCCTCGACGTCCAGGGCGCGGCGCACGGCGCCCTTGCGGCAGCCGCTCAGGATCGCCCAGTGGCCGCCCGCGGCGTCGGGGAGCCGGTCGACGTCATAGCTGGGGCGCCGTTTGCCGGCGCCGGCCAGGTGGGCGTCGCCGATCGCGCGGGCCAGGCGGCGGTAGCCCTCGGCCCCGCGGGCGAGGACGAGCAGGTGCTCGCCGTCCTGGTCGGGGGTGCCGGTCGGTTCACCGGTGGCGCCGAGGGTGAGCTCGGCGCCGTAGACGGTGGCGATGCCGGCGCGGCGGGCCTCGGTGGCGAGGATCGCGGCCGCGTACAGGCCGTCGTGGTCGGTGACCGCCAGGGCCTCGGTCCCCAGCCGGGCGGCCTCGGCGACCAGGTCCTCGGGGGCGCTGGCACCGTCCAGGAACGAGAAGCTGCTGTGGACGTGCAGTTCGGCCCAGGCCGGGGCGCCCGCGGGGCGGGCGGGTGCGGGCGGCGGCGGCGCCGCTGGTGGCGGTGCGGAGGACGGTGCGGCAGGGTGCGGCGGCGGGCCGGGGAACGGGATCACCGTCCGGTCCGCGGGGAGCCGGCCGCCGGTCATCCGGCGGCGCAGGTCGCCCCACGGCAGGTCGGGGTGGTTGGTGAAGCCCATGTCGGCGGTCCTGCTCTGAATGGTGCCGGGTGCTGCTCGGTGATGTGTGCGACCAGGTCGCGGTGGGTCAGCGGTGGGTCAGCGGTGGGTCAGCTGTCGTAGGCGCCCTCGATCCGCCAGCGCCCGCCCTCGACGAGCAGCAGTAAGGCCCGCCCATCGACGAGCGTCACCTGCAGCCGGGCCATCCGCCGGGCGTCCTCCTCCCACCAGCGCTCGGTCGCCGGCCAGGGGCCCGCCCAGCCCGTCACCTCCAGCGCCCGACCGGCCAGGACCAGGCGGGCCGGTGCACCGCAGGCCTCGGCCCGGGCGGTCACCGCGACCTCCCGGCCGTCGGCGTCCAGCAGCCGCACCGGCTGCGGCACCGCGGGGACGTGGGCGGGGGACGGCGCGGGCAGCCGGCCCGGCCAGGGGCCGTCCGCCCGCCGCTCCTGGTGCGCGTCGCCCCACGGCGTGCGCACGACGCGATCGGCCGGGCCGCGCCCGCCCGCCAGCTCCGCCGTCACCAGACCGGCGTGCCCGAGGATCGCCTGCACCCGGGCCACGGCCCGCTCCACGCGCTCGGCCGTCTCCCGGTCCCCGTCCAGCAGGGACAGCTGTCGGCCCGGATCGCGGACCAGGCCGTCCGGCACCAGCCGCAGCGCCACCACCCCGCCGGCCTCCTCGGCGAAGACCTGGCGGTGCTGCCAGGCCTGCAGCTGCCAGCGCACCCGCTCGGCCACCGCCCCCACCGACAGCAGCCCCTCGTGCCGCCACGCCCGCGCCGCGCACGTGCCGTCGGCGCACTCCACCTCGACCTCGACCCGCTCGCACGCCAGCCCCGCCGCAGCGAGGCCCTCGTGCAGCCGCTCGGCCAGCGCCCGGGCGGCGAACACCAACGGCTCCGCCAGCAGCGACGGCTGCTCGAAACGCTCCTCCACGGTCAGTTCGAGGCCCGGCGGACGGGCGATCACCGGCCTGGCCTGCAGACCGTGCGCCTGGCGGTGCGCGGCCAGACCGGCCGCCCCGAACCGGTCCGCCACCGCCCGGACGGGCAGCGCGGCGAACTGACCGAGCGTCGGCAGACCGAGCCGGACCAGCAGATCCGCCAGCCTCGCGTCGCCGAGTTCGGCCACCGGGAAGCCGGCCAGGAACCGGGGGCTGTCTCCGGCGGGCACCAGCTGCTGGGTCCGGGCGGCCAGCTGCGCGGCGAGCAGGCCGTCCGCCACGCCCACCCGGCACTCGTGACCGGCCGCCTCGATCGCGTCGTAGACCCGCTCGACCAGGCGCTCCTCCCCGCCGTGGTAGCGGGCCGGCCCGTCGGCGGGAATCGCCAGCAGACCCGGCCGCAGCACCTCCAGGCGCGCGGCGAGTGCGCCGACGGCGTCGGCGACCTGTTCGAACTGCTTGGCCTCCTCGTCCACCTGGCGCTCGTGGATCTCCAGGTCGGCCACGGTGGCCTGTGCCGTGCGGGCCTTCTGGCCGCGGCCGACACCGGCGGCGCGGGCGGCGTCGGTGGCGGCCAGGACCCGGCCGCGCTCGATCACGGCCATCAGCCGCTCGGGCGCCGGGTGTGGACCGAGCAGGGCGGTCACCGGCCAGTCGGGGCACCAGGCGGCCAGCGCCCTGGGCGCCGCACCGTCGCTGATCGCGCCGTCGCTGATCGCACCGTCGCTCATCACACCACCGCCAGCGGACCACGCGCACCGTCGGCCACCGGCCCGGTGCCCGCCATCGGCGGCTCGACCGGGCTGATCGTCCCGTCCTCGTCGGGCAGCCACAGCTCCACCGTGCGGCCCCGGGCCGCGGCACCGCGCCCGGCGGCCGTCACCTGGATCCGGCGGGCCCTGAGCCGGCCGCGGCCCCGGCCCACGCCCGTCCACGACCGGTCGACGACCTCCAGGCACAGCTGCGCGCCCGGCCACGGACCGGCCACCAGCAGCACACACCCGGTCCTGCGGGCCACCGCGCCCAGCCGGGCCGCCACCGCCCCGCTCACCGGCCCGACGGGACGCACCAGCAGAATCCCGAAGGCGTCCGCCATCGCCGCGACGACCTCCGGCCACCGCTCCCCCGGCGCCTCGACCAGCACGAAGCGGTCGAGACGGACCCCGAGTTCGGCCGCGGCCACCAGCCCCAGCCCGCCCAGCCCGATCGCGCCGCACCAGGTACCGGCCGCGGTGGCGGCGGCGGCCAGCGTGAGCAGCAGCGCGGTGTCCCCGCCGACCGACACAGCGGTGCCCGGGCGCAGCCCGCGCTGCGGCAGCAGCGTCCTCAGGGCAGGCAGCACCGGCACCAGCGGCCCGGGCCGGGCCAGCTGGAGCTGAGGTGCCAGTGCGCTGAGTGATGCCTCCACGAGACCAGGATCGAACATGTGTACGGAAAAGCAAAGCCGGATTTCGCTCCGCTGTCGTTCGATCACCCGTTCGAATAAATGACATACTCGCAGCTCACAGCCGCCCCCTCCGAAGTGCTAGGGGTGCGGCCGGGTCCCGCGCCTCACACATCCGGCTCCGGCAGCAGTGCCGGGTTCACCCGTCGCACGATCGTCTCGACGTGCCCGCGCTCCACCGCCGGCCACAGCACCCGGCGGGCGGCGGCGTACTTCGCGGCCAGCCGCACACGCTTGTCCTGCGGCAGCCGCGCGGCGCGCTCCGGGAGGGAGTTGTGAGCGTTGTCGGCGATCTTCACCAGGCAGGCGAGCGGGTCGGCGGCCACCTGCCGGATCATCTCGTCGTAGGGCACGCCCGGCTGCTTCGTCACGGCCCGGACGAGGTCCACCACGGGCTGGGGCACGCCGGCGTCGATGAGCTGTTCGGCGGTCCAGTCCGTGTCCTCGATGACGTCGTGCAGCAGCCCGGCCATCTCCAGGACACCGCCCAGGGGCGCGAGTCCGTGGGCCACGGCCCGGACGTGTTCGATGTAGGGGACGCCGATCTTGTCGACCTGCCCGCCGTGGGCCCGTGCCGCGAGCGCGTCGACCTGAGCCACCGTCAGAGTTGCCACCTCGGAGTACCTCCTCATTCCCTGCTGCCGGGTTCGATGATCCCCGACGGCCGGTGCGCCGCGGCGCCCGGGCATACTGACGCCGCGCCGATAGCCGATGACCAGGAACCATGTCCCTCCGAGGAGCCGGAGCGGACGACACCGGATCCCTTCGACGGGCCGGTGCTCGACGAGCACTTCGTCCGGAGCGCCTCCGTCAAGGAGCCGGCGGCGCGCACCCGGATGCTCTCGGCGCGCCGGCAGCAGGAACCCCCGGCGGACCCCGGGGGCCGCCACTGGTCGCCGGCGCCTACGACCTGCCCGTCACGCCGGACGGCAGCACGACGCGCACCACGAACGGCACGATCCGCATCGGACCGCAGCAGGGCGGGTCCGCCCAAGTGACGCTGCCGGCCAGGCTCTGTGCCCGGGCGTGAACGGACCCGCGGTGGAGCAACAGCTCATCCCACCGACCGATGCGCGGAACACCGTCACCGGGCAACCGTCCTACACGCTCACCGTCTCGATCACCAGGTGGCACCGAAGCCGGTCTCGTGGTCCCAGACATGGGTGCAGGCGGGGCACTGCAGGTGGAGCAGGCTGCCGGTGTTGGACAGCAGGTAGCGCCAGTGTTCGGCGCAGTTGCGCCGCTCCGCGCAGGGCACGCAGCCGCGCGCGTCGTCACAGCTCGGGCAGGCCACCCAGGCGCGGCGTCCGGGGTCGGCCTGCGGGTCGATGGGGAGCAGGCCGACCCGCCGGCCCGCCGGGCGGGTGGACGGGCCGGTGGCGTCGGTTCGATTGCGGAACATGGGCGCTAAATTAGGTAAGGCTTACCTAATCTGTCAAGGCGGCCCGCTCCGGCCCACTCCCCCGACGTCGGCCCGGCCCCGCCACCGGCACCGGCTCGGCCACCGGCACCGGCGCTGGCACCGGCACCGGCACCGGCTCGACGCTAGCTCTGCCTCGGCGCGAAAATGCCGAAGGTGGCGCCCTGCGGATCCCTGATGACGGCGATCCTGGGGCCGTTGTCCATCTCCACGTCGACGGGACCGTGCAGGATGTCGGCGCCGAGCCTCGCGGCCGTGTTCGCGGTGGCGTCCACATCCGCGGCGACGAAGAACGGATTCCAGTGCGAGGGCACCTCCGGCGGGAACATCTCACCCATCGCCATCATGCCGCCGAACATCGTGTCGGCCAGACCCACCATCTGGTAGACGTCGTGCGGCCAGACCTGCCAGCCGAACACCGTCTTGTAGAACTCCAGCGCCGCCGCCAGGTTCCTGGTCGACAGGTCGATCCAGCCGAACGCGTTCGGCTCGTTCACCACGCCGAAGCCGCCGAACTGCCCGGTCTGCCACAGCCCGAACGGCGCGCCGGTCGGGTCGCTCAGCAGCGCCCAGCGCCCGAGCTCGCCCACCTCCATCGGCCCCATCCACAGCTGCGCCCCCGCGCTCTTCGCGGCCTCGGCCGTGGCGTCGGCATCGGTGGTGGCGAACGAGAGCTGCCACTGCACCGGCTGCTGCGGGTTCATCAGCGGGGCGACGGCGGCGGCAGCGGCACCGTCCAGCGAGAACGTCGTGTAGCCGCCGTACTTCGGGTCCGGGTCAGCGGCGGTCCAGCCGAACAACTGCCCGTAGAACTGCCGGGCAGCCGCCGGATCCGTTGTGCTCAGCTGCACCCAGCAGGGGGAGCCCGGGAGGATTTCGGTCACCTTCAACGCAACGCCTTTCGAGGTCGGGTTCAGGGAGCCGGCCCATCTAATCCCGCTCCTCGCAGCCGAGCCCGCAGGCGCCACGACACCCCGCACCCGTTTCACCCGTCCCGCCACGGCGCCGCCGCCCGCGACTCCCGCTCCCCGCACGCCTCACGTGCCATGAAGCGGCGCTACCAAGGGACTTACCTCCAACCGCCCTATCCGTTGGAGGTAACCGGCTCCGGAGTATCGGTCAGCGTGGCGATGACCTGGGAGGCGACGGTGGGGTCGGTCAGCAGGGCGTTGTGCGTCAGGCAGTCCGTCCGGACGTCGCGGGCACCGGACAGCTCGGCGCTGCTGTTCGGGAGGATCTGCTCGTCGCACGGGGACCTAACGGGTTCCCGCCATAGTCGTGACAGGAAGTCAGAAACCCAGGTGCAACAGCCCGGAAGCCCGGGCGGCTGCCGCCGCGTGGTGTCGGCGACCGTGGTTGTCGCCCGGCTTCTCCTCCATCCACGATGCCCATTCGCCCCGCAGGGGGTGCGGTCCGGGATGCCTGCTGTGACGGTGGTCCCATAAACCGGACCCGCGATTGGATGCTGTGATGCCCGGATCGGACCGCTTGATGGGGCGTTCGATGTGCACCAGCACCAGCACCAGCACCAGCACCGCCAACGCGAGCGCCCCGTTCCGGAGCGCCGTCCTGGCGACCGGCACCCTTCCGCTCACCTGCTTCACGGCCTAGCACCCCGTCCCGCCCCCGACCCCCGTCCCGACCCCCACCCCGACCCCCACCCCGACCCCCGTCCCGACCAGAGAGGCCGAATCATGCTGTCCGCTTCCCGGCAAGCCCTCACCATGGCCGCCACCCTCGCCGTCCTGTCCGCCGCCGCGCCTGCCGCCGACGCCGCACCCGCGGCGGCCACCGAGACCCTCTCGTGCTCCGTGAACGGCGACGTCACCTTCAGCCCGGCCCTGTCGGCCCAGGCCCCGCCGACCACCGTGACCATCGGAGGAACGGCGGCCAACTGCCTGGACTCGCAGAGCGGCACCGGCGCCGTCGTCAGCGGAACCGTCACCGCCACGCTCAAGTTCAGCGCGCTCAGTTGCGACCCCGCGAAGCCCGCAGTGCTCGCACCGGGCTCCACGGCCGCCTTCACCTGGACCCTCAAGGACGGCAGTCAGGCCACCAGCACGCTGACCGGCATCGCCCTCACCGAGATCGACGGAACCGGGACCCTCACCGCCACCGTCACCAGCGGCTCCTCCCGCCTGGCCGGCGAGAAGCTGACCGCCCTGCTGAACGTCGACAGCAAGCAGCCCGTCGTGGACAACTGCATCGACGTGCTCCTCGGCACCGGCGCGCCCATCATCAACTCCACGCTCACCGCCGACGCCGCCTTCGGCTGACCTGCCAACAGGCCGGCGCGCGGGCGGGGGGGGGGGGGGGGCGGGCCGCCGGGGCGGGGGGGGGGGGGGGCCCCCCCCCGCCCGCCGGGGGGGGGGGCGGGGGCGGGCCGGGGGGGCAGGGGGGGGGGGCGGG
>NZ_JBIBIJ010000008.1:215446-238285 GCF_042957465.1 Kitasatospora sp. NPDC008050
GCCCCGGGGGCCCCCGCCCCCCGGGCGCGGGCCCCGCCCCCCCCCCCCCCCGCGCCCCCCCCCCCCCCCCGGGGGGGCCCCCGGGGGGGGGCGCCCCCCCCCCCCCGGGCCGCGCCGGCCCGAGCGGCCGACCGCCTCTACCGGCGGACGGACCAGGTACGTCGAAGTGCTCGATCGTTGCTGAACCGGCCGTCAGATCTGCCGGTCCGGGTCGGAGAACATCAGGCTGCCGCTGTCCACGGGGCGGCGGACCGGGCTCGGCGCCGGGACCTCCTCACTGGGCGGCTCACGGAAGTCCGCACCCTGCTCCAGCGGCACCGGCCGGCGCCCGGCGGACTGGGCAGGCACGGCGATGTCGGTGGCGGGCTCGGAGAAAGCGGGCAGCCCGAGGCTGCGACGGTCAGCGGTCATGATCCCCAGTCTGTCAGACCCGACCGACCTCCCGAGCCTGCAGTCCCGCCTGGACCAGGCCACTTGCGGTCCGCTGCGGTGTTTTCACGATCCCACGCAGCTGCCACCGGGCGCCGGGTCCTGCGACAGCCCGATGTCAGGCGGAGAAGGCAGGATTCGAACCTGCGTGGGCTTTCGCCCGACCGGGACCAGAGCCCCGGCCCCCGATCAACCACTCCGGGCACCTCTCCCCGGGACCGACCCGCTCGCTTCGCTGCGGTCCGTCCCTGTGCCACCAACTATGCACCGCCCCACTGACCCCACACTGACCCCCGCCTGACACCACCCGCTCCCCTCGGGCCGCGGCCCGACCACCGTCCGCTCCACCTGTATGCGTACAGTGGCGCGGATGGCCCGCTGCGGGGGGCCGACCGGGGAACGGGGGGACTTGATGGTCATGGACGAGGCAGCCAGGACCGCGTGGTGGGAGAGCCTGCCGGACGGGATCCGCGAGGAGATCGACGGGCACGTCCTCAAGGACTCCCTCCTCGGAGCGGTGCGTGTCATCACCGCCATCGGCCTCGTGCCCCACGGCATAGGGCTCGACACCGCCCAACTGATCGTCAACGACCGCTACCTCCACCACGGGGACCGGATCGCCCGCACCCCGGAGAGCCCACTCGACCTGGAGTCCCTGGCCTACCGCGCCGCCGGCTGCACCGGTCGCGTCGTGGCGATCGAGGCGGTCTGGGACGGCGACACGGTGCACGACTGGTTCGTGGTCCTGCTGGCCGTCACCGCCGACCCCGCAGGCGAGGTCCACCTGGCCACCGTCCACCGGTCCACGGCCAAGCGCTACCTCGGGGAGGACCTGGAGAACCACTCCCGCCATCCGGAAGCGGTGGCTGCCGAACGGGCCGGCAGCGCCCTGGCCGCCCACCTCTCGCTCCCCTTCCACTTCGCCAGCCCGGCCACCCCGAACGACGAGGCCCCCCGCTGGCAGCCCTGAGCGAGGACCAGGAGCGCAGAGCGACCAGGAGGGCGCAGCATCGAGCAGCCGCTACGTGCACTTCGGCGTCCGGGCGACGGCCAAGTCCGCCTAGGAGCTGCCCTGCTCCCGCCAAGTCGCCATCTGCTCGCGGAACTTCGGGCAGTTGACGATGTCCTCCTCGCCGCACTGGAGGGCATGCTCCAGCATCTGGTGGGCGTGTTCGAGGTCGACCATGCGCTGCTCGATCTCGGCGACCTTGGCGCGGATCATCGCCTGCCTGCGTGACCGGTCCTGCTGCAGTTCGCTGATCTCGACCAGGGTCAGCCCGGCCTGCTGGCACTTGCGCAGCAGCACGATTCGTTCAGCGGCCTCCGGCGGATAGCGCCGCTGCCCGCCCTGGCGTTCAGGTGCGGGCAGCAGGCCGTGGCGTTCCCAGAACCGGATGGCCGACGCGGGCACCCCGGTGATCTCGGCGAGCCGGCCGATCGTCATACGCACGCCCACTCCCCCTTCCCTTCGTTCTTCCCCTCGTTCCGGCCCGGTGGTGTGCCGGATCGGCGCTTGACTTAAACCTTAGTTCAAGTTGAAGAGTGGTCCGCAGCTGGACAGCGGCGCGCATGAGCGGCCGCTGACAACGGAGTTCGGAGCCACTGACATGACAGACACACACATGACGAACGAGCGGGCCCAACAGCTCGCCGATGCCGCCGCGAGCCTCTTCACGGCCGGGGTGATGTCCCACTCCGGGCACGCCAACCTGAGTGCCCGGCTCGACGGCGAGCGCCTCCTGCTGACGCCGGGGTTCGTCCGCGGGCTGCGGCCCGAGGACCTGGCGACCGTCGGTCACGACGGACAGGTCCTCGCGGGAGCGCTGCAGTCCGTCAGCGCCGAGATCATCGCCATGCACAGCGCCGTCTACCGCGCTCGCCCGCAGGTCGGCGCGGTCATCCACACCCACTCGCCCGCCGCGACGGCCTTCGCGGTGGCGCACCGGCCGCTGCCGTGCCGGACCGAGCCGATGCTGCGCTTCGGGCAGGCCGAGGAGGTCCCGGTGGTTCCCTGGGGGCCTCGCGGGTCGGACGTGTCGGTGCGCGGCATGGCCGCCGTCCTGGAACAGCGCCCGACGACGGCCGCGGTCCTGCTGGCCAACCACGGCCTGCTGGTGTTCGGCCCGGACCCGGCGGCCACCGCCCAGCTCGTGGTGGCGATCGAGGAGAGCGCCGAGGCGGAACTCGCCGCGGCGGCGATCGGCGGGGCCGTGGACTTCCCCGAAGGCGCCCTGGCCGACGTGCGAGCCTCGATTGCGCGGGTCACCTCATGACGGACGACGCCCTCATCCACCCCACCGAGGCCATCCGGGACCGCTACCGCACCACCCTCGGAGCCGTTCCACACGGCGTGGAGGACCGACTGCGCCTGGCCCGGGAGTTCGGCCGGCTCCCCACCGAAGAGGCGATCGCAGCGCTGCGGCACATCGTCCTGACCGACAGCCCGCTGGGCAGCCGAGTCCAGCAACTGGTCCACTTCGGACAGCTCCTGGCCCTCGGCCGCGCCGCCCCCGCCCGCATCCACGCCCGGGGTGCACTCCACGCAGGCGCCGGCCTCGCCGACCTCATCGGCGTCGCCGAGACCGCACTGATCACCGCAGGCGTGCCGGCCTACGCACTCGGCACCGAGATCATCGCCGAACTCCTGCCGACCGAGGAGGGTGCGGCCGGCTGACGTCTCCGCTGCCGGAAGTCCACCGTGCAGCGCTGACCGTTCCTGATCGCTTGCCAAGGCCCGGGAGCGCCGGAGAGACGCCTCCAGCGCCAACGCGTTCGTCGGGTCGGCGGTGACCTCGCTCCCCCGGATCATCGCGATCACCTGGCGCGGATCCACGGTGGCAACCGCCGAATGCGCGGCCGGCGGAACGACCGGGGCCGGCACGAGAACCTCGAAGTCGTTGGGCAGTTCGGACAGCAGGGCGTCCTCGGCGCGGCGCAACGCGGTGAAGCTGATCGGCGCCGGGCATGCCATCGGCCAGCAGGTCCACCGGCTCCGGGACACCGGCCCGCCTCAGCACTCGTTGCAGGGCCGCACCGTCCGGGCGATCCTCGGCAGGGTCATTGCGCGTCATGGGCGCCGAGTATCGACCGACCGGCGGCGGCTCGGCCACCGATTATCCGGTCAGAATCGGGCGGAGAAGGCAGGATTCGAACCTGCGTGGGCTTGCGCCCGACCGGGACCAGAGCCCCGGCCCCCGATCAACCACTCCGGGCACCTCTCCCCGGGACCGACCCGCTTCGCTTTCGCTCCCTGCGGTCCGTCCCTGTGCCACCAACTATGCACCGCCCCACTGACCCCACACTGACCCCCGCCTGACACCGCAACCGCCCGGAGAGCTCGCAGCCTCAGAGCCGATACGGCCACAGAGCGACTCGCCGGCTTCACCCAGATCAAGCATGGGGATCCGCACGCCCCAACAGGTCGGCGAGCGGGACGCCGGTTCGCAACGAGGCGATTCGGCGTGCGCGCAGTTGGGCGCGGGTACGGGGGCGGAACTTGGGCTCCTTGCCACAGCCGCAGGGCTCCCGCCCGTCGTAGCGCAGCCCGGCGTTCAGGACCGCGGCCACGACGGACCACCCCTGCGCATCCCGCCGCCGCGGCGCCGCGAAGTCGTGGCCGGCGCAGCTCAGCGGTTCGGCACACCGAGGGCACGGGTGCACGCCGCCCGGCCTGGGATGCTGCTTGAACGTGACGCGGCACGTCAGGCAGACGTAGTGCAGCTTGTAGTGAGCGACGGCATAGAAACACACGAGGCGACACCGTACCGCCTCGCGACCGTCCTGGCCCTCCGGTTTCGCTCCGCCTGCGCTCCGGTCAGGCCGGCTGCGGTCGTCGCAGTCCCTTGAGGAGCAGGTCGACCAGGCGGCGGGGGTCGTAGCGCGGGTCGCTGTCGCGTCCGATGCAGAGGTTGCCGATGCCGCGCATCAGCTCGTAGGCGTGCGTGCCGGGCCGGATCTCGCCCGCGTCGGCTGCGGCGTCGAGCAGCTGTGCGCAGACGGGGACCAGGCGGTCGAGGAAGTAGGCGTGCAGCGCGTCGAAGCCGCTGTTGTCCGACTGGAGTGCGTTGGCGAGCCCGTGCTTCGTGACCAGGAAGTCGACGAAGAGGTCGACCCACTGGCGCAGGGCCGCGAAGGGCGAGTCGGCGCCGGCCAGCAGGCTCGGGCCGGCCTCGGCGCATGCCTCGACCTGGTGGCGGTAGACGGCGACGACGAGGTCCGCCCGGGTCGGGAAGTGGCGGTAGATCGTCCCCACCCCCACGCCTGCTCTGGCAGCGATCTCCCGGATCGGTGCGTCGATGCCCGAGGTGACGAACACCGAGGCGGCGGCGGTGAGCAGTGTCTGCTTGTTGCGCAGCGCATCGGCCCGCTTGGTTCGGGCCGGCACCTCCCCGGAGGGGTCCGTAGCGGGCATCGCGCTCTCCTTCCCATGACCGTTGACAAAACGGAACAGCGTTCCGTATGTTAAGTGGAACAACGCTCCGCTTCCAGCCTAGCCGAAAACCGGAGGCCTGCAGCCGGAAGCCGGATGCTCCCGACCGCCTCCCCAGCCTCACCCACCTCACCCACCTCCCCCGCCTCACCCGCCTCTCCGCCGTCGACCGACCGCGGCCGGCGGCCGAGGCCCTTGAAGGGATCTGCGCACCATGAGTGAAACCGCTTACCCCGCCGACACCTTCGGCTCGCCCGCCCCAGTCCTGTCGGTCAGTCCGGTCGTACTGCCGGCTCCCGACCGCGCCGTGGACCTGGAGGTACGGGTCTCCGCGCCCGTGACCGGGGACGATCTGCCGGTCATCCTCCTCTCGCACGGCCAGGGCCACTCGAACCACCTCTCCTCGCTGAACGGCTACGCCCCTCTCGCCAACTACTGGGCGGCGCACGGCTTCGTCGTGATCCAGCCCACCCACCTGAGCTCCCGGACACTGACCCTGGACCCCAACACCCCTGGTGCGCCCATGTACTGGCGGTCGCGGGTCGAGGACATGACACGCATCCTCGACCAGCTCGACCTGATCGAGGCCGCCGTCCCGCAGCTCCGCGGGCGCCTGGACCACAGCAAGGTCGCCGTGGCCGGGCACTCGATGGGCGGACACACCGCGAGCCTGCTGCTGGGCGCCCGACTCACCGACCCCGAGGACGGAACGGAGGTGAACCTGACCGAGCCCCGCATCAAGGCGGGCGTCCTGCTCGCCGCGCCCGGCCGGGGCGGCGACGCCCTCAACGGCTCCATGGCCGAGAGCCTCCCCTTCCTCGCGACCCCGGACTTCTCCCGGATGACCACGCCCACCCTCGTGGTCGCCGGCGACAAGGACGCCTCCGCCCATCTGACGGTCCGCGGCCCGGCCTGGCACACCGATCCGTACCTTCTCTCCCCCGGCCCCAAGTCCCTGCTCACCCTGTTCGACGCGGAGCACGGGCTCGGCGGCATCTCCGGATACGACGTCGCCGAGACCACGGACGAGAACCCCGAGCGGGTCGCCGCCCTCCAGCGGCTCAGCTGGGCCTACCTGCGCACCCAGCTCCACCCCGGGGACCACGCCTGGCAGGCGGCGTGCGACGCGCTGGCGACCGGCCCCGGCCCGCTCGGCGAGGTCGAGTCCAAGGAGGAGGCCCCTGCCCACTGACGGCCCCGCCGGCCTCAGCCGGCCCCTGACGGCCCCGGAGACGGACCCTGATGCCGATCGGGGCCCGTCTCCGGGGTGATCAAGGGTGGTACCTGATGCGCCGTCCGATCAGGAGGAAGCACGATGTCCACGGGCGCTCGACCGGGGCCGCCCCATCACTCCAAGGACACCGATGCACACCCTGAAGCGACGTCTCACCCCGCTGATCCTCGCCACCGCCGCGCTGGCCGCGGCGACCGCCGTCCCCGCGGCGGCCGCCGCACCGCCCGGCCCGGCGTTCGTGGTGTCCAGTCCGGCCCTGAACACCACGACGCCGAACACCACGGCACTGAACACCGCCGCGCTGGACGCGGCCGTGGCGCTGGCGCCCGGCGACCGGATGAGCGGCCAGCTGGCCCGGGTCAGCACCCCCGACCAGGTGTGGCAAGGCAGTTCCACGAACGCCTTCACCGGCCGGAAGATCTCGCCCGACGCGCACTTCCACATCGGCAGCATGTCCAAGACCTTCGTGGCGGTGGTCCTGCTCCAGCTGCAGGCGGAGCACCGGGTCGACCTCGACCAGACCGTCCAGCACTACCTGCCGGGCACCCTGCCCGCCTCCTACCCGCCCATCACCGTACGGCAGTTGCTCAACCACACCAGCGGACTGCCCGCGATGAGCTTCGGCATCCCGAACCCGACCGTCGACCAGGTCCTCGACGAGCGCCTCGACTACTTCACCTTCGACGAGATCATCCGGTCCAGCCTGTTCCCGGCGGACGGCTCCACGCCGCCGCTGCACTTCGCGCCGGGCACCGAGCAGGAGTACAGCTCGCTCGGGTACCGCGTCGCAGGCGCGATCATCGAGCAGGTGACCGGCCGCTCCTTCGCCGACGAGGTCACCGCCCGGGTGCTGCGCCCGCTGCAGCTGAACCGGACGTCCGCGCCCGCGGGCGACCTCCGGATGCCCCGGCCGGCCCTGCACGGCTACGTCACCGACAGCACCGGCCGACCCGTCGACGTCACCGAACAGGCCGACGACTCCGGTGCCATGATCTCCACCGCGGCCGACCTCGACCACTTCGTCACCGCCCTGTACGGCGGCCGGCTGCTGGCCCCCGCCCAGTTGGACGAGATGTTCGCGCTGCCGCAGGACAGCAACGGCAAGCCCGTACGGTACGTGGACGGCAGCGACTGCAACACCGGCCCGGCAGCGGGCGAAGCCTGCTACGGCGTCGGGCTGAAGACCATCGCGCTGCCGGACGGCACCGTCCTGTGGGGCAAGACCGGACACGACCTCGGCTACGCCGGCGGCGTCTTCGCCACGCGTGACCTGCGGCTGCGCGTCGTGTACGACGCGGGCACCGCGTCCTCGGACTCCGCCGGCACACCCGCCCTCGTCAACCGCCTCATCGCCGCCGTCCTCAGCCCGCGGCAGAGCCCCACCGACGCCCACTGACACGCCCACTGGCACTCCCACCGGCACTCCCACCGGTCGCCCGTGAGACGGCGGGGCTCGTAGCACTCGCTCATTGGTTTGTGTGCGTCGATCGCGTTCGTCACAGCAGTGTTGACGGTTCATCAGATCGCGCTAACCGGCGATTGTCAGCTGGTTGGGCCAGACGGGTGTGGATACGCTCGGTCACGTCGTCCGCATGGGCGGCACCCGTTGCGTGCTGCCGCGCCCAGGCCGTCCAGGCCGCCATGCGCCGGCCCGGATCACGCTCGGGCGGTTCCCCTGGGAGTGGACATGAGTTCTGTACGCCGGAAGACCGTCGCGGTGATGGCCGCGGCCCTGGCCTCGCTGGGCGCGGGGAGCGGTGTCACCGCCGCGGCGACCACCCCGTCCACCGCGTCCTGCAGCAGCGGAGCGCAGTGCCCCAACCTGGAGCCGACCAGGCTGACGGCCAGTCAGGCCACCCTGAACGTCACCCAGATGCAGCTGGAGAACATCCAGGCGATGGCGTCCGACGCGGTGACCGGGGTACCCATCCGCGGCGCGAAGGTCGTGTTCGCCACCATGGGCGGCCGGACACTGGGAATGGCCTACACGGACGACACCGGCATCGCCGCGATCGCCGCCCCGGAGGACCTGGGCCCCGGAACCCTCCAGGAGTTGCTGGGCGGCTACGAAGCCGCGCTGGTCGGCGACGGCGTCCACGCCCCGGCCGGGGCCCACGGGGCGATCACGGTCGGCACCGATCAGGGCCCCGGCGTCCCGGGCAACCCGTGCGCCGTCTGCAGTGACCGCGGGCTCAAGCAGGACGTGGTCCCGGTCGACTGGAGCCGGTAGCGATGCGGCTCTTCCACCGGCGGCCCCGGGCGGGCGACCACAGCGCCTCGGCCTCTCCACCGCCCGGCGCGCGGGAGGCCGGTACAGGGGCGGCCGGCACCGGGGAGACCGGTACAGGGGCAGCCGGCGCAGGGGCAGCCGGCGCAGGGGCGGCCGGCACACCGGGGCCGGGCGCCGTGGCCCCGGTCGGCGCGGTCAACGGCTACGCGGTCCTGGAGACGGTGGCCGCGCTGCCCATCAGCACCTGGCGCTACCTCTGGGAGCCCGAGGACGTGCGCCACCTCGGGCCGATGGCCCAGGACTGGCAGGTCGCCTTCGGCTTCAACCAGGACGGCACCACCATCCCCGTGGTCGACGGCCTCGGCGTCGCCCTGGTGTGCGTCCAGGCCCTCAACCGCCGCGTGGAAGAACTCACCGCCGAGGTGGACCGTCTGCGCAGCAGGAACACCCATCGCGATCCGGAAGGCAGCACGCCATGACGATCCAGGACACCGCGGCAACCCAGGAGAGCGCGGCGGAACCGTCCGAGGCGGCGGACCAGCAGTCGCCGCTCTGCACGGACGCGATCTGGCGGCTCCCGGTGACGGTCTGCCGGATCACCCAGTTCCTCGGCGAGCAGACGGCCGGCGCCCTGCTGGAGCGCGCCGTCGCCGCCACCGGCGACGCGCTGAAGCCCTCCATGATCCGCGACCGGGAACTGGTCCCCGACGTACGCCGGTCCCGCTCCTGCCCGGACTTCGCCGCGCCCGAGCTGCTGGCGGCCATCGACGAGGTCCTGGAGGCGGTCGAGCACACCCTGGGCGTCTCCTGCCAGTACACCGAACCCAGCTACAGCCTCAACGTGCACAACGACGGCGACTTCTACCGGCCGCACCAGGACACCAGCGCCGAGTTCGCACCCCGGCGGCTGCTCACCTTCGTGTACTACCTCCACCGCACGCCGCGGCCCTTCGACGGCGGTGAACTGCGGGTGTTCGACGCGGCGTTGCCGCTGCACGCCGGGACGACGGGCAAGTGGCAGGAGCAGACCTGGCGGGACTGGGAGCCCGAGCACGACAGCATCGTGTTCTTCCTGCCGACCGCCTGGCACGAGGTGCGGCCGGTCGGCTGCCCGAGCAAGAAGCACGCGGACAGCCGCTTCGCCATCAACGGCTGGCTGTGCAGCCCCGACCCCCGCGAAGCACGCCACGACCACGGCGCCACGACCGACACGTCGTGACCACGGCGTCGTGACCACCGCGTTACGACCACGGCGTCATGGCATCTGCGGCGGCTTGACCCCGGCGAACGTCCCGGTCTCGGACATCATCAGACCTTCCGATAGAGGATCGGCATCGCCGTCGTCTCATTGGCCCGCAGGTTCGCCTGGACGTAGCCGCGGAACGAACTCTTGCCGAACTGTCGGGCCGCGAACCCCAGCAGGCCGGTGTCCCAGCGCGCGTGGTTGACGAAGACGTAGTCGGCCGGGCCGATGGGTGCGAGCAGCGTGGAGTTGTCCAGCCCCGTCTCCGTGACGTACCAGCCGGCGAGGTGCTCCCACAGGCGCGTGGCGACCTCGACGTCCTTGGCCACGAAGTGGTTGAACAGGAACAGCCCTTGGCGGCTCTTGTCGACATCGCCCAGGTAGCGCAGGCAGTTCGCCGCCATCTCGTGCACGTCGTCGGCGACCTCGGTGACCTCGGCGACCATCCGCTGGTAGGGCCGCGACGACCGGACCTCGTCGAGCACGTCCACCGACTCGGCCTCCACGAGCACCACCACGTCGAACCGCGCGGGGTGCGCGGCGGCCGCGGGGGCCGGGGGGAGCAGGACGGCCCGGAAGACGGTGGCTCTTCGCACCGTTTCCAGACGCTCCAACTCCGCGGCCAGGACCTTGAGCCGGCCCAGCAGCGCCGCCTTGCGGGTGCCGCCCCGGGGGAACGGGGTTCGCCCGCGCGTCGGCTCGACGGCGGCGGCGAGGTGGAGGTACCCCGTGGGCGGGGGCTCCGAGAACGGGGGCGGCGCGTACTCGCGCCGCGGGTTGACGATCCGCAGTTCCATGACGTTGCCTCCTTCCCCAGCAACGTTAGATGCCTAACGCTTCTGCGTCAAACGATTCGATGTCTATCGATCCTGCTATCATGGAGCCATGCCCCGACCTGCTCATCCCCCGCTCGGCCTGCACCTCGCCCGCACCGCCAGGAGCGTCGCCCGCACCTTCGACGACGCACTCGCCGAGGTGGGCGGGTCGATGCCGGCCTGGCTGATCCTGATCTCGCTGAAGTCGCACCAGCTCGGCAACCAGCGCGAACTGGCCGACGCCGTGGGCATCCGCGGCGCGACGCTCACCCATCACCTGAACGCCATGGAGGCCGACGGCCTCGTCACCCGCAGGCGCGACCCCGCCAACCGCCGCGTCCACCTGGTGGAGCTCACCGAAAGCGGCGAGTCCGCGTTCGACGCGATGCGCGGCGCCGCCATGGCCTTCGACCAGCGCCTGCACCGCGGCCTCTCCGAGGAGGAGATCGCCGTCTTCGAGCGCGTGCTCGACAAGCTCCAGGGCAACGTCAGCGACTGATGCCACACCCCGGCAGCCGCGGCCGTGGACTCCTGCCCACCGATCGGCCCGGCCGGCGCTCAGCAGCGCAGCAGCTCGCCGGTGGCCGCCAGCCGGTCCAGGACCTGCCGGACGGCGGGGCTGGCGCGCGGGTGGTCACCGTGGGTGAGGTGGGCGATCTCGGCGATCTCCCCGCAGGGTGCCGGGTCGCCCGTGCCGTCCGCGGTGAAGCAGAAGGTGCGCACCAGCGTGCCGGCCGGTTTGCCGTCCGCGGGAGCCTCCACCGTCAGCACGTGGGTGAGGGTGGCGGCGTCCAGGGCGACGCCGAGCTCTTCGGCGATCTCGCGGACCAGGGCCTGCTCGTGGGTCTCGCCGGGTTCGGGCTTGCCGCCGGGCAGGTAGAACAGGTCACGGCCGTGGGTGCGGGTGGCGAGGAGCCGACCGTCGTGCAGTCGCAGCCACGCCACCTTCTCGATCACCCCGGGCGTGGTCATCGGCCGGTGGGGGCGCCGGCCACGCGGCGCTCGCCGCCGTTGCGCTCCTGCCACAGCTTGTACACGTCCACCGCGGCCTGCTGCCCGTCGTAGCGCATCGGCAGTCGGCGCTCGGTGTAGTCCTTGGCGAACTCACCGTAGAAGGTGTCGAGTTCGAAGTACTTGCGGTCGTCCACGTAGTGCGGCTCGTAGTCCTCGCGGGTGGTGAGGAAGACGACCTGGTCCGGCGAGCAGTAGTAGAGCGAGCCCAGGCACATCGGGCAGGGGTGGGCCAGCACATAGATGGTGGCGCCGGTCAGGTGCTCGGTGCCCAGCTTCGTGCACGCCTCACGGATGGCGAGGATCTCGGCGTGCGCGGTCGGGTCGTTGGTCTGCGCGACCCGGTTCGGGGACTCGGCGAGGATCTCGCCGTCCTTGACGATGACGGTCGCGAACGGGCGGCCGCCCTCTTCGACGTTCCTGCGGGCGATGTCGATCGTGCGCTGCACGAAGTCCATGAGGATTCCTTCCGGGAGGGGCAGGTATGGCAAAGCCGGGCGAAGCGGAGGGGGCGATGGCGGGGGCGGGGCGGGCCGGCACCGTCGCGGGCCCGCCCCGGGAACTACCGATCGGAGCCGATCAGAAAGGCTTGGTCGGCAGGTACTTGCCGTCCAGGGTGATGACCGCGCGCTCGCCGCCCTCGGGGTCGGCGACCTTCTTCACGTCCAGCTTGAAGTTGATCGCGGAGATGATGCCGTCGCCGAGCTGCTCGTGGACCAGGGCCTTCAGCGTGGTGCCGTAGACCTGGAGCATCTCGTAGAAGCGGTAGATCGTCGGGTCGGTGGGGATGCCGCCGGGGATGGAGCCGCGGGTCGGGATGGTCTGCAGCACCATCGTGTCATCGGCGTCCAGGTCCAGCAGCTCGGCCACGGCCTCGGCCGAGGCCTTGGGCAGCGGGTGCTGGCCGAGGACGGCGGCGGTGACGAAGGCGACCGACAGGCCCGCGGCGTCGGCGATCTGCTGCCAGGACAGGTCCTTGCGGATCTTGGCGTCGACGGCCTTGACGGCCAGGGCCTGACGAGCGGTGTTGTCGAACTGGGCGTGCACCATGAGAGGGGGTCCTTTCGAGCGGGTCGGATCAGAACTGTCGGAGAGAAGAAGTCGAGCGAAAGTGGGGAGTTGGGGGGATTCAGGCCGCGGCGGCGAAGGGGTTCACGACGTCGAGCTCCTCGACGGTGCCGCTGCCGATGTCGTAGCACCAGCCGTGCAGCGTGACCGTGCCCTGCACCAGGGCGCGGGCCACCGACGGGTGGGTGACCAGGTTCGCCAGCTGGGCGCGGACGTTGCTCCGCACGAGCGCGTCCACACCGGCGGTGGTGGTGCGGGCCAACGCGGCGTCCGCGTGGCGCAGCCAGTCGGCGATCGTCGGCAGGGCACCGAGGTCGTGGCTCTCGGCCAGGGCGGTCATCGCGCCGCAGGCGGAGTGGCCGCAAATGACGATGTCGGTGACGGCCAGCGCCGCGACCGCGTACTCGATGCTGGCCGCGATGCCGTCGACGCCGGGCGAGTAGGCGGGGACCAGGTTCCCGGCGGTGCGGATGACGAACAGCTCGCCCGGCTCACTGCCGGTGATCAGCTCCGGCACCACGCGGGCGTCGGAACAGCTGATGAAGAGCGTCGACGGCCGGTGGGTGGTCGCCAGCTGCGCGAAGAGCTCCGCCTTGGCCGGGAAGGCCTCGCGTCGGAACCTCGCGACGCCCTCGGTGAGCTTGTGCATGGTCACTCCCTTCGGTGACTGCCTGCCCCGGTGGGGCTGACGAGATCCACCATGCATGACCAGCAGCTATAGAGTCCAAGACCTACTGTCAATGCCTTCGATCGATGACATCTATAGTTGGCTCATGGCCCTGGAACTCCGTCACCTGCGCTATCTGATCGCGGTCGCCGAACATGCGAACTTCACCCGCGCCGCCGAGGACCTGCGCATCTCCCAGCCCACCCTCTCCCAGCAGATCAAGCAGCTGGAGCGCACCGTCGGCGCCCAGCTGCTGGACCGCACCGGCCGCACCGTCCGCCTCACCGACGCCGGCGAGACCTACGTGCACTACGCCCACCGGGCGCTGCGCGATCTGGCCGCGGCCGAGCGCGCCGTCCTGGACGTCGCCGACCTCTCCCGCGGCCACCTGCGCCTTGCCCTCACCCCCACCTTCACCGCCTATCTGATCGGCCCCCTCACCGCCGAGTTCCACACCCGCCACCCCGGCATCACCCTGGACGTCAGGGAGCTGACCCAGGACCGCATCGAGGCCGGCCTGCTGGCCGACGACCTCGACCTGGGCATCGCCTTCCACCGCCCCCACCTGCCCGGGATCACGGCCACCGCCCTGTTCACCGAGACCCTCAGCCTGGTCACCGGCACCGACCGGCCCACGGCGGGCACGGCGGGCACGTCAGGGATGCCGGGCACATCGGGGGCACCGGGCACGCCGGGCACGCCGGTGCCGCTACCCGTGCGGGCTCTCGCAGACCGCCAACTCGCCCTACTGAGCGGCGACTTCGCCACCCGTGGCCACATCGACGCCTACTTCGCCGGCCATCGGGTGCAGCCGCGCATCGCAGTGGAGGCCAACTCCATCCAGGCCCTGACCGAAATCGTCCAGCGCACCGACCTGGCCACCGTGCTGCCCGACGCGATCACCCACGACCACCCCCACCTCTCCCCCGTCCCCCTCGAACCCGCACTGCCCGCCCGCACCGTCGCCCTCCTGCGGCGCGAGAACGCCTACCGGAGCGCCGCCACCCAGGCGTTCACCCAGCTCACCCACGACCACATCCGCGACCGCGGCTACGCCCCGCCCACTGCGCAGCGGGCCCAGGTCGACCGCGGTGAGTGACGGGCAGCAGAGTGACACACCCCGGGTGACACCCTCCGCCCACCCACGATCGCGCAGGTGGTGTCACGGTCGCCCCACCCGGCGACCGTCTGCCAGAGCACCTCGGCCAGATCGTCCAGCTGCCCGGCAGCGCACCACAGCGCGAACGGCACCGTGTCCGGCGCCGAGATCAGCGTCCCCGAACCCAGCACGGACGCCGCGTGACGAACCGAGGTGTGCTCGGGGAAGCCCGCGGCCACGAGCAGCCCGGAGCGCACGTCGGTGTCCGGCCAACAGCGCCTCGGCATCCTCATCGGAGCGCAGGAACCAGCTGTCACCAAAGGCGTCGCCCATCACAAGGCCGTCCAGACTGGTGCGTGCTTGCCGCCGGCTGGTCATCACGCTGCTCCTCCGAATGTTGCTGGTCAGAGCATCCTCGGTGCAGCCGACCGGTGCACACGAATGGTTTGGGCAACGGCTCGGTTCACCCGCAGTGACACGGGAGCGCTCATCAGCACCGAGCATCCCGCTCCGGACCCAACGGCCCGTCAACGTCAGGCGGAGAAGGCAGGATTCGAACCTGCGTGGGCTTGCGCCCGACCGGGACCAGAGCCCCGGCCCCCGATCAACCACTCCGGGCACCTCTCCCCGGGACCGACCCGCTCGCTTCGCTGCGGTCCGTCCCTGTGCCACCAACTGTGAACCGCCGCCCTGACCCCGCGCTGACCTGCGGCTGACATCTAACCAGTGGAGCCGCACCGCGCCGTCTTCGTAGTCTTCATCCTCGTACTGTTCGAGTGATCCGTCACGAGGCGATCCTGTTGGCCGGCTGTCCCATGACACTCTCCCGGCCCTCGATCTGACGGCATGTCACACCTCTAATCGCGGGGAACCTCGATCAGTTCGAGGAGATTCCCTTCCGGATCGGCGATGTAGGCGTACCGCATGCCACCGGTCGCGCCCGGGGCGGGAGGCGACACCGGGGCGGCCCGGCACTCGCCGGTCAGCCGGGCGAATTCGGCGTCCAGGTCCGGGACTTGGAGCGCCAGATGGGTGAAGGTCTGCACGGCGGTGGCGGCGAAGGCGTCGGTGGGCGCGGCGGGGCTCGAACCGGACCGTTCGACGAACTCCACCCGCAGACCCGCCGCATCGCTCAGGACGACGGTACGGACGCCCGCGTCGGGCAGTTCCAGCCGCTCGTCCACCTGCGTGAGTCCGAAAGCGCTGCCGTACCAGGCCTCCTGAGCCGTGAGGTCGGCGACCGACAGGCTGATGTGGTGGAAACGGACAGCAGTCATGGCAACTCCCGAGGTTAATGACATTTACCTGGTAAGTGCTGTTAACCTTAGTCGCATGAGTTCTCCTGTCAAGCGGCGACCCACCGGCCGGCACCACGGCGACCTGCGCAACGCCCTGCTGGGCGCAGCCCTCGAACTGGTCACCGAACGCGGCCCGCACGGCTTCACCCTGGCCGAGGCGAGCCGCCGGGCCGGGGTGAGTGTCGCGGCGCCGTACAAGCACTTCGCCGACCGCGAGACCCTGCTGGCCGAACTCGCCACCAAGGGCTACCGCGAGCAGCAGGCCCGCTTCACCGCGGCCATCGGCGGCAGCGAGGACCCCGCCGAGCAGCTGGCCTCGTTCGCGTCCGCCTACGTCCGGTTCGCCGCCGAGGAGCCGGCCCTGTTCGACATCACCTTCCATGCGGGCCTCGACAAGTCCCGGTTCCCTGAACTGGCCTCGGCCGGCGACGAGGTGGCCGGCCTCCTGCTGCCGGTCGCGCGCCGGTTGGCCCCGGACCCGGACGACGCGTTCGACCTGCTGCTCCGGGTCGCGAGTGCCGCGCACGGCCTGGCCGTGTTCCTTCGCCAGGGCCTGTTCGGCGTGGGAGGCGGAGCCCTGGCGCAGACGGAGGAGAAGGCTGCCCGCACGGCCCGGGCGATCACCCGGCAACGCGACGTCTGACCCGCCGCGGGCGCGCCCGCGGCTTGCTGCTCCGGACCGGCGCGGACGGCGTACTGGGGGGGTGTACACGCCATGACAGCGCCCCGGTCGGACTCCGCACGCCCTACCGGCGGCTACGGGCCACGGCAATGATGAGCAGATCACAAGTGATTCAGGCGACTCCGCATCCCTGCCCTTCGGCGGGTGACCTGCGGTGGAAGGAATCCACGTTGCTGCTTCTCATATCCCCGGACAGCGTCGAGGAAGCCCGTGAGGTCGCGAAGGCGGCGGAGTACCTCGACATCGTCGATGTCAAGAAGCCCGACGAGGGCTCGCTCGGCGCGAACTTCCCGTGGGTCATCAGGGAGATCCGCGACGCGGTCCCGGCGGACAAGCCGGTCTCCGCCACCGTGGGGGACGTGCCGTACAAGCCCGGCACGGTGGCCCAGGCGGCGCTCGGTGCGGCGGTGTCCGGGGCCACCTACATCAAGGTCGGCCTCTACGGATGCACCACGCCCGAGCAGGCCGTCGAGGTCATGCGCGGGGTCGTCCGGGCCGTGAAGGAGTACCGGGCAGACGCGTTCGTCGTCGCCTCCGGCTACGCCGACGCGCACCGGATCGGCTGCGTCAACCCGCTCGCGCTGCCCGACATCGCCCGCCGCTCCGGCTCGGACGCGGCGATGCTCGACACCGCGATCAAGGACGGGACGGGGCTGTTCGACCACCTTCCGCCCGAGGTCTGCGCGGAGTTCGTCCGGCTCGCCCACGAGGCCGATCTGCTCGCCGCCCTCGCGGGCAGCGTCAAGGTGGCGGACCTCGGCGCGCTGACCCGCATCGGCACGGACATCGTGGGGGTGCGCGGCGCGGTCTGCGAGGGGGGCGACCGCAACACCGGACGGATTCAGCCGCACCTGGTGGCCGCCTTCCGGGCGGAGATGGACCGGCACGCCCGGGAGCACGCCGCCGCTGCCACTGCCACTGTTACTGCCGCCGCTGCCACTGCCACGAGCTGACCGCCGGCATGCCGACACCGCAGCCCCGTCACGCGAGCAGGACCAGCGGCGAGCGCTTCGCCGTCGTCGATCCGGCAACGGGCGAGGCCTTCGACGAGGCCCCCGACCAACGGCCGCAGGAGCTGGACGCCGTTGTCGCCCGGGCCCACGAGGCCTGGCGCGGCTGGCGGGCCGACCCCCTCGCCCGCACCAGCGCGCTGCTCGCGGCCGCCGACGCCGTCGAGGCGGCCGAGGCCGAGCTCGCTCCGCTGCTCACCCGTGAACAGGGCAAGCCCCTGGCCGAGTCGTCCGCCGAGGTCGCCCGCACGGCGGCCCGTCTGCGGTACTTCGCCGAGCTGGACCCCGGGCGCCTGCCGATCACGGACGGACGGCCGGTGCGCAGCGAGGTCCGCTGGCGGTCGTTGGGGCCCGTCGCCGCGATCGTCCCGTGGAACTTCCCCCTCCAGCTCGCGTCGGCGAAGTTCGCGCCCGCGCTGGCCGCCGGCAACACGATGGTGCTCAAGCCCTCCCCGTTCACCCCCCTCGCCACCCGGCTGCTGGGGTCCGTGCTCGCCGCCGCCCTCCCCGAGGGCGTCCTGACGATCGTCACCGGTCGCGAACCGCTCGGCGCCCGCCTCGCCTCCCACCCGGGGATCCGCCACGTGACCTTCACCGGTTCGGTTCCCACCGGTCGGGCCGTCGCCCAGGGCGCGGCGGCCTCGCTCGCCCGGGTCACCCTGGAGCTGGGCGGCAACGATGCCGCGATCCTGCTGGAGGACGTGGCGGTGGAGCGGATCGCGGACCGGCTGTTCTGGGCGGCGTTCCGCAACTGCGGGCAGGTCTGCATGGCGGTCAAGCGCGTCTACGCCCCGGCCCGGCTCTACCCGCAGGTGGTCGAGGCCCTCGCGCAGCGGGCGAAGAGCGTCGCCATCGGGGCCGGGCTCGATCCGGGCACCCAGCTGGGGCCGGTCAACAACGGCCCCCAACTGGCGCGGGTCGAGCGCTACACGGCCCAGGCCCTGGCCGTCGGCGCCCGAGCCGTGGCCGGCGGCCACCGGCTGGACCGCCCCGGCTACTTCTTCGCCCCCACGATCCTGGCCGATGTCCCCTCCGAGTGCCCGGTGGTGACGGAGGAACAGTTCGGCCCGGTCCTGCCGGTGCTGCCGTACCGGAGCCTGGACGAGGCCGTCGAGGCGGCCAACAACACCGGCTTCGGGCTGGGCGGCTCGGTCTGGGGCACCGATCTCGACCGGGCCGAGGCGGTGGCCGACCGGCTGGAGTGCGGGACGGCATGGATCAACCACCACGGCGAACTCTCCCTCGCCCAGCCCTTCGCGGGCATCAAGGAGAGCGGCGTCGGCGTCGCGGGCGGGCCGTGGGGGCTCTACGGGAACCTCAGGCCGTTCGTCGTGCACCGTCCGGAGCAGGGCCGTGGGGAGGCCTGACGATGAGGTTCGGCGCGGCGGTCCTGCGCTCGTACGAGAGCCGGTTCAGCGTCGAGGAAGTGGTCCTGCACGAGGGGCCGGCCGAGGGCGAGGTGCTGGTCAGGATCGCCGGCTGCGGGATGTGCCGGACCGATCTCGCGGTCCGGCGGTCAGCCGGCCGCTCCCCGCTGCCGGCGGTGCTCGGCCACGAGGGGGCCGGGATCGTGGTGGAGACGGGCGGCCCGGGAACCGGTCTGAGCGTCGGTGACCATGTCGTGCTGAGCTTCGACTCCTGCGGCCGCTGCCGGAACTGCCTGGGCGCGGCCCCCGCCTACTGTGACGACTTCGCCGCGCTCAACCTCTTCGGCGGGCGCAAGGAGAACGCGGCGCGGTTCACCGACGCGGCCGGGGGCGAACTGGCTCCCCGGTGGTTCGGCCAGTCCTCGTTCGCCGAGTACGCGATGGTCCCGGCCCGCAACGCCGTCCGGGTGGACCGCGCGCTGCCCATCGAACTGCTCGGACCGCTCGGGTGCGGCTTCCTCACCGGCGCCGGAGCGGTCTTCAACTCCTTCGGTGCCGGCCCCGGCGACACCCTCGCGGTCCTCGGTGCGGGAGCGGTGGGACTGGCCGCGGTGATGGCGGCCACCGCCGTCGGGGCGGTGGCCGTGGCCGTCGACCGGTTTCCCGAACGGCTGGCCCTCGCCGAGCGGTTCGGCGCGATCCCGCTGCGCGCCGGATCGTCGGCCGACCTGCCCGACCGGATCCGGCGACTGACCGGCGGCGGCGCACGGTTCGCGCTGGACACCACGGCCTCGGCCCAACTGATCAACGACGCACTCCGGTCCCTGCGCCCGACCGGCCAACTCGGCCTGGTGGCCCGGCTCCACACCGCGCTGCCGCTCGAACCGGGGACGCTGGACCGGGGCCGGCGGATCTCGCACATCTGCGAGGGGGACGCGGTGCCGGGGCTGCTGATTCCGCGGCTGACCGGGCTGTGGCAGGCCGGGCGGTTCCCCTTCGACCAGCTGATCCGCACCTACCCGCTGGCCGCCGTCAACGAGGCCGAACGCGACTGCGAAGCCGGCCGCGTGGTCAAGCCCGTCCTGGTGCCGGAGGGGTGGGGCCGCTGAGCGAGCCCCTCGTCCCACGGACTTCGTCGCACCCGGGATCTGTCACACGCCCGGGGCTTTGTCGCACCCGTGCTCTGTCACGCCCGCGGTCTGTCACGCCCGGGGTTTGTCGGCGAACACCCACCGGTTGCCCGCCAGCGCGTCGTTCGGCTCGGGCAGCGGGCCGCGGCCGTGCCGGCGGGTGAAGTCGAAGGGGGTGCGGACCGTGGTGGACCAGCCCTTGTCCGTCAGGCGACCTGCCGAGTCGGGCCGTGGCTCTCCGACGAAGAGGTCGAGCAGGTCGATGCCGATCTGCTGTTTCGTCGAGGTGTAGAGCGGGCTGTCGCGGTACACCTGCAAGTCCTTCTCCAGCTTGGCCTCGTAGGCCAGGGCGCTGCCCTGCGTGCTCAGCCGGTCCACCGTGTCGATGAGCTGCGTCTCGACGGCGTTGGGCAGGTAGAACAGCAGCCCTTCGGCCAGCCAGACGCTCGGTGCGGCCGGGTCGAAGCCGGCGTCGGTCAGCGCCGCGACCCAGTCGGCGCGCAGGTCGGTCGGGACCGGCACCCGCGCCGCCTTCGGGGTGGCCGGCAGTCCGTCGAGCACCCGGTGCTTGAACGCCAGCACGCTCTCCTGGTCGATCTCGAAGAGCACGCTGCCGGCGGGCCAGTCGAGCCGGAACGCCCGTGCGTCCAACCCGGCCCCGAGCAGGACCACTTGGCGGGCGCCCGCGTGCACCGAGCGGAGGAGGAAGTCGTCGAGGACCCTCGTCCGCAGACCGAAGTACCGCGCGAACCGGCCCCACAACGGGTTCGCGTCCCCGTCCAGGACCTGTTGCGGGCGCACCGGCCAGCCCGCGCAGGCCGGTGCGGCGCGCACGAAGTGCTCCGCGTAGACGTCCCGGGCCAGGGCGTCGTGGCGGTGCGTCTCGATCGCCCGTGCCGCGGCGACCAGGAGAGCGGTCAGGCCGACACCCCCTGCCACACCCTCCACGCCGTTGTTCCGATGCGCCGTGCCGACCATGTGTCCTCCCTTGAGGTGAACTGGACCGAAGCGAGCTGGGACCACGAACAGCGAGGAGTGTGAATGCCGGACCCACGAGGGCCACTTCACTCTCCGGCCGACCAACGCCCCCCGCAGGAAAAGCCAACGCGGTTCACTCGGACGGGTGAACATCACCCACGCCGCCCAGGCCGTGTCTCGATCCTCCGGTCCGCGACACCGGTCCGGTGTCCGACGAAGTCGCCCTCCCCGGTGAGGTGGCCGACGATCCGAACTGGCCTCGCCGGCCGGGGCGTCCACCGGAGAAGCCCTAGCGTTGCCCGACCCGCTGCTGCCCCGTCTGCCGGGAGTCGGCCACGATCCGGAACGCGTACTCCCTCATCCGCTCCTCGTACCTGCCGACCGCCCGCACGGGAGACTCGCCCGCAGCGGCCGCACCGGCGAGGGCCCGGGCGAGTTCGCCGGCGTCGCGGATGGCGGTGTTGGCGCCCATCGCCAGGACCGGGCTCATCGCGTGGACCGCGTCACCGATCAGCGTGACCGGGCCTGGCTCCCAGGCCGGCCCGGGGACGGCGGTGGAGATCCGCAACGGGAAGAGCGAATCGGTGTCCCAATGTGCCAGCAGGCGGTGGACGTCCTCGTGCCAGCCCTCGCCCATCACCCGCAGCGCGAGGTCGCGCAGCGCGGCGGGGGTCAGTGCGCGCAGTTCGTCGAAGGCGGGCATGGCGGGGTGGTCGACCGGAGCGCCGACCATGCAGGCGAGGTAGTCGCCGACCGGGGAGAGGTCGACGGGCGGGGTCTGGGCACGGCCCGACCGATCGGGTCGACGGCCGAACTCCACTGGGCCGAGGCCCAGGTGCGGTTGGCCCGGGCCGCCGGTGACCACGGTGAAGATGCTCTCGAAGACCCAGCTGGGCAGGGCTGCCCGGGTGATCCCGTCCAGCGGGATCTTGCCGTAGACCAACCGCAGCCCGGCGTCCTCGACCCGGGCGTCGGGCAGCCGGAGCCGGCGCACGGCCGAGTTGACGCCGTCGGCGCCGACCAGCAGGTCGGCGGTCGCGGTGCGGCCGTCGGCGAAGCGCGCGGTGACCCTCCCGTCCGCGTCGTGCCGGTAGGCCACCAGCCGCGCGCCGTAGTGCACCTGCTCGCCCAGCCCCAGGAGCATGATCTGGCGCAGCGTCGGGCGGTTGAACGCGTACGGGCCCACTCCGTCCGTCGCACCGGAACTGCCCGCCGCGGCCTTGTCCGCCAGGACCTCCAGGCGGCGGTTGCGGACCGAGACCCGCGCGGGGGGCGCACCGGCGGTCGACAGGCAGAGCTCGAAGAGCGGGGCGGGCAGGCAGCGCCGCAGTCCGGTCAGGCCGGGTTCGTCGAGCTGGATGCGGTAGCCCTGCGGGCGGGCCCCGGGGTGGGCATCGCGTTCGTGGACGGCGACGTCGATCCCCTGCTCGCGCAGACCGTGGGCGAGCGCGAGTCCACCCAGTCCAGCGCCAACGATGATCACACGATACGAATAGTGCACAGTCCTCTGCCTTCGCTTGTGACAACGAAGGAAGCACCGGGTTCCTCGAAGAGGAACGAACACCACGGGGGCGCCGCTCAGAAACACCATTCAGGAGCGAATTTTTCGCGCATTCCATCCAACGCGCAGGACCCTAGCACGCCCCTGGGCCCCTGCTGGGCGGTGGCGGCGGGGCCAGCCTTCTGGGCTAACCCGGGTGGCCCAGCCACTGCGCCTCTCGGAGTATCACAGTCATGGACGTGTATGAGATGCGCGCCGAACACGAAGCCGGGGACCCACGGGGCAGGATCCTGCACTGGCACATGGTCAGGGACCACAGCAGCCAGGCCATGTGCGGCCGCGAGATCGCCCCTGATTCCGCGGCGCAGTCCCCCGACACCTGGGGGTCCCCGGCCGCGCAGCCCTTCTGCCACTCCTGCGGGGCCGCCTACCTGCGTCAGGTACCGCAGACCACCGGCAGGCCCCCGTGACCGGGACGACTCCTGCTGCTCATCGGTCGTCCTGATCGACCGAACGCACGAACAGCGGGGGTGTGTGCGCGGGTTTCCCCGGGGACCGGTGCCGGGGGAACAGCGGGCACACCCCCCCCCCCGTGGCCCCACCCGGGGGGGGGGGGGGGGGGCGGCGGTCCCGCCCCGGGGCCCCGCG
>NZ_JBIBIJ010000008.1:238295-426347 GCF_042957465.1 Kitasatospora sp. NPDC008050
GGCCGCCCCCGGTCCGGGGCACTACTCGTGCTCCCCCTGGCGCGTCCTGACCCCCCCACCCCACAAACCGCGCACACACCCCCGACCCGTTGCCCCTACCGTGGATCGTGGCCTTCTTCCGTCTGACCCGCCGATGGCCACTGCGCTGCTCGCGTTACTCGCGGACCCGGGCGGGCACTGCGGGATCCGCGTCGCCGCTGTCCGCGCCCAGGGCCGCGAGCAGGCGTAGTCCGTCCTCGGCGGGACTGCCGGGGGCCGCGGACAGCACCAGCAGCTCCATGTCCGACTCGTCCGACAGCGTGAAGTTCTCCTGGTGCAGTTCCAGCAGTCCGACCAGCGGGTGCCGGTACGCCTTGCGGCCATGTGTGCGGGCGCGCACGTCCGCGCGGGCCCAGAGGCGGCGGAAGCGCTCGCTGCCCATCGCCAGTTCGCCGATGAGCGAGGCCAGGCGGGGGTCCTCGGGGTGTTTGCCGGCGGCCAGCCGCAGGTGCCCGACCACGTCGAGGGTGCAGTTCTCCCAGTCCGCGTAGAGGCCCCGCTCGGCCTCCTCCAGGAAGAGGTGCCGGGCGGTGTTCAGGCCCGGCATCGGCCGGCCGTAGAGCAGCCCGGCGAGGCGGTTCCCGGCGAGCACGTCCAGGCGGTGGTCCATGATCAGCGCGGGTGCGTCGGCGACCAGTTCGAGGACGCGCATCAGCTCCGGCCGGACCCGCCCACCCGGCGCCTTCGCGCGGCGGCGGCGCTGCCGGGCAAGCCGGCAGAGGTGCCCGCGCTCGGTCTCGTCGAGGCCGAGGACGCGGGCGAGCGCGTCGAGGACCTGCTCGGAAGGCTGGGTCGCGCGGCCCTGCTCCAGCCGTACGTAGTAGTCGACGCTGACTCCGGACAGGTGCGCGACCTCTTCGCGGCGCAGCCCTTCGACCCGGCGGCGGCTGTCGGTGGGGATGCCGACGGTCGCCGGGTCGACCCGGGAACGCCGGGTCCGCAGGAAGCCCGCAAGATCGTCCATGCCCTCAGTATGGCCGCGGCGGCGCCCGTGAAGGTGGCCCTGCCGATACCAGGAAGTCCAGTCCGACGGAAGCGGCGCCCCTGAACGCCGGGCGCCGCGCTGCCCAGAATCGAAGGCACCTGATCCGAAGGAGTTCCCATGAGGACGCTGATCGTCCACGCCCACCCGGAGCCGAAGTCGCTCAACAGCTCACTGAAGGACCTCGCGGTGTCCACCTTGGGGGCCGCCGGGCACGAGGTACGGGTGAGCGATCTGTACGCGATGAACTGGAAGGCGGTCGTGGACGCCGCGGACTACGGCCCCGACGCCTCGAGTCCGTTGAAGGTCGCCCTGGACTCGGGCCGGGCCTTCGACGCCGGGACGCTCACCCCGGACGTCCTCGCCGAGCAGGAGAAGCTGCGGTGGGCCGACACGGTCATCTTCCAGTTCCCGCTGTGGTGGTACACGATGCCCGCGATCCTCAAGGGCTGGGTGGACCGGGTGTTCACCTACCACTTCGCGTACGGCGTCGGCGAGCACAGCGACACCAAGTACGGCGAGCGCTTCGGCGAAGGCACCCTCGCGGGCAGGAGGGCTCTGCTGTCGGTGACCGCCGGCGGCCCGGAGTCGCACTACGCCGCCCGCGGGATCAACGGCCCCATCGACGACCTGCTGTTCCCGATCCACCACGGCATCCTCTACTACCCGGGCATCGAGGTGCTGCCGCCGTTCGTGCTGTACGGCACCGACCGGATGACCGACGAGGACTACGCGGACGTCGCCAAGGCCTGGGAACAGCGCCTGCTCACCCTGGAGTCCACCGAGCCGATCGCGTTCCGGCGGCAGAACTTCGGTGACTACGAGATCCCCTCACTGCAGCTGAAGGAGGGGCTGGAACCCGCGGGCCGCACGGGTTTCGGGCTGCACGTGGGCGGCTGACCCCCGACGGCGGGTACCGGCATCCATGCCGACGGCAGACCCACCGGGAATCCCCCGTTTGAGTCGCCGGTTCGCGGTGAGACGACAACCGAGGCCGACAGCCCGCCGCGCGCGTTCCCCCCGCGCCCGGCGGCAGCTACCCGGATACGGCCTCGGACGGCCGTCCCGGGGCCCGGGGACAGCATCCGGCCCCGGGGCGAGTCCGCCCCTCCGGACCTTGGGCGGCGCCCCTACGACCTGGCGCCGCCCACCCGACGTCGACTCTCCGAACACCCGCTCAGCCGCCCCGCCCAGCCCGCCCCGGCCCGCGACATGCCGGGCGGGCAGGCAGGCGGCGCCAGCCGAAGGAGCAAGCCCATGACCGACGTGTCCCGGCTACCCGGTGCCTTCGAGCACTGCTGGCAGTGGCAGATCCACGCTTCCTGCCGTACGGCGGACAGCGGCCTGTTCTTCCACCCGCCCGGCGAGCGCAACCCCGCCCACGACGACCGCGACGCGGCCGCCAAGGAGGTCTGTGCGCGCTGCCCCGTCCGCGAGGCCTGCCTGGAGCACGCGCTGCGCACCCGGGAGCCCTACGGCGTCTGGGGCGGCCTGAGCGCGGAGGAGCGAGCCGCCGCACTGCGGGCACGCCGACGCGGCGCGCCGGTCCGCCGCCGTGTCGCGGCCTGAGCCCGCCCGGGCCCGGGCCGGAGCCGGAACTGGTCGCCGGGGCCGGTCAGCAGGGCCGGTCAGCGGGGCCGGCCGTGTCGAGGAGCGGCCCTGCGTGTGGTCGACCGGGGTGCGGGTAACCCTGAGGTATGGCTGTCCGTGATGAGCTAACGGGTGGTAGTCGCAGGACCACCGTGCCGGCCGGCCCGCCGACGATGGGAGTGGAGGAGGAGTACCTGCTCCTGGACCCGACCAGCGGGCTGCCGATGCCGAAGGTGGAGGCCGTGCGCGAGGCGGCGGGCCTGCACCCCGCCGTGGACCACGCCGAGCTGCAGCACGAGTTGCTCCAGGCCCAGATCGAAGTGGCCACCCCGGTCTGCAGCGCGCTCGCCGAGGTCGGCGGTCATCTGCTGCGCCTGCGGCACGCGCTGGCGGCCGCCGCCGAGGACTCGGGCTGCCGGCTGGCGGCCTGCGCCACCGGTCCGTACGCCCCCGCCGCTCCCCCGGCGATCACCGATGCGCCGCGCTACCACTCGATCAGCCGCCAGGTCACGCGGCTGGCCGACGAGGCGCTGATCAACGGCATGCATATGCATGTGGGGATCCCCGACCAGGAGTACGGCGTCGCGCTGCTCAACCGGCTGCGGCCGTGGCTGCCGATCCTCACCGCGCTGGCCGCCAACTCGCCGGTCTGGCACGGCAGCGACACCGGCTTCGCCAGCTGGCGCACGGTGGTGTTCGGCCGCTGGCCGATCAGCGGCATTCCCCCGCTGTTCGCCGGGGCCCAGGACTACGAGGAGCGCATCCAGCACCTGCTGGACGCCCAACTGATACGGGACCGGGGCCAGTTGTACTGGCAGGCCCGGCTCTCGGCACGCTTTCCCACCATCGAGCTGCGCGCGATGGACGTGCAGCTGCGCGCCGACGAGGCGGTGATGCTGGCCGGACTGGTCCGGGCGCTGGCCGTCACGCTGTCGCGCGAACGGTCCCCCGCCCCCGCGCCGCCCGCATGGCCGCCCGAGGGCCTGGCGGGCGCGGGCTGGCACGCCGCCCGGCACGGCATGGGCGCCATGCTGCACGACCCGCGAACCGGGCTGGCCCGCCCGGCCGGAGCGATCGTCGAGGACATGATCGACTACCTCACACCCGCGCTCGCCGAGGCCGGTGACACCCGCGAGGTCGTTCCGCTGCTGGACCGTCTCATGCGCGAGGGCAACGGGGCCGAACGCCAGCGCCGCAGCCTGGCGGAGACCGGGCGCCAGGGACTGATCACGATGATCGCCGCCGAGACCTCGGCCTCCTGATCCCGTCCGAGACGCTACGGGGCAACGACGCCGTCCGAGACGCTACGGGGCCACCACGCGACGAGGCTGCAGACGCCACGAGGCCACGACGCGACGCGGCCGCGCGGCTACGAGCGGCGGACCGAGGTGGGGCGCAGCGGCAGCTGGTGCACGCCGGTGCTGAACATCCGGGCCTCGCCCCGATCGCTGATCTCCACGCAGACTATGCCGCTGTGGTCACGGTAGAGCGGGTGGCCTCCCGGGCCGGTGGCGTCCTGGCGCTGCACCACGACCACGTCGGGGGTGTCCGGGTGACCGACAGCGGGGGTGTGACGGAAGGTCAGCTCGTAACGCTCGTGGGGCATGGAAATCCTTCACTCGTGGAACCGGCCCTGCGGGGGCACCTGGTCGCGACATGACGCCGCCCCACACGCGCGAATCCGGCGGGCGGAGCGACCAGTGACGTCTACCCGCCTTTCCCGGCTCCATTCCTGCCCCGTTCGTATCCTGACACGTCCCTAACCGCTCGCCCGCTCGTCCGCCCACCCGTCGGCTCGTCGGCTGGTCGCCCGCCCGCTCGTCGCTCGTCGGTGCCTGCGGCGTCCGCGTGATCGGCGTGCGAGAGGGCGAGGCGGGGCAGTGCACGGGGGTGCTCCCGGCGCAGATAGGCGATCAGCTTCTCCCTGACCAGGCAACGCAGTTCGAAGGCGTCGCCGGCATCGCGGGCGGTCATCAGCGCCCGGACCACGATCGTGGACGGCGTGGTGTCCACGACCTGCAGCGCGCTGCCCTCGCCGTCCCAGAGCTCGGTCCTGGCCAGCAGTGCCTCGAACTCGGCGCGCAGGGCGTCCACCGGTGTGCTGTGGTCGAGGTGCAGCAGGGCCGTGCCGGTGATCCGGCTGTCGCCGCGGGTCCAGTTCTCGAACGGCCGGCCCGCGAAGTACGAGGCCGGCATGACGATCCGCCGCTGGTCCCAGGTCGCCACCACGACGTAGGTGAGGGTGAGTTCCTCGACGGTGCCCCATTCGCCGGCGACGACGACCGTGTCGCCGATGCGCACCATGTCGCCGAAGGCCATCTGGATGCCGGCGAAGACGTTGCCGAGTGTGCTCTGCGCGGCCACGCCCGCGATCACACCGATCAGACCGGCCGACGCCAGCAGACTGGTGCCCAGGGTTCGTACGGCGGGAAAGGTCATCAGCATGGCGCCCAGCGCGATCACGGCAATGGCCGCCTGGCTGACCCGGCGCAGCATGCTCGCCTGGGTGCGTGCCCGCCGCACCTGGCTCGCGTTCTGACGGCGCACCGAGAACCGCACGCTCGTGTCGATCAGCAACGCGACCAGCCGGGCCGCCAGCCAGGCGCACGACGCGAGGCAGAGCAGGACGAGCGCGTGGCGGGTGGCGTCCTGCGGTGCCGGGGCAAGACCCGCCCAGCCCGCGCCGGCGAGCATGAGGCTGGAGGCGAGGGTGACCATGAACGGCCTGCGGCATCGGCGCAGCAGCGACAGCGGCGCGCTGTCGGGGCGTTGTGAGGCCAGGCGACGGGCGACCGTCACCGCGGCCTGGTTGATCACGAACGCCACCAGCATCGCGCAGGCCGCCACCGCGGCCGTTCGCAACAGGCTCCACACAGTCACGCCGAACTCTCCTCACCCCTGGGCACGTTGGCACGGCGGCCACCGACCGCGACCGGGATCCTGTCGCCCGCACTCATCCCGCGCGCGGCAAGATCGGCCGGACCGGCCCTGGCCGCCGTCGGTGCGCCGTCGCCCGATCGGGGGCTCGTCTGCCCGGCCGGCCGGGGAGCATGCATGCAGCGGCAGCCGCCCTGGGCGGGCTCAGCCGGAGGGGCGGGCGGGGGTCCGGGCGGGGTGCGCAGCAGGGCCGGGTACTGCGCGGGGGCCAAGTCGAAGGAGCCGGCGGGAGTGCCACATCGGCCGGCGCGGAAATTCATGAGAGGAGTGGCCCGAGCCCATCGAGGGTGCCGAGCACGGCGATGTGGAGTACGCGATGACCCGCGAGGCCCGGGCGCGACAGCACGGCCACCGGTAGCTGCCGGCGTGTCCTGCGCGACCGCAGCCTGCCCTCGGCCGGACAGGCCCTGGCTCACCTGCCGCGCAGCGAGGGCACCTGGAGCGGGCTGCGCCTGTCCTCGGCGCGGGCCAGCAGTTCCAGGCACTCCTGGTACTCGGCCTGTTCGATCAGACCCGCGAGCAGGCCCGCGGCGAGCAGCCGCTCGGCCTCGTCCCAGGTGACCTTGGTCGGGTGGTCGGCCGGCCGTTCACGGTCGTCCGTCCGCTGCCCGCCGTCGGGCGACCGCCCCAGCCCGAACCAGCGGGCGGCGAGCCGTGTGGTGCCCGTCACCAGCCGGCCCAGCCAGCCGGCCAGAACAATGATCATGACCGCCACCTCCCGGGCGGGAACTCCCCCGGACCAAGCCTCCCACAGTGTCGCGCCGCGAACCGTGCGACCGTCGGCGGCCCGGCTGACGGCCGCGCTCCGGCCCCGGTCCGGCCGCGCTCCGGCCCTGCTTCGGCCCTGCTTCGGCCCCAGCTCGGCCCCTGTCCGGCCGCGGTCCGGCCTCCCGGGGTCTGTCCGGTCGGGAAGCTGCGGCGGTCGCGGTCCGGCAGACTGGGACAGACCGGACACGGAGGCGAACGCCATGCGACCAGAGATCACCGTCGGCCTCGACGGCTCCGCCGAGAGCCGGTCCGCCGCACGCTGGGCAGCCCACGAGGCCGAGCTGCGGGGACTGCCGGTGCGCCTGCTGCACCTGTGGATCCTGCGCTCCCTGACGGCACAGAACGTCCCCGGCGAGTATCCCCAGGCCCTCGCCGCGGAGCGCATGCTCCAGGACGCGGAGAGCGACCTGCTCAGGCGCTACCCCCACGTGCCCGTGATCACCGAACTCCTGTCGGCCGACTCCCCCGCGGCGCTGCTGCCGGGCGCACCCAACGCGGAGATGGTGGTGCTCGGTTCCGAGGGGCTGGGCGGTGTGCAGGGCTACGTGCTCGGCTCGCTCGCCCTGCACACCGTCGCCCAGTCCGCGGTTCCGGTGGTGCTGGTGCGCGCCCCCGAGGAGCCGGAGGGCTCCGGTGCACCCGCCGCTCGGTCCGGTGCGGTGGCCGTCGGCGTGAGCCTGCGCGCCGGGTACGACGGCGTCCTGGCGTTCGCCTTCGGCGCCGCCGCCAGACGCGGTGTGCCCCTGCTCATCGTCCACGCCGCCACGCGTCGACGGGCGGCCGACGGCCGGGAGCGGGCGCCCGACGAGTCCCCCGAACAGGCGGAGCAGCGGGAGTTGCACGACGCCCTGCTCCCGTGGCGCGAGAAGTTCCCCGCTGTGCACGTGGTGGAGCACATCAGCCATGAGAGCCCGCCCCGGGCCGTCGTGGACATCGCGCCCGGGGCGGGTCTGCTCGTCGTGGGACGCGGCGGGAACCGCACCGGCCTGGCGCCCCGGATCGGCCCCGTGGCCCATGCCGCCATCCACCACGCGGCCTGCCCGGTGGCCGTCATCCCGCACGACTGACCGTCACCCGTCCGGCCACCGTCGACCGTCCACCTGCGCCACGAGATCGCGCGCCGCCCCATGACGTCCCACGGCGTCCCCCGCCGTCCCGCCCGGCGGCGCCTCCGGCCGGGGTTCGCGCGCGCCCGGCCCGGCGGCCGCGTCAGTGCGTGAGGACGGCGGCACCGGCCGCGGCGAAGGACTCGTCGAGGTCGCCGCTGGGTGCGCCGGCGACGCCTATACCGGCGATGGGGGCGTTCTTGGCGTCGACCGGCACGCCGCCGGCCAGGAAGAGGGTGCCCGGGATGTCCTTCAGGTTCGGCGTCTGCGCGAGGCGGCCGGACAGGACGGAGGTGGCGGCGTTCCAGGAGACGGCGGTGTAGGCCTTCTCCTGGGCCGAGCTGTAGGACTGCGGACCGGCGCCGTCGCCGCGCAGGGTGACCAGGGTGTTGCCGTCGCGGTCGACGACGGCGACCGAGACGTGCTGGCCCGCCTTGGTGGCGGCGTCGAGCGCGGCCTGGGCGGCCTTGAGGGCGGCGGCCTGGCTCAGGTGGGTGGTCTGCTGGGTGTCGGTGGCGGGCGCGGAGACCGGCGCCGGGGCAGCAGCCGGGGCGGGCGCGGCAGCCGCCACGGGGGCGTTCGCCGGGGCGTCGGCGGTGGCGGTGACCGCGCCCACGACGCCGGCGGTCAGCGCGGCCAGGGTGGCGGCGCCGGTCAGGACGGTGGCACGGCTGCGGCGCAGGGTGGGCTTCACGGTGAGCTTCACGGTGGGATCGCTCCTGGTCGGGTGGGGCCCGCGGTTCGGGCCGGTGCATTCATCGTGGAAGCCGTGGGCCGCCCGCCCGGTCCACCGTGGGGCTCGCCCTGCGCCGCCCTTCGGACGACGCCAGGGTCAACCAATCGGCTGATGTGTGGTTCGCACACCGTGGGATCATGAGTGGAGAACGCAACCGACGCGCGGCGAGGGAGGCCGAGATGACCGCAGTGGGGACGGCAGCCGCGCCCGGAGTGGACGACCGGCGGCTCGCTCTGGTGATGCACACCGCGTTCTTCGTCCTGCTGCTGGCCTCGCTGGCGCGGTTCCTGCAGCGCCACCCCGGCGATCCCCGCACTCCGTGGGTGCTGACCGCCGGCGCCCTGCTCGCCATCGGCTATCTGCTGAGCGGGGCGCTGCGCGAGCGGCCCCGGCTGTGGCTCGCGGGCGTGGTCGTGGCCTGGCTGGCGCTGGTGCTGCTCGCGCCGAGCTGCTCGTGGTGTGCGGTGCCGCTGCTGTACTCCGCGCTGCGGATCCTGCCGACGCGTCCCGCGATCGTGCTGATCGGGCTGCTCACCGGCTGCATCGTCGGCTCCGAGGTGCGGCTGTCGGGCTGGGACCCCAACATCCTGCTGGCCCCGCCCGCGATCGCCGCACTCGCCGTCACGGTCCTGCTCCACTCGATGCGGCAGACCCAGCGGCTGCGTGCCAGCATGGCCGAGCTGGTCCAGGCCCGGGGCGAGCTGGCGGCCACCGAGCGCCGCGCCGGGGTCCTGGCCGAACGCCAGCGGCTGGCCGCCGAGATCCATGACACCCTGGCCCAGGGCCTGACCAGCCAGCAGCTCCTCCTCCAGGCCGCCGACCGCAGCTGGGCGCAGGATCCGGCCGCCGCCCGCGCCCACCTGGCAGCCGCCTCCGAGTCCACCGCCCGCTCCCTCGCGGAAGCCCGCCGCTTCGTCCACGACCTCGCTCCCGCCGACCTCGCCGAGACCGGTGGCCTCGAAGGCGCGCTGCAGGCCGTCGCCGCCCGCGAGAGCGCCCGCCTCCACATCGACGGGACGCCCGTCGACCTCCCGCAGCGCACCCAGGGCGCACTGCTGCGGGTCGCCCAGGGCGCCCTGGCCAACACCCGGCGCCACGCACACGCGCGCACGGCCACCCTCACCCTGACCTACCTGGACGACCAGGTCATCCTCGACGCCTGGGACGACGGCCACGGCTTCGACCCCAGCGAGCTCCCCGCTCCCGGCGCGCACGGCGGCCACGGCCTGCCGGCCATGCGCGCCCGACTCGGCCAGCTCGGCGGCCTGCTCAGCGTCGAGTCCGCACCGGGCGCGGGCACCACCGTCACCGCGATGGTCCCGCTGGATCCCGGCATGGCCCGGCCCGGGGAGGTGGCCGCGTGATCCGGGTCCTGCTCTGCGACGACCACGCGGTGGTCCGCGCCGGTCTGACCGCCCTGCTCGGCAGCGCCCCGGAGATCGAGATCGTCGCCGAGGCCGCCACCGGCGAGGAGGCGCTCGCCGCCGCCGCACACCATCACCCCGACGTGGTCCTGATGGACCTCCAACTCGGCCCCGGTATCGACGGAGTGGAGACCACCCGCCGGCTGACCGCCGCGCCGGGCGCGCCACGCGTGCTGGTGCTCACCACCTACGACACCGACGCCGACATCAGCCGGGCCATCGACGCCGGCGCCACCGGCTACCTGCTGAAGGCCGAACGGCCCGAGGAGCTCTTCACCGCCATCACCGCGGCGGCCCAGGGGCGTTCCACCATGTCCCCGCCGATCGCCAGCCGCGTGATGGCCCGCATCCGCACCCCGCCGCCCACCCTCACTCCCCGGGAGCTGGACATCCTGGGCCGGCTCGCCCAGGGCCTGGGCAACCGTGAGATCGCGCAGCAGCTCTTCATCAGCCAGGCGACCGTCAAGACCCACCTCGGTCGTGTCTACGCCAAACTCGGCGTCGACACCCGCGCCGCCGCCGTCGCCATCGCGAAGGAGGAGCGCCTGCTGCGCTGACCCAGGAGCTGTCCGGACAGCTCCTGGGCGGCGGGTCAGTTGCCGGTGGCCTGTGGCCAGAGCCGGTCGCAGTCGCCTTCCACCACCTCGGCGGCGTAGCGCAGGTCGCAGGCCAGGGCCAGGGCCAGGCCCGCGCCCACCGCGTGGCCGCTGACGGCCGCCACGGTGGGGACGGCCAGATCGCGGATGGTCAGCCAGGTCCGGTAGAAGGCCGCCAGCTGGGCTCGGGCTCCGCTCAGGCTCAACCCGTGCCCGTCGGCGAGGTCCGCCAGGTCGGCCCCCGAGCAGAACGCCGGTCCGGTGCCGGTGACCACGACGGCGCGCAGGTCGGGGCCTCGCGCAGGGAGAGCATGGTCTGCTGCCACTGGTCGGTCAGCCGCCTGGTCATCGGATTGCGTCGGTCGGGGTTGTCGAAGGTGAGCACGGTGACACCGTTCGGCCGGTGTTCGACGCGCAGGGGGTCCTGCTCGCTCGTGAGGTCCTCGATTCGGGTGGTGTCGGGGGCGCGGACTCACGCGCTCAGGCGCAGGGGCGGTGGCCGATCTCGGCGAAGACCTCTTCGGTGTGCTCGCCGATCTGCGGGCAGTGCCGGTGCAGGCCGGCCGGGGTGGCGAGGAAGCGCACGGGCTGGCCGATGAGGCGGTAGCCGCCCTCGGTGGGGTGCTCGACCGCCTGCACCAGGCCGCCCTCGACGGCGTAGTCGGTGGCGGCGGCCTCCTCCAGGCTCAGCACCGGGCCTGCGGGGATGCTGGCCGAGTCACAGAACTCCTGCCATGCGGCGCTGGTCCGCCGGGGGGTGAACTCACCGAGCAGCGTGTAGAGCTCGTCGGCGTTGTGGTCCCGGTCGGAGAGCGAGCGAAAGCGCGGGTCGTCGGCCAGTTCCGGACGGCCGACGAAGCCGAAGAAGTCACGCCAGTTGTGGTCGCTGTGGGGCAGGATGCACATCCAGCCGTCCGCCGTGCGGGCGGCCCTGCGCTTCGCACTGAGCGCCCGCGGGTAGCCCATCGGGCCCTCGGGCGGGTCGAGGGTCGCCGCCGCCAGGTGCTCGACCAGATTGAAGGCGAGCATGGTGTCGGCCATCGGCACCTCGACGTGCTGCCCCTGCCCGGTGCGGTCGCGGTGGTGGAGCGCGGCGAGCACCGACTGGACGATCACCAGGCCGCAGATCTTGTCGGCGAGCACCGTGGGGACGAAGTACGGGACACCGCTGACCTGTTCGTTCAGCCACACCAGACCGGAGGCCGCCTGCACGATGTCGTCGTAGGCCGCGCGCCCGCCGAGCTCGGAGTCGCTGCGGTAGCCCTGGGCGTTCAGGTAGACCAGGCCGGAGTTGACGGCCGCCACCTCCTGATAGCCCAGTCCCAGCCGCCGCAGGGCCGGCGGGCGGACGTTGGTGATGAACACGTCCGCGGTCGCGATCAGGGCGAGCAGCGCCTCACGGCCGCCCGGTGCCTTGAGGTCGATCGCCACGCTCCGCTTGTTGCGGTTGAGGTTGAGCGCCGCCACACCCATGCCGGGGTTGCGGGTCGGCGGGTAGTGGCGGGTCATGTCACCGGCCGGCGGCTCGACCTTGATCACGTCGGCGCCGAGGTCCCCGAGCTGCTGCGCCGCGTAGGGCGCCATGATCACGCTGGCCAGTTCGACCACCCGCACGCCGTTCAGCGGCCCCACGCCACTGGTCTCTTGCCGTCCTGTCGACATCGCACGTCTCCGTTCGCCATCAGGACCGGCTTCGTACGCCGGTCCGTTGACAAACAGTCAAGTCCTCGCCGTGCCATACCGTCCAATACTTCTCATTGCCTCATCTCATATGCTTGATCATATGGAACTGACGCAGCGCATCCTCCAGCAGTTCGTCGTCCTGGCCGAGGAACAGCACTTCGGCCGCGCCGCCGAGCGGCTCACCATGAGCCAGCCGCCGCTCAGCCAGGCGATCCAGCGACTGGAACGCGGACTCCAGGTCACGCTGTTCGAGCGGAACCCGCGGGGCGCACGACTCACCCCCGCCGGGCGCGCGTTCGCCGAGGACGCCCGGCGGCTGCTCGAAGCACAGGCCGCGGCCGTCGACCGGGCCCGGCGGATCGCGAGCGGCCACGAGGGCGAACTGCGGCTCGGGTTCATCAGCAGCCTCGGCTACGACCTCCTGCCGCGTCTGCTGCGCCGCAGCCACGCCGAACTGCCGGGCCTGAGGCTGCAGCTGAGCCAGCACTCCTCGGTGGAGCTGCTCGACATGGTCCAGGCCGGGACGCTCGACCTCGCCCTGGTCCGCCTTCCGGTCACCGGCACCGATCTGCTGACCGTCCAGCAGATCGGCACGGAACGGCTGGTCGTGGCCCTCCCCGAAGGCCACGCACTCGCCGCCGGGCCCGCCCTGGACCTGTGCGAGCTCGCCGGGCAGGAGTTCGCGCTCCCCAAGCCCGACGCCCTGCCCGGGCTCGCCCAGCAGGTCGCGCTCGCCTGCGCCCAGGCCGGCTTCACCCCCCGAGCCCTGGGTCGGGCGGACGACCTGCCGGGCCTGCTCGGCTATGTCGCCGCCGGCCTCTGCCTGGCGCTCGCCCCCGCGCAGGTGCGCTCCCTGGGGCTTCCCGGCGTGACCTGCCGCCCGCTGCGCGGCGACTCCCCCTACCTGGAGACCGCGATCGCGGCCGTGCACCGCCCCGACGGCCCGGACGCCGCCGTGGAGCAGGTCCTGAGACTGCTCGCAGCCTTCGATCAGTAGGCCAGTTTCTGAACAGAAGACAAAATAAAAGGCGCTAGGCAGGTTTGGGTGTAGAATCTGAAGCACTGAAGGCGGGCGGCCTCCGGGCTCCGGCATCGCGGTGATGCCGACGGACCGCCCAACACCAGGGGGAGAACACCATGACCAACCACATCGACGCCGCGCGGGCCACCATCGACGAGCGCCTGCGCGAGGCCCAGACGCTGCGCCTGGCGCGGGCGGCCCAGCTCAAGAACCGCGCCGAGCGCACCGGACAGCGCGCCCGCCGGGCCCTGATCAACCTGACCGCATGAGCACCCCACCCCCAACGGGCCGTCACCGACACACTGGTGACGGCCCGTCCCGTTTCGCGCGTCCCCGCCGCGCGCCCGCGCCGACGGCGACGACTGTGTAGCGACGGTGCTGACCGCGCAGCCGGTGGCACGGGCGGCAGCGGGGACTACCCTGCTGCCGGTGGGCAGTTCGTCCCGGCCCCCGTCCGCGCCGACCGCGTAGGAGCCGCTGTGACCGATCCCCGCGTCCTGACCGTGCGCCCCTCCCCCGAGCAGTACGCCTGGACCTTCGGCGGCGCCCGGCCGCTCGCCACCGTCGCGCCCGGCACCGTGCTGGACCTGTTCACCGAGGACTGCTTCGCCGGCCGGGTCACCTCGGAGAAGACCCTGGTCTCCGAGGTCTGTCAATTCCCGTTCCTGAACCCGCAGACCGGCCCGTTCCAGGTCGAGGGCGCCGAGCCCGGCGACACCCTGGCGCTGCACTTCGTGTCGATCGAGCCGGCCCGCGACTGGGCCGCCTCCACCACCGTGCCGCTGTTCGGCGCACTCACCTCGACCCACACCACCGCCACCCTGCAGCAGCCGCTGCCCGAGACGGTGTGGATCTGGCAGCTCGACCGCGCCGACCGCAGCTGCCAGTTCACCGCCCGGCAGGGCGACCTGCGGCTGAAGCTGCCGATGGACCCGATGCACGGCACGGTCGGGGTCGCCCCGGCCAACCTGGAGGTGCGCTCCGCACTGGTCCCCGATGCGCACGGCGGCAACCTGGACACCCCGGAGATGCGCGCCGGCGTCACCTGCTACCTCGGCGTCAACGTGCCCGGCGCGCTCTTCAGCCTCGGCGACGGCCACGCCCGCCAGGGCGAGGGCGAGACCTGCGGGGTGGCGGTGGAGTGCGCGATGCACACGGTGCTCGTGGTGGAGCTGCTCAAGGGCGTGGCCACGCCCTGGCCGCGGCTGGAATCGGACACCCACCTGATCTCCACCGGCTCCGCCCGCCCGCTGGAGGACGCCTTCCGGATCGCCCAGCTCGACCTGGTGCAGTGGCTGGTACGGGACTACGGGTTCGCGACCATGGACGCCTACCAGTTCCTCTCCCAGGCCGTGGAGTCACCCCTGGCCAACGTCTGCGACACCAACTACACCGCCGTCGCCAAGGTCCGCAAGGACTGGCTCCCGGCGCCGACCGCCCCGGCCCACCGCGGCCTGCACGAACACCTGCGCAGCACCGCGCCGCACGGCCCACTCGGCCCGCTCGGCTGACGCATCGCCGGCGAACCTGTCCAATGGTCCGCCGCACTTCATCTCGCCGACGCATTGTCACCGGCTGGCCGAAACCTTACTGTCTCAGAGTCTCCACGCCTGAGTTGTACAGATTACTTTCGGAGGCTCTCCGTGTCGCCCGTGACCCGTCGTACCTTCCTCGGCTCCGCCGCCGCGCTCGGCGCGGCCGTGGGGCTGGACTCCCTGCCCGGCGTCGCACCTCGCGCGGCCGCCGCGACCACGGGGACGATCAGCGACGTCAAGCACGTCGTCGTGCTGATGCAGGAGAACCGCAGCTTCGACCACTACTTCGGCTCGATGAAGGGCGTGCGCGGCTTCGGCGACCGCTCGACGATCCAGCTCGCGGGCGGCAACAGCGTCTTCGACCAGCCCAACGGCAGCGGCCGGCAGTACCCGTGGCAGCTGAGCGCCACCAACACCTGGTGGTGGGGCAGCAGCGGCGAGCTGCTGGCGCAGTGCGACGGCTCGCTCGACCACGCCTGGTCCACCCAGCACCAGGCGTGGAACAACGGGAAGATGGACTCCTGGATCGCCGCCAAGGGTTCCAACAGAACCATGGGGTACATGACCCGGTCGGACATCCCGTACCACTACGCGCTGGCCGACGCGTACACCATCTGCGACGCGTACCACTGCTCGATCCTGTCGGCCACCGGCCCCAACCGCACCTACCTGTGGTCCGGCATGATCGACCCGAACGGCACCGCGGGCGGCGCGGCCTACGACGGCGGCAGCGAGAGCGGCCTGCACTGGCAGACCTACGCCGAGGCGCTGCAGAACGCCGGGGTGAGCTGGAAGGTCTACCAGAACGCCAGTGACAACTTCGGCGACAACGCCTTGGCCTACTTCAACCAGTTCACCGGTGCGGCCAGTTCGAGCCCGCTGAGCCAGCGCGGCATGGGCTCGGTGCCCAGCACCGGCTCGACGCCGGACGACATCGCGGCCGCGATCAAGGCCGACGCACTCGCCGGCACGCTGCCCCAGGTCTCCTGGGTGGTGGCCAACCAGCTCTTCTCCGAGCACCCGGACGGCCCGCCGGAGAACGGCGCGCACTTCGTCAACCTCGTACTGCAGGCCCTGGCGGCGGACAGCACCACCTTCAACTCCACGGTGCTGTTCCTCAACTACGACGAGAACGACGGCTTCTTCGACCACGTGCCGCCGCCGGCCGCGCCCGCCGGGACCGCGGGCGAGTTCTACTCCGGCACCAACATCGGCCTCGGCTTCCGGGTGCCCATGATCATCGCCTCGCCGTGGACCCGCGGCGGCTACGTGGACTCCCAGGTCTACGACCACACCAGCGTCATCCGCTTCCTGGAGACCTGGACCGCCGCCCTGGGCACCCCGGCCACCTGCCCGAACATCAGCAGCTGGCGCCGCCAGGTCTGCGGCGACCTCACCGGCGCCTTCGACTTCGCCAACCCGGTCTACGGGGTTCCCGCACTGCCGGACACCAGCGCCACGATCAGCCAGGCCACGGCGAACACCCAGATCAACCCGGGCCCGAGCAACAACGCCATGCCCGGCCAGGAGAGCGGCACCAAGCCCGCCCGCGCGCTCCCCTACCAGCCCAACGCCTGGGTCAACCGGATCGAGTACGACGCCAACAACCAGATCCTGCTCTGGATCGACATGGCCAACCAAGGCCCGCAGGCCACCGCCTACGCGCACTACTCGATCTACGCCAACGCCTACCGCACCGACGGCCCCTGGCAGTACACGCTCGCGCCCTACAACGCCGCCACCCGCACCGACGGCAGCGCGAGCGACTCCTTCAACATCGGCGCGAACTACGGCAACGGGCAGTACGACCTGACGGTCGTGGGCCCCAACCGCTTCCTGCGCCGTTTCACCGGCAACGCGACCACCGCGGGTAAGAGCGCCGAGGCCACGACCTCCTACGCGCCGGCGCCGGACACCGGGCAGCCGGCGGTCTGGTTCACGATGACCAACTCCGGTTCCAGCAGTGCCACGTTCACCATCACCTCGAACAACTACCGCGGCGGAGTGTGGACGTACCAGGTCGCCGCCGGCGCCACCGTCACGGACTTCTTCAACGCGGTGACCGTCGCGCAGGGCTGGTACGACTTCACGGTCACCGTCAGCAGCGACAGCAGCTGGTCGCGCCGGGCCGTCGGCCACCTGGAGACCGGCGCGGTGAGCATCAGCGGCTGACGACCGGCCGCGCACACCTCGCACGCCCCGCCGAAGGACCTCCGCGCGCAGTCGCCGACGGCTCGCTCCTCCTGCTGGGCGGCGAGCCCTTCGAGGAGAAGCGCGTTATCTCGTCGGCGTCGGCGCGCGCGGGAGGCGGCGCCGGGGCGCCGGGATTCGACTCGAGCACGGCGGACCATGCCGCACGGATGATCAGGATCCGCTGGTCGCGAGGTACGCGCGCCAGTCGCCGTGGTGGGTGATATCCGTTCCCGTGGACGCCGTGTACGGGTCGCATTGGAAGCCCAGCACCCAGGTGCCCTCGGCGAGTTCGATCCGCCCCAGGGACATGGGAGCGGGCAGGGCGGCCAGGAAGCGGCCGAGGGCGGCGGGTGAGAGGGTCCAGCGTTCTCCGGTGATCGGGCCTCCGGTGCCCGGACCGACCCGCACGAGGCCGGGCTTCGCCGGGTCGGTGGCCAGCGCGGTGAGGCGGTAGGCAGCGGTCGTGGTGACCTCGCCCGCGTAGCGTGCGCCGGTGTCGGTGAGCTGGTGGCTGAGGGGCTGGCCGCGCAGGTGGGCGCCGAAAACGGCGAGGTCGACTCCGGTGTCGGGCAGGGGGGTCGGGTCCTGCTCGCCGGTGAGGCGGGCGGCGATGTCGAGGGCGGGCTGGTCCTCGAAGGCGCGGGTGATGACGCTGACGCCGAAGGGGCTGCCGTCGGCCCCGCCGGCCGGGACGGCGACGGCGGCGAGGTCGAGGAGGTTGACGAAGTTGGTGTAGGTGCCCAGGCGGGAGTTGATGGTGACGGGGTCGGCCCGGACGGCGGCGATGTCGGGATGCTCGGTGGTGGTCGGCAGGAGTAGCGCGTCGTAGCCGGACAGGAGTCGGTGGGCGAGCGCCTTGTACACGTCGAGGCGTTCCTGGTCGGCGGCCAGGGCGTGGGCGGGCAGTTCGGCGGCGGCGAGGATGATCGCGGCCACCGTGGGGTCGGCGGCCGACGGGTCACGGGCGATGAACTCGCCCACCCCGGCGTAGCGTTCGGCGACGAGTGCGCCGTCGTAGAGGAGTCGTGCCGCCTGCAGCAGGGGTGAGACGTCGATGACGGTGGCCTCGGCGCCGGCGGCCTCCAATCGCTTGACGGCCGTACCGAACGCGGCCCGTGCCTGCGACGTGAGCGGTGTGAGGTCCTCGTCCCTGGGGATCGCGACGCGTGGGTGATCCGGGGCCGACAGGCGTACGTCGTCCGGCCAGCTGCGGCTCAGCGGGTCGCTCTCGTCGGGGCCGATCATGACGGCCAGGGCCCGCTGGGCATCGGTGAGGGTGCGGGCGAAGACGGTGACGGCGTCGTAGGAGCGGGCGGCGGGGATGACTCCGGTGGTGGGGACCAATCCGAGCGTGGGCTTGATGCCGACGATGCCGTTGAGGGCGGCGGGGACGCGGCCGGAGCCGGCCGTGTCGGTGCCGAGGGCGATGTCGGCGATGCCCAGTGCGACGGCGACCGCCGATCCGGAGCTGGAGCCGCCGGAGATCTTCTCGGGGCGCAGTGCGTTGCGGACGGGGCCGTAGGGGCTGCGGGTGCCGACCAGACCGGTGGCGAACTGGTCCAGGTTCGTCTTGCCGAGGACGAGCACGCCCGCGTCCAGCAGCCGCTGCACGGCGGGCGCCGAGCTGCCCGGCGTGTAGGCGTAGCCGGGGCAGGCTGCGGTGGTGGGCAGGCCGGCCACGTCGATGTTGTCCTTGATGGCCACCAGTGTGCCGGCCAACGGCAGTTCGGCCCCTGCGGCGATCCGCCGGTCCAGCTCGCGGGCCTGCGTCAGTACGTCGGTCTCGGGGCGCAGGGTGATCCAGATCTCGGGCCGGTCGGCTTCGGCGATGCGCCGGTAGGCGTCGATGACGCGCTCGGCGCAGCTGACGGTCGGGGCCTGGGTCATGCGGTTTCCTCTTCTACGACGGTTTCCACGACGGTTTCCACGACGGTTTCCACGACGACGGCCAGCGGGATGCCGGCGTCGATCTGCTGTCCGGTGGTGACGAGTACGTCGGCGATGACGCCGTGGGCGGGGGCCCGGACCACGACCTCCATCTTCATGGCTTCCAGCACGAGGAGCGGCTGGCCGGGTACGACACGCGCTCCCGGCTGGGCCTCGATCTTCCACACGGTCGAACTGAGCGGTGCCTCGACCAGGATGCTGCCCGGATCGAGGGTCAGGGAAGCGGCGTCCTGGGCGACGGCTTCGGGCGCTTCACGGGGCGCGAACTCCCCCGCCTTCTCCCACGCCTGGCGTTCCGCCTCGAAGGCAGCTGCCTGGCGGGTGCGGAAGGCCGCGATGCTGTCGGCGTTCTCGCGCAGGAACCTCTCGTGCTCGCTGAGCGAGAAGGTGCCGGGACGGATGTCCAGGGCGGTGCGTCCGGCGGTCAGGTCGGCGCGGATGTCGAGGAGTTCCTGCGGGCTCACCGGGTGCCAGACGATGCGGTCGAAGAAGCGCAGCAGCCAGGGCTCGCCGTCCGCGAAGGAGCGGGGTGGGCGCAGGCCGCCCCAGACCGGGACGGTGCGGCCGATGAGCTGGTAGCCGCCGGGGCTCTCCATGCCGTAGACGCACAGGTAGGCGCCGCCGATGCCGACCCCGCCCTCGGCGGTCCAGGTGCGGGCCGGGTTGTACTTGGTGGTGACCAGGCGGTGGCGCGGGTCGAGCGGCGTGGCGGCGGGGGCGCCGAGGTAGACGTCGCCCAGGCCGAGCACGAGGTACTGAGCGGCGAAGACGGCCTGCCGCACGTCGTCCACGCTGTCCAGGCCGTTGATGCGGCGGATGAACTCGAGGTTGGACGGGTTCCAGGGCGCGCCGTCGCGGACCGAGGCCGTGTAGCGGGCGATGGCCTCCTGGACGGTGGGATCGTCCCAGGAGAGCGGGAGGTGGACTTCCCTGCTGGCCACGGTCAGCTCGGCGGTCGCGGGGAGTCGGTCCTCCGCCTCCTGGAGCAGACCGAGCAGGGTGCGCAGGGGCAGCGCGTCGGGGTCGGTGTGCAGGTGCAGGGAGCGCACGCCCGGGGTGATGTCGATGAGCCCCGACGGGCGCAGTGCGTGCAGGTGCTGGGCGAGGGCGTGGACGCGCATGCGCAGCGCCAGGTCGAGCGTCATCGGACCGTACTCGACCAGGATGTTGTCCTCGGCACCGCGCCGGTACGTCACCTCAGGGGTGGTGTCGGTGGCCGGGCGGCGGGCGATGACGCCGTCGTCGCCGTCCGGGCCGGCGTTCGTCGGGAGGGTGAGCAGGGCGGGGGCGCGGCGCAGCGCGTCGGCGGTCGTCTCGCTGACGGGAACGAAGCGCACGGTGTCGCCGGGACGCAACTGTCCGGTCTTCCAGCGCTCGGCGCGGACGATGGTGACGGGGCAGGCGAAGCCGCCGAGGCTGGGGCCGTCGGGGCCGAGGATGGCGGGCGTGTCTCCGGTGAAGTTGACCGCGCCGACGGAGTACGCGGTGTCGTGGACGTTGGAGGGGTGCAGGCCGGCCTCGCCGCCGTCCGGCCGGGCCCATTGGGGCCGCGGACCGATGAGCCGTACGCCGGTGCGGGCGGACTGGGCGGAGACCTTCCAGTCCGCCTCGTAGACGGTGCGCAGGCCGTCGCGGGTGAGGAAGTCCGGTGCGGGGTGCGGGCCTTCGCTGACCGCGATCCGCCAGTGGGTGGTGAGGCGCGGGCGGTGCGCCGCCGGCACCCCTGACGGGGCTGGGGCGTCGCAGGCGGGTGCCGCCGGGCGCAGGACGTCACCGGTGCGCAGCGCCCGTCCGGCGTGCCCGCCGAAGGCACCGAGGGTGAAGGTGGCGGCGCTGCCGAGGTAGTCGGGTGTGTCGAGGCCGCCGCGGACGAGGACGTAGGTCCGCATGCCGGGGCCCTTCGCGGTGCCCACGTCCAGTACCTGACCGGCCGTCAGTTCGAGCGGCTGCCACTGCTCGACGGGCCGGCCCTCGACCCGGACCTCGGCCCGTGCGCCGGTCACGCAGACCACCGCCGGGTGGGAGAAGCGCAGGGCCGCTCCTTCCAGCGTGCACTCCAGGCCCGGCGCACCCTCCAGGTTGCCGACAGCGGTGTTCCCGAGGCGGAAGGAGAGGTCGTCCATCGGACCGCCGGGCGGGATGCCGACCTCCCAGTAGCCGGTGCGCCCGGGCCAGTCCTGCACGGTGGTCTGCGCGCCGCCGCGCACGACGTCGATGCGCGGACGCGGATCGGTGATGCCCGCGAGCGTGGCGGTGGTGTGCCGGGCGGCCCGCACCTCGGGCGCGCGGCAGGCCGCGCGGAGCAGGCCGAGGTTGGTCTCCACGCCGTCGATCCTGGTGTCGGCCAGGGCCTGCGCGAGGCGGTCGAGGGCCTCGGCGCGGGTGCCGCCGGTCGCGATGATCTTGGCGATCATGGGGTCGTACGCCGTGGAGATCAGCTGCCCGGTCTCGGCCCAGCCGTCGACGCGGACGCCGTCGGGGAAGCGGACCCGGGTCAGCAGGCCGGAGCTGGGCCGGTGGTCGAGGGCGGGGTCCTCGGCGTAGATCCGGGCCTCGATCGCGTGGCCGCGCGGGACCGGTTCGTGGAGGAAGCCGGTCTCGCCGCGGGCCAGGCGCAGCATCCAGGCGACGAGGTCGACGCCGTGGATCTCCTCGGTCACCGGGTGTTCGACCTGGAGGCGGGTGTTGACCTCAAGGAAGTACGCCTGCCGGCGCGCGGGGTCGTAGACGAATTCGACGGTTCCGGCGGAGCGGTAGTCGACCGAGGCGCACAGCTGCCGTGCCGCCGTGTGGAGTTGGGCTCTGACCTGGGAGGGGAGGTCCGGCGCCGGGGCTTCCTCCAGGACCTTCTGGTGGCGGCGCTGCAGGGAGCAGTCGCGGTCGCCGAGCACAGCGATCCCGCCGGTGCCGTCGCCGAAGACCTGCACCTCGACATGGCGGGCGCCGTCGACGTACCGCTCCAGAAAGACCCCGCCGTCACCGAAGCTGCCCTGGGCCAGGCGGGTGACCTGGGTGAACGCCTCCCGCAGCTGCTGCGGTCCGGCGCAGGCCCGCATGCCGATGCCGCCTCCGCCGCCGGTGGCCTTGAGCATGACCGGGTAGCCGATCGCCTCCGCCGTCCTCAGTGCCTGCGCCTCGTCGGCGAGCAGGCCGCTGCCGGGCAGCAGGGGAACTCCAGCCGCGAGCGCGGCGGCCCGGGCGCTGTGTTTGGCGCCGAAGACCTCCAGCTGGGCCGGGGCGGGGCCGACGAAGACCAGACCGGCTGCCTCCACCGCGGCGGCGAAGGCGGGGTTCTCGGAGAGGAAGCCGTAGCCGGGGTGGATCGCTCCCGCGCCGGTGGCCAGGGCCGCTTCCAGGACCAGGTCGGCGCGCAGGTAGCTGTCGGCGGCGGGTGCCGGGCCGAGTCGTACGGCCTCATCGGCCATCCGGACGTGCGGGGCGGTGCGGTCAGCGTCGGAGTACACCGCCACCGTGCGCAACCCCAGGGCGTGTGCGCTGCGCAGGATGCGGCAGGCGATCTCACCGCGGTTGGCTACGAGCAAGGTGTCGAACACGATGGCGGCTCCTCCGCAGGGGGCGAGCGGACGGCGGTTGACGCGCCGCCGGTGTCTCGGGGTCAGACGGTGATCGGCTGTGCGGGCAGCCCGTGGTCGCCGACCTTGTCGGTGCTCAGGCACAGCGAGCAGACGGCCGCTTCATGGGTGGCACAGGCGGTCAGGTCGGGGCGCGCGTAGGGCTGGTGGCAGACGTGGCAGTCGAGGACGACCGCGCTGGGATTGCCCTCGGCGTCGAGCAGCGGCTCCTCGATGCCGTCGCCGGTGCGGCGCAGGTAGTACCTGCCCTGGGTGACGACCGCCATCAGCGGGGTGAGGACGAAGGCGATGACGGCGGCGGCGACGGGCGAGTACGGCTGGCGCGTAGACCGTCTCACGCAGTGAGGGCGCGGGCAGCACCCCCGCATCCGGCGCGGTATCCGAGGGCGTATACAGCTTCGCATCCATGAACGGACATGCTAGGAACCGCTTGTTTCCCCAAGAGCCCGAGCAGAGTAAACGGTCCGTTACCGGAACCTCACCCGGAACTGCGCCTCGGCAGGCCGATCGCCCTGTTCGGTACGCTCCCGGCACTGCCGGTGTGCAACGCGGCGGGCCGGAATAGTTGAAGGATGAACTATGTTCTGGCGTGCGAGGTCACCAGGTCACGAGATCACCGCACGAAAGGACACCTGAGGTGAACACCACCGCGAACCACCCACGGATCGACGTCCGCCGCGCCGGCGAGCGCTCCGCCACGAAGATCGACTGGCTGGACTCCAAGCACTCCTTCTCCTTCGGCGGACACTACGATCCCGCCAACACCCACCACGGGCTGCTGCTCGTCAACAACGACGACATCGTCAAGCCGGGCAGCGGCTTCGAGACCCACCCGCACCGCGACATGGAGATCGTCACCTGGGTGCTGCGGGGCTCCCTGGTCCACCAGGACTCCACCGGCCACTCCGGCGTGATCTATCCCGGACTCGCCCAGCGGATGAGCGCCGGAACCGGCATCCTGCACTCGGAGAAGAACGACTCCTGGCGCCTGAGCGGCACCGACGCCCACACCGACCCCGTCCACTTCGTCCAGATGTGGGTCGTCCCCGACGAGGGCGGCATCACGCCGGGCTACGAGCAGCTCGAAATCGACCACGAGCTGCTGTCCGGCGCCCTGATCCCGGTCGCCTCGGGGATGGACAGGCACGACGGCGCGTCCGCCATCCGGATCAGGAACCGCTACGCAGCGCTGCACGTGGCCCGCCTGCAGCCCGGCCAGAGCGTCGAGCTGCCCGACGCCCCCTTCGTGCACCTGTTCATCCCCCACGGCAAGGTCGCACTGGAAGGCGTCGGCCCGCTGGGGGCCGGCGACGCCGTGCGCTTCACCGCGGTCGGCGGGCAGCAGGTCACCGCGGTCGAGCCGGCGGAGATCCTGGTGTGGGAGATGCACGCCACCATCGCCGGCTGACAGTCCGCCAGGGGCCCCGGCCCGCGCCCGGGGCCCCACCCCGCTCGATCCGCCCCTGCGGCCCGCCCGCCCTACGGCCTCAGGAGGCGTGGTCCAGCCCGCACAGGGCCGTGTCCACCAGCCTCTCGACGTGATGCGTGCCGGCCGGGTCGTTCGGGATGTCCGTCACCGCGATGTCGGCGGCGCGGCCGTCGTCGGTGGCCCCGCCCCGGGTCTCGTATCCCGGGATGTCCCCGCCGTGGCCCCAGTAGACGCCACCGCACGACAGTGGCCTGCTGATGAGCCCCAGCCCGTAGCCGGCGCCGGTATTGCCGATGGGGACGGTGGTCCGCATCTGAGCGAGCTGGGCCGCCGGGAGGAGCCGGCCGGCGAGGAGGGCGGTGAAGAACTGGTCGAGGTCGGAGTTGGTGGAGATCAGCTCGCCGGCCGCCCAGCCCGCGGAGGGGTCCATCTCCGTGAAGTCGAGCAGCGGTCCGCCGGCCGAATCCCTCCGGTAGCCCTGGGGGTGGGCTTCCCGGATGGTCCGGTCACCGGGGACGGGGAAGTAGGTGTGGCGCAGTCCGATGCGCTTGATGACGCGCTGGTCGATCTCCTCGGCGAGGGGACGCCCGGTGACCTTCTGGACGATGAGGCCGGCCAGCACATAGTTCGTGCTGCTGTAGTTGAACCCCGTCCCCGGAGCGAAGTCGGCCTTGTGCTGGAGGGCGATGTCGAGGAGGTCGCGCGGGTCGAAGTACCGGTGCTGGAGGCCGGCCTCGTCGAGGTAGCCCTCGTAGTCGGGTATCCCGCTGGTGTGCTGCAGGATCTGCCGGACGGTGATGTGGCGTCCGTCGATCCCGTCGCCGCGGACGAGGCCCGGAAGGTAGGTCTCGATGGGCTCGTCGAGGCCGATCTTCCCTTCCCCGACCAGTTGCAGCACGACCACCGCGGTGAACGTCTTGGTGTTGCTGCCGATCCGCACCTGACCGTCGACCGGCACTTTCGCACCGGTAGCCAGGTTGCCCACCCCCGCGGTGTAGGTACGGGTGCGGCCGTCGCGGCCCCGGACGCTCGCCAGCGCGGCGGGCAGGCCGTCGGTGTGCACCAGCGCGTTCAGCCCCTGCTGGACGGCGTCCGGCCTGGCGGCGGCGGAGGCCGCGGGCGGCACCAGGGCCGCGCTCACGGTCATGACGCCGACGGCCACCGCGGCCGCGGCCGTGACCCGTGCGCGCCGACCGTCCTGCTGCCGCTCAGGGCCCGTCCGGTCGTCCCTGGCCGAAAACCTCTGCCACATCTGCTCGCGCATGAGTCAACTCCCTTGGAATCATCGGGAGACCAGGGGAATGCCCGGCAGCGCGCCGCAAGGGGGAAGAGCACATCCGCACCCGTGGAGTCGCGCGGCAGCCGGAGGATTCCCTGGTCACGAGCGGTCAGTATGGTCGGGCGGCCCACCGCTGGCCTCCCCCGACCGAGCGAGGAGCATGTCCCGCGTTCCCGCGATGCGCACCGAGCTCGCGGGCGCCAGGATGGTGCGCCGGAGCGGTCGCCGGTACAGGGCCTCGGGACGGCCGGTCGGCATCAGGCGGAGAAGGCAGGATTCGAACCTGCGTGGGCTTGCGCCCGACCGGGGCCAGGCGCCCCGGTCCCCGATCAACCACTCCGGGCACCTCTCCCCGGGACCGACCCGCTTCGCTTCGCTGCGGTCCGTCCCTGTGCCACCAACTATGAAGCGCCCCACTGACCCGATGCTGATGCGCACCTGACACCACAACCGCCTCGGCGGGCAGGGGCCAGGGGTGCGGGGTCCGGGACTCAGGCCGAGGAGCCGCCGCTGGTCGTCACCCTGGGGATGGCGGGCGCCGCGTAGCCCTGGGTCGCGACCCTGGGGGCCGCGCTCTGCGTCCGCTCGGGTGCGGCGGTGGACTCAGTGACGGCCCGCCGCGCCGAGGCCGGCGAAGGCTCGGGTACCGAGCTGGACTCGGTGGCTCCCCACCGGGCGCCGCTCCGCCCCTGCTCCCGCACCGGATTCGACATGGGCGCCGAGGTCGACCCGGTCCCGGACCAGCGGGCCGGGATCTGCTCCCGCACGGGCGTGGCGGCGGGAACGGACTCGGTGACGGCCCGCCGGGCAGTGGTCTGCTGCCCCACGACGGGCGCCGCGACCCGCTCAACGCCGGACCGCCGGGCGCCGGCCACGACCCCCGGAGCCGGGACGCCCGAGCCGACCCGGTCGATACGGATCACCAGGTTGCGTTCGCTGGTGTCACCCGGCCAGTCGTGGTCCTTGCTGCGGATCAGCTGGCTGCGCCCGTGCTCCGAGTCCGTCCACTTGCCCTGGATGGCGCGGACGTTCGGCCGCCAGACGCCCTCGTACTGGTGCTCGACGGACAGGTCCCAGCCATGGCTCGCGACACTGCCGTCGATGACCTCGCCGGCGCCGACGATTCCCGGGATCACGATCGTGGCACCGCGGCGGATGCTCACCACCGCGCGCTGCGGCCAGGAGGCCGCGACCCCGATCACCGTGATCCGGCAGGACCCTTCGTACCAGGGCATGAAACGAACCTCCGCACTCGCATCGTGGCGCAGGCCTGAGGAGGACCCGCCACCCAGGAGTACGGCCGGCCGGGCCCAATCGGTTCGGTTCACAGAACCGAAGGCAGCCTCTGAGCAGGGGTTCTTGAAATAAGGCCATCCCGCCTGTTGACCTAGGAATGCAAGACGATAGGATCGTCTCACTCGATAAAGCGAAGCCGGACCCACAGGGTCCACGTCCAAGGGAAGTGCAGCACATCATGGCCGAGTCCACCCGGGTCATCGTCGGCGTCAGCGGTTCACGGCGCGACGCGGCGGTCCTGCAGCGCGCGGCAGCGGAGGCGGCCCGGCGCGGCGCCGAGCTGGTGCCGGTGATCGCCTGGACCCCGGTCGGCGGCGAGCCCGCCTATCGTGCGCACCCCTGCCCGCCGCTGGCCGCCGCCTGGCAGCAGGCCGCGCGCACCCGCCTGGACAAGGCGTTCGGCGAGGCGTTCGGCGGCTACCCGGCCGGCCTGCCGATCTCCCCCATGGTGATCCGCGGCGCTGCGGGCCCCGCCCTGCTGGAGACCGCCGACCGGCCCGACGACCTGCTCGTGGTCGGCGCCGGCCGCCGCGGACCGCTGCAGCGGCTGTTCTTCGCCCGGGTCACCCGCTACTGCCTGTCCCGGGCCCGCTGCACCGTCCTCACCGTCCCGGCCGACGCCCGCCCCACCACCCACCGCCCGCGCGGCGGACGTGCCGAGCTGGCCATGGCCGCCTGAGGCGACTCGCCCCGGCCGCTGCCCCGGCTCAGCACGACCCGCCGGGGCAGCGGCCTCTTCAGCTGTGCGGCCGCTTCAGCTGTGCGACCCCTCCGGCTGTGCGGCCTCTTCAGCTGTGCGACCCCTCCGGCTGTGCGGTGCGGCAGGCCATCAGGTAGCCGCGACGGGTCTGCGCCTCCTGCGGGTAGTTCACCCGCTCGACCCTGGCCTCCACCGTGAAGCCGGCATCCATCAGGTGACCCGCGACCGTCTCGATCTCCAGGAAGCGGAAGTCCACGTCGACCTCGTGCCCCCACCACTCGGCCAAGTGCCGTGTCCCGGCACCGAGGTGGAACCCGACCAGGAGCAGCCCGGCGGGCCGCAGCACCCGCCGCACCTCCTCGAACGCCGCCCGCAGCTCGGACGGTTCGAGGTGGATGACCGAGTACAGCGCGACGGCCGCCCCGAACTCGCCGTCCGCGGCGGGCAGGTGCAGCAGGTCACCCACCCGGAACTCCGCCGCGGGGTGTTCCCGCCGGGCGATGTCCACCATGGCCGGCGACAGGTCGATCCCCACCGACCGGGCACCGCGCCCGGCGAGCCAGCCGGCCACGTGCCCGGGCCCGCAGCCCAGATCGGCCACCGGCCCCAGGCCGTCCGCCCGTTCCACGAGCGAGGCGAGCAGCGCCCGGTCCAGCGGCTTGTACGCCAGCTCGTCGCCGATCCGTTCCCAGTACTCCGACGCCACGGTGTCATAGCTGCGACGCACCTTGGCGTGATCATCATCTCTGGTCATCGGCCCAGCATCACACAGCAGGAGAGACGGCCTGACGCGGCACTAGTGCCGCGTCAGGCAACCTTCGCCCCGTCGCGACGCCCGGCACGCACTCTCGCCGCACCGGCCGAAAGCCCAAGTACGTCCAGTACGAGGGCTTCCGGCCGGCACGCCGATAGCACGCACCGAACGCCGCTCCTTGACGGGCAAAAGTTGCCTGACGCGGCGCTAGCTTCCCGCGGCCTTCTGCCGTCCCGCCAAGGTGCGGGAGGCGGCGAGGCGGGGGCGGGCCAGGGGGTCGACGGGAGCACCGGCGCCCTGGTCAGGGGTCTGCTGCCAGCCGCGGATCTTCGCTGCGACCTTGCTCAGGCGGGAGTCGCCCGGCGGGACATCAATCTGGAAGTGGCCTTCCTTGGGCTGCTCCTGGTCGTCCCCGCCCCAGCGGACCACGCCCTCGCAGTCGGCAAGGATGTCGCGCAGAACCAGCAGCTGCGGAGCGAACAGGTTGCCCGCCGAGCCGACCGGGTAGAGGTCGGGGCGAATCGCGAAGGCCGTGCCGGAGCGGTAGTTGGACTCGTACGGCGCCTGGTCGCCGGTGGCGGTGGTGTGGCCGTGCAGGTCGCCCCGGTTCAGGGTGTCGATCTCGTAGTTGAAGCGGCGGGCGACGTGCAGCAGCACGGTCTCCACCTCGCCGCCGCGCAGCGCGACCACCGCGTCGCTGCCCTCTATTCGGCTCTCGGCGACACCGGACCCGGTGCCCAGCACCGGCCAGCCGTTCGCCGTGGTGGCGGCAGCACCCGCGTCAGGTGCGGTGCTCGGCGCGGCATGCGCTCGGCCCGCCGGGCCGGCTACGACGGCCGCCAGGCCGGCCGCCGCACCACCGATCACGGTCAGCAGACTCCGGCGGGATATCAGCGTGTTCTCGCTCATCGAGCAAGTCCCCCTCTTCTGGCTCAGCTTCTTCGATCTTCAGCGGGCGGTTTCGGCAGTGGCTGTGTCGGCGGCGGAGGCGGCGGAGCCAGCGGAGCCAGCGGGAGCCGTCGCACCGGCCCGGCGGTGCGCCAGCTGCGCAAGTACCAGGAGCACGACCATGGCGACCAGGCAGCCGACGATCACGGGGTTGACATAGCCGGGCACCAACTCGGTCGCGCTCCCGTCGCGCCACCGGCACTGATGGCTCAGCGGCACCCAGCCCTGGAACTCCGGGCGGGTGGCCGGCTCCCCTGGTCCGCAGTAGGACATCCGGCCGCGCAGGTCCAGGAAGTGGCCCGACCACAGCCCGTGCAGGTAGGTGGCGACGGCGGCCGGCGGCGCGAGCACCGCGCCGATCAGGTAGTACCGCGCCGACCGTGCCTGACGCCTGGCCACCTCAGCCCGCCGACGTCGCACGCAGCATCCGGGCCTTGGAGTTCTCGTCGCCCACGCGCTGCAGCAGCATGTCGGCGAAGCCCTGGCAGAACTCGTCGAGCTTGCCGTCGGGCAGCATGGACGGCGTCAGGGTGGGAATGCCTCCGGTGCTCTCGATCAGGTAGGTCCGGCCCGCGTCGATCACCGCGTCGTCGTTGCTGGTGAGCGCCTCCCGGGCGATGGCCTTGGCGCCGCCCGCCGAGCCGAAGCGTCCTTCGAAGAACCGCTTGAAGCGCGAAAGGTAACCGCCGCCAAGGTAGTTGAAGCGCATCTCCTCGACGATGGTGCCGTTCTGCAGCATGCGCATGGCGATGTTGTAGGAGTCGGCGTCCTCGATCAGGTCGCGCAGCTTGAAGGTGCCGTTGCCGTCGAGCTTGGCGAGCTTCTCCCGGCAGTAGGTCAGGCCGGAGGAGTAGCTGTCGCTGTCGCGGCGCCACTCGCCGTAGAAGGTCATCCAGTCGCCGGCCCAGCCGGCCACATCGCCGCGCTTGACGGCGGTTCCGCCCGCCGCCCCGCGCAGGTACTCGCCGTTGATGGAGGCCGCCAGATGGGAGACCTTGAGGTCGATCCCGTAGAACGGGTCGCGCAGCTGGCGGATCATCTGTACGCCGGACTTGTTGACGTAGTCGACGAAGTCCCAGTCCAGGTCGCCGATCAGCAGCTGCCACTGGGAGTTCTGGTACTCCTCGTGGCGCATGAACTCCAGCACCAGCGTGTTCGGGTTGCGCTTGCCGCCGCCCGCCGCGTACGCGGTCGCCAGCGCGTAGAGCTTCTCGACGTACTCGATGAAGGCGTCGACGGGCGCGACCGGATTGTTGACCGAACCGACGGCCGGGTCGCTGCCGGTCTTGTAGACGTCGTTGTCGATCTCGATCGCGCCGCTGCCCGAGCCCACGGTCAGCGTCCGGATCTGGTTGAAGGACCAGTTCTCCGGCAGTGCGAAGCCCATGTTTCCGGAGAATCCGGTGGACATACCGGAGACGAACGACCAACGCGCGTAGGTGGACTTGGTCACCTGCGTGCAGACATTGCGCGATCCGTAGACGCCGTGGATGTAGCGCTTGCCCTGGGAGGCCAGGCCCGCCACCACCCCCTGGAAGTACGGGATGATGTTGTTGTCGATGTCGGTCTGGGTGGCGTCGTAGTCGACCCCGAAGTAGATCACGGTGCCGATGTCGAAGCCGTAGCCGAAGGCCGCGGCGTGGGCGCTGAGCGCGTCGTCGAAGCCCTGGGGGTAGCTGAAGTACTTGACCTCGCCGCCGTAGTACTGCGAAATCGGGAAGACCCGCAGCCCGTTGCGGAAGATGGTGTCCAACTCACCGGGCTGGATCCGCTTGTTGAGCTTGCCACCGGGCTTCTCGTCCAGGTAGCGCCCGACGAAGCGGTAACCGGCCGCCTTCAGAGTCTGCGCGCGGGCGTCGGTGATGGTGGTGATGCAGTCGCAGCCGGCCCCGGGGCGGGTCGGATCGCCGGTGGAGACCAGCAGCTGGCACCAGGTCGCGAAGTCTGCGCTCCCGGTCTGCGGCAACTCCGAGAACTTCTGGAAGCTCTTCACCGCGCTGGTCAGTTCGGCACCGAAGCTGCCGGTGAACCCGCCGTAGAAACCGCCCTGGGACAGCCGGACCCGGTTGAAGACCATGGCGGCGCTGAAGATGTTGACGAAGATGCCGCTTGCACCCTCCGACAGCGTGTGCGCCTTGAGCCCGGCCTGGGTGCCGGGCCCGAAGGCACCGGTCGCCTGGTCGTCGGTCATTCCCAGCTCGTACTGGATCGCGAGGTAGAGGGCTTTCTGCACATCGCGCGAGAAGATGCCGTCGCAGGGTATGACGAAGAAGTTCTTCCGGCTGACGACGTAACGACCGTTCAGCCACTGCTGGATGGAACGGACCGAGTCCGTCCCGCCGGCCACCACCGTATAGGCATCCATGGTCAGCAGTGCCTTCATCACCTTGGACGACACCGTGCCCCGGAGCTGATCTCCAAGGCCGGCGTTACTCATCAACGAGGTGACGGCGAACTGCGTCGGCAGCCCGAAGTTGCCGTTGATTCCGCCGGGTTCGTAGCCCTTGCAGTAGCAGGCGCACTGGATGATCCTGACCAGGTTCTTGTTGGACTCGTCCAGCTTGATGCCGCCACGCTCGTCCAGCTTCCCCACTGTGGTGGGACCGAAGCTGCTCGACAGCGAGGCGATGCCCAACTCGTACTGGAGCGCCCGGGTGAGCGCGAACATGGTCGACCAACCGGTCCTGCCGTCCTCGGGCGTCGCCACGTACCCGGCCACGCTCGCATACGTGGCATTGACCCACTTCTGGGCCTCAAGGACCTTGGCATCCGCCATCAGTACGCCTCCCCGTGTTGCTGTTCCGGCCGGCTTTCCGGCAGCGGCACAGCGCCTGTGGGCGGCACCCCGCCCCGAACCGCTCGAACAGTACCTCAGAGGTCAGCGACAGTAAAAACTTTGATAAAGCATTGGCAAATGCCCACTCTGCCTTCCTTGCCCAACTCGCAGGCCGCACAGTCCGCGTGTACAGAAAGCGTCAAGATCACCGGCAGCGGAAACCCGGTGAGCCGGACGGCCGTCACCATCATGGAGATCACTGATCCGACATCAGGCACTCCGGCGGCACCTGCCCGACCGGCCATCACGTGGGGGAACGTTCATGGCACAGCTGCTCGTCGAAGAGAACTTCCAGCACCTGGACGGCCAGGACGTGGAGCTGCTGATCGAGGCCCTCGCCGAGCTCGGCCTCAGCGCCGAGCCCACCCAGCCTCGCACCGGGACCCGAGGCGAGGACTGGGCGCTCATCCTGCACTGGCTCAGGGACGACACCGAGCCGATCACCGGGGATGCCGTGGCGGCGGCGCTCGTCACGAGCGTCACCCAGGTGCTGTGCCAGGTGCACGCGGCCGGACCCGGCGGCACCAGCGTGCGGGGCCGCACGCTGCCGGTCCGCATCGACATCCGCGGGCACTCGGGTGAACTGATCAAGTCACTCGCGATGCCGGGTGCGCAGACGAAGCCGGCGGCGGCGCGGTGGTGGCGCGGACAGCACACGGCGGCCACCGACGGCGCGCCGCGTCCGGGCCATGTCTCCCCGATCATGAGCGGATCCCCGTGAGCGCCGAACTCGGAGCGCTGGTTGCCGTGGGCGCGGACGCCGCCGGCGGCCTTGAGCAGCCGCGCCAGGTGTGCTTCACGCCGTCATCGTTGCCGGTGACTCAGCCGGCCGTCCCCGATACCGGTGCCGGCAGCACCGGGAGGTCCTCCCTCACAGCAGGGTGAGGATGTCCTGGTGCGCTCCGTCGAGGACGAAGCCGTTGTCCCAGCGCACCCGGACCGTCATCCGGCTGCCGCGCTCCCGGTGGGCGCTCCACTGCGGCTCCAACGCGGCGATCTCCGCCACCAGCCGCGTCCGGCTCGCCTCCGGCATGGTGTGCCCATAGGCGTCGAGGAGGGCCTTGAGCCGCTGGTACTCGCGGACCTCCTCGCGCTCCGGGAGCTCCCCGTCCACCCGCTCGACGGTGCCCTCGATCCCGGCGCCCAGCGCGAGGAACCCTACGACGGCCCCGGGCTCCCCGGTGACGGCCTCACCGATCCCGAGGTCCTGCGCCAACCGGACGCGCCGGCCCACCTCCAAGGTCATCAGTCCGCTGCCTCTCCGTCGACGATCGCCGTCGCAGACACAGCCGGCCTGCGACACCGGCCATTATCCGCCGGGTGCGTCGGGTGCCGGGACGCGGGTCGGGGCGTGCGGAACTGCTCGCGCAGCCGATCGGCCTCGGCCAGGTACCCGAGAACGGGATCCGCTCGGGCCTCAGCGGTGTTCCGGGTTCTCGAAGTCGAAGCGGCAGCCGGCGTCCCACTCGGAGCGCTGGTTGCCGCGGGCCGGGATGCCGCCGGCGTCCTTGAGCAGCCGCGCCAGGTGGAGCAGGTTCCAGGTCATGAAGGTGGTGTTGCGGTTGGTGAAGTCGTTCTCCGGCCCGCCGGACCCCTGGTCGAGATAGGACGGCCCGGGGCCGGCCTCGCCGATCCAGCCCGCGTCCGCCTGCGGCGGGATCGTGTAGCCGAGGTGCTGGAGGCTGTAGAGGACGTTCATCGCGCAGTGCTTCACGCCGTCCTCGTTGCCGGTGATCAGGCAGCCGCCGACCCGCCCGTAATACGCGTACTGGCCGGCCTCGTTGAGCAGCGAGGAGCAGGAGTAGAGGCGCTCGACAACCCGCTTCATGACGGAGGAGTTGTCGCCCAGCCAGATCGGGCCCGCGAGGATCAGGATGTCGGCGGCCATCACCTGGCTGTAGAGCACCGGCCACTCGTCGCTCTCCCAGCCGTGCTCGGTCATGTCGGGCCAGACGCCGGTGGCGATGTCGTGGTCGACGGCCCGCACGACGTCGACCGCGACGCCCTGACGCTCCAGGATGCCGCGGCTGACGTCGATCAGGCCCTGCGTGTGGCTGCGCTCGGGCGAGCGCTTGAGCGTGCAGTTGACGACCAGGGCGCGCAGGTCGGCGTAGGAGGTCTCGGTGTCCGGCATTCGGGTGCTTCCGTCCTCGGGGCGGGCATGGGTCCGCGTCCACTCCATCAGCTGGGGCAGGGCGGCGCAGGCCGGGCTGGGCCGGACGTGCGGTCCGCGAGAGCGCGGCTCGACGGGGCTGCCCGGGTGCGACCACAAGGCCGGCTTCGGCATCCGCCTCCAGGAATTCCGACATTCCGTCACATACCGTACCGACGAGCGACGGTGGCCCGAGTCGTGGGCGAGACGTCGAAACCCCGATCCCCCAAGAGGCGGATACCGTGCACAGAATCACCCGACTCGGCCTGGCCACCGCCACCGCGCTCGCCGCGGCGGGCTCCCTCGCCCCGTCCGCCACCGCGGCGACGCCCGCGGACAGCGGACACCACGGCGGACACCACGCGGTGTTCGTCCAGACCGACAACCTCGCCGGCAACCGGATCATCGCCTACCGCCGCGCGGACGACGGCACGCTGACCCAGGACGGCGGCTACGACACCGGCGGGCTCGGCGGAGCGCTCAACGGTTCGGTCGTCGACCACCTGGCCTCGCAGGGGTCGCTGACCTACGACGAAGGGCACGGCCTGCTCTACGCCGTCAACGCCGGCAGCGACACCGTGACCGTCTTCGCCGTCGACGGCGACCACTTGGAGCGGCGCCAGGTCATCGACTCCGGCGGCAGTTTCCCGGTGAGCATCGCCGTCCACGACGGGGTGGTCTACGTGCTCAACGCCCTGAACGGCGGCTCGGTCCAGGGCTACACCGTGCGCGACGGGCGGCTGGAGGAGCGGTCCGGCTGGCACCGCTCCCTCGGACTGGACCCGACCGCCACCCCGCAGTTCACCAACACGCCCGGACAGGTCGGCTTCGTCGCCGACGGCTCGCAGCTGGTCGTCACCACCAAGGCCAACGGCAACAACCTCGACGTGTTCCGGCTCGACCACTCGGGCGCCCCCTCCGACACCCCGGTGGTCACCAACCTGCCCGGTGCCGTCCCGTTCGGCTTCGTCCCGTACGGCCACCACGGCATCCACCTCACCGAGGCCGGCCCCAACGCCCTGGCCGCCTTCACCATCCACCCCGACGGCACCGCCACCCAGGACACCCTGGCGGCCACCGGCCAGTCGGCGACCTGCTGGGTGGTCGCCGTGCACGACCTGCTCTACACCTCGAACGCGGGCAGCTCCACGCTCAGCGGCTTCCGCGCCGGCGACCACGGCCGGCAACTGACCGCCCTGGGCACCACGCCCACCAACCCCGGCACCGTGGACGCCGCGGTCTCCGGCAACGGGCGCTTCCTGTACGTGCAGACCGGGGGCGAGGGCGTCCTCGACGAGTTCCGGGTCGACGACGACGGCTCGCTCGCCCCGCTCGACTCACTGCTCGTGCCCGACGCCGTCGGCGGCGAAGGCATCGTCGCGTTCTGATCGGCCGGCAGCCAGGGGTCCCAGAGCCGGCGGCCGGGGCGGACGCCGGGGGCCGGGGCCGGGCGCCGGGGGTCAGGACCGCTCCGCGTCGGCCTCCGCCGCCCGGCGGCCGTCGAGGAGGCCGGCCAGCCGCCCGGCGGCGTCGGCGGGGACCGCGGGGTGGATGAGTTCCGTCCGGTGGACCAGGCGGGGCTCGGCGACCGGGACGGCCGCGATGCCGGGCAGCGAGGCGGCCAGCGACAGGGGCAGGACGGCAAGGCCGTGACCGGCGGCGGCCAGGGCGGCCAGGCCGTGCAGATCGGTCCCGCGGTGGCGGATCCGGGGGCGGAAGCCGTCGGCGCGGCAGACCGCGCGCAGCTGGTCGAGCGGGATCGCGGTGTCCGGGGCGTCGATCCACTGGGCCTGGGTCAGATCGGTCAGGCGCACCGAGCCGCGGCCGGCCAGGGGGTGGCTCCCCGGGAAGAGCACCGCCAGGGCCTCCTCGGCCACGCCGACCGTGGTGGTGGGGCCGAGGTTGGGCAGCGGGAGCGGGTCGCTGGGGGCGGCGGCGCCGTCCACCAGGCCCGCGTCGGCACCCCCGGTGAGTACGCTCTCGATCACCGCCGCCCGGCCGAGTACCCGTACCTCCAGGTCCAACGGGTGTGTGGTGGTGTGCAGTTGGGCAAGGGCGCGGGCGACGGCGGGGCCGAGCGCGGCGGGTGTGTGGGCGAGGGTCAGCCGGGTGGGGTGGATGTCGTGCAGGCGTGCGATGTCGGCGCGGGCGGCGTCCAGGAGCAGCAGCAGGGCGGGGGCGTGCTCCAGCAGTCGCGCCCCGGCCGCGGTGGGGGCCACGGGCCGGCGTTCGATCAGGCGGGTGCCCAGGTCGGTCTCCAGCGCGGCGATGTGCTGGGAGACGGCGGACTGGGTGTAGCCGAGCTCCGCGGCGGCGGTGGAGAAGGAGCGGTGGTCGAGGACCGCGACGAAGGTGCGCAGCAAGTGCGGATTCACGTGCATCAGTATCACTGATGCGGAGTGCAGAAACCATCGTTGGACCTGATGCCCGCCGGCCGACAGGATGGCTGCCATGAACCACACCCCACGTATCGCCCTTGTCGCGGACCGCTCCGACGCCGTCCGCTCCCACACCCGCGTTCCCGGTCTGCTCGAAGCACTGCGCGTCCGTGAGGGGTTGGACCTGGACGCCTACTGGATCCCCACCGAGGACGCCGACCAGGGTCTCGACGGCTTCGACGCGATCTGGGTGCTGCCCGGCAGTCCGTACCGCAGCGAGGACGGGGCGCTGGCCGCGATCCGCACGGCACGCGAGAACGGCATCCCGTTCCTGGGCACCTGCGGCGGCTTCCAGCACGCGCTGCTGGAGTTCGCCCGCAACGTCTGCGGCCTCGACCGCGCCGGCCACGCCGAGAACGCCCCGGCGACCGCCGACGAGGACGCCGTGATCGTCCCGCTGGCCTGCTCGCTGGTCGGCCACGAGGGCACCGTCCGGGTCGCCCCCGGCTCCCGGGTCGCCCGGCTGCTCGGCGCGGACCGCATGCAGGGGCGCTACCACTGCAACTACGGGGTCAACCCGCACCACCTGGACGTGCTGCGCGAGCACGGTCTGACCTTCCCGGGCAGCGACGAGTCCGGCGAGGTGCGCATCGCCGAACTGCCCGGCCACCCCTTCTTCCTGGCCACCCTCTTCCAGCCCGAACTGGACGGGGACGGCACCCGGGTCCACCCGCTGATCACCGCGCTGGCCACGGCCGCCACCGACCACGCCGACACCCGATGAGCGCGCGCCCCGTGCTGGACCGGGTCAGCGCCGCCGTCCGCGCCTGGCTGCGCGCGTGCACGGTGCCCGAAGCCCACGCCAGGAGCCCGCTGGCCACCTTCCCGGAGGCCGCGCTCGGCGCCGCACGCGCCGGTGCCGCACGCGCCGGTGCCGCACGCGCCGGTGCCGCGGGCGTCGGCGGCACGGGCGTCGGCACCCCGGGGTCCGCCACGTACCGGCCGTGACGCAGGGCCAGGCATGACGCAAGGGGGCAGCCGGGCGCGGGGCCGATGTCCGGAAAACCCACCGGGCCGTCCGCATCGCCCCTCGGCCCGGCCCCTGCCCCGCGCCTACCGTCGAGCCATGACCGAGCCCCTGAGCCCCGAAGACCTGGCCGCCTACCACGAGAACGGCTTTCTCCTGGTCAAGAACCTGATCAGCAGGCAGGAAGCGGAGGCGATGCGCGAGGAGTGCCATGCTCTGGCCGCCCGCCTCGACTCCGACACCGACCCGACCTGGGCCAGCGCCCGCACCGTCGCCGGCGCGTCCGTCGGCCGCACCACCCTCAAGCACGCCCACGACACCCAGTTCCACTCGGCCGCGTTCGCCCGGCTGCTGGTCGACCCCCGGTTCACCGACATCGCGGCGGCGCTGCTCGGCGGGCCCAACGTGCAGCTGCACCACACCAAGATGTTCATCAAGCCGCCGGAGACCGGCTCGCCGTTCCCGCTGCACCAGGACCACCCCTTCTTCCCGCACGCCAGGCACTCCGTCGCCGCGGCGGTCTTCCACTTCGACGACGCGCCGGTGGAGAAGGGCTGCATCCGGGCCGTCCCCGGCAGCCACCGGGGTGGACCGCTGCCCCACGTCGAGGAGGGCAGCTGGCACCTGCCGCCCGACACCTGGCCGCTCCAGGACGCCCGGCCCTGCCCGGCCGAAGCGGGCGACGTCCTCTTCTTCAGCTACCTCACCGTCCACGGTTCGGGGTTGAACACCTCCGACGAGGCCCGCACCACCTGGCTGGTACAGTTCCGCGATCCGGCGGACCGGCCCACCCTGGACGAGCACACCTGGTCCCTGGGCCAGGGCATGATCCTGCGCGGCATCGACCCCACCGCGCGCCGGAGCGAGCACACGGCGGAGGGGACGGACGAGGCGCGGTGAGCGAACTGGCCCGGGCGGGTGCCGCGATCCCCCTGCTGGGCGGCGTGCGGCTGGGCGTCACCCTGGCCGGACGGCGGGTCGAGTTCGTCGACTGGGGGTTCTACCCGCCCGAGCCGTGGCGCAACTTCTGGCACAGCCACTCCTACTTCGAGCTCTGCTACGCCTACGCCGGACGCGGCACCTTCCGGACCGGGGCGCAGCAGCACCCGGTGGCGGCCGGCGACCTGTTCGTGGCCCGCCCCGGTGACGTCCACGAGATCACCACTGACGCCCGCGACCCGCTCGGCATCGTCTTCTGGTCCTGGACGATGGTCCCCGAACGGACGGTCCCCGAACGGACGGTCCCCGAACGGACGGTCCCCGAACGCGGCCTGCCCGGCGCCGGCCCGCACTCCCCCGACACCCTCGCCCTGCTGGAGGCCTTCGCGACCGGCCCGCGCCAGGTCGTCCCGGCCGGCGGGACCCCGCTCCCCCGGCTGCTGCTGACCCTCGCCGAGGAGGCCGCGACCCCGGGCCCGGGCAGCGCCGAACTGCTGACCGCGCTCGGCTCGGCCCTGGTCCTGGGCTGCGCCCGCGCCCTCACCGACCGGCCCGCCGCCGTCCCCCGCCCGGCCCCCGCGCCCGGCGGGCGGGCGGCGGCCGCCGTGGCCAGGATGACCCGCTACCTCGACGACAACTTCGACCGCCCGGTGCGGGTGCGCGATGTCGCCGCCCAGGTCCATCTGAGCGAACGTCACGCGGCCCGGCTGTTCCACCAGGCGACGGGGCACACGATCCTCGCCCACCTGACCCGCTACCGGCTCGGCGTCGCCGCTCAGCGGCTGGCCGATCCCACGCTGCGCTCGCTCTCCGTCGCGGCCATCGCCCGCTCCTGCGGCTATCCGGACGCCCGGCACTTCAGCGCCGCCTTCCGACGGCACTGGGGCGCGCTCCCGACCCAGGTGCGGGCGCGGGGCGGCACCAGTCAGCTCGTCGCCCCGCCGGCAACCGCGCATCCCATGAGCCTCTGATCAGCCGGAGTTGGCCAGCAGCGTCCACGGTTCGGGGCGGGCCAGCGCCAGGCGGGGTTTGCGGGCGGCCCAGTAGCGCACGGAGGCCGCCATGACCTCGGCCGGGTCCCGGACCGGCCGGGTGGGCTCGAAGGGCCGGGTCATGCTGGTGTAGCTCTGGAACATGGCCAGGAGCTTGACGGCCTGGCTCTGGAAGGGCGAGAGGTACTGGTCGGCGAGCGGGAGGAAGAAGCGGTCCCAGGTGTCGCCGGAGACCAGCGGCGGGCGCTCGATGGGGGCCACCCCCTGGGCGGTGCGGCACTCGTTGAGGGTGGCGCAGATGACGTCGAGCATCGTGTCGAGGGTCAGGCTCGCGGGACCACCGGCGACCACCTCGGTGCGGGGGTGCCGCGGGGGCGGGCCCAGGACGGCGGCCGCGATCGCCTCGGCGACCTCGTCCACGGGGCTGATCTCGGCGTAGCCCGCCGGATCGCCGACCACCACGGCGGCCAGCCCGGAGACCAGCGCCTGGAACAGCGTGTAGGGGCCGGAGAAGCGGGCGATCTCACCGCTGCCGCGCCGGCCGACCACCAGCGGCGGGCGGATGAGGGTCAGCGGGCCGGGGTGCTCCTCGCGGGCGATCTGCTCGCACCGCGCCTTGGACCACTCGTAGCCGTTGCGGTACCCCTCGAACTCGGCGCCGCGCAGGTCCTCGGGGTTGCGCACGCCGCCGACGTAGGCTGTCGAGACGTGGACGACGTGGGTGTCAGGGTCCGCGAGGGCGAGGACGGCCCGCAGCGGGTCGATGTTGGCGGCGATCGCCTCGGGCCGGGCGAGGGTCCAGCGGGTGCTCGCCGCCGCGTGCACGATCACGTCCCAGTGGCCGCCGAGGACGGCGGGCGGCGGCTCCTCGCCGATCCGCCAGCGCACCAGCGTGTCCTCCGCCAGGCGCCGGGCCACCCGGACGAGGGTGTGCTCGTGTTCATGGGCGGCGGCGCGCAACCGCTGCACGAGTTCGGTGCCGATCACTCCGGTGGCGCCGGTGAGGAGGACTCGCATGGCTTGGCCCGTTCGTCGTCGGAGTGGGGGGATCGGGATCGCGGGGACCGAGGTCGGGGCGCCTCAGGGCGCCGGGGCCAGGACCAGGCAGGCGTTCTGACCGCCGAAGCCGAAGGAGTTGGAGAGCACCGGGGCCCGCGCGACGCTGCGCGGTGTCCCGCCGACCAGGTCCACCAGGTCGGCCTCCGGGCTGGCGGTGAGGTTGGCGACCGGTGGCACCACGCCGCGTGCGGCGCAGCGCAGGGCGAGCGCGGCCTCCAAGGCGCCCGAGCCGCCGATCAGATGGCCGGTGACGCCCTTGACGGCGGTGACCGGCGGCGACTGGCCGGCGAAGCTGCGGTGGATCGCCCGGGCCTCGGCGCGGTCGTTGAGCACCGTCGAGGTCCCGTGCGCGTTGATGTGGCCGATGTCCGCCGGGGAGAGCCCGGCGTCGGCGATGGCCAGGCGCATGCAGCGGGCGGCCACCTCGCCGTCCTCGTGCGGGGCGACGATGTGGAAGGCGTCGCAGTTGTCGGCGTAGCCGGCGATCTCGCCGTGGATCACGGCGCCGCGCGCCCGGGCCGCCTCCCAGCGTTCCAGAACCAGGACGGCCGCGCCCTCCGCCATCACGAACCCGTCGCGGTCCGCGTCGAAGGGACGGCTGGCCAGCGCGGGGTCGCTGTTCCTGGTGGACATCGCCCGCATCCGGGCGAAGGCGCCCATCACGACGGTGCTGACCGCCGAGTCGACCCCGCCGGCCACCGACACGTCGAGTTCGCCGTACCGGATCTTGCGCGCCGCCTCGCCCAGCGCGGTGGTGCCGCTGGCGCAGGCGCTGGCGTAGGTGGTGCAGGCGCCCTGGAACCCGTAGCGCAGGGCCAGCCGGCAGGCGGGCGAGTTGGCCATGGTGCGTGGCACGGTGTGCACCGGCATGTCCCTGGGCCGGTCCGCGTGGCTGATGGTGACGGCCTCCATGCTCGGCAGGCCGCCGATGCCGGTGCCGATCTGCACGCCCACCCGGTCGAGCGGCTGGTCGGCGGGCAGCCCGGCCTCGGTGACGGCGTCCGCCGCAGCGCAGAGCAGCAGTTGGGTGGTGCGGTCGATCTGCCGCGACTCGCGGCGGGTCAGGTAGGCGTCCAGGTCGAACGGCGGTACCAGGCAGGCGAAGTGCACCGGCAGGTCGTGCTCGACCAGCCGGTCCACCCGGGTCGCGGTGGACCGGGCGGCCAGTACCGAGGCGAACGCGGTGTCCAGGTCGTTGCCCGCCGGGGACTTCACGCCGATTCCGGTGACGGCGACCCGGTGGCCGCCCGAGGGGTGCCGGTCGCTCACTGCGGCACCGCCAGCCGGCTCTGCAGCAGATCGATGGCGTGGCCCACGTTCTGAGCCGCCGTCAGATCCTGGAGCTCGATCCGCACCTTCAGGGTCCGTTCCAACCGCGCCCCGATCTCCATGAGTTCCAGGCTGTCGATCCCGTAGTCGTCCAGCAGGCTGGTTCTCTCGTGCACCTCGTCGGGCTCGGTGCCGAGCACGTCCGAGATGACCGTTCTGACCGTCAGGGCCAGTTCCTCGCGAGTGGGCAATGTGGTCGTTCCTTCCGCCGCGTCGTGCGGCAGTCACGCCCGGTGGCGTCAACCGGCGCTGGTCACCGGCACGGTGCGCTCGGCCACCGCGATCGCGGCGTCGAGAATGCCGGCCGCCTGCGCGATGTCGGCCGGGGTACTGACCAGTGGGGGCAGCAGGCGCACGGTGGTGGGGCTGCTCAGGCAGGGCGACACCAGCAGCCCCGCGCCGGCCAGCTCGACCACCACCGAGCCCGCGGCCTGCGGCGAAGTGAAGTCGATCCCGCGCAGCAGCCCGCGGCCGCGCACCTCGCGCACCACGCCGGGATACCGCTCACGCAGCTGCTCCAGCGCCTCGTCCAGCAGCGCGGACAACAGCCGTCCGTGCTCGGCCAGTTCCTCGATCGCGGGCAGCACCACGGGCAGCACCGCGCAGGCCAGCGGGTGGCCGCCGAAGGTGGCGGAGTGCAGAAAGGGGTCGGCGGCCAGCGGGGCGTACATCCGCTCCGAGCAGAGCAGCGCCGACAGCGGCAGCACGCCGCCGCCCAGCGGCTTGCCGAAGAGCACCGCGTCCACCGGCAGACCGTCGGCGAGGGCGACCGAGCGTTCCCCGCAGCGGCGCAGGCCGCACTGGATCTCGTCGGCGATCACGAAACTGCCGTGCCGGGCGGCATCCTCGCACCACTGGCGCAGCACGCCGGCCGGCAGTGGGACGGCGCCGTTCTCGCCCTGCACCGGTTCGAGGACGACCGCGGCGACCTCGCCGCCGGCCACCTCGTGCAGCACCGCCGCCGGGTCGTCGGGGTCGACGTGCACCACGTCCGCCAGGCAGCCGAGCAGGCCCGCCCGGTAGAGCGGATGGTGGGTCAGCGCGAGCGCGCCGAGCGACTTGCCGTGGAACCCGCCGCGGACCGCCAGTACCCGTCCGCGTCCGGTGGCCAGCCGGGCGAGCTTGACGGCGACCTCCACCACGTCGGCGCCGTTGAGGCCGAAGTAGACCTTCGGCAGCGCGTCGCCCAGGTAGGCCGAGAGGCAGGCGGCGGCCTCGGCCATGACCGGGTTGGTCAGACTCCGGGTGGAGGTCGGCATGGTGTCGAGCTGTCGGCGCACGGCCGCGACCGCCGCCGGGTGGCGGTGCCCGAGCAGGGTGACCGCGTAGGAGCCGAAGTCGAGCACGGTGCGGCCGTCGGAGAGCGTCACCCGGCAGCCCTCGGCGTGCTCCTCCACCGCGCCGCGCCCGGCGAAGTTGCCGGTCAGCGCGAGCTTCGGGGACAGGTGGCGGCGCAGCCGGTCGAAGGCCTCGGCGGCGCGGGCCTGTCCGGTCCGCGGGTCGCCGCTCACCGCACCGCCTCCGAGCCGGACAGCGGCCGGGCAAGGGCCTCCGGCCCGAACGCCTGCCGGCCGGAGGCCTGTTGGCCTGACGCCTGTTGCCCGGAGGCCTGCTGGCCGGACGTCTGTTGCCCGGGCGCCTCCTGGCCGGGCGCCTCCTGGCCGGGCGGCTGACCGCCGAGCAGCCGCCGTTCCAGGGCCGCGAGCATCTGCGCCGCGTTCTCGCGCAGCGCGTCCGCCGCCACCGGGTTGAGCATCTGCGCCAACAGCGGGATGCCGATGTCGAAGTCCACGTGCAGCGAGACGGTGCTGCCGCCCGGCGGCGCGGGCCGCACCGCCCAGTGCCCGGCGAACTCCCCCAGGTCACCGCTGAGTTGCTCGAAGTCGAAGCGACGTGCCCGGTGATCGATCAGCTCGGCCTCGGTCCAGCGCAGCACCGATCCCTTGAGCCGCACCGACCAGGCGGTGGTCCGATGGCTCTCGTCGGGCTGGTCGACGATCTCGACCGAGTCGACGCTCTCCATGCAGTCCGGGTAGCCCAGCACGTCCACCACCGCCGCCCAGGCGTCCTCGGGCGGCACAGCGATGCGCAGATCCACTTCAACGCGTGGCATGACGCGGCCTTTCTTCACGGTGTCCGATGGCGCGGTCGGCGGCCGGGTCGGCGGCCGAGGCAGGGGCGTTGGCGGGGCCAGGGGCGTTGGCGGGGGCGTGCGGGCCCAGTGCCTCGGCGAGCGCGGCGGCCAGCGCCCGGGGCAGCAGTCGTCGCAGCACCGCGCGCGGCAGCGGGCGGACATGGGTCATCGCGTACCACTGCTCGACCAGCTCGCAACCCAGTTCGAGCTTCGGCTGGTACGCGGTCTGGGCGAAGCGGATGTGCCGGCAGCCGGCGGCCATCGCCAGGCGGATCGCCGCGTAGTGCACGTTGTGGTAGAGCCGCGCCTCGTGGGCGAGGCGGTAGTCCAGGCCGATCCGGGCGCCGGTGGCCCCCGAGCCGGCGAAGAGGCAGAGCAGGAAGGCGACCGGCCGCTCCCCCTCGAAGCAGACCACCAGGCGCCGGCGCAGTTCGGCCTCGCCCTGCACGGCGGCCCAGAACGCGTCGTCGAGCACGTCGAGCGTCTGGTCGGCCCGGTCCATCACCTGCCGGTAGAGGGAGAGCAGTTGCGGCAGCAGGTGGCCGAACTCGTCGAGCACCTCGATCCGCAGCTCGGTCCTGGCCTCGAACTTGCGGATCTTGCTACGGGCGTTGCGCCGCGGCTTGGCCGGCAGCGCGGCCAGGTAGTCCTCGAACGAGGCGCCGGCCAGGCGCAGTTCGGTGTCGGGAAGGCTCGGCACGAGGAAGAAGTCGGCGGCCCGTAGCGCCGCGCGCAGCGGGTCCAGGTCCGCCGGGGCGAAGTCCTTGAACACCACCGTGCCCAGCCGCTCGCGCCGCGCGAAGTCGAGCACCGCCGCCACCAGCACCCGGGCGGCGTCCTCGTCGAGCGTTGCCGGGGCCAGCACGTGCCCCTGGCCCAGCAGGTTGCCGCAGAACAGCATCGGCACCCGCAGCAGCCGGGGCAGCAGTCTGCGCACCGGCGCGAGCAGGCGTCGCTCGCGTGGACCGACGACCCGGTCCAACCGCAGGTCCCGGAACAGGCAGAGCGGCAGGACGGCTGCCAGCGCACCATCCTGACGTAGCGTCAGATAGGCGTAGCCACTGGGCCCGACGCTGCTGCGCTCCAGGGCGGTGAACACGCCCCGGGCCCACATCGGGTCGTCGGCGGGTGCCAGCCGTTCCCAGACGTCGCGCGGCAACTCCTCGATACTGCGCAGCAGTTCGACGCGGTAGCCCGATTCTTCGGCGGCGGCCTCGGTCAGGTTCACCCGGCTCAGCCGATCCGCAGGGGAAGACCGTCCAGGAAGTCCCGCAGCGGGCGGGCCATCCGGCTGCGGGCCGGCGGGTGGAAGGTCAGACCGACGGCGGCCGAGGCCAGGTACGCGCCGTCCGGGGAACCGATGAACGCCATGCCGCCCAGCGCCGCCAGGCAGACCCTGGTGGTACTCGCGATCGCGTCCTGCGCGGCGTACCGGGCGGTCAGCGCCTGGACCAGCAGGGCTTCGCTCCACTCCTCGTCGGCCATCGCCCGCGCCACCGCCTCGACCGCGAGCATCGCCGCCTCGATCGTGACCAGATAGGGGGTCGGATCGTCCTGCGCACCGCCCGGGCGCAGCAGCGTGCGCTCCACCAGCGCGCTGGCCACCCCCAGGTAGCCGGCCGTCAGCAGCACTTCGAACCAGAGGAAGCCCGCCACGTTCAGCGCATCCGGCACGGCGTCGGCGGTGACCTCGGTGGGCACCACCATCTGCGGATCCAACACGACGTCGGTGAGCACGACTTCGTCGCTCTCGGCGCCCGCCAGGATCGGCGTGCCCCAGAACGGGCGCACCGTGATCCCCGGGGTGGTGGCCGGGATCAGGGCGACGCCGAGACGGTCCACGCCGTCCTCGCCGCGCAGCACCACGGAGCAGGTCAGCAGGTCCATCGACCGCGAGAGGCTGCACGGCATCTTGCTGCCGTTGAGCACGATCGCCTCGCCGCGCCGCTCGGCGGTGATGTGCGGGCTCAGGATGTTCTGGCCCGCCCGGCCCTCGGCGAAGCCCGAGGCCACCAGCATCCGGTCCTTCGCGATGGCCTCCAGCAGCAGCCCTTCCAGGCCGTTGCCGTACCGGGCGGCCTCGACCAGCCCCGCGATCGAGAAGTGGTGCATCGTGGTGGCCACCGCGAGCGAGGGGCAGCGGGCGCCCACCGCCCGCTGCACCCGGACGGCCTGCAGCGCACTCGCCCCCGAGCCGGCGTTCTGCGCCGGCACCAGCAGTCCGGGCCCGCCGGCCTCGCGGAACGCCTGGATCGCCGGACTCGGCGACTGCTCCAGTTCCGCCAGTGAGTAGCGCGCGAGGTCCTGGTCCAGCCCGGGCATGAGTGTGTCGAGTACGGCACGTTCGCGATGCAGGAAGTTCACGGGCACGTCCTTCGAGGGGTGGGCGGTGCGGGCGGCGACTCGGGCTCCTGGGCCGGGCGGGCTCCCGGGCAGGCTCTAACCGGTGGCGGCCAGGGGCAGCACGTCGAACGAGCGCAGGCAGGCGGACTCGCGCCGCACCGGCGCGTCGGCCAGGGCGAGCGCCGGGAACCTGGCGAAGAGCCGTTCGAGCAGCACTGCCCCCTCCAACCGGGCCAGTCCCGCGCCGAGGCAGTGGTGCGCGCCCGCGCCGAAGCTGAGCACCCGGACGTCCGGGCGCCGCACCAGGAACGCGTCCGGGTCCCGATAGCGCGCGGGGTCGCGATTGGCCGCGCCGAGCACCGTGGTCACGCTGCCGCCGGGCGGGACCGACACCCCGCCCACCTCCATCGGGCAGGCGGCCAGCCGTTCGGTCATCAGCACCGGCCCGTCCCAGCGCAGCGACTCCTCGACCGCGCCGGGCAGCAGCCCCGGATCGGCCCGCAGCAGGGCCAGTTGGTCGGGGTGGGTCAGCAGGGCGAACACCGACGTGCCGAGCAGGCCCACCGTGGTCTCGAAGCCGGCCACGAAGACCAGCAGCAGCAGGTCGGCCAGCTCCTGCCCGCTGAGGGCCGGCTCGGCGAGGTCCGGGTGGGCCTGCAGGCCGGAGGCCAGGTCCTCGCCCGGTCGCGCCCGCCGCTCGGCCAGCAGGGCGGCGAAGTACGCGCGCAGCTCCACGACCGCCTGATCGGCCCGCTCCCAGTCCGCCGCGGTGCGCACCGGCTCCAGCAGCCGTGCGGCCTCGCGCCCCAGCCGGTGGAACCGCTCCTGGTCCGCCCGGGGCACGCCGATCAGCTCGCCCACCGCGGTGACCGCCAGCGGATACCCCACCAGCGCCTGGAAGTCCGCGGCAGCGCCGTGCGCGGTGGCGTCGGCGAACCGGTCGAGCAGGGCGTCGACGTGCTCGGCCACGCTCGCCGCCAGGGTGGCGACCCGCCTGGCGCTGAACGCCCGCTGCACCGGCCGGCGCAGCCGCTCATGGCCCACCCCGTTGGTACCGAGGAGCGAGGAGTAGAAGAAGTCGGCGGCCGGGCGCGCTGCCCAGGCGGGCCGCTCCCGGAACAGCCAGGCCCGGTCGGGAACCACGAAACCGGGATCGGCCAGCACGGCCTGGCAGTCCGCGAAGCGGGTCAGGAAGCGGGTGTCCAGGCTTTCCTGCTCGCAGTGGTAAACGGGAGCGAATTTCCGCAGCGCCGCCAGCGACGCATAGGGACTTTCCCCGTTTTCCGGGGACAGCGCCGAGGCCAGTGCGACCCCGGCATTCGACAGATCGTCCGCCAGATCACTCACGGAGCTGTTCACTGTTCCCACCTGCCTTCACCTGCGGCTGCTCAGGAAGAATGCGCGGACATTGATCGTTCGCCAACGTCCGGACGGAGCCTACACCTGACCCCGCGGCGCACACCAGGAAAACAGGTGCTCGAATAGCGAATCCGACGATATACCCGGAGGGTATTTCCACATCATTCCCATGATCTCATTCGCCTATTGCCGTCCCGGCCCGAATGGGATGCTCGGCCTCCGGAAATACCGTCAGGGGATACGGTGCGGGTGCTGCAACCCGCTCGGAGCGGCGCGGCCCGCTCACGTCCTCCAGCGCGGTGGCGCGGACGTGGCGCGGCGAGGACGTGGTTCGGAGCGCCGCCGGGATGCCGTAGAGTAGAGGAACCGACGCGGGGTGGAGCAGCTCGGTAGCTCGCTGGGCTCATAACCCAGAGGTCGCAGGTTCAAATCCTGTCCCCGCTACGAACGTGAAGGCCCGGCAATCGCCGGGCCTTCACTGCGTTACCGCTGGATCTACCGGGCTACCGGGCGTCGGGCTCGAAGGTCCGGAGCAGCCGTCCGTCCCGGTCGTACAGGGTGACCTTGGCGGGCAGCTGCTTGCCGGCGGTCCGGAAGTGCTCCCGGATCCTGTCCACCACCGCGGGCAGGGTCGCGTCGAGACCGGCCGGCACCGGTGTGGCCGGCTGCCAGTGCATCGTCAGTTCCCAGTGGCGGCCTCTGCCGCTGCTGCGCGGTGCGGTGGGCTCGGCCTCCAGGGCCAGCTCGTCGAGCAGGTCGAGGATGAGGTTCATGTCGCTGCCGTCGATGTGCGCGAAGTTCTCTTCCACCAGGATCTCAGCCATGCCCGCTCAGTACCCTGATACCCGCGGGGACCAACCCTGAAGAGACCAGCCCTCGGGGTCAGCCGCCGGTCGACGCGGCCGCCGGGACGACCACCACAGCGTCGCCCACCGGGCGTTCGCCGGTGGCGTCGGAGGGCCTGCTGACCAGGCCGTTGCCCACGTACATGGCCGAGGAGCCGCCGCCGTCGAGGTTCATGGCCGCGACCACGCCGAGTGACCTGAGGGCCTTGGCCTCCTCCTCCAGGGTCAGGCCCTGGCTGTAGCCGGGCTCGCGGCCGTCGGCCTCCAGCAGCACGACGCGCCCCTGCGCGTCCTTGCCGATCACGGTGCGCGGATTGCGGCGGATGCCCCAGCCGTAGAAGTACGACGGGTCGCCCGGGTGCGCGATGCCGTCGGCGACCGGGGCGATGGCCTGGTGGCCGCCTTCGAGCAGCTGCGGGCCGCCGTTGACCACCGAGTCGTGCGGGCCGAAGGTGACCGGGCGGCCGTGCTCGTCGGTCACCCGGGTCTGCAGGCTGACCTGCTGACCGACCTTCAGGGCGCCGGAGAGCCAGCTCGCCTCCGTGCCGATGGACTGCAGCACCGAGTCGCCGGCCGGCACCGCGGCACCGTCCCGGGCGCCCAGGGAGACCACCCGGCCGCTCCTGTCGATGACCGCCTGCTCGCCCGGGCCGGCCGGCGGCGCGGCGCCGAACTCCGGGGTGAGCATGACGGATTCGTTGGCATTGGTGCAGGTGACGTCCATCAGCGGCTTGCTGGTGGGCTGGTCGCCGGGGTGGCCGCAGTCCCGGATCAGTCCGGCGGGCCGGTTCAGCCCCTGGATGGTGTGCCGGGTGCCGTCGACCGAGACGGTCAGGCGCGTGGTCAGCTCGGCGAACTGCAGCCGCCTGCCGCCGTCGCGCAGGATGGCCGTGATGCGGCCGTCGGTGCTCTCGCGCAGCACCTTGCCGTTCTCCACCACCATGCCCGCCGACTCACCGGGCGTCCCGTCGCCCGGGCTGATCACGAAGAAGCCGCCGTTCACCGCGGCCAGCGCGCCGGCCGTGGTGGCCAGTTGGCTGGTGGTGCGGCGGCCGGTCATGGTGCCGCCGTGGGACTCCTCGACGGAGCCCTTGAACTGGTGCGGGTCGATGACCAGTTCGTGCAGCACCCAGGGTCCGTCGCTCTGGGTGCTGTCCATCCCGGTGTAGAGGGTGGAGGTGGCGTAGCCGAGCTTGGCGAGGGTGCCCGCCAGCGCGGTGGCCGAGGGCTGGTCGGCGAAGGCGCCGACGCGCACCACATAGCCCTGCGGTCCGCCGGCGAAGCCGCGGAAAGCCGGGCTGTCCTGCTCGCTGACGGTCGGGGCATAGCCGGCGGCGGTCAGCTTCGCGGCGATCGCGTCGGCGTTGGCCTGGCTGCCGAGCACCGACTGCGGGGTGTCCGGGTCCAGGGTGGGCGGCACCGCGCCGGTGGGGACCGCCACGTCGACCGTCCAGTGGTCGGCCGGCGAGACCCTCCCCCGCACGATCGTGGTCAGGCTCACCCCCGGGGCGATCTGCTGGACGGTGCGCGTCTGCGGCAGCCCGGCGGAGCCCAGCGGCAGCCCCTGGTGGCCGGTGGCCCGGTACGGTGCCGCGGCGACGGTGAACGGCGCGATCACCGCCAGCAGGCCGGCGAGCACGCCCTGGCGCCGCGATATACCTGTGGACATCGTTCTCCTCTGCTGGCCGGTCCGAGCGAGTTCGGGCCGGGCGGGTTCGGTCCGAACGGGTTCGGGCCGGGCGGGTTCGGTCCGAACGGGTTCGGGCCGGGCACGGTGGTTCCGTGTGCACACGGGCCGCGTCGGGCCCAGGGTGCTGACGGCCCCGAGTATCGCCCGTCCCGGCGAACGCCTTCTGTCCGCCGTGCGTGGCCGACCTGTCGGGTGCGTGATCGGCTGAGGTCGCGTCAGGGCGCCACGGGCGGAACGGGCGATAGGCACCCGCTATCCGGAGGGTGAATCTTTCTCCTTGCCCCGCCCGCACAGCGTGGGATTCCCTTCCTTCAGGCCCTTCGTGCCCGGCGCCCTCTCCCGCGCCGGCCGGTCACGCCCTCGCCCCCACCGCCGGGGGCGAGTACCGCCCATCGGGCGGTCTCTCCCCGGAAGGATCCCCCATGACGTCCCGCCTGCGTCTGCTGTCCGTGCCGCTCGCCCTCACCGTGGTGCTCGTCCCGGTCGGCTCCGCCCTGGCCGCCTCCGACGGCTCGGCCGACCACGTGCCCCCGACGCTCCAGCTGACCGGTCCGCCGGCCGACCCGGACACCGCCACCGTGCTGCGTCCCGGTGCCAACGGTGGCGTCACCCCGGTCCCGGTCGCGCACCTGCGGCTGGCGCGACTGGACGCCGACGGCTCGGCGCTGCTCGTCGGCGGCTCCCCGCCGGGCGGGCCGCAGAGCACCGCGCAACAGCCGCGCCCCGGCGATGTGATCGTCGGCCCCGCCACCGGTGCGACGCCGCACGGCGCGCTGGTGAAGGTGACCGCCGTCCACCCGGGCACGGACGGTTCGACCGCGGTGGACACCGTCCCGGCCACCCTGGTCGACGCGCTGGGCGACGCCGGCGCCGACCTCACCGTGCCGCTCACCGCCGCCGACATCTCGGTCAAGCCTTCCTCGGCCGGCGGCAAGGTCAACACCTCGGCGGGGCAGAGCAGTTCACCGGGCGTCAGCTTCGACGTCGACGTGCCGATGCCGCCGGGCGTCGAACCGACCCCGGGCCACGGCACGGCGCTCCACGCCCAGGTGGACTTCCACCCGGAGCTGCTCTTCTCCTACCAGCGCGCCCACTGGTACGGCGTCGCCCCGTCGAAGGCCGAGATCGGCCTCGCCGGGGACTACAGCCACAGCGTCCAGGTGCACGCCCAGGGATCCGCGGCCTACGACACCGGGCACCAGCCACTGCACATCCCCGCGGCCGAGGTGAACGTCGACAAGACCGTGTGGCTCGGACCGGTCCCCATCGTCCTCAACCTGAAGGTCGACTACTTCTACGACGTCTCCGCCGACGGGAAGATCACCGTCGACGCCGAGGAACACACCCAGGGCAGGCTGCAGGTCGGCGCCCGCTACGACGCGAACGGCGGCTGGAGCGCCCTGTCCAGCCCCGCCCCCACCAGCCACGGCAGTTCCTCGCGGATCAGCGGCACCGCCACGGCCAAGGCGGGCATCGGCAGCCACATCGCCCTCGGCCTCTACGGGTCGGTGGGAGTCGCCGCCGACACCCAGCCCTACCTGAAGGCCACCGTCGGCGCACAGAACGCCCCGGACGCCCCGAACACGCCGAACACGCCGAACACGCCGAACGCACAGGCGAACTGGGCGCTCTACGGCGGGCTCGACATCACCGGCTCCTTCTTCGCCAAGCTGAACATCTTCGGCACCACGGTCCTCGACAAGGACTGGCAGCTGCCACCGCTCTCCCAGGAGTGGAAGCTGGCCGAAGGCAGCACCGCCTGACCCGGCCCCACCCCGCACGCCGACGGACGGGTACGGCGCGGTGCCCGGCTCATGGGGGCCGGGCACCGCGCCGTACGACGTGTGGGACGCCGGGGTCTCAACGGACGTTCACGGTGAACACCGGGGAGGCGACGTGGCCGCTGACGATGCGCAGCTCGTTCACTCCCTTGATGCCCAGCTTCACCCCCAGCCGGTAGGAGCCGTGGTGGTCGGTGTGCATCGACGCGGGCAGGGACACGAACGTGCCGTGCTGCTTCTGCTGCAGGGTGATCACACTGCCTGCCTTGATCCCGCTGGTCGTTCCGGTGACATGGAACAGCTGCCAGGCCCGGACCGACTTCGTGGACGGCTTCGCGGTGATACCGGCGTGCTTCGCCACCGCAGGGGCGCTGTGCGGACCGCGCGGGACCGCCGGTGCGCCGTGCCGGCCGCACGACATCCACGGCTTGCCATGGCCGTCGTGGCCGCGGTGGCCCGGCACCGGCGGCAGGCAGCTCTGGCCGCGCTCCACCACACCCGGGGCGCAGGAGCCACCGTGTGCCTCGTCCGCCACCGCGGTGGAGGAGGTGGCGGGGGCGGGGCGTGCGGCCGCGGCGGCCGGCGTGCAGGCGGACGCGGCGCCCGCCAGGCCGATGGTGGCCGCGGTGGCGACGCCGGCGACGGTGAACCGCAGGGAAGTCTTGCTGATCATCAGGGGTGCTCCGTTCGCTGGGAGGGTCTGCTGGAAGGGAACGCTCGAAGGATCCGCTCGAACGATCCGCGCGCACGATCCGCGCGCAGGATCCGCGCGCACGATCCGCTCGAAAGATCTCGGCCGCTCGGTCTCCCAGCCTTCTGCGGGCCCGGCCGTGGCGGAGTCCTCCAGCCGGCCCCCCGACCGGATGACCGGTGCGTCCACCGCCGGGTGGAGGGGCGCGACCGGCGCCTCGGGTCAGGCCCCCCCGGGCTGTCCGGCCGACGAGTTCGGGGCACGGGCGTGGGGCGGTTGCTCCTCCGGCGGTTCGGCTGATCAGTTGAGCCGCGCGGGAGGCCGGCCGCGGCACGGTGGGGACAGCACGGAACCTCCTGCCCGGGCTTCGGCGGCTCCGTCACGCGCCCCTCCTCGCGCGAGCAACGGTCGAGGCCATGGTCCGGGAACGACGGCCACGGTCCCACGGACGACGGCCACGGCCACGGCCCATGAACGGAGTCCCCCCATGAGCAGCATGAGCAGCACCGAAACCCACTCCACCACCCCCGAGACCACCCCCGAGCAGTCCCGGCCCGCCGCCGTCCTCGACGGCCGCGGCCTGGTCGCGCTCTGGACCCCGGCGGCGCACCGACTGCTCGGCTACACCGCCGAGGAAGTCGTCGACCGCCCCGTCGGCCGGTTGCTCGGCGCACCGCTCCCGGTGCCCGTGCGGCGTGCCACGGCCGAGGGGCACTCCTGGTACAGCCTGCTGTGGGCTCGGCACCGCGAAGGCCACCCGATCGAGATCGGCGTCGAGGCCCACCCCTGCCGGAGCGGGGACGACCGCTGGCGCTGGGTGCTGCTCCTCGAACCCGCCGAGCGCAGGGTCACCCGCTTGGTCGAGCGCGCCTTCACGCAGTCCCCGATCGCCACGTCGCTCTACGACACGCAGGCCCGACTGGTCCGGGCCAACCCGCAGATCGTCGAACTGGCCGGGCAGGACGAGGCGGAGATGCTGGGCCGGCGGATCGACGAGATCCACCCCTTCCCCCCGTTCCTGGAGTTCGCCGAACTCCAGCGCCAGGCGTTGCGCACCGGAGAGCCGACGCACAGCAGAATGGTCGGTCCCTCGCCCGGCGGCGGCCGGGAACGCGCCTGGGACGTCTTCATGACCCCGCTGATCGACGACTCCGGCACGGTGAGCGGAGTCAGCGCCTCAAGCATCGACGTCACCCTGGAACACCGGGCCCGGCAACGGCTGTTGCTCGCCACCAGCGCCTGCGACCGGATCGGCAGCACACTGGACGCCACCCGCACCGCCCAGGAACTGGCCGACACCCTGGTCGGCCAGTTCGCCGACTTCGCCGCCATCGACCTGTACGACAGCCTGCTGCGGCCAGGCCGACCGGCCACCGACCAGGCCGACAGCACCCTGCTGCGCTGCGCGCAGGCGTCGGTCCTCGACGGCTGCCCCGAAAGCCCGGTGCTGCCCGGCCAGTTGGCGCTCCACCCACCGCTGCCCCCGTTCCTCACCGCGCTGCGCGGCGCCGAGCCCTCACTGCACCAGCTCAGCCCGGCCGAGGCCACCATCCTGTCCCCCACCCCGGGCAGTCCCCGGCCCCACTCCCTGCTGCTCGTGCCGGTCACCGCCCGCGGAGTGACCCTGGGCCTGGCCGCCATCCTGCGCCACCAGCGGCCGGAACCGTTCGACCAGGACGACCTGCTGCTCGCCGAGGAGATCGTCACCCGGGCCGGAACCTGCATCGACAACGCCCGCCGCTACGCCCACGAACGCGACATCTCGCTCGCCCTGCAGCGCACCCTGCTGCCGCACCACACCCCCGAGCAGGACGCGCTCGACGTCGCCTTCCGCTACCTGCCCGCCCACAACGGGCGCGACGCCGGCGGCGTCTGGTTCGACGTCATCCCACTGTCCGGCACCCGCGTCGCACTCGTCGCCGGAGACGTCACCGCGCGGGGCATCAACGCCTCCGCCACCACCGGACGGCTGCGCACCGCGGTGCGCGCCCTGGCCGACCTCGACCTGCCACCCGACGAACTCCTCACCCACCTCGACGACCTCGTCACCCAGCTCGACCGCGAGGAACACCGCCCGGCCCGGCAACAGCCCTCGGACAACTCCGCCGGCATCGGCGCGACCTGCCTCTACGCCGTCTACGACCCGGTGGCCCGCCGCTGCACCCTGGCCAGCGCCGGACACCCCGCTCCGGCCCTGCGCCGCCCCGGCGCCCCGGCCGAATCCGTCCCGCTGTCCGCCGGACCACCGCTGGGGACCGGCGCGATCACCTTCGAGACCACCGAGACCGAACTCCCCGAAGGCTCGGTGCTCGTCCTCCACAGCGGCTACCGCCGCACCCCGCCCGGCTCCGGGGCACAGACCGTGCGGCAGGCGCTGACCACCGCCCAGGGCAGCCCGGAACAGACCTGCGACCAGGTCCTGCGAGCCCTGCGGTCCGAGGACGACGTCGCGGTACTGACTGCCCGGACCCGCGGCATCGCCCCCTCCCGGGTGGCGACCTGGCAGCTCCCCGCCGACCCCGCGGTGGTCGCCCAGGCCCGCGCGAAGGTGGGCGCGCTGCTGACCGCGTGGGACCTGGCGGACCTGGCCTTCACCACCGAACTGGTCGTCACGGAACTCGTGACCAACGCCATCCGCTACGGCCGTACCCCCATCGAACTGCGCCTGATCCACGGGCGCCGGCTCATCTGCGAGGTCTCCGACGCGGCAGCCGCCTCACCGCGCCTGCGCCGGGCCCATCCGGACGACGAGGGCGGACGCGGCCTGTACCTGGTCGCCCAGCTCACCCAGCGCTGGGGCTCCCGCTTCACCGCCGACGGCAAGACCATCTGGACCGAACAGGACCTCGTGCCGCAGCTCTGACACCCGGTCCGAGCCCACTCAGTCGCAGCTCTGCCACCCGGACCGAGCCCACCAGACCGGACCGAGCCCACCAGGAGGCACCCGCCATGACCACACCGAACAGCACCGGCCTGTCCCTGCGGCAGCTCGAATACCTGGTCGCCACGGTCGACGAAGGCCGGCTGACCCGGGCCGCCCGGCAGCTGCACGTGACCGAGCCGACCCTCTCCCAGCAACTCAGGGCCCTGGAACGGGCAGTCGGCACACCGCTGCTGGTGCGCGGGGCCGACGGCGTGCGGCCGACCGCGGCGGGCGAGGCGTTCCTCCCGCACGCGCGCTGCGCCCTGCACAGCGCCGAACGCGCGCGGGCCGAGGCACGGGCGATCCAGCAGGGCCGCGGCCGCACCGTCCGGCTGGCCGTCCTGCCCTCGCTCCTGCCCGGGCTGCTCGGCACGCTCGGCTCCTGGGCGCGGGCCAGACCCGGCGTCGACCTCCTCGTGGAGACGCACCCGACCGGCGAGCGGCTGCGCGAGCGGCTCACCGCCCGCGCCACCGACCTGGCCCTCGCGCCCCGCCCGCCGGGCTGGAGCGGGGCGGTGTGGCCCGTGCACACCGAGGAGGTCGTCCTGCTCTGCCCGGCGGACGACCCGCTGCGCGGCCGCCGCGTCCCGCCGGCGGAGCTGCGCGACCGCCGCTGGATCTGCTACGGCGAGGAGCAGTGGCAGCCACCGCGCACGACCGGCACGGCCCGCACGACCCGCACGACCGGCACGACCGGCCGGGAGGAGCGGTACGGCGGCGGCCGGGCCGCCTCGGTCCTGCGGGTCCCGTGCGCCCGGGCCGCCGTGGAACTCGCCGCGAGCGGGGTGGGACTCACGGCCGTACCGGCGCACATCCTGCCCCCGGAGCTGCGTTCCCGGGCGATCCACACCGATCCGGCCACCCGCCGGGAGATCACCGTGTTCGCCGGCCCGCAGGCGCCGCCCGAAATCCTGGCGGACGGCGCCCTGCTGGCCGCCGACGCCGCCGCGCGGCTGCCGCCCGACGACCCGCGCAGTGGGCCTCCGGCCTGACCTGCGCAGCGGACCTCCGGCCTGATCCGGGGGTGGACTCCGGCCTGCCCCGGAAGCGGGCTCCGGCCTGATCCGGGCAGCTGTGATCCGACAGCCATCCGGGCGAGATGCGCCCCCGGTGCCCCCGGGCACGGGCCCGCGCCGCGCCCTGACGGCTACCGTGAGGCCGGTGCCGCGGCACCGGCCGGCTCCGGCGGCGGGCCGCCCCACCATGCCCGTGCGAACCCAGCCGATTGGTGTGCGATGACGACCCGGTGGCGTGATCATCAGCTCAGCGGGATGGCCGAGCTGACCTATCGCTACGTCGCCTGGCTGCGCCTGCCCTTCCTGGTCCCCCTGCTGCTGGCCGGCTGGGACTGGCCCGGCCATTCGGTGGGCGTCTGGTTCTACGTCACCCTGGCGGCCTACGCCGCCTGGGCCGTGGTGCGGCTGGTGACCGTCTACCGGCAGCCGCCGGGCGGGCTGCGCGGCGCGGTGGGGGCCGCCGTCGTCGACGTCGTCGCGGCCGGCGCGCTCTCCGCGCTCTCCGGCGGCCAGGCCTCCGCGGTGCGCTACGCCTACTACGTGCTGCCGATGGCCAGCGTGCTGTGGCAGCTGCCGCGGGTGACGGCCTGGCTCGGCGGGATCTGCGTCCTGGCCTACGCGGTCCTGGCGATCCCCACTCTGGCCAACGGCCCCTCCTCGGGGCGCTGGACGATGGTCGTGGACGAGGCCTACCTGCTGTGGGACGTCCTGACCTGCGTGCTGGTCGCCGAACTGCTGCGCCGTCAGGCCGCCTCCGTCGGCCAACTGCTCGACACCCGCGAGTCGCTGCTGCGCGACGCGCTGGCGGCCGAGACGCGCGAACGCACCGAGCTGGCCGACGCCCTGCACGACAGCGCCGTGCAGAACCTGCTGGCCTCGCTGCACGACCTGGAGGACGCCCAGACGGCCACGCCCTCCGCCGCGCTGGACCGGGTCGAGGCCGAAGTGCGGCGCACCGTCCAGGAGATCCGCGACGTCACGTTCGAACTGCACCCGCAGGTCCTGGCCTCCATCGGGCTCTCGGCGGCGCTGCGCAGTCTCGGCGAACGCTCCGCCCGCCGGGGCGGTTTCACCGTCCACTACGACCTGGTCCCGCGCGGGGAGGTCCCCAACCAGGCGCTGCTCTACTCCGCGGCCCGCGAACTGCTCAACAACACCGTCAAACACGCGGCCGCCGACAACGTCTGGCTCTCCCTCGGACCGGACCACGGCGACAACGTGCTGACGGTGCGCGACGACGGCGCCGGCTTCGACCCGGCGATCATCCAGTCCCGCCTGCGCGACGGCCACATCGGCCTGGCCAGCCACTACCTGCGGGTCGAAAGCGCGGGCGGCCGCTTCACCGTGGACAGCACCCCGGGCGGGCCCACCACCGTCGAGGTCCGCCTCCCGGCCCAGGCCTCGGGCCTGACGCCGGGACGAGGCGGCTAGCCGAAAGCGCGGCCGCGGACCTGCCCGGCTCCGCCCACCGGAATCCGGCTCGCGCTACGGGAGGTGGTAGTTTGGGGGCTTCCGACCTACTGCGTCCCGCCTACGGCATCACGCAACCCGGGTCGGGGTGGCTGTGCCTCACCTCCCCACCGCTCACCGCCCTTCGACGGCTGTGCGGCCCGGCTCGACGGTCAGGGCCACCAGGTTCTCCTCGCAAGGTTCCGCACCATGGATGTCGTCCTCGACACGACCGCGCACACCTGCCCGCCCGCGCCCGACACTCCCCCGCCGCCCGCCGGGCCCCCGCTTCCGGACCGTCCGACCGCCGCGGCCCGGGTGGCCGCATTCGTCGCGCTGACCAAACCACGGATCATCGAGCTGCTGCTGGTGACCACCATCCCCGTGATGTTCCTGGCCGCCCGCGGCGTCCCCGACCTGGCGCTGGTCCTGGCCACCTGCACCGGCGGCTACCTCTCCGCGGGCAGCGCCTGCGCGTTCAACATGTACCTCGACCGGGACATCGACGCGCGAATGGACCGCACCGCGGGCCGGCCCCTGGTCACCGGGGTGGTCTCCCCGTGCGAGTGCCTGGTCTTCGCCAGTGCGCTCGCCCTCGCCTCGGTGGGCTGGCTCTGGGTCCTGGTCAATCCGCTCTCGGCGCTGCTCGCGTTCGGCGCGCTGCTGTTCTACACGGTGATCTACACCATGCTGCTCAAGCGGCGCACCTCGCAGAACATCGTCTGGGGCGGCATCGCGGGCGCCGTGCCGGTCCTGATCGGCTGGTCGGCCGTGACCGACTCGGTGTCCTGGACGGCGGTGGCGCTCTGCCTGGTGGTCTTCTGCTGGACCCCGCCGCACTACTGGCCGCTGTCCATGAAGACCCGGGCCGACTACGAGCGCGTGGGTGTGCCGATGCTGCCGGTGGTGGCCGGCACCACCGTGGTGACCCGTCAGATCGTGCTGTACAGCTGGGCGATGGTCGCCGTGTCGCTCTCACCGTGGCCGCTCGGCCAGGTGGGCTGGTTCTACACCTGCGCGGCCGTCGTGCTCGGCGCCTGCTGGCTGCGCGAAGCCCACGCGCTCCACGCGCGGGCCAGGGCCGGCCTGCGCGGCGCGCGGCTGAAGGAGATGCGCCTGTTCCACTGGTCGATCAGCTACATCTCCCTGCTCTTCACCGCCATCGCCGTCGATCCCTTCCTGCACTGACCAGGCGGACCGGCCCTGCTACCGGAGCGCGTTCACGATCTCCCGCATCCCGGAGCGGCCCGCGTGCCCGCTGACCGTCAGCAGCCTCAGCTGTGCTCCTGGCCGCACCGCTACCGCACAAGTACCCGGTGATTCAGGGGCGTTGTGCGGTGGCATTGATCCAGCGGACGGCGAAGACGGCGCCAGGGGCGTGGGCCCAAGCGCGCAGGCGCTGGGCTTCGGCGACGTGGCCGGCGGCGGCCACCGCGTCGGCGCAGCCCGGTGCCACGGCCGCGGCCAGGCCGAGGATGATGGTGCCGGGCCCGCAGCCCAGGTCCACAACGTCCATGCCTGCCGACAGGTGGGGCAGGATGAAGCGGGCGTGCGTCCGGGCCCGCCGGTCGGACATGAGACCGCTGGCCCCGGGTTCGTTGCCCGGTGTGTAGCGCTCGCCGTGCTCACGGGCGCGGGCCGCTCGCGGCCGTCCCTGTGGCGCGTACTGCCCGACGGGCCGGGCTCCCGCCCCCTGTCGAGCCTCCTGTCACCACGGCCCTCCGGCATCGGCCGACCGGCGGACCAGGCGTGGGACCGGAGTGTCAACTGTCCGTCGCAACCCGCCTGGCGGCGGACGACCGGACACTGCGGGAGACGATCGATCGCGGACGCTCCGTGGTCGGTGACGGCGTCACGGTGACCGGCGGACGAACGGTCAGCGGGCTTCGGCGACCATCGGAAGGCAGCCTGAGGCGCCGAAGTCACACGCTCGAAGGACCGTGAACGCCGCCGGCCCGACGTCCGGTCAGGGGGACGCGGGTTCTGGCATGTCACCGTGTCCCGACGGGGGCGGCGCGCTGTAGAACTGGCGGGCCCAGCGGCGGTACTCCATGATCGGGCCGTCTCCCCTGCTGAGTTTGGGGTGCTCGACGTACCGCTTGTGCCGCCAGATGGGGAAGTCCTTTGTCGTGTCCTTGAGGTAGAACGGTGATACCGCCTGCGTCAGGATCTGGGAGAGCGTCCTGGCAGCCAGTCCGGCGGGGGCGTCGAACAAGGACGAGCGGATGGTCGCCGTCCAGTACGTCTGCACCTGGACAGGGTCGATCGGGGTGACCATGACCTGGCCCAGCAGGTCGGCGGAGAAGCGCGGAATGTGCACGGCGTAGTGGGAGCACCCGAGGCCGTGCACGGTCATCAGGATTTCCGTCTTCACCGAACCGATGAGCGGAAAGACCCGGTCCAGCGTGAGCGGGATGTCGAGACGGGGTCCGTTCACCCGCAGCGGATGCGTCATTCCGGCATTGTGGAATCCGTGGATGGGCACGAAGTGCGCGACGTCGACACCGTTTTCGAAGAACTCCTGTGGGTGGTCGACCAGCGGGAACGTCTTGTGTGTCGGCGACGGGAAGCCGTCCGACGGAACGGCGGGGATCTCCCAGGTCGGGGCGGAGCCCTGGGCGTGGCGCCAGATCATGACGAAGCCGTTGGTCTCACGCGCGGCCCAGACGTTCAAAGAGGCCCGGGGCGGCGGTGAACCGTCTCCGGTACGGACACACGCTCCTGTCGGACCGTAGGCGAAGTGGTGGAACGGGCAGACGATGTTCTCGCCGTCCACCGTGGCCCCGAAGCCGAGATGGGCGCCCAGGTGGGGGCAGTACGGGTCCACCACGCGCACGGTCCCCGCACGGGTGCGGTAGACCACCAGGTCCTCGCCCATGAACCGTCGCCGCAGGACCTTCCCCCGGGGCACGTCCTCGCTGAAGGCGATGGCGAACCAGCCGTCCGGGTAGGGCAGTCGGGCGCGGTGGGGCGAGTCGGAGGGGGTCGCATCCGAGGAGCCGCGGAGGTTCATCGTGCGCCTTCCGAGTCGGGCCACCAGGCGGGCAGCACCGTCCCGCCACGGGTTCTGCGGTTGGAACGGGCGAGGGCAGCGGCGTCCCGGCAGCGGCCCGGGTCCGGTTCACAGGCGGTCATGGCCTGCCGGAGCTTTCCCGGGCCGTGCCGGCATCCGCCTCGGGGCGCGGGGTTGGCACGGCGGTGTGTCGCGGGACGGCGATCATCGGTAGTGCGTCCGGCCGGGGCATTTCGGCCAGGACCGGCTTGACGGTGGAGCCCGGGACCGGTGTGAGCCGCCAACGGGCCGTGATCGTCGCCACCGAGATGAGCATCTCGGCCCACGCGAACCCCTCGCCCGGGCACTTGTACTTTCCCTCGCCGAAGGGAATGGGAGGTCCCTGCGGCGTGCGGTCGGGGAGCCACCGGTCGGGATCGAGCCGCTCCGGATCCGGGAAGGTCCGCGGATCGCGGTGCAGGGCGTACTGACTGTACGCGACCTCGGTGCCGGCGGGGAACCTGGTGCCGCCGAGCGTGACCTCCGTGGTGGCCCTGCGGGTGATCAGCACGAGTGCGTACAGCCGCGTGACCTCCCGCAGTACCCGGTCAAGGTATTCGAGCCGGGGCAGGTCGGCGATGGTGACCGGCCCGCTGCCCACCACCTCGTCGACCTCGGCCTGGACCCGTGCCTCGATCTCGGGGTGCCTGGCCAGTTCGTGGAAGACCCACGCCAGAGTGGTGGCCGTGGTTTCGGTCCCTGCGAGCAGCAGCGTCACGAGCTGGTCGCGGATCTCCGAATCGGCCATGGCCTGGCCCGTCTCGGCGTCCCTGGCCTCCAGCAGCTTGGACAGCAGGTCGGGACGGTCGGCCCCCTCGATGCGCGCGTGCCGGATGACCTCGTCGATGACCCGGCGCAGGCGGACGCCGGCAGCGTTGAACCCGCGGTTGAGCTGGATCGGGAGCCGGTCGAGCACCTCGGGGGCGACCGCCCGCACGACGACGCCCCGCGACAGGACGACCAGGGATCGCCACACCTCGTCGAACGCCGCCTGGCTGAGCCCGGAGGAGAACAGCGACTCGGCCACGATGCCCGCGGTCAGCTCGTGCATCGCCCGGTCCACCTGGACCACTTCGTCCGGCTGCCAGGACATCGCCAGGGACCGCGCACGGCGCTCCATGATCTGGGAGTACACGGCCGTGATGCGCGTGCGGTGGAGCGCGGGTTGCACCAGCCGCCGCTGCCTGGCGTTCTCCTCACCGTCGGTCGTCGCCATCCCGCCCCCGAGGGCTGCGCGGGCCCGCTCGAAGAACCTGCCCTTGCCGAACACCCGGGCCTGGGTCACCAGGGCCTGGTGGACGAGGTCCGGCGTGGTGAGGAAGTACAGGGGCAGGCTGCCCAGGTCGACGCGCACGATGTCGCCGGCGTGTTCCACCGACTGCAGGAACGCCAGGGGGTCCAGCCAGAGCGATACCAGATGACCGACCACGGGCAGCCGTCCGTGCAGCACGGGCACGTCCGTCAGGCTGCGAGGCTCGGCACCCGGCGAGGAGGGGGCCTGGCGGGGTGGTTGCGGATTCATGCGGAACTCCCTGGCTGGGCCGGAAGAGGGCGGTGTGCGGGTCACGGGGTGAGGTGTTGCCACCACCAGGCGATGGAGGGGTAGGGCAGCGGTGCCGGATCGAGTCCGGGCGGCGGGGTGGTGGTGACCTCCAGGGCGGGGGCGGCCATGGCGTAGCGGGGGTTGTCGCGGTGCCAGTGGACGACGTTGGCGACCATGTTGCCGAGGTCGGTGAGGAAGTGCCCCAACTGCGGGCTTGCATGGGCGGCCAGTTGGTCGCGCAGCCGGATGAACAGCGCCATGCTGCGGTTCCAGATGCCGATGGCCTGGACGACGGCTTGGCCCTTCGGACAGCGCAGTTCGTTCATGAGGCCGATGACGAGGTTGTTCTGGCCGTCCCCGGCGCGGGCGTCCTTGGCGAACGAGGAGAGGTCGTTGATCCACAGCAGCAGCAGGCCGGCGATCTCCCGCAGGGCTCGCAGGGCGGGGTCGTCGTACTCCCGCGCGGTCATCTCCTGGCCGTTGCAGACCTCGATCATGGCGAAGAAGGCCTCGAACCCGGACACGCCCAGGCGCAGCACCAGTTGGGTGTTGAGGTCGGGCAGGCGGCCCCGCAGCCGGTAGCTCATCTCCCAGGGGATGGACTGGTGGTAGATGCGGTAGCCGGCCGTGACGCGGCCGTACTGCACGGGGGTGGCGAAGCCGCGGAAGGTGCGGACGATGTCGAGGTAGGCGGGCATGAAAGGGGTGTCCGACAAGGCTTCGTCCGGGGCCTCCAGGGCCCGCTGCATCGCAGCGCACACGTCGATGACTTCGTGCGGGGAGGCGCAGGACTCGAACCAGTCGTCCATGGCGAAGGCGTAGAAGAACCAGCGGCCGGTGGCTTCCAGGCGGTCGACATACCCCTGGGGACTGCTGTTGGCCACGAAGGCCGCGCTGCGGCTGCCCAGCAGGCCGGCCCGGTCCTCCGGGTCGTCCGGGATGGGGCAGCGGTCCATCCACTGCGCCGCCCGTTTGTCGATCGTGTCGGCCTCCGGGTGCGAGGACGGCGCCAGCGGGCAGTAGAGCGGCGGCAGCCCGAGTGACGGGGTGGAGCTGTGCGCGGATGTCCCGGGCATGTGCATCCCTTCTCGTCAGGTGGTGCGGGTGGTGGCGGCGCGGGCGAAGTGACGCAGCAGGGCCAGTCCGGCGGGGAGCAGGTGTGTGGTGTCGACGGCGCCCAACGCCTGGTCCCGCTTGTCGGTGATCATCTGTTCGGTGGCGGCGCGGGCTCCGGTGCCGGTGAGGACGGTGCGGACCTGCTCGGCGTCGGCGGCGGCGAGCTGCGGGTGGCCGTAGAGGCGCCGCAGGGTGCACTGTTCCACCACGGTCGCCCGGGCGAGTGCGGTGGCGGCCAGGACCGTGTGCTTGCCCTCGCGCAGGTCGTCCAGGGCGGACTTCCCGGTCTGGGCCGGGTCGCCCCAGACGCCAAGGAGATCATCACGCAGCTGGAAGGCTTCGCCCAGGGGCAGGGCGTAGGCCGTCAGGGCGTCGAGTTGGCCGGCACTGGCACCGGCGAGGGTGGCACCCAGGTGCAGGGGACGTTCGATGGTGTACTTGGTGGTCTTGTAGCGGATGACCCGCCAGGGGGTGTCGGGGTCCGCCGTGAGGTGGCCGGTGGCGGTCAGGTCGAGGTACTGGCCGGCGAGGGTCTCGGTGCGCAGGGCGTTCAACAGCGGCCAGACGAGGGCGAGTTGCCGAGGCGTGATGTCGGGGGTGTGGAGGAGTTCGTAGGACCAGCCGAGGGCGAGGTCCCCGAGCAGGATCGCGGCGTTCACCCCGAGGCGGTCGGCGTCCGGGCGGCCGGTGTGGTGGGTGGCGAGGGCGCGGTGGGCGGTGGGTCGGCCACGGCGGGTATCGGAGTTGTCCATGATGTCGTCGTGGATGAGGGCGAAGGCGTGGAACAGCTCCAGGGACGCGGCCACCCGCCACACCGCGGGCGGCGGGTCCTGGTCGGTGATGGTATGCCAGCCGGTGACGCACAGGACGGGGCGGATCCGTTTGCCGCCCGCCGCGATCATGTCGCGCAACTGGCCGGTGAAGAGCTTGAGTTCCGGCAGGTCGGGGGTGGCCCGTTCCTGTTCGTCGAGGAATCCGTGGAGCAGTTGCTCGACGGTGGTGCGGATGGCGGCCGGGTCCAGCGGGGTCGGACGCACGGACAGTGTGGTCACGGTGCGACCTCCTCAGTTGTGCCCGGGCCTTCGGCCAGGCGCAGGGCTTCTTCGAGCAGGACCTCGACGATCCGGCGTTCGGGGACGGTGCGGATGACTTCGCCGTGGACGAAGATCTGGCCTTTGCCGTTGCCGCAGGAGACGCCGAGGTCGGCTTCGCGGGCCTCCCCGGGGCCGTTGACGACGCAGCCCATGACGGCGACGCGGATGGGGTGGGGGAAGCCGTCGAAGGCGGCTTCGACGCGCTGCGCTAGATGGTGGATGTCGACCTGGAGGCGGCCGCAGCCGGGGCAGGAGACGATCTCCAGCTTGCGGGGGCGCAGGCCCAGGGACTGCAGGATGTGGGTTCCGGCCTTGACCTGTTCGACGGGTGGCGCGGAGAGCGAGACGCGGATGGTGTCGCCGATGCCTTCGCTGAGGAGGATGCCGAAGGCGACGGCGGATTTGATGGAGCCCTGCATGGCGGTGCCGGCCTCCGTGACGCCGAGGTGCAGCGGGTAGTCGCAGGCCTGGGCGAGGAGGCGGTTGGCCGCGACGACGGTGAGCGGATCGTGGTGCTTCACCGCGATCTTGATGTCGGTGAAGCCGTGTTCCTCGAAGAGCGAGCACTCCCACAGCGCCGACTCCACGAGCGCCTCGGCAGTGGCGGAGCCGTGTTTGGCGAGCAGGCGCGGGTCGAGGGAGCCGGCGTTGACGCCGATCCGGATCGGCACCCGCGCCGCCGATGCGGCGGCGGCGATCTCCTTGACCTTGTCGTCGAACTTCCTGATGTTGCCGGGATTGACGCGCACCGCGGCGCAGCCGGCGTCGATGGCGGTGAAGACGTAGCGGGGCTGGAAGTGGATGTCGGCGATCACCGGGATCGGGGACTTGGCGACGATGGCGGGCAGGGCATCGGCGTCGTCCTGGGAGGGGACGGCGACGCGCACGATGTCGCAGCCGGCGGCGGTGATCTCGGCGATCTGCCGCAGCGTGGCGTCGATGTCGGCGGTCAGGGTGGTGGTCATGGTCTGGACGGTGAGCGGCGCGCTGCCTCCTACGGGGACGTCGCCGACGTGGATCCTTCGGGTGCGGCGCCGCGCCGGAGTGCGCGGGGGCGGCCCGGGCAGCCCCAGATCGATGGAGCCCATGGCTATTCCTCCAGCCTCAAGTGGTTGGTGAGGGAGCCGAGGACGGCTTCGGTGATGCCCGAGGCGTTGAGGCCCGCGTGGGCGAGGAGGGCCGCGCGGGCCTGTGGGAAGCGAGCGCCCTGCTGACCCGATCACGGGCGGGCGGAGGACGCCTGGAAGCCGGCGGTGCCGTCCCGCTCTCCTTCGAGCCGAGAGAGCGGCAAGGGCTATCGTGAAGCATGGGTGGCCCGCTGTAACCCCCTACCGCAGGCGCACAACAGCACCAGCGGCGCGCGCCAGGAGCGATGGTGCTACGGAGTGCTTCCGGGAGCGGCCAAGTACACCTGGGCACTCATGAGTTCACCGTGTAGCCATAATGGGGAGACAAAGCGCAGGCGTCATGAACGCGCAGCGGCACCCCACCGTCGGCAGGTGAGCCGGCGGCCCGGACCCTACAACGCCGTAGAGACATCGTCATGGCAGACCCACCCTTCGCAGGCGGCACACCTCTGCCGTCCGAGCGACTTCTGTGCCGCCAGAACAACGGCACCCTCTACGACACCCGTGAACAACGGCCCGTCACCGAGGCAGAGCTTGCCGACGAGATCCGCGCGGGAGGCCGGTTCCGCGCCTACGACCGTGCCACCGGCCACGACTGCACCTACCAGGTCCTCCTCCTGGTGCTTCGCGCCGCCGCCCCTCCCGGGGCCGTGCGGAGCACGGGCAACCTGGGAGCGCTGCCGCACAGCCCGGTCCGCGGCGGCGGGCCGACCAACCAGGAAGCAGGAACGGCGGACCCGGTGTGATGCCGCCGGACAGCCGGACATTCTCCGGTACCGACGCAATGCGAGGATCGACCACCCGCTCATTGGAGGCTGTATGCCCGGTCGGGCGCGGCACGTGTCCGGCGTCCTGGGACGTCTGCTCGTCGACGAAGCACTGCGCTCGCGGCGCAAGGTCCGCGACGGTGACTCCTGCGATCCCCACCAGGATGACGGACGGGAACGTGCGCGCGCGGTGAGCGAGGCGCTGCAGTCGCTCGGCCCGTTCTACATCAAGGTCGGACAACTGCTCTCCACCCGACCCGACTTCGTGCCCGCGGCGATGATCGACGAGCTCGGCAGACTCCACGACCAGGTCACCCCGGCCCCGTTCACCCTGTTCGAGCCGGTCCTGGCCCAGGACTTCGGCGACCGCTGGCCCCGGGTGTTCCGCGATATCGACACCGAGCGGCCGCTGGGGGCGGCCTCACTCGCACAGGTCTACCGTGCCGAACTGGCCGACGGCACCCCCGCGGCGGTGAAGATCCAGCGCCCCGGCGTGGCGGCGCTCATGGCCCAGGACATGGACGTCCTGCGCAACGCCGCCCGACTGATCGCCAGAGCCATGCCCCGCTTCACCGCGGTGATCGACCTGCCGGCCATGCTCGGGGTGATCTTCGACGCCATGGCGGGCGAGAGCGACTTCCGCCGCGAGGCGGGGAACATGCGCGCCGGCCGTCGGCTGACGCAGGACTTCAAACACCTCACCGTCCCACGCGTCCTGCTCACCCCCACCCCACGGGTGCTGGTGCAGTCCCTCGCCCCCGGCACCTCCATCCGCGACGCGGACCCCACCGCGTTCACCGAGAGCGAGCGCACCGGCATCGGGCAGGACCTGCTGGCATTCATGTACCGGGGTTACTTCCTCGACCGGTACTTCCACGCCGACCCCCACCCCGGCAATGTCTTCGTCGCCCCGGGCCACCCCGCCCACCTGATCGACTGGGGCATGACGGGCCGCATCGACAGCGGCCTCAGCCGGAGCCTGGTCCTCGTCCTGCTGAACGTCGCCGCCAACGACGGCACCGGCCTGGCGAGAACCTGGACCGAGATGGGACACCCCACCGCCTGGGCGGACCTGCCCGGCTTCCGCAGCGACATGATCGCCCTGGTGCCCAAGGTCACCTCCGCCTCCCTGGCCGAACTCAACTTCGGCGTCACCCTCACCGCCGTCCTCGCCTGCTCCACCCGGCGCGGCATCCAGACCAACCCCGTGATCTCCCTGCTCGGAAAGTCCTTCGCCAACCTCGAAGGCTCGATCCGCCACCTGTGCCCCGAACTGTCCCTCATCGACGTCTTCGAGGAGAACCTGCGCTCCATCATCTTCGGCCTCGCCCAGGAGACCCTCTCCGAGCAACAGGCCGCACGCACCGCACTCGAACTCATGATCGCCACACCCGGCACCCTCCAGCAGGGACGCGACATCCTGCGCAACCTCTCCGACCACGACGCCCTGCGCACCACCACCCCGCACACGAGCAACTCCCAGAAGACAACCGCGGCAGCCCTCCTCCTCGCCGCCGCCATCACGTGGAAGGCCCACACCCGGAACCGGAGCAGGTGAAACCGGAGCAGGTGAAACGGGCGAAGCCGGTTCACAGCAGGCGGCCGATGCGGTAGACGGAGCGCACGTCCCGCAGGGCGGTGAGGTCGTGCAGGGGGTTGCCACCGACGACGAGGAGGTCCGCGTCGGCTCCGGCCTTCAGACAGCCCTTGACGCCGGTCAGCGCGCAGGCCGCGGCGGCGACCGACGTGACGGCGGCCAGGGCCTGGGCCGGGGTCATGCCGATGGGACCCGCGAGATCGGTCACCGCGTACGGGAGGACGTCGTGGGGCTTGTAGCGGCAGATGCCCGCGTCGGTTCCCGCCGTGATCGCAACGCCCGCGCGGTGCAGTCGGGCCCAAGTGGGGCAGAGCCGACGCATACAGTCCGTCAGCAGGGGAGAAAGCGGCTCGCCCGGCAGCACCCCGACCGTGAGACTCACCGTCGCACCGCTGCCGATGATCCGGTCCACCAGAGGGGGCGTAGGGCGGGGACCGTCCTCGGTGAAGAACGTCAGGTGTTCGAGGGTGTCGAACCCGGCGTCCAGCACTCGGCCGATCGCTTCGGCGGAGTGCACGTGGGTGGCGGTCCTCATGCCGAGGCGGTGTGCCTCGTCGACCACGACGCGCAGGTCCTCGGTCGGGTACTGGGGCAGGTGCATGAACGTGCCAGGAGTCATATGGCCGCCGCTGGCCATGACCTTGACCACCTCGCAGCCGCGCTCGTGGCGTTCCCGCACCGCGGCGATCAGCGCCTCGCGCCCCCAGGCCTCGCCGCCCAGGAAGTGGCAGTGACCGCCCGGGCTGGTGATCGGCGGCCCGGCCGCGACGATATGGGGCTGCAGATACGGCCGGGCGGCGGCCTCGTCACGCAGTCTCAGCGCCAGATAGCCGCGGTCCCCCAGATCACGCACCGTGGTGATGCCCGCTGCCAGCGCCCGCGCGGCCGCCCGCCGCATCCCGGCCAGCACGCTGTCGTCGTCGCGCGCCGCGAGATGGTCGACCGGGGCGTCGCCGGCATCGAACACGAGATGAACGTGGGTGTCGATCAGTCCCGGCAGGATCCACGCGTCCGCGCCGTAGTCGATGACCTCGGCATCTTCCGGGGCCCGGGCCCCGGTCGTGTCGACGGCCTTGATCCGGCCCTCCTCGACCAGCACCGTGCCGGGCCCCAGCGCCGTCGTTCCGTCGAACAGGCCACCGGCCCGCAGTGCCTTCAGCATCAGCCCGTCCCTTCGTCCGGCTCCGGGAAACGGGCACACGGACGCGCCGCACGCCTCCCGGGCGATTGACCGTGCCATCCATCGAACCCGCCCACCCCGCAGCCGGCCCTCCCCCGATCAGCCGACCCGGCGCCTGAAACCACCGTCGGCCGGACGGTTCGACTGCGGGGGAGACCGCGCTCCCCTGCCCGGTCCGACCGCCGTGCGGCCCCCGAGCGTCGATCCGGCGGGGCACCCGGCGGACGGTTCAGCCTTGGTGGAGCTGCTGACAGCCCATCACGGGCTGAATCACGCACCGGCGGATGCGGGCACCATCCGGGAGCAGATCGCCCAGGGCCGGCGCCCGCCGGGCGCTCCGACCACGGCGGTCCGCGGCCGGGATCAGGGCCGTACGCGGGTCAGTCGCGCCGTGAAGGACGGTGCGGGAAGGTCGTTGGCCAGGGCGATCGGTACGGTCGGGGCGTCCGGTCCGCTGCCGGCCGTCACCGCACCGACCGTGGTTCCGGCTTTCGCTCCGTGTGGCGGGGGTGTGCCGTGGTCGCCGAGCGTGATGCCCAGGGGTTGGCCGGGAGTCCCGACCACGTTGAGGTCTTCGGTCGCGGCGACCGGTGTCCGGCCGCCCAGCTTGTCGTCGATGTAGCCGACCACCTGGCCCTTCTTGATGACGGTGGCTGAGGTCAGGGCGTTGCGGACAGCGTCGATGATCTTCTTGCTGTTGTCCTGGACCAGGACGAGGCTGTTGGAGCCGTAGGGATCGGCTCCTTGGACATGCTGGTCCAGCATGGTGCCGAGGATCAGCCGGTCCTTCCCGCCCACCGTCTTGTAGGCCGCCCAGGAGAGGGTTCCGCCGGCCGCGGTGTTCGAACCGGTCTTGATCCCCCGCACGCTCAGGCCGGCCAGGAGGAGGCGATCGTTGTTGTTGTTGATCCGCTGAGGAAGGCCCGGAATGTCGGCGTTGGGCATGGCGACGACCTGGCGGAAGGCATCGGACTTCATCACCGCCTCGGCCAGCTTCAGCTGGTCGACCGCGGTGCTGACGGTTCCCTGGTCCAGGCCGCTCGGATCGGTGTAGGTCGTGTTCGCCAGTCCCAGCTCCCGCGCGGCATCGTTCATCTTCTTGACGAAGGCCGTCTCGGAGTCGGAGGCGGTGTCCCAGCGCGCGAGCAGCCGGGCGATGTTGTTGCCCGAGGGGATCATCAGCATCCTGAGCATGTCCTGCTCGCTGAACTTCTGTCCCACCGTGAGTCCCTCGATGCGCGACTCGTCCTTCGCTGTGCCGTCCTGAACCGCCTTCGCGTCGACCGTGATCTGCGGTCCGCTGTCGTCCCTGTCCTTCAGGGGGTGGTCCCGCAGCACTATGTAGGCCGTCATGACCTTGGCCACGCTGGCGGTGGGAACGGGCTTCTGCTCGCCGAAGGCTCCGACAGAGCCCGACCCGGCGACGGTGACCGCGGCCTGTCCGTGGTCCGGCCACGGCGGGGAGAAGGCGCCACCGGGGAAGGAGAGCGATGACTGCGCGTCATCGCTCACCAGGGCCAGGGCCGGGAGGGGCCGCAGTTCCTGGACGATCCCGAAAGCGGTACCCAGCGCTACCACCGGTGCCCCGCAGATCGCGACCCTCCGCACAAGCCCGCGCCGTGCGGGCCGGCGCGGCGCGTTCGTGCGGCCGGGACTCCCGCTGTCTGTCGACACGGCAGGCTCCGACGAGCCGTGGGCGCCGAAAAGGTCGTTCGCCATGGTTCTCTGCTCCTCCTCAGTGCCGGTGCGCGGGGCCGGATCGCTCGGGCGTGAGCACTCCACGGCGGCTCGGAGGCATATCCATGGAGTGTCTTCTCTCCGCTCCTTCAGGCCACCGGCACAGTGGTGCCCTTTTCAGGACATCTGGGTCCGTTCTTCCCTTATCGGGACGCAGCTCCAGGCGAATCCGTTCCCAGCTGCCCCAGGTCCGCCTGTCCGCACCGCGGATCCACCCACCCCCTTGTGCGCGGTCCGGCCATCGCGGGGCAGGAACCCCCGGTCGGCCGACGGGAGACCCAACGCCGATCAGGGCGCCGAGTTGGGCACATCCGGGCTCTTGGCGAATGCCTCGGTGGGTGTCATGGGGATGCCGTCCAGGTTGGCGGTTCGGAAGGTGCTGACCTGGGCGCAGCCGCTGGAGTCGTCGGCGGTCGCGGGGTTGGCGTTGCTCAGCGCCGCCCGGGGGTCGACCGGTGCGGGCGCTGAGGAGGTACCGCCCGCGATGTCCTTCTGCGGGGCTCCCGTTCCGCTGGTCGAGGCGGTGAGGGGCGCGGACGGTGGCACGACGGAGGGCGCGGCGGCGGGGGTGGTCGTTGTGGAGGTGGCCTGAGCCGCGGCAGCGGAGTTGTCTCCGCTGCCGGTGGTCAGCGACTGGTCGTTGATGATCGTGGTGAAGAGGTTCTTCGCGGCAGGGGAGACCAGGACGCGGTTGGGATTCGAGGGGTCGGGCTGGTTCTGCATGGTGGCGAAGGTGATCCGGTCCATGGGCACCTTGTTGAGGTCGTCCGCCAGGCCCACCAGCTGCGTGATGCTCTTGAGGCCGTCATCGACCGTCAGCGCCTTGGTGGCGGCGTTGGCGAGGGAGAGCACTGCGGCGGGGTCGGTCATGGTGCCGGCGCTCTTGAGCTGACGGACCATCGAGCCGAGGAACATGTGCTGGGCCACCGTGCGCCCCAGGTCACCGCCGTCGCCGAAACCGTGGCGCGTGCGCACGAACTGCAGCGCGGACAAGCCCTGGAGGGTGTGGGTGCCCTTCGTCAGCTTGAGGTGCGAGTCCGGATCGTAGACGTTGTCACTCACGCAGACCGGCACGCCGCCGACCGCGTCGGACATCTGCACCACGCCGGTGAAGTCGACCATCATGAAGTGGTCGATGGGTATGCCGGTCAACTGGTGCACGGCGGCCACCGCGCAGCCCGGCCCGTAGTCCAGGGTGCTGTTGATCTGCCCGAACCGCGCCTTCATCGACGTGTTGTTCCGCCCGTCGGTGCAGGCGGGCAGGTCGGTCATGGTGTCGCGCGGGATGCTCATCACCGTGGCGTTGCTGCGGTCCGCCGAGACGTGCAGCACCATCTGTACGTCGGCGTTGGCGCCGGGGCCGCAGTCGCCGCCGATCGCGCAGTCGGCCGCGTTGTCACGGCTGTCGGAGCCGATCACCATGATGTTGATCGGGGTGCGGCCGAAGGCGTCCGGCTTCTCGTGTCCCGCGTCGCCCGAGGTGCCGGCGAAGAGCGGCGAGTGTCTGATGTTGCCGTTCAGCTTCTCGTAGAGGTAGCCGAAGGCCCCGGCGGTCACCAGGACCAGGCCGGCCGTGGTGCAGGCCAGGATCCGCAGGCCCCGGCGCCTGAGCTTCCGCTTGCTCCTGCGCTCAGCCGCCCGGCCACCGCCCGCCTCGGCGCTCTGCGTACCGCGGTGCACCCGGTGCCTGCCGCCCGAGGCGCTCGCTGGTGTGTTCGTCATGCCCGCCCATCCTCGTTCGTCGACCGGTCCGGCCTTCACCGCGCGGTGCCCGGGCCCGCTCGCCCACCGGCCGGGGGAGCGGGCGCCGGCACCCGCTCCCCCGGCGTCGGCTCAGACCTGGTAGCGCCCCGGGGCGAGCAGGTGCAGGTGCTCGGCGACCCAGGCCGAGGTGCGGCGCAGGCCCTCGGCGAGGTCGACCCGGGGCTGCCAGTCGGCCAGGCGGCGGGCCTTGGTGTTGTCGGAGAGGAGGCGTTCGACCTCGCTGCCGCCGGGGCGCAGGCGGGTGGGGTCGACGACGATCTCGGCGTCGCGTCCGGAGGCGGTGATGAGTTCCTTGGCGAGGTCGCCGATGGAGACCTCGCTGCCGGTGCCGAGGTTGATGACCTCGCCGAGGGTGCGGTCGGCGCGGGCGACGGCGAGGAAGCCCTCGGCGGTGTCGGTGGCGTAGGTGAAGTCCCGGGTGGGGGTGAGTGAGCCGAGTCGCACCTCGCGGGCCCCGGAGTGGAGTTGGGCCAGCACGGTGGGGATCACCGCGCGGGCGGACTGGCGCGGGCCGTAGGTGTTGAAGGGGCGGACCACCGAGACCGGCAGCTCGAAGGCGTGCCAGTAGGAGAGCGCCGCCATGTCCGCACCGATCTTCGAGGCGGAGTACGGCGACTGCGGCTGCAGTGGATGCTGCTCGCTGATCGGCACGGTGATCGCGCTGCCGTACACCTCGCTGGTGGAGGTGTGGACGAGGCGGGCGCCGTGGCGCAGGCAGGCGGCGGCGATGTTCTGGGTGCCGACCACGTTGGTCTGCACATAGGCCTCGGGTGCCTGGTAGCTGTAGGGGATGCCGATGAGTGCGGCGAGGTGGAAGACGGTCTCGCAGCCCTCGACCGCGTCCAGGACCCGCCCGGCATCGCGGACGTCACCGGCGAACAGCTCCACCGGGCTGTCGGGGTCGGCCAGGTAGCGGGCCAGGTAGCCGCGTTCGGCGTACGGCTTGTAGTGCACCAGCGCCCGCACCCGGGCGCCGCGCTCGACCAGCAGGTCGACCAGGGTGCTGCCGATGAAGCCCTCGGCGCCGGTGACCAGCACCGTGCGTCCGCTCCAGTCGTGCGCGGTGATGGGGTTGTCCATGGGGAACTCCGTACTGTGCGGGTCGGGTTGGTGGTTCACTGGGACCAGGCGGAGGGCGGCCAGGAGGGGTGGCTGTCGGCGGGCGCCACCGGGTAGGGCGCGGGGGTCTGGCCGATGGTGCGCAGCACCTTGGCGGCGAGCAGGTCAGCCGCCCGGGCGTGGGTGCCGGGGTCGGCGGCCCGGCTCATGGCGAGCAGGCGGGTGGGGTCGGCGAGCAGTGGCTCGACGAGGGCGGCGAGCGCTTCGCCGGTGCAGGCGTCGTCCGGCAGGAGCAGGCCGGCGCCGGCTTCGGAGAGCACTCGGGCGTTGTGTGTCTGGTGGTCGTGGGGTGCGTGGGGGTAGGGCACCAGGACGGCGGGGAGGCCGATGCTCGCGAGTTCGGCGACGGTGGCGGAGCCGGCCCGGCAGATCATCAGGTCGGCTGCCGCGTAGGCGAGGTCCATCCGGTCCAGGTAGGGCACGGCGACGGCCACCGGGCTGCCGGCCAGCTTGGCCCGGACCTGATCCAGGGCCGCCGGGCCGGTCTTGATCAGCAGGCGCAGGTCGCTGCGGTGGCGCCAGCGGGCGGCCAGCTCGACGGCGGCCTCGGTCAGGCGGGCGGCCCCCAGGCTGCCGCCGTTGAAGATCACCAGTCGCACGCCCTCCGGCACCCCGAACTGCTGGCGGGCCTGGGCGCGCAGCGCGGACCGGTCGAGCCCGGCCACCGCGCCGACCAGCGGCATGCCGACCGTCTCGGCCCGCAGGCCGGACGGCAGGTGCTCCCGGGTGCGGTCGAAGGCGAGCGCCACGTTCGGGGTCAGCCAAGCCGCGAAGCGATTCGCCCGCCCGGGCACCGCGTTCGACTCGTGGATCACACTGGGAAGCCCGGCGAGCCGAGCCCCCACGATCACCGGCGCACTCGGATAACCGCCCATCCCGACCGCCACCTGCGCGCCCTGCGCCCGCAGGATCTCCCGGCACTGCCGCCCCGAACTCAGCAGCGCCGCGGGCAACATGAACCGGCGCAGACCGAGCGCCGAGTCGAACGGGATCATGTCCACCGTGTGCAACCGGTAGCCGGCCTCGGGGATCAGCCGGGTCTCCAGCCCGCGCTCGGTGCCCACGAACGAGATCACCGCCCTCGGATCGGCCCGCCGCAGCGCCTCGGCCAGGGCCAGGCCCGGGTAGATGTGCCCGCCGGTGCCACCGGCACCGATCACCACCGACAGGGGTTGGTCCGCGCGGTCTGTCCTCATGCCCAGCAGCCTGCTGGGCCGGTATAAGAGACTTCTCAGAAGCGTTCAATCACGGCAAACTGCCCAGCCCGGCGGGCTGCTGCCGGGCAGGCTACGTCGGGCCGGTGCCCGCACAGGTTGCTCACGAACGCGGGCGGGCGACCGCCTCCTCGTCCTTGGGGGTGTCCGCGGGCACCGTGCGCCCGCGCCGGGGTACGACGATCACCACGACTGACACCAGGGCGAACACCACGCAGCCGATCAGCGCGGCACGGATGTAGCCGGCGTTGCCCGACAGGCTGTGCCCGGTGGCGGTGTAGGCCTGCAGGACGGCTGTGGCGTTGCGGAGACCGGGCAGTCCGGAGAACCCGCGATCCACAGGGACCAGGACGCCGTCACCGCCGGACTGACCAGCCCCTGGAGCTCGGTCCAGGTCGAGGCACACATACACGAGGGTGTAGCTCCTCAAGCGCGCCGGATACGGCCGCGCCAACCTCGACCTTCTACGCAACCGCATCCCGCACAGGACCTGAACCCCAATCACAAGATCAGCGACCCATTCCGTGACCGCAAAGCCTCAGAAGTGGGGGAAATCGCTGATCGTTCACACCGTCCGACCCGCCAACAAACGTAGGAACCAATCGAGTTCAGAGCCTGTCGCCCTTGCACTGCGTGGTCTTCCACTCCGCCATCTCTTGCTGCAGCTCGCTGACGCGCTTACGTGCCTGCTCCTCGTCAGCAGCCCGCTCTTCAGGGGTGCGCTCACGTGCGGCGGGACGGGGGGTGGTCAGCAGATGATAAACGTGTCGGCGTGCGTCCTCCTCGGAAGCGAAGTAGCGGTCGATGTGGAGTCGGCCACGTTCGAGGCCACCCACGAACCAGCGGCCGTCCTCAGCTCGGTCCAGGATTCCACCTTCGCCGTACCAGCCGGGAAGCGCGTGACCGCGGATGCAGAATGAGCGGTCCGCCACTCCGGCCTCGTTCAGGGTGGCCAGCAACTGCTGGTGATCCATCGGTACACCTCTCCGATGCGGGGGCGCCTGTTTTTCGGATCCATGGAGCTCGATCTGCTGGGTCCGCCCGGCTATCAGCGTTGACCTTGAACTGGACGTCATCCTTCGTCTCAGATGCAGCGCATCCGACGCCGTCGCAGCCAGGCGCCTGCAGCACGATATGGCCCACACCCTGGAATCCAGGGTGCGGGCCATCTTCGATTCCGGTCCGTATCCGACCACTGCCCCTCAGTAGTCGCCGTCCTCAGAGATCCTCTGGCCGGCAAGACGACCTGGCGGCCTCAGTCCTCCTCGATGTTCTCGCAGAGGTCGCGGCTGATGCTGTAGGCCAGGCGGCGCTATTCGCCGACCAGGTCGCTTTCCCTGAAGACTCGAATTGATGATTCGTGGACCCCAACTGCCTCCTGATCTGTTCCCCAACCTGCCGCGGCGAGAATCCGATCGGCGGCGTTAGTCATAACCTCAAGACTGACACTGCCAAGGGGGATAGCGCGTTTAATAGCAAGTCCTGGTGAAGCAACAATAGCTCCCTTGATTTCGGGGCTGAGGCTCCACTCGACGAAGACTCCGCCTGACTCATCGCTGCTCGGGTCGTAGAAGACGACGAAAGATGATGAGCTGACATGTCGGCCCGCAGTGCAGTCTCCACCTTGGACGACCGGCAGTCCGACGTACTGCAGGTCGGCCTCAACTTCAGCAACCAGGCGGATGAGAGCCGTCTCCTCTTCCTGACTTACACGCTCAGGAAACACTAATACTCCCCTGTCCTAACTTATTTGAATTCTAATGCCGGGCCGGGTGGATCGGATTCATTCACTCGGCCCGGCAAAGAATCACCCGATACCGCGGTTCTTCTTGGCTGTCGCGATCAGTGTAGCGAGGTAGTCAGCCCATGCCTTGTTGAGCGTACGGCCCTCCGGAGTCTCCGGTGACGCATAGGGGATCACGTAGGTGATGATGGCTTTCTTCGTACGTGGGTCACCGCTCAGCAATGGAGCGCAGACATCTGGGCACGGTGCCCTGTCCGTGTGCAGTTCGATGACCTCGTCGCCTTGCTTGAGTTGGTTGACGATGTCCTGCTCGGCGTGTCCAGCAGAACCACCGCTGTTGCCGTAGACCAGACGCGTGCTGCCGTCTGCGCTCCGGACGTTGGCGACTGCCACATTCCGCTGCGCATCCCAGTAGCCGGAGGATACCCGGTAGTTGAAGGCGGCCGTGCTGAGTTCGTCACTCGCATAGTCGATCTGCCGTGGGCAGTTGTTATTGTGCACCAGGACTGGTGCGTTGCCCGCCAGGACATAGAACGTGTGGAGGTCACCTACGGTTAGGTCATAGACCGTTTTCTGCGGGAGCCCCTTCTGGTCGTTGATGGCTGCGACGGCACGTGTTGACCCGTCCGGGCAGGTGCAGGACGACCTGAACCGCGGGCACTGCCGACCTTCGTCGACCTCACCGGCGAGCAACCCGCCCTCCGGTTCGCCTACCGCGACCTCGAACTGGCCCGGATCGGCGGCTATCTGCTCATCGCCGGCACCGCCGAGGCCCTGGCTCCGTACCGCGCCACCCAGGCCACCACCGTGGTGACCTCGCTGGACGAGGTCCTGGCACTGACCGGGCGCCACGGCGGAGAGGTGCTCGACGGCCCGAATCAGGTCCCCACCGGCCGCAACCTGACCGTCCGCCACCCGGGCGGCGCGATCATCGAGTACGTGGAGTTCGACACCGCCACCCGGGCCCGGACGGCGGAGTAGGTCCTCATGCCGTGCTCAGCCAGCTCGGCGGCCACCCCGATGCCGGAGAGCATCAGCAGTTGCGGTGAGTTGTAGGTCCCGGCCGCCAGCAGCACCTCCCGCTCGGCACGCAACTCGACCGGCTCACCGTGGCGTTCGGCACGCACGCCGATGACCCGGGCGCCGGGCGTACGCCCTCGGTACGTGGATCTCGGGGGCGTCGTCGGGCGGCCCCGCCTCGACCAGCAGCACCCGGACACCGGGGTCCTCGCTCAGCCGGGCAGCCAGCACGCACCCCGCCGATCCCGCCCCCACCACGACGTAGTCGTACCCGTGCTGTGCGGTTCGTGCGGTCATGGGTTCTCGTCCTTCCGAAAGAGCGCGTTCCGCCCGCTTCCGGGCCCGCGCTGCTTCCGTGGTACCGCTTCCCGCCCCCGTGACGGTGTCCTGCGATCGGATGGGCGCGCGGGGGAAGGCGAGCCGTGAACGAGCTGAACGCCGGATACGCGGCCGACGTTCTCAACTCACCTTTTACACCTCATAGTTGATGACGACCTTTCGCATCGGCGAGAAAATTCCTATCGCCCAGGTGAGGAAAGCGAATTGCGGAAACATCCCCGGCTGTACCTTCGAGGCCGATGCGTTCCCCACTGAGGAAATGTGTCGGGCCCGAGGACGGCGAAGATCGTGGGCTTCCCCCTGCCGAGGGGCTGATCGGACGACAGACAGGCCCTGGCCGCAGCGAAACGATGAAGGGAGTCGCCGTCTCCGCCAGGGGACGTGCGGGACTGTCCGTTCGCCGGGACTGTTCGATACCGGGAACAGGGGATGTCGATGATGATCAACCGTGTCGTTGTCGGAGTCGACGGCTCGCCCGCCAGCGTGGGCGCGCTGCGGTACGGCGCGCAGGAGGCGGTGCTGTCCGGCGCGGCCCTGTGGCTGGTGCAGGCCCTCCCGCCCGGGGGCGAGGCCGTGTATGTGACGCGGCCCGCCTCGGTCGCCCTGTGCGAGGCCCGGGGCGACCTGGCCAGGGCCAGGCTGCGCGCCGCGCGTGACCAGGCTCTCTCCGGCTTCGAGGACAGCCCCGAGGTCGTCACCCGGGTCGTGCGCGGTCGTCCCGGTGCCGTCCTGGTGGCCGGTGCCGACCAGGAGGGTGACCTGCTGGTCCTGGGGTCCGATGCGCGCGGACCCCTGAGCGGCCCCCTGCGCCGGAGCCTGTCCGGCTCCGTCCACCGGCACTGCCTGGCCCATGCCCGCTGCCCGGTCCTGATCATGTGCGTCCCCGATCGGGTGTGCCGACGACACCACCGTCCACGCCCGGGAGCACCGGACCGCACGAACCCGAAATGATCTACACGGTCGTCGAACCGGTCACGGCCCGGCGGTACTGGGACAGGTCGTCCGCCACTCCCAGCAGCCAGGCCTCGACGGAGGCCAGGAACAGGTGGGTCTCCGTCACCTCCGGGACCAGTTGCTCGGCGACCTCCAGGGGGTGCGACCCGCCCGGCAGGCACTCCGGTGTTCGGTCCACCTGCGCGACGTCCCCGGTGCCGAAGGCGTCCGCGGTCCGCAGCGCCGTCGCCGCCACCCTTTCGGACAGGGCCGAGAGCGCCGCCACCGCGGCCGGGGGCAGGGGTGCGAGCCCCTCGCTCCGGTGGCGGACGAGGAGGAAGTCACCGCCGTAGACGATGAAATGGCCGGCTGCCAGGGCCGCCTCCCAGCCGGACGACGCCGTGTACTGGTGGGTGTGTTCCGACTGGTACTGCGCGCAGGACGCGTCGGCGAGCAGCATCGCGCGGCGCGCGGGCCGCAGCGGGTCCTCGTCCGTCGCCGGGCCGCTCACTTCGGTGACCACGGCACGGCACGCCGTGGCACCGCGGGCGAGGAAGTCGCCGATGTCCCTGCGCAGCGCGCCGTAGCCGCCCTTGGGCCAGGCGAGCAGGCTGGCGATGCCTCCGACCACACCGCCGATCAGGACGTCGGTGAGCCGGACCTCGGAGAGATGCCAGTTGGGAGTGGAGAGCTGACTGAAGATCACGATGAAGGTCAGGGTGAACAGGCCCTGCATCCAGGCCGGGCCGCACACCAGGCCCAGTGTGAAGCCGACGAGCATCAGGACGGGGAGCAGCGCCGCGTAGAAGGCGGGCACGTCGCCGACCAGGAAGAGCATGAGCGCGGCGACCGCGGCGCCGGCGATCGTGCCGAGGAAGGCGGGGCGCAGGGCAGCGCGGGTGTCCGAGGCCGAGGTACGCATCAGGCTGACGGTTGCCAGCAGCACCCAGAACCCGTGGGAGAGATCGAGCGCACCGACCAGCAGGCGGGCGGCGGCCAGCGCCGCCGCGGTGCGCAGGGCGTTCTGCAGGTGGACCGAACGGGGCGTCAGGTGGACTCCCAGCCGGCGCCACCACAGCACGGGCGCGGGTGCGAACGCGTACCAGAACACCTGGCGGTACGGTCGGCTCCGCTCTCCGGCCGGGGGCCGCCCGCCGAGCGCGATCCGGGTGGCTTCCGTCGCCACCCAGGTGGCTGTGGCCACTTCCCGCACCATCGCGTGGCGCAGCAACCGGGTAGCCGGGGGAGGTGGCCGCTCACCGACGCGACTGGCGTCGAACACGTCCAGGGCCGCGTCGAGGCCGTCGACGCGCGGCGGGGCGGCACCCGTGCGCAGCGCTTCGGCGTCGGCGCGCAGGGACGCCGCGACGTGATCCAGCAAGGCCGCCGCGGCCGGTGCGGCGGACTTCCCGTCGTGACCGTCGTGACCGTCGTGACCGTCGCGGCCGTCGCGGCCGTCGCGGCCGTCGAGCAGTCGGTCCAGCCGACCGCGGATGTGCCAGAGCGCCGCACGCGCCTGGTTGAGCGCCCGGTCCCGGGCCGAGGGCGAGGTGGGGCGTTCGGTCGACGGCAGACGGACCGGCCGGGCCGCCTCATAGGCCTGCTCGGCCTGTGCCTGCCGCTCGTACGCCGCCGTGGGGGGCGTCGTCGGGCTGCGCAGGTCGTCGGCGAGGGCCCCGCTGTAGGCGGCGACGGCGGCCACCGCGTCGGCGAGCACCGTCCGGTAGGGCACCGGTGGCGGGCCGGGACAGACCAGCCGTTCGGCGAGGCCGGCCAGCACGATCCCGATCGTGAGGCCGATGAGCCTGGCGCCCAGTGACCCCGGTGCGTACGGGGGAAAGCAGGGCAGCACGTAGAACAGCTGGAAGGCGATGGCCAGACCGGCCGGCCGCGGTCCGCCCACCGTGAGGAAGGCGATGATGAAGCCCACCACGAACATGCCGATGGCCGCCGCCCAGGCATGCACCGCCAGCAGGGTACCCAGGGTGACCAGGACCCAGCCGGCGGGCAGCGCCAGCAGCAGGGTCCGGGCCCGCTGCGCCGCGCCACCGGGAATCCGGCAGAACAGGCTCAGGGGAAGCGCGCCGAAGATGGCGTAGAGGGCGATCACCGAGTCGCCGAGGCCGTACCGGCAGGGGTAGAAGCCCGCGCACCCGGCGACGGTCACCCGCACCGCCCGCCGCAGCGCCGCCGGTCCCTGCGGCTGTGCACGCAGCCACCTGCCGGGTGCCCCGCCACCGAGGAGCCGCTCGGCCGTCACCGCCGCCCTCCCGGCCGGGGAGCCCCGGGGCGTCCGCGCAGTCCGTCGGCCACTGGAACACCTCGTCCACTCCGCTGGTCCCCGACGTGTGTCCCGACGGGGATCCGGTCGGCTGTCAGGTCCGTCCGGCCGGACCGGGCATGGTCCGGCCGGCCTGTCACATCGCGTTCCACGCCAGGCCGCCCCGCGCCGGGACCGGCTCCCCCGACCGGCGGACCACCTGGCCCCGCCCGTGAGCCGGCGTTCGGGGTCCAGAGGTCCGATACGTGCCGGAAGTCCTGGCGAGGGCTCCGACCTCCCGGACCGCCGCCTCCTCGGCCGCACCGACCTGCGCGGGACCGCAGACCGTCACCTGGATCACTGCTGCTCCCTACTCGTCGTCGGGCAGGTACCAGTGGTGCGGCGCGATGAGCCCGTCGATCGACCCGGGTCCCCAGGAGCCGGGCGCATACGGCTCCACGGGCCGTGGGTGGGCCAGGAGTCCGCCGGAGATCTCCCACAGGCGCTCGATGGAGTCCGAGCGGGTGAACAGCGACTGGTCGCCCAGCATCGCGTCCAGCAGGAGGCGTTCGTAGCCCTCCAGGCCGTGCCGGCGCCGGAAGGAGTCCGCGTAGCGGAAGGTCATCTCCGCGGCGCCGAGCCGCATCGCCGGTCCCGGTTCCTTGGTGAGGAAGCGGGCGCTGATCCAGCCGGGATCGTCGAAGTCGATCACCAGGGCGTTGCCGCGTTCCGCGCCGGGGCCGTCGTGCGCGTCGTCGGGGAACATCCGCCGCGGGGGCTTCTTGAAGTGCAGGGTGACGGTCTGGCGGCGCTTGGCCATCGACTTGCCGGAGCGCAGGTAGAACGGGACACCGGACCACCGCCGGTTGTCCACCTGCGCGCGCAGCGCGATGAACGTCTCGGTCTGGGAGTTCGGGTCCACTCCTGGCTCGGCCCGGTATCCGTCGTACTGCCCGCGCACCACGGCCGCGGGGTCGAGGGGTTCGAGGGCGTTGAAGACCTTGGCCTTCTCGTCGCGCAGGGGCTGCGCGCTGAGGGAGGCGGGTGGCTCCATGGCCACGATGCCGAGCACCTGGAACAGGTGGGTGACGATCATGTCCCGGTAGGTGCCGGTCTCCTCGAAGAAGGCGGCGCGGCCCTCGATCCCGATCGTCTCGGGCACGTCGATCTCGACGTGGCTGATGTGCTCGCGGTTCCAGACGGGTTCGAACAGTCCGTTGGCGAAGCGCAGGGCGAGGATGTTGTCGACGGACTCCTTGCCCAGGAAGTGGTCGATGCGGAACACCTGGGACTCGTCGAAGACGGCGTGCACGGTCTCGTTGAGCGCGCGGGCCGAGGCGAGGTCGGTGCCGAACGGCTTCTCGATGATCACCCGGGTGTCGCGGGCCAGGCCGGTGTCGCCGAGCATGCCGATGACGGAGGTGAACGCGGCCGGTGGGACGGCCAGGTGGCACAGCCGGCGCGGGCTGCCGCCGATGGCCTGCTCGGCGGCCCGGACGGCGGTGAGCAGCGGCTGCGGATCCTCCGGGTCGGCAGCGCCGAAGCTCAAGCGGTCCTCGAAGGCCTGCCAGCTCGCGCCGGTGGGCTCGGCGAGGCCGAACTCCCGCACCGCATCCTCGGCGTGCCGGCGGAACTCCTCATCGCTGAGCGCGTACTGGGCCGGTGCCGAGCCGACGATCCGGTAATCCTCGGGGAGCAGGCCGGCCTTGGCGAGGTGGAACAGGCCCGGGAGCAGTTTGCGCCGGGCGAGGTCGCCGGTCGCGCCGAACAGCACGATGACGTGGTGCTCGGGGCGGTCGGTGGTCATGGGGGCGGTCGGGGCCGCGGGCGCTGTGGTGGTCATGGATTCTGCTTCTCTGCGTGTCCGCCGAACTCGCCGCGCATCGCGGAGAGGATCCTGTCCGTGAACTCGCCGGGGCCACAGGGGGCGGGAGCGCGACGGGTTCGCCGGGCCAGGGCACCTGCGGTCGGTCCGTCCACAGCACATGGTGCGGCCCTCCTGCCGTCCTCGTCGGCCGGGACACGGCGCCGCGGTGTTCTTCCTCCGGATGGGCCATCCGACCCGCTTGAGGCGCCGACGATCGGCGGGGCGACGAACGGCGCCACGGCGAGCGGCTCCGCGGCGAAGGGCGCCGAGGCACGGCGGCCGGTGACGGCCAGCAGTGCGGCGGGGTGGTCGGTGAGCACGGCGTCGGCGCCCAGCCGGGCGGCCTCGCGGTAGTCGGACGCGTTGCCGCCCCCGGCGCGGTGGGCGATCACGAGCGGACGACGGCTGCGGTCAGCCCCCCGGTCAGGCTGCGGGTGCACAGCTGCCGCCTCCCGCCCTCCCCACCCCTCGGCCCCGGGAGTCGCCCGCCGGCCCGGGTGGCGCCAACTGGCCGACGCAGCTGCCCTGGACGGCGGAGTACCCGATGAGCACCGGGCACCGGGCGTGCTTGAGGCAGTACCGCCGGGCCGAGCGGCCGCGGAAGCGGTGGCCCGGGCGGTGACCGCCGACTCCCAGCACGAGGAGGTCGGTGTCGTGCCGCGAGCAGGCGACGAGGGCCGGGCCGGGCTGCCCCCGAAGGACCGCGGGCGAGAGCCGCACGCCGTCCGGAATGTCCGGGATGTCCGCGAGGACGGCATCGCAAGCGGCCGCGAGCCGCTTCTCGGCCGCCTTCTCGTAACGGCGGCACAGGGCGTCGAGGGCCGGGAAGGAGGTCGGCTTCGAGGGGCGCGGCGCGTCGCCACCGGGCAGCTCCCATGCCAGCACCGGGCAGAGCTCGGCCTGGTGGCGCAGCGCCTCGTACGCGGCCCGCCGCAGTGCCAACAGGCTTCCCGGGGAGCCGTCCACACCGACCACCACACGCTTCACGAGTACCGACATGCTCTCTCCACTCCTCCGGGTCCGGTCCGTGGTACGGCCCCCGCAGTCCGCCGCTGTCGCTCACCGTGGGGCCGCCTTCCACGCTAGGAGCCGGCCCGGGCGGACGGGTCGGCCGATCGGACCATGCGGTGGTGGATCCCGGCCGACCGCCCGACCGGTGGCGCATCAGCATCCGACCCCGAGACCGAGGGCCGGTCCGGCGGGTGTACGCCATCCGGTGGTATCGCCCCGGCCGAGCGGCCCGGAGCGAGGCCGGCGCCTTCTACGCTGGCCCGGTAGGCGGTGAAGAGCAGTCGTCAGGCCCGGTGGCACAGGACCCGTGCGTCCCTGGACCGTTCGGGGCGGACCGTGACCGAAGGTTGCCCAGCGCATGAGGTTCGACGAAGGTCCTGGCCCCGTCGCCGTGAGAACGTCGAGAACGTGATGCCGCGGTGAGCGCGCCCGGTCCTTCAACGCAGCCGCCCGCCGTGCCACCGCGCATCGGCGACGCGGCTGCCCTGGCCTGGCTGCTGGGGCTCAGCCTCCTCATCGTGACGCCCGACGTGCTGGCGGGCAGCTCCGTCCACCTCACGTCGATGATCATCGTGCTGTGCGCCCTGGCCGCCGGCCTGTGCTCGCTCCGCATGACCGTGGTCGCCGCGCTGCTGACCGCCACCGTCCGCCCCCTGCTCTACCTCACCGAACCGCCCGCCTCCGTCGCGGACGGGGTGGTCAGCGCGGTGGTGACGGCGATGGTCGCCGCCCTGGCGGGCGAGTTCTACCCGCTGGAGGACCGCCTGCCGGCCTGGCGAGGACTCGGCCGGGACGGCCGAGGCCCTGCGGCATGACCTGCACGCCTACGCCCCCGGCCGCGCCCGCGCCCGCGACGACGTGACGGCCCTGGTGCTCCGCCGGGTCGGCGGGAGCACCGGAGAAGGAACGGGCATCGGCCGGACCGTCAGTGGTCGAAGTCACGGAGCACCACGACCGGGCAACGCGCGTGCTGGACGCAGTACTGACTCACCGAGCCCGCCAGCACGTTGACGAAGGCGTGGTGCTCCCGCCTGCCCAGGACCAGCAGGTCCGCACCCGCCGCCCGCCCCAGCAGTTCCTCGGCGGCGTTGCCGAGCAGAACGGTCTGCCGGATCTCCACGGGCGGGTCGCCCCCGGCCACGTCGGCCACCGTGCGGGCCAGCGTGTGGCCGGTCTCCTCGCCCAGCCGGGGCTCCGGCTTGGCCATGACGACCCCGTACATCGCGGGATAGACCCAGCAGGCCACGGCGTCCACCACCGCGCCGGTGGCCCGGGCCTGGCCGATCGCCCATTCCAGGGCCCGCCGGGAGGAGGGCGAACCGTCCACCCCGACCACGATCCGGCCCTCGGCCGTGCTCTCGTTCACGCTGCCCATCACGTCCATCTCCTACCGGTCACGGCTGCCACCGGGAGGGTCCCGGCGTTCGGGCGGCCGGTCCCATCGACCGGCCCGCCATCCGCAGGCTCCCGGTGATGACCGGGCCGGCCCCTCGGACGCCTTCAACGCTAGGCAGCCGCGGCCCGCCCCCGGCACCCCCGACCGGTCGACCGACCGGTGGACCGCGCTCCCACCGATTCGCTCCGGACGACGCCGGGAATCCCGCCGGGTCGGCGTCCGCAGGAGAGTCGGCCGGGTGTCTCCGACAATGGAGGTAGTTCGTCGGCCGGACCAGGAGCTCTAGGAGAACCCCCGCCATGACCACCGTTTCCGCCTATGCCACGCCCGCCGCCAAGGCCCCGCTGGAGCGCACGACCATCGAGCGCCGCGCGGTCGGCGAGAGCGACGTAATGATCGACATCAAGTTCGTCGGGATCTGCCACTCCGACATCCACCAGGCCCGCGAGGGCTGGGGCGAGGCGATCTTCCCGATGGTGCCCGGCCACGAGATCGCGGGCGTGGTCGCCGAGGTCGGCCCCGGCGTGACGAAGTTCCGGGTCGGCGACCGGGTGGGTGTCGGCTGCATGGTCGACTCCTGCCGCCGGTGCGACAACTGCAAAGCCGGCCTGGAGCAGTACTGCGCCGAGGGCCCCGTGTGGACCTACAACGCCGTCGGCAAGGACGGGCAGCCCACGTACGGCGGCTACTCGCAGAAGGTCGTCGTCGACGAGAACTACGTCGTGCGCATCCCACTGGGCCTGTCCCTGGACGTGGCGGCCCCGCTGCTGTGCGCCGGCATCACCACCTACTCACCGCTGCGGCACTGGAACGCCGGCCCCGGCAAGAAGGTCGCCGTCGTCGGCCTCGGCGGCCTCGGCCACGTGGCCGTGAAGATCGCGCACGCGCTCGGTGCCGAGGTCACGGTCCTGTCCCAGTCGCTGCGCAAGAAGGACGACGGCCTGCGGCTGGGCGCCGACCACTACCACGCCACCAGCGACCCGAAGACCTTCGAGGAACTCGCGGGCAGCCTCGACCTCATCCTCAACACCGTCTCCGCGCCGCTCGACTTCGCCGCCTACGCCTCGCTGCTGCGCACGGACGGGACGATGGTGAACCTCGGTCTCCCCGAGGAGCCGGTGCAGATCGTGCTCCAGTCGCTCTTCGGCAACCGCCGCAGCATGAGCAGCTCAGGCATCGGCGGCATCGCCGAGACCCAGGAGATGCTGGACTTCTGCGCCGCGCACGGGGTGGCGGCCGAGATCGAGCTGATCCGCGCGGACGAGATCAACGACGCCTACGAGCGGGTGCTCGCGAGCGACGTCCGCTACCGCTTCGTCATCGACACGGCCACCATCTGAGCCCCGGGCGGACTTTGGGCGGACCCTCGCGGACCTTGGGCGGACCCTCTAAGAGAGTTCTAAAAGCGCTGTTTGAGAGGGTTGTCCCATGAGCAACGAGTGGAAGATCCTCGTCGTGGACGACGACCCGGAGGTCCGCGGCGCCGTCGAGGACGGTCTGGCCGTCGAGGGCTACGCGGTACGGGGTGTCGCCGACGGCCTCGCGGCCCTCTCCGAGCTCGGCCACTGGCAGGCCGACGCGATCGTGCTGGATCTCCTGATGCCCGTCATGGACGGCCTCGCCGTCTGCCGGCAGCTGCGCGCGCTCGGCGACCGCACTCCGGTCCTGGTGCTCACCGCACGGGACTCGGTCAGCGACCGGGTGGACGGCCTGGACGCCGGGGCGGACGACTATCTGGTCAAGCCCTTCGCGCTCGACGAACTGGCCGCACGACTGCGCGCGCTGCTGCGCCGCACGGTCCCCCACCCCAGTGACGACATGATCCGCGTCGGCGACCTGGCGATCGACCCGGCCGGCCGCAGCGGGCGCCGGGGCGAGCGGTCGATGGAGTTCTCGCGCACCGAGTTCGCCCTGCTGGAACTGCTGATGCTGCACGCGGGCCAGGTGCTGCCGCGCGAGATGATCGTGGAACGGGTCTGGGGCGTCGACTTCGGCCCGGACTCCAACTCCCTGGCCGTCTACATCGGTTACCTGCGCCGCAAACTGGAGGCCGGCGGCGAGCCCCGGCTGGTGCACACCGTGCACGGCATCGGCTACCGGCTGGACCCGGCGTGAGGGCCCATGCCCGCTGGCGGCGGCGCCGGCCGCTGCGCACCCGGCTGGCGCTCGCCGGGTCGGCGGCGGTCGCCCTGGTGGCGATCGGCGTGTGCCTGGCGGCCTTCACCATCGTCCGCTACGAGCTGCGCCACCAGCTCGACCTGCACCTCGTCCAGCAGGCCACCATGCTCCAGCAGCAGGAGCGCAGCCACCCGCCGGGCGTCGTCTACGGCGAGTGCGGCTACCTCGCCGCGCCCGCGTGCACGCAGATCGTCCCGGCCGCCACCCGGTTGGACCCGGCCGAGCCCTACCTGCTGCCGGTCACCGCGGAAACCCGCCAGGTCGCGGCCGGGCAGCGCCCGGCGTACTACACGGACATCCAGATCAGCGGACACCCGGCCCGGATGTACACCGCCAGGTTCGGCGGCACCCAGGCCGTCCAGGTCGCCCTGCGCTCGGACGCCGTGGACCGCGGGGTGCGCCAGGCCGGCGAGCTGATGGCGGCCGTGGCCGGGGCCGGTGTCCTGCTGGCCGGGGTGCTCGGCTACGTGCTGGCCCGCACCGGACTGGCGCCGGTCGCCCGGCTGACCGCCACCGCCGAACGGATCGCGGCCACCCGTGACGCCGGTCTGCGGATCGAGCTGCCGCCGGGCCGGCACGAGGACGAGGTGACCCGGCTCGCCCGCAGCTTCAACACCATGCTCGGCGAGCTGGAGCAGTCGGTCACCGCCCAGCGCCGTCTGGTCGCCGACGCCTCGCACGAGCTGCGCACCCCGCTGACGGCGCTGCGCACCAACGCCGAACTGCTCGCCCGCACGGACCGGTTGACGCCGGCGCAGCGGGACAGGGCGGCGGCCGGGCTGAACCGCCAGCTGCGCGAGGTCACCAGCATGGTGAACGACCTGATCGAGCTGGCCCGGGACGAGGAGCCGCAGCTGCTGCTGGAGCGGGTGCGGCCGGCCGCACTGGTCGAGCACTGCGTGGCCGCGGCCCGCGACCACTGGCCCGCCGTGGCGTTCGACCTGGCCGTCGCACCCGACACCGTCGGTCTCACCCTGCCGGGCGTGCCGGCGCGGCTCGTCCGGCTCTTCTCCAACGTGCTGGACAACGCGGCCAAGTTCAGTCCTGCGGGCGGCACGGTCGAGGTGACGCTGACCGGCTCGCCGCTCCAGCTGACCGTCCGGGACCACGGTCCGGGCATCGCGCCCGAGGACCTCCCCCATGTCTTCGACCGGTTCTACCGCGCCTCCGCCGCCCGGGCGCTGCCCGGCTCCGGCCTCGGACTCGCGATGGCCCGGCAGATCGCGCAGGCCCACGGCGCCGCGCTCACCGCCGAGTCGGCCCCGGGCGGCGGCGCGCTCTTCCGGCTGCGGTTCGCCCACGGCGTCACGAGCGAGGCGGCGGCGCCGTGACCCGGCCCCGGCGCACGCCCGCCGGCGGCGCGCGCTCACGCCTGCATCGCAGCAGCGGGCGGTGCCTGCTGCGCGACCGCGCGGGTGGGCAGGTTCCAGCCGCGGATCACCGGGCGGTCGTGTTCGGTGCCCAGCCGGCACACCGCGGCGTTGTCGAGCGCGAAGTGCGCGCCGTGATCAGCCGCGAGCCCCAGGTACCGTGCGGTCAGCACCCGCAGCAGGTGACCGTGCGACACGAGCACCACATCGCCCGAGTCCGGCGGCCCCGCATCGCCCAGGAACGGTGCGATCCGTGCCAGCACCCGGTCGCAGCGCTCGGCGACCTGCGCGAGGCTCTCGCCGGGGTGTTCGTGGCCGCCGGGGACCACTCCGTCCTGCCACAGGTCCCAGCCGGGCCGCCGCCGGTGGATCTCGGCCGTGCTCACGCCTTCGTAGCCGCCGTAGTCCCACTCCCGCAGATCGGAGGTGGACCGCAGATCCGACAGACCCGCCTGCACCGCCGTCTGAACCGCCCGCTGCAGCGGACTGACCAGGACGAGAGCCGGCCGGTAGGCGGCCAGCGCACCGCCCAGGGCCTGCGCCTGGGCCCGGCCGCAGTGGGTCAGCGCCACATCCGTGGTTCCGGTGTGCCGCCCGGCGCGGCTCCACTCCGTCTCGCCGTGGCGTATCAACAGCAGATCACCCATGTCGGGTCCTCTCCTCGGTCGTCCATACGGTCGCGCGGTTCGCGGCCGGGTACTCGACCACTCTCCCGCCGCGCCGGGGTGCCCCACCTCAGCCGATCGGCGGAAGCGGCGGACGACAGGCGGTCCGCCACCGGAAGATCGTCAGAGCGGTACGACCCACGAAAGGACGGCAGCCATGGAGGAGCAGGACACCACAGGGAGCCTGACGGCCCGGCCGCTGAGCGAGGACTCCGTCCCCGCCTGGCTGGAGCTGCACCAGGCGGTCGAGCACGTCGACCGGACCGGCTGGCATGCCGACGCCGAGGAGCTCACCGAAGTCCTGGCGGACCCCAAGCTCGACCTGGAGCAGGACAGCCTGGGGCTGTGGGACGGCGCGCGGCTGGTCGCGTACGCCGTGCTGTACACCCCGCACGGCGCACTGGACGTCGCACGCTTCGAGGGTGAGGCGGCGGTGCACCCCGACTGGCGTCGGCGCGGCCTCGGGTCCCGGCTCGTCGGCTGGCTGGAGCTGCGCGCCCGGGCCCGGCACGCGGCGGACCCGGAGCTGTCCGCGCTGAGCGGCGAGCTGCTGCTGAGCGGCCGGGCCGGGGACGAGGGGCTGCTGAAGCTGACGGAGAAGTGCGGCTTCACACCGTGCCGTTGGTGGTTCGAGATGCGGCAGCCGGTGCACGCGGACCGACCCGATCCCCGCCCGGCTCCCGAGGGCACCCGGCTGGTCCCCTTCGAGGCGGCGTACGACGAGGCCACCCGGCTCGCGCACAACGACGCGTTCCGCGACCACTGGGACTTCGCCCCGCTCGACCGAACCGACTGGCGCACCTGGGTCACCGGCGCCGGCTCGTTCCGGCCCGCGATGTCACGACTCCTGCTGGTGGGCGATGAGCCGGCGGGCACGGAGGACGGGGCGGGCACGGAGGAGGTGGCGGCGTACCTCCTGGCGGAGGAGAGCCCGGCGAAGACGGCCGTCACCGGCAGCCGGGACTGTCATATCGGCTACCTCGGCACGCGCCGGGCCCATCGCGGCCGGGGCGCGGCACCGGCACTGCTGGCGCAGGCGCTGCGCGCGGCGGGCGATGCGGGGTACGACACGGCGTCGCTGACCGTGGACACGGCCAACCCGTCGGGTGCGCTGGGTTTCTACCAGAAGTCCGGGTTCGTGGTGGACCGCGAGTTCGTCACCTACACCCGCCCGCTCGCGTCCTGACGGGTGCTCCGGTCTCCACCGGGCGGCACGGTCCGTGACCAGGGGGATCGTCGTCGCCCGATACGATGCCGCTACGGTCCGGCGCAGCCGCTGAGGACCGCGGCACAGAACAGGACCCCCGGATGAGCGACCATGACCGGCCCGCGGCGGCTGCCGGTGCACCGGCCGGGCGTTCGCGCGGTGCGGGCCACAGCCGTGAACTCCTGCTCAGTGCCGCCCTGGAACTCTTCGCCGAGCGGGGATTCGACCACACCACCACGCGGGAGATCGGCGAACGCGCGGGCGTCGACGCGGCGCTGATCGCCCGTTACTTCGGCGGCAAGACGCAGCTCTATCTGGCCGCGTTGGAAGCCGAGTCGGGCGAGGGCGCGCCCGCGGGACTGCTCGACGAGGACCGGCTGCGCGCCCTGCTCGGCAGGTCGACCCGGCGCGGCCCCGGTCCGGTGGTCCGCGCGGCACTGGTCGCACACACCGACCCCGCGCTCCAGGACGCCGCCCACACCCAGCTCTACGAACGCCTGGTCGACCCGACCCGCCGCCGCTTCGCCGAGGAGGGCGTCCCCGACCCGGAGCTGCGGGCCGAGCTGGCGGTGGCCGCCCTCGCCGGGATCCTGCTGGCCCGCCACACCGGCGCCCTCGGCACGCTCGCCGCGGCCGAGCCGGAGAGGCTGTTCGGGCTGGTCGGCGAACTGCTCGCGGCCGTCCATCCGGCCCCGGCCGCACCGGACGGGCCCGCGGCCTAACCCCGGGCCCGCGGCGGACGGGCCCCGTCGTCCGCCGCGGGCCCGTCCGCGGGCCCGGCCTCCGGCTGCGGGAGAGCGGCCGTGCGACGGACGGCCCGCGCGGCCCAGCGGGTGGTGGCGAGCACACCGAGCACGAGGATGGCGACGCCACAGCCGGTGATGACCCACCAGGCCGAGCGACTGGCCTCGGCGAACACGGCCGGGCCGACGTGCGTCCGGTGGTGCAGTCCTGCCGACAGGAGGGCACCGGTGACCGAGATCCCCAGGGTCTGGCCGACCAGGCGGCTGGTCATCGCGATGCCCCCGGCGACTCCGGCCTGAGCGCGGGGCATCCCGGAGACGACCATGTGGGTGGTGGGAGCGGTGAACATCCCGTAGCCGACGCCGATGAGCACGTATCCGGCCAGGATGAGCGGCCCGGCGGAGGCTTCGGCGTGCAGGAGGGTGAAGACCAGGCCGCTGCCCGCGACCGCCGTCCCGGACAGCAGGAGCGGCAGCAGTGGCCCGTGGTTACCGGTCAGCCGCCCGGCCAGCGGAGCGCAGCCCGCGGTGCCGACGGCCATCGGCAGCATCCACAGCCCGGTCCGCAGCGCGGAGAACCCACGGGCGTCCTGGAGGTAGAGCGTGGCGAGGAAGAGGAATCCCGCGCAGGCGGCGGTCGCACACAGGGCGATGACCACCGCCAGGGTGAACCGTGCGCTGTGGAAGAACCGCAGGTCGATCAGCGGCTCGGCCCGGCGACCCTCCCAGAGCGGCAGCACGGACACCGAGGCAGCCGCCAGGGCGAGCGCGGCCAGGATCACCGGGTCGCCCCAACCCCGCTGCGGCGCCTCGATGATGGCGTAGCAGAGCGGTGCGAGCAGGGTGAGGACCAGCAGTTGGCCGACGGGGTCGATCCGGCGCGGCCGTGCCGCCTTCGACTCGGGCACGTAGCGGGTGATGAGGACGAGGGCGCCCAGGGCGACCAGCATGCTGAGCCAGAAGATCGACCGCCATCCGACGCTCCCCACCAGCACCCCGCCCAACAACGGCCCGGCCACCAGCCCGATACCGGCGACGCCGCTCCACAGCCCGATGGCACGGGCCCGTTCGCGCTCCCCGGTGAAGGTGTTGCTGATGATCGACAGCGAGACCGGAGTGAGCATCGCACCGCCGATCGCCTGGATCACCCGGAACACCACGAGCCACTCCAGTGAGGGCGCCAGCGCGCAGAGCGCCGAGCCGAGCCCGAAGAGCGACAGACCGGCCTGGAAGGTGCGCCTGCGCCCGATCCGGTCGCCGGTGGACCCGGCGAGCAGCTGCAACGAGGCCAGCACCAGTCCGTACGAGGTGAGCGTCCACTGCAGTCCGGCGACGGAGGTGTGCAGATCGCGCTGCACGGTCGGCAGGGCCACGTTCATGGCGGTGAAGTCCAGGACGACGATCAGCATGCTCATCGAGCAGGCGGCCAGCACCAGCCGGCGGCGGCGCCGGTCGGGCGCTGCCACGGCGGCGCGCGGGGAACGGTCGGTCATGGCTTGCTCCTTCAGGCCCGTTGCACGGACCCCGGTGACACCGGGGCCGGCCGGTTCGGGCCGGTGGTGGCCGGACCGCCCGGATGGACGCGCACGGCGAGGGTGATGGCGGCCAGCACTCCGACGACGGCCAGCAGGGACCAGCTCAGCCCCACGCTCGTCATCAGGAATCCGCCCGCGGTGGCGCCGACACCCATCGCCAGCACGACGCCCAGTCGGCGCTCCGCCCGGGCCCGTCCGCCGCCCGCCAGCGGGGACTCGTGGACGAGGGCGATCAGCGCGCCGGTGAGGCCGACGGTGATCGGGAAGTCCGGCACGTCCAGCCGGCGCACGGTCGAACAGCGCGCACCCATCGCGAGCGCGAGCAGCGCGATCACCACGTAGCGGGTGGTGGCCGCGGTGGGCGGGGCGAGTGCCGCCACGGCGGTGGCGGCCGCCACCAGGGCGACCTCGACGGCCATGGCGTGGAAGAACCAGTGCTGGCGCGCCCGTCGGGTGGCCAGTTTGGCGGTCCGGGCGGCCAGCACGATGCCCAGGGCGAAACTGATGATGGCCAGCGCGGGGCCCGGGCCGGAGGGGCCGACGGTCTTGCCGAGCGCGAGGCCGAGGAAGATGACGTTGCCCGTCATCATGGCGATGAACACCCGTCCCAGGCCCAGGTAGCTGATGGCGTCCAGCATCCCGGTCACCGCGGTCAGTCCCACCAGAGCGGCGGGCAGCGGATCGCGCCCGCACCGGCGCGGGCCGCGGACGGCGCGCCGGGCGAGCTCCCGCACCCGGCCGCTCGGCCGGGCACAGGTGCTGCTGATCAGCGGGTGGGACATCGGACTTCCTCGCATCGGCGGGTGGCCGGGTCGGCGAGCCGGACCCGACCGGCCCGGCCCTCTGCTCCCAGTACACGCGGCACCGGTCGGCGCACCGGTCGGCCGGCCGACCGGTGTCGCGGCGGATTCGAAGCCCGTCGCCCGGCCCACCGATCGGTGGATGGACCGTGCGGGAAGGCTCCCGACCTGGGTTGCGCCACCCGCCGGGCCCACCGACGATCACTGTGTGATCCGACTCCGAACCATCCGCAGTACCGGCCGCGGCCTTCGCCACCAGGAGACACGGCGGTGACCGGGCCGCTCGGGTGGCTGCTGCGCCGGCCGGAGGGCCCCGGGGCGCTGCGCAGCGCGGTCTGGGTGACCGTGGCCGGATGCACCGGCTTCTACGTCCTGACCTACGGCTTCCACCGGCCGGTCATGGGCCTGTACGCGATGTTCGGCGCGCTGCCGCTGGCCCTGTTCTCCCGGCTGCCGGGGTCGGCCCGGGACCGCACCGGCCCCCAGCTCGCGGCCCTGCCGGCCGGGCTGGTCATGGTCACCGCCGGGACCCTGCTCGCCGTCAGCACCTGGGCCGCGGCCCTGGGCCTGTTCGTGGTGAGCTTCGTGGTCTGCTTCCTGGGGGTCGGCGGCCCCCGCCTGGCGGGTCTGGCCCCCGCGCTGCAGCTCTACTACGTGCTCCCCTGTTTCCCGCCCTACGAGCCCCACACGCTCGGGCAGCGCCTGGCGGGCCTGACCATCGGCATCGTGCTGACCGTCCTCACCGACCGGCTGCTGTGGGCCGGCCCGCGGTCGGCCCCGTACCGGGTCCTGCTCGCCGAGGCGGTCGCCGCGCTGGCCGACTACTGCGAGGCGACCGTGGAGCTGCTGTCCGGCGACGCGTCCCCGGCCGGACACCAGGTGCGGGCGCAGGCGGTGGAGCGGACCTTCACGGCGACCGGGATGTCCAAGGTGCCCCAGGCCGAGCGCCCCACCTCGGTCTCCGTACGGGACCACGGCCTCCTTCAGACCCGGGCCGCCGCCCGGCACGTCCGCTACCAGCTCGACGACCTGGCCGAGGACGCGCTGGAGCTGAACCCCGCCGCCGCGCACCTGCTGGGCCGGACGGCGGCCGGTCTGCGGCAGGCTGCCCAGGGGCTGCGCTCGGGCGTCCCGGAGCCGGCGGACGACGCCCTGCACACCTCCCTCAAGGCCTTCCACGCCGAACGGCTGGGCTCGCTCACCGGGGCCACACCCGTCCGCCTGCGCCAGGACGCGGTCACCCGGGTGGCGGCCGAGAGCGCGCTGGTGGCCGACGAGGCGGCCCGGATCGCGCTCGGTGCCGCTCCCGGCGTCCACCGGCACCGCCCCGACGGCCCGTTCGGTTACGCCGTACTCCCCTGGTACACGCTGTGGTGGCGGCGGCTTCGCCTGCACCTGACCCCGCACTCGGTCCTGCTGCAGAACGCGCTGCGCACCGCGCTGGCCCTGGGCGGAGCGCGGCTGATCGTCGGCCTGCTGGACGTACCGCACGGCTTCTGGGTGCTGCTGGCAACGCTCAGCCTGATGCGCACCTCGGCCGCCGACACCCGGGCCGCCCTGGTGCCCGCGCTGATCGGGACGGCCACCGGGGCCGTGGTGGCCACCCTGCTGCTGCTCGCCGTGGGCCAGAACACCGCCTTCTACGCGGCGGCGACACCCGTCGTCCTGCTGGTGGGCTTCGCCGTGGGCAGTGTGCTCGGCCCGGCCTGGATCCAGGGCGCGATGACGCTGCTCATCGTGCTGCTCTTCACCCAGATCGAGCCGCCCGACGTGCACCTGCCGGCGATCCGGTTCCTCGCCGTGCTGGGCGGCGGCGGCATCGGGGCGGTGGCCGCCCTGCTCGCCTGGCCGCGCGGCGCTCGGGGTCAACTCCGGCACACCATCTCGGACTTCACGGTCCAGGGAGCCCGTACCGCGCGGGCGGTGACCGCCCGGCTCTGCCAGGGCGGCGCCGCGGACGAGGACCCGCTGCGGGCGGGCCACCAGGCCATGGCGCTGGCCCAGGCCGTCTATGTCCAGTACCGCGCCGAACGCCCCCGCTCCCCTGCCCCCGAGCCGCACTGGGAGAACGCGATGATGCCCGGTTACCAGTCCCTCACCGGCGGCGAACTGGTGCTCCTGGGCGCGAACGGCCGCTGCGGCCCGCTGCCGCCCGAGGCCGTCACCCACCTCACCGCCCTGGCCGACCGGACGGCGGCCGAGTGCCTGCGCGCCGCCGCTGTCCTGCGCGGGGAGGCCGAGCGGACGGCCCCGGCGGCAGCGCACGCCTACCCGGCCCAGGCCTCGCCGATCCTGCGCTGCGCCGTCCAGCAGGCCGCCGGCACACCGCCCCTGGACCTGCTGCTGATCGCCGACACCGAGGCCTGGCTCACCGCGGTCGCCCGCTCGGCCAGGCTGGGGCGCTGAACCGCTCGCCGAGGGCCGCGCGGGCCGGCCCTACGCCGGTGCAAGACGTCGGTCACCGCCGGCGGCGTACCCGGTCAGTGGCTGTTCTCGGTGGGGCGCAGGTCGGGTGGGATCAGGGTGCGGGCCAGGACGGCGGCGATCAGGGTCAGGGCGGCGGCCGCCAGGCAGGTGGTGACCAGGGCGTGGGTGTAGGCCGTGGCGATCACGGCCACCAGGTCCTCGCGCGCGGTGCCGGTGAGCGCGTCCGCGGCGTGGACGGCCTCGCCCACCGAGTCGTGCACCGCCTGCTCGGTGGGTGCCTCCAGGTGCAGGGACGGCAGGTTGTGGCGGTAGAGGGCGGTGGCGAGGCTGCCGAGGATGGCGACCCCCATGGCGGCGCCCAGTTCGTAGCAGGTCTCCTCGATGGCGGCGGCGCTGCCGACCTGGGCGACCGGGGTCGCGGCCATCAGGGTGACGGAGGCGACGGTGGTGGCCACGCCCACGCCGAGCCCGAGGACCGCCAGCGCGATGGCCATCAGCGGGTAGTCGACCTCGGTGAACCGCCGGAAGATCCACGGCAGGACCAGGCCCAGGGTCATCACGGCCAGGCCACCGCCCAGCACCTGACGGATGGGGAAGCGGTGCATCAGGGTCGGCGCGGCCACCGAGGCGGCGATCAGCGCGAGTGGAGCGGGCAGCAGCCGCACCCCGGCCTCCAGCGGGTCATAGCCCCGCGCGTACTGGAACCACTGGGTGACCAGGAACAGGACGGCGCCGATGGCGACCATGCCCAGGAAGATCGCGGTGGTGGCGATGCTGAACGAACGGTCGGTGAAGAGGCGCACCTCCAACAGCGGGTGAGCCAGGGTCAGCTGACGGCGCACGAAGACGGTCAGTGTGACGGCGGCCAGCGCCAGCAGTACCCAGGGCACCCAGTCGTCCGGTCCGCTCTTGCCGAGTTGCTTGATGCCGCCGGCCAGGGCGAGCATCCCGACGATCGACTGGCCCACTCCCCACCAGTCCCAGGTGCCCACGCGCGGGACACGGGACTCGGGCAGGAGCCACGCTCCGAAGGCGATGACGAGCAGGGCGGTGGGAATGTTGAGGAGGAAGGCGGAGTGCCAGCCGTAGTCCTGGACGAGCAGGCCGCCGATCACCGGGCCGAGTGCCATGCCACCGCCGAAGACCGCGGACCACACCGCGTAGGCGAAGGCCCGCTCGCGCGCGTCGGTGAACACCTCCCGCAGGATCGACAGGGTGGAGGGCATGATCGCCGCGCCGCCCACCCCCAGCAGGGCGCGGGCGGCGATGACGTGCCAGGCGGCGGTGGCGAAGACCGCCAGCAGCGAGGCGAGCGCGAAGACGGCGAAGCCGAGCAGGAGCAGGCGCTTGCGTCCCCACCGGTCGCCGAGCGCCCCGGCGGTCACCAGCAGGCCGGAGAGGACCAGCGCGTAGACGTCGATGATCCACAACTGCTCGACCGACCCCGGCTGGAGGTCGGCCACCAGCGAGGGGAACGCGACGTTGAGGATCGTGGTGTCCATCGCGATCAGCAGCAGACTCCCCGACAGGATCGTCAGGACGATCCACCGGCGTGGATCGGGAGCCGGATGCCGTGCCACGGACTGCGGGGCGGAGGAGGTGTCCACGCGTTCATCCCGTCAGTGCGTCCGGGGGGACGCTGTCACTCCCCGGCGACCGGGGCGTCCTGGGCCTGGTTGTAGAGGTCCTGGATGCGGTCGCCGAAGTAGGGGGCGAGCTGGTAGTCGAGCTTGTCGAAGTTGCCGATGCCGATCGAGTTGACGATCCCGACCCCGGTCTCCTCGTCGAAGCCGAGGAACCACGGACTGCCCCACACCTTGCCGACCGCCCCCGGGCAGTACAGCGCCTGCGGCAGGTGCGGGGCAGGCGGCGTGTTGGGGTCGTCGACCGAGCGGCCGCTGCAGTAGTAGAGCGCCTCGGGCTTCTGCGACCAGTACCCGAAGAGGTAGACGTTCGGGTGCGGGTGGATCACCTGGTTGAACGCCACGCCCTGGCCGCCGACCGTGTCCACCAGCGCACGGCCCGGCGGGATGCTGACCACGGTGGCCGCGCCGACGTCGTAGTTCTCGTCCACGTCCCGGTGCCACTCGGGCAGCGCGAAGAGCTGGGTCGCCATCCACAGGCCGAAGGGCGCGCAGCCGTCGTGGTAACCGGGCGCGAAGACCCAGCTGGTGATCGACGAGTCGATCAGGTCGGTGCAGGAACCCTTGGTGAGCACGACGCTCTTGTTGTGGCTCTGCACCGCTACGCCGTCGCACGCCACCGCGCCGATGACGGCGGGTGAGGTCAGGAAGACCGTGCCCAGGGTCTGGTTCACCAGCCCGTGCCCGTGCCACGGGCTGCCACCGTCCGGAAAGTCCCGCCGGCCGCTCGACGTGGGGGCCGGGCCGGTCACCGGCGCAGCGGCCGGGACGGCGGGCTGCACCAGCGTCGGCTCGCCCCGCCGGAGCGCCTGCCCGGCCGTACCCACCGACCGGAGCCGCGGCGAACGGGGCTCGGCGGTGAGGTGCCTGGCACCGCGCATCCGTTCGGGAGTCCAGAAGTCGGACAGCTGCCGCGGGTCCTGGCGCAGCGCGGCCACCCGGACCTCGCCGGGGGCGACGGCAGGCGCGACGGAGACGGTGGAGGCACCGGGTGCGGTGGGTACGGCCGCCCGGGCTCCCGCGGCCATCGGCAGTGCGGCGGCGGTGATCAGGGCCACTTGCAGCCCGATGGCCCGACGGGCCCGCGTGTGGAATCGCATGACCATCACGTCGGCGTCCACCGGACCGGACCTGATAGCCCGATGGGATTCAACCCGGAGAGTTCCGCGCCCGAATCAGCCGTCCGGTCCCCCGACCGGCCGACCCCCGACCGACCGGCGCGGCGGGAGGCTTGTGACGGCGACTCAGCGGCCGTCCCTTCCGGCGACCCGGGTAGCGCCCCCACACGGTCCGATCCGGTCCGTGGAGCCGATATCGAGCAGAGGACGTCGATTCCCATGCGTATCAACACCGTCGCGGCCTGCTCGGCGATCGCCCTGTGCGGCGCTCTCGCCCTGACCCCCGCCGCGGCCTCGGCCTGCGCGGCCAAAGGCGCGCCCAGCGGCGTGGCCAAGGTCTCGGTCCAACCGCGCACGGCCCACCCGGGACAGACCGTCACCGTCCTGGGCGCCTGTGCCAAGGGCCCCGGAGCGACGCTGAAGTCACTCACCTCCAACGCCGGAAACGTGAAGATCACCGACCGCGACCCGCAGCACATCCGCGGCACGCTGCGCGTCGACTTCGGCCCCAGCGACTACCACGTGGTCCTCGTCTGCGGCAACAGCCAGGGCGGCACGCTGCTCCCGGTCACCGCCGCGCCCGCGGCAGCCGCCGCGCCGCACCACCAGCACCGCGCGGGCTGCCACCTCGCCGTCCCGTACGGCGTGCGGGGCTGGCACTGCGCCCGGTAGCCACCGTCCCACCGACGTCGTCCTCGACAGGACCGCGCACGCCTGCCCGCCCGACGCTCCGACGCCGGCGGGCCCCCGATCCCGATCCCAGCCCCGGCCCCGAGCCACCCGAGCCGCCCGACCACTGCGGCCCGGGTGGCCGCGTTCGTCGCGCTGACCGAACCGCGGATCATCCTGCGCCCGCCAGTGTCTGACGGTCCGTCAATTCGAGTACCGCGACGCCGGCCTGGCGGCCATCCCCCGACCCTGCCGGTCACCGCCACCGCCGCGTCCGCGACGACGACCGCACCGCACCGCACCGCGTCCAGGGCGCGCGGGTCGGGTGCGCGGGTCCGGGCGTCCACCGATCGGCGGCCCGCGTTCCACCGGCCGGTCCACCGATCGGTGGATACGTCCGGTCCGCCGCCGGTTCCAGAGTGAACAGCACCGCGCACCCGCCGCCCGGGACAGGGCGTGGCAACCGGCGCAACCCCCACCCCTGCTGAAGGCGGGGGCATCCACGGAGGTACCACATGACGAACAAGCCGATCAGGTTCGGCGCGCGGATGGTCGCCCTGGGCGTGGCCGCCACCGCGGCCGTGTCCCTCGCCACGCTGCCCGCCGCCGCGGACAGCGGGCCCACCGTCGACCAGCTGATGGCGGACTGCGCCAGCGGCACCGGAAAGTGCACCTTCAACGACCCGGTCGTCAACAGCGCCTATCTCGGCGACTACCGCCAGGTCTCCGACACCCTCTACAACTGCAGCGCCTCACCCGCCACCCAGGGCCTGGGGTGGTCCGACAGCGTCGGCTCCTCCGACTCCCTGGACGTGTCCGTCACCGTCGGCGGCAAGATCGCGGGCATCGTCGAGGCGAGCGTGACGGCCAAGTACGGGCACACCTGGACCACCTCCCACACCGACAGCGGCTCCCTGGGCATGACCGTCCAGCCGGGCGAGGTGGGCTGGATCTCGCGCGCGCAGGTCATGCAGCAGGTCTCGGGCAAGTGGCAGACCCACTACGACAACCCGCACTGGGGCCACTACTACTGGTTCTGGAAGGACACGATCACCAGCCCCGCCCCGAACGGCACCGAGGGCGTCAGCAACGCGGTCGTCATCAAGAGCCGCCCCATGACCGCCGCCGAGAAGGCCTCCTGCGGCGCCGCGAACGCCCAGCTGGTCCACGGGCCCAACCTGCACCAGGACGAACCCTCCGGCCACGCCGGGTCCGCCGGCCCGCACGACACCACCCCGCAGCCCGGCGACGCACCTGTCGCGACGCCGCCGGCGGAGACCTCCACCAAGCAGTAGAAACGCGCCGGCCCGACCGTCACGCCCGGTGCGGCGTCAACCGCTGCCCCGGGCGTGGCGTCGGTCACCGGTGCTTCAGCCCGGCGCCGGTGGGTCGGCTGGTGGACGGCGCGGGTGCCGCCGTGGCGGGGTCGCCGGTGCCGCCACGGCGGGGCAGCACGACGGTCACCACGGTGGCCAGCACGAACACCGCGCAGCCCAGCAGGGCGGCCATGGTGTAGCCGGCGTCGGAGGGCAGCGCGTGCCCGGCGGCGGTGTGGGCCTGGAGCACCACGGCGCTCAGCGCGCTGCCGATCGCGTAACCGACGTAACGCAGCACCTGGTTGAAGCTGATGGCACTGCCGGTCTCCTGCGCGGGGACCGAGCCGACGATCAGTGCGGGCATCACGGCGAAGGTGCAGCCGACGCCGAGTCCGGCGATCCCCATGGCGAGGAACAGTTCCCACAGGCCGCTACGGGCGAAGCCGAAGGCCGCCAACGACGCGAGGGAGACCACGCAGCCGACGGGCAGCACGAACCGCATGGAGGTGTGCCGGGCCAGGACCGGTGCCAGCTTGCTGGCGGCGACGCTGGTGACCGAGAAGGGCAGCAGGACCAGGCCCGTGACGACCACCGAGGCGCCGAAGCCGTAGCCGGCGCCGGTCGGCGTCTGCGCGAAGCGGGTGACCAGCGACATCAGCAGGTACATACCGACGCCCGCGATCAGGCCGGTCACGTTGGCGGTCAGCACCGTCCGGTTGCGCAGCGTCCGCAGGTCGACCAGCGGGTGGGCGGTGCGCAGCTCGTGCGTGCTCCACACGGCCAGCAGCACCAGCGCGACCGCCAGCAGCCCGAGCAGGCGGGCCGACGCCCAGCCCCAGGACTGCCCCTCGCTGAGGGCCAGCAGCAGTGCGGCCAGGGCCGCGCCCAGGAGCAGCGCGCCCAGGGTGTCCAGCCGCCGTGCGGGCAAGTGTCCGGAGTGCGGCAGGACGATCGCGGCGACGACCAGGGCGACGGCGCTGATGACCGCACCGAACCAGAAGCCGCCGTGGATGCCGAAGAGCTGCGTGATCAGTCCGGTCAGCGGGTAGCCGAGGCCGACCCCGGCCACCGTGGTGATCGAGAGCATCGCCACAGCGGGGCGCGAACGCTCCGCGGGCAGGCTGTCCCGCGCGGTGGCGATGGCCAGCGGGACCAGGCCCAGCCCGGCGCCCTGGAGCGCCCGCCCCACCAGGAGGAAGGGGAAGCCGAGCGGGAGGGCCGCCAGCAGGCTGCCGACCAGGACGACGGCGGCCGAGCCCAGCATCACCGCACGGCGCCGGGGCCCGTCGCCCAGCCGTCCGACGGTGGGCGTGGCGACCGCTCCGACCAGCATCACGATGGTCAGCGACCACTGGGCGTCGGCCAGCGACACCTTGTCGGCCTGGGCGATGCGCGGAACCAGCGGTGCGCCCAGGCTGCTGATCACCGCGACCACCATGCCCAGGAACACGAGCACCGGCACCAGTGCCCGCTCGCGCGGCGTGGCGTGTGCGAGACGCGTTTCCATGGCGCTCCTCCTCTGTCATCAAACGATGTCAGCAGATGATGACATCAACTGATGACACAAGTGTACGCGCCACCGCACCAGGGCCGGAAGGCGGCACCGGGACGGACCCCGAGCAACCCGGCCGTCCCCCGATCGGTGGTGCGGGGATCAGCCGCCCAGCGGGCCGTTCCGCCGACCCGCGCGGGGCACTCCGGGTGCCAGGCTTGACCGAACTGCCGCCCGTGCGCTGCCCGTTGTGGGCACCCGAGGCGCGCCGCCCGGCCCTGCGCCGGTGCCGTCGGCCCTCCGGGCAGCCCCCACCGCCACCAGCCCGCGTCTGGAGTGCCCGTGTTCCGCCCCTACCGCGACCTGTTCACCCACCCCGGCACCAAGCCGCTGGTCGCCGCGGGCCTGATCGCTCGGGCGCCACGCGCGATGACCGGCATCGCCATCCTCGCCATGGTCACCCAGCGCACCGGCGACTACGCCCTGGCCAGCGCCGAGTGCGCCACCTACTCCCTCGCCTGCGCGCTGCTGGCACCGCTGGTCTCCCGGCAGGCCGACCGGCACGGACAGCGCCGGGCCGCCCGGCCCGCCCTCGCCCTCGCGCTGACCGCCCTCGCCGTCCTGGCCGGGTGCAACTGGTCGGGCGCACCGGCCTGGACGGCCTTTCCCTGCGTGGCCGTGGCCGGCACGATGCCCGATGTCGCCGGGATGATCCGGTCCCGCTGGACCGCGCTCTACCGGGGCGACCCGAGACTGCACACCGCCTTCTCCGTCGAGTCGGTCTCCGACGAACTCACCTTCATCGCCGGCCCGATCTGCGCCCTGACCCTCGCCACGCTCGTCTTCCCCGAAGCGGGCCTGCTCTGCGCGATGCTCTTCGCCCTGGTCGGCGTCTGGGCCGTCACCGCCCAGCGCCGCACCGAGCCCGAGCCCGTGGCCCGGCCCACGACGGAAGGACGGGCGGGATCGGTGGCCCGCAACCACGGCCTACAGGTGCTGGTGCTCTCCTTCATCACCTTCGGGAGCATCTTCAGCTCGACCGAGGTGATCACGGTGGCCTTCGCCACCGAACGCGGGCACCCGGCCGCGGCCTCCTACGCACTGGCCTGCTACGGCGTCACCAGCTGCCTGGCCGGTCTGGTGGTGGGCGCCCTGCATCCCCGGTCCGCGCTGCCGGTGCGGCTGCTGACGGGCTTCGCGGTGCTCACCCTGAGCACGGTGCCGCTGGTGTTCGTGCACAGCCTGCTCACCCTGGCAGCCGTGCTGCTGCTGACCGGGGCGTGCATCTCGCCCACCATGATCACGGCGAACCTGCTGGTGCAGCGGCTGGTGCCGGCCTCCCGACGCAACGAGGGGCTCACCCTGCTGCTCTCCGGCCTGAGCATCGGCCTGGCCGCCGGCTCCGTGGTGGGCGGCTGGGCCGTGGTCCACCTGGGTGCCGGCCACGCCTTCGTGGTGCCCATCGGCTGCGCGTTGTCCGCGCTGCTGACGGTGCTGGCCGGCCAACGCACCCTGCGCCACAACCAGCGGGCGGAGGACGACCCGCCGCGACGCGCGGGCGCGACCCACGCCGAGCAGCGCGTCAGCTGCCGACCCGGCCGAAACGAAGGAGCGCACCACGGATGACGTCCTCCCCCAGCCTCTGGTGGCCCGGCGCGGACCGCGGCTGCCGATGGGCGTGGACGCGATCGGCGCGGTGGTCCTGGTCCCCGAGCACGGCAGGCTGCGGGCGCCGGCCGGCGCGGGCGCCGGGGTGGCGGCCGGCCAGGTGATGGACGGCCTGCCGGCCCTGCACGAATCGAACCGCCCGGCCGTGGATCTGCACCCGCTCGTAGGGGGCCGCCGGGCCACCGCACGCGGCGGCGACCTGAGGCCCTGGGTGCCGTCCTCCCCCGGTCGATCGGCCGATCGGCCGATCCGGGCCCCGGGTGCGGCGTCCTAGGGTCGGTCGTGGCGGTGGACATGCTGCACCCGGGTCCGCCGCCGCGGGACGGTCCAGGACCGCCCACTGGCCATCAACTCCGATGTACAGAACCGAAGGAGGCGAGTCGCATGGCCGACGTCTCACACCACACGAGTGACCTCTCCACCCACCCCGACGTGTCGGAGATGCGGGCCCGGTACGCGCGCATGCTGGACGGGCCGCAGGGAGTAGCTGTCGACGGGCTGGTCTTCCTGACCGGCCTCTACCTGGCGATCTCGGCGTGGGTGGTGCACTTCAACGCCACCAGCCCCGAGCTGACCGCCTGCAACCTGATCGTCGGCCTCGGGGTCGCCGCTCTCGGGATCGGGCTGACCGTGGCACCCGCCCGGATGCTCGGTCTGACCTGGGCCACGGCACCGGCCGGCCTCTGGCTGATCGTCTCCCCGTGGATCGCCACGGCGGGCCACCACGCCTCGGCCGGCATGATCTGGAACAACGTGATCGTCGGCGCCCTGACCTGCGTGCTCGCCCTGATCGCGACCCGCATGGTGCGCGGCGCGGGCGAGCCGGGCTCCGGCGGCGGCCGCGCCGCCCGCCGGGGTTGATCCGCACCGCGACCGTGGGCCCGGGCCGTCTGCCAGCAGACGGCCCGGGCCCCGTCACGCCGCCCCGCCACGACCGCCCGCACCGCAGTGGTCCTCCCCGAGACCGGGGTACTGGGGGCGTTGGGCCGCGCGCTGGTGGGCATCTGGGCGATCACCGCCCTGCGCGCCACCGAGCCGGCCCCGGCCGACCCGCGAGCGGCCGGCCCGCCGCACGCGAGCGGACCCGGTACGCGTGACGCGTACCAGGTCCGCCTCGTCGGAACGGGTCACTGACCGGTCATCAGCTCCCGGGTGCGGGAACCACAACCACGGGGCAGCGGGCGTGATTCAGGCAGTACCGGCCCACCGGCCCCGCCGGCGCACCGGCGAAAGCGTGCCGGCCCCGGCTGCCGCCCAGGACCAGCAGGTCGGCGCCGTGGGCCCGGGCCAGCAGCTCCTCGGCGGCGTGGCCCAGCAGCACGCTCTGCCGGACCACGACCGGCGGCCGGTCCCCGGCCACCTCCGCGACGGCCCGGGCCAGTGTCCGCCCCGCCTCCCGGTCGCAACGGGACTCCGGTCGAAGCGTGACCACCCCGTACATCGTCGGGTAGATCCAGCAGGTCACCGCCTCCAGGACGGCCCCGGTCAACCGCGCCTGGTCCAGCGCCCAGCGCAGCGCACGGCGCGAGGGCGGCGAACCGTCCACGCCGACCACGATCCGGCGTTCCTGGGAGCAGTCGACGGCGCACGCGGTCTCGGCGGTCATCGCCGCCGCCCTTCCGCCGGCCGACCCTGCCCCGGTGGCACCGCGACGTCGGTGTCCGTGGGGTGGACGAGCAGGACCGGGCAGTGCGCGTGCTTCAGGCAGTACCGGCCGACCGAGTGCCGGTGCGGCCGCAGGCCGTGGCCGCCCTCCCCCAGTACCAGCAGGTCGGCACTGTCGGCCGCACAGTCGACCAGGACCGGGCCCGGGCTGCCCCGGACCACCTCCGGCTCGACCGCCAGGCCGTCGCCGCGCTCGCCGACGGCCTGGGCGCAGGCCTCGGCCAGCGTGCTGCCGGCCGCCTCGGTCCAGATCCGCCGGTACTCCGGCGGCGAGGGCCAGCGCGCCTCGGCGGCCTCGCCGCCGGGCGGCACCAGGGCCAGCACCGGCCGCAGCGGCACGCCGTGCCGCTCGGCCTCCTGCGCTCCTAGGCGCAGGGCCGCCAGGCTCCCGGCCGATCCGTCGACTCCGACGATCACCTGTCGCACCGTCCTGGACATGGCTGCCACCTTCCTTCTTCGCTGTCGGCATCCGCTCGGACGCGGCCGGGCCGGACTCCACCGGCACTCGGCGCTGACGAGCGGACACGGCCAACGCTAGGAGGGCCGGGTCTGCTCCCAGGTCCCCCGACCGGTGGGCCGGGCGGTGGAGGCCGGCGGGCGGACGGGCAGCAGGACAGCGAAGGGCATCTGTGGGCGGAAGGCCGACGCCACCGGCACCACGGGCAGTTCACCCCGGTGCGCGGCCCGCTGCACGGCCCGCTCGGCAACCGCGTGCGGGCGCCCGATCCCGGGCAGGCGTCGACCCGATCCGGAGCGGACTCAGCGGACCCCACCTCCCCTGGCGGATCGGCCGATCGTCGGACAGACCCCGGCCCTCGCGGCTCCTAGCGTGGTGAGTGACCCCGCGGACGACGACAGTCCCGGGGCCCGTCGATGGCAGGACCTCTAGGTTGGGAGAGCAGGATGTCGGTACTCGTGAAGCGCGTGGTGGTCGGGGTGGACGGCTCCCAGGGCAGCCTGGCCGCACTGAAGCAGGCCGCCTACGAGGCGATCCGCCACCGCGCCGTGCTCTGTCCGGTCCTGGCCTGGGAGCTGCCGGGCGGCGAGGTGCTGCCCTCCTCGCAGCCGAGCCCGTTCCCGGCCTTCGCGGACGTGTGCCGGCGCTCGGAGCAGGAGGCCGAGGAGCGTCTCGCGGCCGCCTGCGACACCGTCCTCGCGCAGATCCCGGAGAGCCTGGACATCTGCCCCCGGGTGCTGCGGGCCCAGCCGGGACCGGCCCTGGTCGCCTGCTCGCGACGGCCCACCGACATGCTCGTGGTGGGCGTCGGCGGCCACCGCCGCGGCTACCACCTGCGCCACCGTTCGGCCCGCCGGCACTGCCTCAAGCACGCCAAGTGCCCGGTGCTGGTGGTGACTCCGGATGAGCACGCCACGCCGGCCCCGGGCAGCGACCGTACCGCGACACGCAGCTCCATTCGCGAGCTGCCGGTGCCCATGAGGCTTCGGTAGGCCCGGGCCCGGCCCGCGAGAAACCCCGACCGAACGGAAGTGGAAGAGCAATGAGCAGCACCATCACCCGCGTTGTCGTCGGCGTCGACGGTTCGAAGGACTGCCTGCCCGCGCTGCGGCAGGCCGCCGAGGAGGCCCGCCGCCACCACGCCGAGTTCGAGCCGGTCATCATCTACTCCTCCGTCCAGGGCGACTACGTCGACCGGCGGTGGCCGCCGGAGGGCCCGATGGCCAGGCAGCTGCACGACCAGGCCTACCGGAAGCTGATGGCGTGCTGCGACCGCGCCGTCGGCGGCCTGCCGGACGACCTGTCCTGCACACCCACCGCAGCGCTCGGGTCGGTCGCCCCGCTGCTGGTCAGCGCGGCCCGGGGGGAGGACGTGCTGCTGGTGCTGGGCGGCTGCCCGCACGGACCGGTGCACCGGCTGCTGAAGGGCTCGGTGAGCCGCTACTGCGTGCGGCACTGCACCGGCCCGGTCCTGCTGGTGCCACCCCAGGACCCGAGCCTGGCGCCGCCCCAGGACCCGACCCAGGAGCTGGCTCAGGACCTGGCGACGGAGCAGCACGCGCGCAGCTGACCTGTGGGCCCCGTGTCCACCGAATGGCGCAGCCGTCCGTCCTCCGGCCCGAGCCGGGGCGCGACCGTGTGCCAGCCTGGCGGAAGGACACCGCTCACCGCCACGACCGGCGCAGCACCGAGAACACCGTCGCCCCACCCCCCGACTCGCCCGTCGAGAGGTACCCGATGAGCCGGACGCCGGAAGAGCCGGCCCACGCCGAAGGCGCCGCCGCACAACGCGGCGAGCAGCCGACCGGTCCGGCCCGCGCCGCGTTGGCGGCGCTGGCCTTCGAGTCCGCCCCCACCGGCCTCGCGGTGCTCGACGCGACCGGACGCGAACGCGCCGCGAACCAGCAGTGGGCCGCGCTGCTCGGGCCGGGCCCCGACACCCCGGACGGCTTCGTGTGGACCGAGCGCCTGCCCGCCGCCGTACGCGACGCGGCGCGCGCCACCGTGGAGCACGCCCGCAGCCAGGGCCGGGGCGCCGTGGCCGGTCGACTGCTCGCCGTGCCGACCGGTGCCGCCGGCGGACGGACGCTGCTGCTCAACGTTCGGGCCACCGCCACGCCGGGCCTGTGCGTGGCCGAGGTGGACGAGGTGACCGAGGAGGTCGCCGAGCGGCGGCTGCAGCTGCGCCTGGCGCTGGAGATCGCCTCGATGGCCGCCTGGAGCATCGACCTGGCCACCGGGGAGGACCGCTGGTTCGCCGGTTCGGACGAGCTCTTCGGCCTGCGATCGCAGCGCTCCCACATCCGCGACCAGTTACTGGCGGCGTTCGCGCCCGAGCACCAGGACACGATCGCGCCCACCTTCGCCCGGGCGGCCCTGGACGGTGACGGTGTCTTCGGGACCCGGTTCGCGATGACGGACGACGCCGGGCGCCGCCGCTGGATGCGGGTCGACGCCCGGGTCCACCAGCTGGGCCGGCCGCCGCACCGCTGGCTGATCGGCGTCACCCGGGACATCACCGACGAGACGACCCGTCGCAGCGCCCTGGAGGAGCGGCTGGCGGCCGAGGCGGAGCGCTCGGCGCAGATCGAGGAGGTGGCCACCGCGCTGCTGTCGGCCTCCACCGCGGGCGACGTCGCCTCGGCCGTCACCGACCGCTTCCACCAGGGGCTCGGGGCGATCGGCGCCCTGGTGCTGATCCCGGAGAACGGGCTGCTGCGGCCACTGGCCACCTCCGGCGCCGGAGCGCGGGCGGGCGAGGCGATGGACGGGCTCCCGGTGGACTCGGCCGTGCCGGCCTCCCAGGTGATCCGCAACGGCGTGCCGTACTTCGTCCGCTCGCACGAGGAGTTCCGGGCGCTGAGCGAGGGCGACCCCTACGACCTGCTGGCCGTGACCGCCGCCCGGTCCTGGGCGATGCTGCCGCTGTGGCGCGGCGACCGGCTGCCGGGCGCGCTGATCCTGGGCTACGCCGAACAGCACAGCTTCCGGCCCGAGGAGCGCACCCTGCTGCTGGCGCTGGCCGGCCTGACCGGCCAGGCGCTGGAGCGCTCGGCCCTGGTGCAGCAGCGGATCGACCTCGCGCAGGCCGTGCAGCACGTCCTGATGCCCGAGGAGTTGCCCCAGCTGCCCGGGCTGCGGCTGGCCGCGCGCTACACGCCCGCCGGCGACGGCATCGCGGTCGGCGGCGACTGGTACGACGCCTTCCTGCTGCCCGACGGCCGCTACGGCCTGAGCATCGGCGACGTCGAGGGCCACGACGTGCAGGCGGCCGCGACCATGGGCCCGGTCCGCACCGCCCTGCGCGCCTACGCGCAGACCGAGCCGAGCCCGGGGCAGGTGCTGGCCGCCACCAACGAACTGCTCTGCGCGCTGGGCGGCAGCTACTTCGCCACCTGCACCTACCTGGTGATCGACCCCGCCCGCAACATGCTGAGCGCGGCCACCGCCGGCCACGTGCCGGGCATCCTCGGCCACACGGACGGCGCCACCCGCCTGCTCGCCCCACCGCCGGGGCCGCCCCTGGGCGTCCTGCCCAGCGCCGACTACCCCACCGTGCAGCACTCGCTCGCCACGGTGTGCTGCCTGGTGCTGCTCACCGACGGGCTGGTGGAAGGACCGCAGATCGATCTGGACGCGGGGCTGGCGCTGGCCTGCGAGACGGTCGGCGCGCACCGGCACAGCGATCCCGAGGTGCTGGCGGCGGCCCTGCTGCGGGCCTCGCGGCTGACCGGGCACCTCGACGACGCCAGCCTGCTGGCCGCCCGGTGGGACCCACCGGGCGGCTAGAGGCGGCCACCCCGCCGGGAAGCGGGGTGGCCGTGAACCTGCCTATCGTGAAGGCCACGGATGCCACGAGGCGGAAGGCGGTGTCAGGGTGTCCACTCCCCCTACCCAGGTGACGGTGGTGGTGGCCGACGACCACCCGGTCTACCGCGAGGGCATCGCCCGCGGCCTGCAACTGAGCGGGCAGATCACCGTGCTGGCCGAGGTGGGCGACGGGCAGGCGGCGCTCGCGGCGATCCGTGAACTGCGCCCGGACGTGGCCCTGATCGACTACCGGATCCCCGAACTCGACGGTATCGCCGTCATCCACGCGGTCGTCCGCGACAAACTCCCCACCCGCACCCTGCTGCTGTCGGCCACCACCGACAGCGCCGTGGTGTTCCGGGCGCTGGAGGAGGGCGCCAGCGGCTACCTGGCGAAGGACGCCAAGCGCTCCGAGATCGTCGAGGCCGTGCTCAAGGTGGCCCGCGGCAAGCAGGTGGTGGCCGAGGACCTGACCGGCGGCCTGGTCGACGAGATCCGTATCCGCGCCGACCGCGAGACGGTGGTGCTCACCGAACGCGAACGCCAGGTGCTGCGCGGCTTCGCCCAGGGTCAGAGCATCCCGCAGCTCGCCGCCGAGCTGTACCTGGGCGCGAGCACGGTCAAGACGCACACCCAGCGGCTCTACGAGAAGCTCGGCGTCTCCGACCGGGCCGCCGCGGTGGCGGAGGCGATGCGGCGCGGCCTGCTGGAGTGACCAGCAGGGCCTGGGGGGTGAACAGTCGGCGGAGTGGTCCGCCATCCCGATAGAAGTATCGATCTCTCCACGAAGGTAGAACGATACTTCTGCTAGCGTCGAGTCATGACGACGAACGTTCCCGGAGCACCGCGCGAGCGGATCCTGGCCGCGGCGATGAGGCTCTTCTACGCCCAGGGAGTGCGGGGCGTGGGCATCGACCAGCTGATCCGCGAGTCGGCGGTGGCGAATGCGACCTTCTACCGGCACTTCCCCTCCAAGGACGAGGTGGTGCTCGCCTATGTGCGCGAGCACGACCGGCTCTTCCGCGAGGCCGCCGCGGCGGCGGTGGCGGCGCGCCCGCCGCGGGAGGCCGTGGCGGCCCTGTTCGAGGGGATCGCGGAGCAGTTCTGCGAACCGGGCTTCCGCGGCTGCCCGTTCATCAACGCCGCCGCCGACTACCCGGACCCGGGGCACCCGGTCAGCCAGGCGATCCAGGAGCACATGGACTGGTTCCGCGCCCAGCTCGTGGAGCTGCTCACCGCCGCCGGCCACCCGGACGCCGAGGGCGCGGCCGACACCCTGCTGATCCTGCGCCACGGCGCGATGAACCACAGCCGCTTCGCCACGCCCCGGGCCGCGCGCAGCGCGCTGCTCGCGGCGGTGGCCACCGTCCTCGACCAGTGCCCGTCCGGGGCCCGCACGGGAGCCGGGGCACCCTGACCCAGGCGTGCGGCCCGCGAACCGTGGGTTCGCGGGCCGCACACGGGCCAGGGGCCCGCCCTTCAGCTGAGCGACACGGGCCTAACGCTGCCCGCCGCCCGGACGCCTGCGGGCCCTGGTGGACCGGACGATGAGCGAGCCCAGCGCCAGGAGCGCGACCGCGGCGGTGCCGGCGGCGATCACCTGGGCGCCGGTGGTGGCAAGGGCGCCGCCGTGGCCGTGGTCCGAGGCGTGGGGCGCCTCGGGCACCCCGGGACCGCTGCCGAGCTGGGCGACGGGCTGGACGGCCGGCACGGCGCCGGGCTCGTGCCCGTGACCGCTCTCATGGTGGCCACCGGGCTCGGTCGCCGGGCCGGGGGCGGGGTGCTTTCCGTCCCCGTCACCGGGAGGCCGGCCGTGATCCCCGCCGGGGTGGTGGCCGTCGCCGTCACCGGGCTGTCCGGGGCAGCCGCCGTGGTCGTGGTCCTCGCAGGGGGTGCAGGCCACGACGGTGAGGGTGTTGCTGGTGGCGGTGACACCGGTGCCGTCGGGGGTGGTGCCGGCGGCGGTGGCGGTGTCGGTGATCTTCCCGGCCGTGACGTCGGCCGCGGTGGTGGTGTAGGTGGCGGTGCAGGTGGTGGAGGCACCCGGCGCCAGGGTGGTGACCGGGCACGTGACGGCCGGGCTGCCCGGCGCCGCATCCGTGACGGCGAGTGAACTCAGCGGCAGGTTACCGGTGTTGGTGACGGTGAAGGTGTAGTGCAGGGCCTGTCCGGCGGCGGAGTAGGCGGTCTCCTGGACGGCCTTGACGATCTTCAGGCCGGCGTACGGCACCGTCACCGTGTTGCTGGTGGAGGTCAGGTTCTGGCCGTTCGGGGTGGTGCCGGTCACCTGCGCGGTGTCCACCACCTTGCCGGCGGCCACGTCGGCGTCGGTGGTGGTGTAGGTCGCGGTGCAGTCGACCGAGGCGCCGGGGGCGAGCGGACCGGCCGGGCAGCTGACGGTCGGGGTGCCGGGGCCGTTGTCCACCACGGTGATGCCGGTCAGCGGCTGGGCGCCGTTGTTGGTCACCGTGTAGGTGTAGCTGATGGTCTGTCCGGCGGCGGTGAACTGGTCCTGGGCGGCCTTCTTGGTCACCGCGATGGCCACCAGGGGCGTGACGACCTTGTTGCTGGTGGTCGTGACCGTCTGGCCGCCGGTGTCGGTACCGGTGGCCTGGCCCTGGTCGGGGATGCTCTTGGCCGTGACGTCGGCCGCGGTGGTGGTGTAGGTGGCCTGGCAGGTGGTGGACTGGCCGGGCGCGAGCTGGTTGGTGCCGCAGCCCGAGACGGTGACGCCGGGCGTCAGGTCGGTCACCGTGACGTTGGTCAGCGGGATCTGGCCGGTGTTGGTGACCGTGTACGTGTAGTTGATCGTCTCGCCCGGGGCCTGGAAGTTCGGCTGGACGGCCGACTTGGTGATGGTCAGGGCGCGCAGCGGGACGGTGACCTGGTTGCTGGTGGCGGTCACGCTCTGGCCCGCGATGGTGCCGGTGAGGTTCGCGGTGTCGACGATCTTCCCGGCCGTGGCGTCGGCGGCGGTCGCGGTGTAGGTGGCGGCGCAGTCCTCGGAGGCGCCGGGCGCGAGGGTGGCCTCCGGGCAGGTGACGGCCGGCGTGCCGGGGCCGGTGTCGGTGACCGCGACGTTCGTCAGCGGCACCGGGGCGTTGTTCGTCACGGTGTAGGTGTAGTGGATCGTCTGGCCCGCGACGAACGAGGCTTCGGCGGCCTTCTTGGTGATCGCGGGGGCGGGGGCGGTGACCAGCACGGTGGTGGTGCAGCCAGTGGTGGTCGCGCAGGTGCCGCCGGCGATGGTGGGAGCGACGTCGTTGGTCAGCGTGAAGTTGCCGGTGTCGGGGTTGTTGACCCGCACCTGGTAGGTCACCGTCACGGTGGACCCGGCGGCGGGCGGTGCGGTGAGCGTGCCCGACCAGGTCAGGGTGTTCCCACTCACGCCGGCGGTTCCGGAGCTGGCGGTGACGGAGCCGGGCACGATCGTGCCGTCGGTCAACACGGCCGACAGGTCGTCACTGAAGCCCGCGGCGGTGGCGGGGTTGGTGCCGGTGTTGGTGACGGTCTCGGTGTAGGTGAGGACCGCCCCCTGGTTCACCGGGCCGGTCGGGGAGACCGACTTCGCCACGGTGTAGGAGGTGCCGGCCGGCAGGTTGCAGTTCCCGCTGTCCTGCGTGGCGGAGGCGCCGTAGAAGGAGTTCCCCGTGTTGGCGACGACGGTGGTGGGGATTGTCGCGGTCGAGGAGGCGGTCGGGATCGAGTTCAACGTCTCGATGGTGCCGTTCGCGCGGAAGACGTAGACGTTGCCGCCCGACTGGGCCAGACCGTACGTGGAGCCCGGCACGCTGCCGATCTCGGTGATCGTGTTGTCCGGGTGGATGCGGAAGTAGGAGGTCGGGTTCTGGAAGAACGAGTCGAACGCGGCCCCGAGGATGTCGCCGTCGGGCAGGGTGACGAAGTCGCCCGAGGAGACGAGTGTGGCGGGGTAGGAGGCACCGAACAGCGTGCTCACCCCGGTGGTCGGGTTGACCGTCCAGATCTCGTTCGAGAGGAACGACCCGATCAGCAGGCTGCCGTCAGGCCGGGCGCTCAGCGCGTTGAAGGCGGATCCGACGGCTGCGGCCGGACCGGTGATCACCACCGAGGCCGTCTCCGCGCCGGTGGTCGGGTTGATCGTGTACAGCACCGGCGGGCTGGCCTGCCAGGTCACCCCGTACAGCGTGGTGCCGTCGGCACTCCAGGCGATGTCCCCGTAGTCGCGCGCCAACGGCACGCTGGCCAGCTGCGTACCGGTCGGGCTGTACTCGAAGAGGTGGTCGTTGCCACCGCCGCTGTTGGCCCAGAGCGGCACCGGCTGGCAGGTCAGGGCCCGGGTCCCGGACTTCGTCTGCGCACCGTCCGCGGACAGGGCCACGGCGGTCCTGGCAGCGACCGCACCCCGCGCGGGGAGGGCCAGTGCCGCACCTCCTCCCCAGCCCGCCGTCATGCCGATGAGCGCCAGCCCGATCACCGCGGCGAAGCCGCCGCGGGACCGGTGGCGTCTGCGCTGTGCCATGCCGTCTCCGTTTCAGTCGAGCGACACGGCCGCGGCCGCACGCCAGAGCACCGCTCACGAATTGTGACTTTATGAGCACCATACGTAGTCGCCTGGGGGTCGGCCCGCCCGGTGGTCCAAGCGGTCCCACCCCGTCGGAACCGCGGATGGGCCACCCGGCTGCATGGCGGACCCCTTCGCGTGGCGCCCCCAACTCCGCGTCCCCCAGCCTGGTATCGCTAGGCGGGCGGCACACCTACCGGCCGGCCCGGCCGCGCAGCCCCCACACCTCTCCCCCGCAAGGACACCCATGAGCACGCTCACCCCGTACGAGACACTTGAGCCGAACGAGGACCAACTCGTGGCCGAGATGATCGAGGCCATGCACCACCAGCAGGAGCACGACTTCCCGCCGGGTGCCACGGGTCGCGCCGCCCACGCCAAGCACACCGGACTGGTGAAGATCACCTTCGCCGTCGAACCCGACCTGCCGCCCGCGCTCGCCATCGGCGTCTTCGCCCAGCCGCGCAGCTACGAGGGCTGGCTGCGCTTCTCCAGTGGCAACGGCAAGCCGCAGTCCGACGGCGTGAAGGACCTGCGCGGGGCGGCCATCAAGCTGCACGACGTGCCCGGCGAGCGCATCCCCGAGAGCGACGAGCCCACCACCCAGGACTTCATCCTGCTCAACACCCCGGCCATCCCCCTCGGCACGGTCAAGCTGTTCCACGGCGTCATCACCCTCGGCCAGGCCAAGTTCGCCGCCAAGATGCTCCCCACCCACCCACACGTCGTCGCGGGCCTGGCCAAGGCGGTCATCACCCCCACCTCCCCCGCCGACATCCCCTACTGGAGCAACACCGCCTCCCTGCTGGGCCCCGACCAGGTCGTCAAGTACGTCCTCCTGCCCACCTCGACCTACACCAGTCCCAAGCGCGAGAAGCACGACGACTACTACCTCAGCGACCACCTCCAGGAGCACCTCTCCCAGACCGAGGCCACCTTCGACTTCATGGTCCAGGTCCGCACCGACCCCGACACCATGCCCGTCGAGGACATCGCTGTCCGATGGAGCGAGGAGAAGGCACCGCTCGTGAAGGTCGCCACCGTCACGATCTCCCAGCAGGAGTTCCGGACCGCCGAGCGCAACCAGCTCGCCGAGGAACTCACCTTCAGCATCGCCCACGCCCTCCAGGTCCACCGCCCGATCGGCGCGGTGGCCCGCGCCCGGATGCGCATCTACGGCGGCATGGCCGCCTGGCGCCAGCAGCGCGACCAGCGCACCAAGACCACCTGATCGGGGACCACCTGATCAGGGCACCCACGCGGGTGCTCCTCACCCTCCCGTCCCCTCCAGTGAGGAGCACCCGCGTGGACCTGCCGCACCGTCGCCCCACCGGTCGCCCCACCGCTCGCCGGGCCGTGCTGGCCGGGCTGGGAGCAGCGCTCACCACGGCCGTCACCACCGCCGTCACCACGCGCCCCGCTGCCGCGGCGATCCGCCTCGCCGGAGCCCTCGGGCAGCAGCCCGACGCCGGCGGCGCCGTGAAGCGCCAGCTGCGGGGGCTGTGGATCTCCTCCCTGGACAACATCGACTGGCCACGGCATCGCGGGCTGAGCGCGGAGCAGCTCCGGGCCGACTACCTCGCCCTGCTCGACGAGGCCCGCGCGATCGGGTTCAACGCGGTGTTCGTGCAGGTCCGTCCGACCGCGGACGCGCTGTGGCCCTCACCGTTCGAGCCGTGGTCGCAGTGGCTGACGGGCACTCAGGGCCAGGACCCGGGCTGGGATCCACTGGGTTTCATGGTCCGGGCCACCCATGAGCGCGGGCTCCTGTTCCACGCGTGGTTCAACCCGTTCCGGGTCGCGATCCAACCGGACCGGGCCGAGCTGGTCCCCGGCCACCCAGCCCGCCGCAACCCCGACTGGGCGGTCGTCTACAACGGCGAGATCTACTACAACCCCGGCATCCCCGCCGTCCGTGAGTTCGTCCAGCGGGCGATCATGGACGCCGTGGTCCGCTACGACATCGACGGCGTCCACTTCGACGACTACTTCTACCCGTATCCCGGCCGGCACGACTTCCCCGACGCCGCGGCGTTCGCCGCCCACGGAAAGGGCTTCACCCGGCGGGCCACCTGGCGCCGCAACAACATCGACCTGATGGTCCAGCAGACCCGCGACCTGGTGCGGGCCGCCCGCCCCGAGGTGATCTACGGCATCAGCCCCTTCGGCGTCTGGCGCAACAAGACGTCCGACCCGCGCGGCTCCGCCACCGCCGCCCTGCAGAGCTACGACCAGCAGTACTGCGACACCCGCGGCTGGGTGCGCAAGGGCTGGGTCGACTACATCGCGCCCCAGCTCTACTGGTACCTCGGTTACGCCCTCGCCGACTACGCGGCTCTCGCACCCTGGTGGGCCGCGCAGACCGCCGGCACCGACACGCAGCTGTGGATCGGCCAGTCCGCCTCCCGCCCCGGCGCGCCCGAACGTCCCGCCGCCTGGCAGGACCCCGCCGAGCTCTCCCGGCACCTCGCCCTCAACGCCACCCTGCCCGCCATCGGCGGCGACATCTTCTTCAGCGCCCGCAGCGTCCAGATCGACCGGATCGGCGCGATCAGGAGGCTGGCCGCCGACCACTGGGCACGCCCGGCCCTCAACCCGCTGCTCCCCCGCCTCGCGCACGCCACCCCGCCCGGGCCGCCCCTGCTGTGGCCCACCGCCGGCCTGCACGGGCTGCGGATCGCACCGTGCCCCGGGACCGGGCGCACCCCCCAGCCGTTCCAGTACGCCCTCTACCGCTACGACAGCGACCCCGGAGCCACCCCGCCCGCCGACCCCGCCCGCCTGACGGCCCTGCTGCCGGCCCTCACCACCGACCGCCACCGGCCACCGCCCGGAACCCCGGGCGCCTGGTACGCGGCCACCGCCGTCGACCGCGCCGGACGCGAAAGCCCGACCAGCGCACCCCTGTGGCTGCCCGCCGGCTGAGTCGGCGCCGTCGACCGCGTGCTCAGGTGCGGACGTGCTGCTCGATGTCCTCGCGGAAGCGGGCGAGGGCCTGCTCGGTCAGGGTGGGGCGGGTGTCCGCGATCGCGCTCAGGTAGTCCTCGGTGCCGGCCAGGACGCCCGTGCGCTGGGTGACCTCGCGCTCGAACGCGCGTTGGGCGCCCTTACGGGCGGCCGACTCGATGTCGGCCGGGGTGAACATCTCGCTCGCCGGGACCAGTTGGTCGAGGTCGACCCGCTCGGCGGCCGGCCCCAGGTAGCGGCGCCAGATCTCGGCGCGCGCCTCGGCGTCAGGAGGGCCGACGGGCAGGATGTAGTCGAACCGCCCGGGCCGCAGGAAGGCCGCGTCCAGGGTGCGCAGCGAGTTGGTGGCGCAGACCAGCAGCCGGTTGTCGTCGTCGCGGAAGGTGGGGATGAGCTTGAGCAGTTCGTTGGTGACGCCGTGGCCGGGGTCGACCGCGGTGCCCGAGCGGGCGCCGGCGATCTCCTCGACCTCGTCGATGAACAGCAGCACGCTCTCCAGCTCGGCGAGATCGGCGAAGGCCTCGCGCAGCGAGGCGGCCAGCCCGCCCGGCCCGGCGGCCATCCGCGAGGGGAACAGCTCGACGAAGGGCCAGCGCAGGCGCGAGGCGACCGCCTTCGCGAAACTCGTCTTCCCCGTGCCCGGCGGTCCGAAGAGGATCACGGCCTTCGGCAGCGTCACCCCGTAGCGCTCGGCGACCTCGGGCTCGGCCAGCGGCAGCACGATGCGTTTCTCGATGGCCTCCTTGGCCTCCCGCATCCCGGCGAGCTGATCCCACATGCCGCCGGGCATGACCCGTCCGCCGAGTTCGGCCAGCAGGCCGGCGTCCCCGGGCCCCAGGTGTTCCAGCTTCTCGTAGTAGACCAGCCCGTCCACCCGGCGGTAGCCGGAGTGCTCCAGCGCGGTCGTCCCGGTTGACCCCGGCTCCAGCACAGCACCGATGCGACGCACGCCCGAGCCGCGCAGCCGTCGCTCGATCTCCGCGATCAGCGCACTGCCCAGGCCCCGGTGGCGCCAGGATCCGTGCAGCGCGATCAGCAGGATCCAGCCCCGTTCGGCCTCGACCCGGGCCACGGCCATGCCCACCAGTTCCCCGCCGACCAGGGCGACCACGGCCGGGTGGCCGCCGCGGGCCGACACCATGACCTCGGAGACCGGGAACACCGGGGTGGACAGGTCACTGTGCCGGCCCTGGTCCCACAGCTGGATCGCCTGGTCGAGGTCGTCGTCGTGGAAGTCCCGCAACCGCCACACGGACATCGCCCACTCCTCTCAGCGCTCCGCCCCGGTGGCCGCACCGACGCCGCAGGACTCCAGGTTCCGCCGCGCGACCGCGAGCGGCGAACGGTGCGCCGACCGCTCACCCGTCCGGCGGCCGCAGACGGCCGGGTGGGCGGGGCGGCGCCCAGACTGGCAGGCACAGGCGGCTGCGGAGGAGGGTCCACGATGGCGCAGGGCCGACCCGCCGCGGAGACGGCACAGCTGCAGGCGCTGCTGCGCGGGCGGGACTTCCGGCGGCTGCTGCTCCTCTCCGCGGTGGTGGGCGTGCCCGTGTCGCTGATCGCCTTCGGGTTCGTCAGCCTGGAGCACGCGCTGCAGCACGGGGTGTGGGAGTGGCTTCCGCACCGGCTGGGCTGGTCCGGTCCGCCCTGGTGGTGGCCGCTGCCCGCGCTGCTGCTGGGCGGGGTCCTGGTGGCGCTCGTCGTCAGCCGCCTGCCCGGGCGCGGCGGCCATACCCCGGCCCATGGCCTGGGCATGGCGGCGACCGAGCCCGTGGCGCTGCCCGGGATCTTCCTGGCCGCGCTGGCGAGCCTGCCGCTCGGCGCGGTCCTCGGCCCGGAGGCACCGCTGATGGCGCTCGGCAGCGGGCTGGCCCTGCTGGGCGTCGACCGGGTGCGCCCGGGTCTGCCCGCGCGGGCGCGCAACGTGCTCGGGGCCTCCGGTGCCGCGGCGGCGATCTCCGTCATCTTCGGCAATCCGCTGGTCGCGGGGGTGCTGCTGATCGAGGCGGCGGGCGTCGGCGGCCCGCAGCTGTCCATGCTGCTGCTGCCCTGCCTGCTGGCCAGCGGCGTCGGCGCGCTGGTCTTCACCGGCTTCGACCGGTGGTCCGGCTTCGGGATCGGGGCGCTGAACCTGCCGACCGTGCCGGCGGATCACCCGCCCGCCGTGGGCGACTTCCTGTGGGGCATCCCGCTCGCCGTCCTGATCGCCTGCTGCGTCGTGCCCTTGATGCGGCTGAGCGGGCGGCTGGCCGAGCTGGTGGAGCGGCGTACCGTCCCGCTGACCATCGCCTGCGCGACGGCGGTCGGCGGCTGCGCGGCCGTGTACGCGCTGGCCACCGGCCGGTCCTCGGAGGAGGCCGTGCTGTCCGGTCAGGCCACCCTCGCCCAGCTGGCCGCGACGCCGCACGCGTGGTCGGTCGCCGCGCTGCTGGCGCTGGTGATCCTCAAGGGGGTGGGGTGGTTCCTGTCCATGGGCAGTCTGCGGGGCGGCCCGATCTTTCCCGCGCTCTTCCTCGGTTCGGCGCTGGCCACCGTGCTGGTGGGGGTGCCCGGCTTCGGGCCCGCCCCGGCGCTGGCGGCGGGTCTGGCGGCCGGGGGCGCGGCCGTGCTGCGGCTGCCGCTCTCCGCGATCGTCCTGGCCACCCTGCTGCTCGGCAAGGACGCCGCGGACCAGCTGCCGCTGGTGATCGTCTGTGCCGTGACCGCCTTCGTCGTCGGCGAACTGCTGCGCGCGCCCTCGGCCGGCGCGCCCGAGGCCGCCCACTCCACGCCCCGGTAGGCCCGGCAGGCGCGGCAGGCCCGGCAGGCCCGGCAGGCGGCTCAGCGCCGCCAGCGCCGCTGCTCCGCCATGCGGCGCCGGATCACGAACAGGTCGACCACCGCGATGAGGGTGAACACGGCGCACAGCACGGACAGCCCGGTGTAGAACGCACGATCGGCGCTCGGCGCGGGGAGCACGTTCGCCGCGAGCAGCGCGAAGACGACGGTGCCGAGCAGGAAGAGCGGAGCGAAGATCCGGTTCAGCACGAGCCGGGCCGTAAGATCGCTGCTCGCCCAGCGCGGCTCGGTACCGGTATGCCGCCACCGTCGCGCGGCGGCCCGGGCCCGGCGGTCGGCCGCCACGGCCCGCCAGTAGTCGCCGAGGTGCTTGTGCCCATGCTGTGGCTGCGACACCTTTTCCTTCGTCCCTTGTGCGACGCCCGTGCGCGTCGATGCGGTTCCGTGCGACGGGGGCGTCACGCGTCCCCTACCCCGTTGCCGGCGGACCACGCGATCACCTGGGGATTCGGGGCCAGGGGCACCGGGCGGCCGATGCGCGTCGAGCACCGGTGCACCGACGGCACCGCGCTAGGCTCACTCGGATCATGCGGGGCTCGGATCACGGGGGGCTCGGGAAGGCCCGGAGGACCAGACGGCACGTTTCGAGCGCGAACGCCTCATCAGGGTGCTGACCTTCTGGCTGCGCCCGGCCTTCGCCCTGCGCGTCGCGAACCGGTTCCAGAAGATGGTGGGATTCGACCGCTCGATGGCGCTGGCCTCCAGCGGGCTCACCGCCCTGGTCCCGCTGGCGGTCCTGCTCGCCTCGGTCCTGGACCGGATCGGGCACGGCAGCGTGGCGGACCGGACCGTCAAGCGCTACGGGCTCACCGGCGGCGGCGCGGAGGCGGTCAGGTATCTCTTCTCCTTCCCGGTCAGTGCCGAGCCGGGCACCAGCGTGCTCGGTGTCCTGTTCCTCCTGATCTCCGCGCTGAGCTTCGCCCGGGCGGCTCAGCGGCTCTTCGAGACGGCCTGGGACCTCGCCCCGCTGAGCGTGCGCAACACCAAGAACGGGCTGCTGTGGACCCTATCCCTGGCGTTCTACCTGGTTGTCCTCGGCGGGCTGCACGCCTCGCTCGGCCGTGGTCGCCTGGAGCTGGTGGCAGCGGTGTGCCAGCTCCCGGTGACGGCGCTCTTCCTGCTGTGGAGCGGGCGACTGCTGTCCGCCAAGCGCATCGGCCGCCGCGACCTGACACCGTTCACCGTCATCGCGGCGGGCGCGACGTCGGCCTACTCCGTCGCCACCACGGTCTACCTGCCGCGCCTGTTCAGCTCCTACGCGACCCGGTACGGCCCCATCGGGGTGGTCTTCGCCATGCTCACGGAGCTGTTCGGCGTGATGTTCGTCCTCGCGGGTTCCTGCGCCACCGGCCGTGAGGTGCGCGACGAACTCGACCGGATCCACCGTGGCCTGCGCCCTGCGGACGACGAGGTCCGCCGTCAGTGGGCCGAGCTTCTCCACCGGATGCGAGAGGGCTGGCAGACGGCGCGAGCGGACCGTTTCCGCCGCCCCGACCCCGGTGACGGGCGGCGGTCCTGAAACACGGCCCGACGCCGGCGGCCGTCCCGGATCCCGCCGTGGGCTGCCCGGCCGCGCCCCGGTTCACGAGGCCACCTCGTCCGTGGCGGGCGCCGGGGTGACCGTGCCGGTCCACGCGGCGTTGACGTTGGCCGACGTGACGGCGGCGTGGCGGGATACGGCGTAGAACGCGGCCGAGGCCAGCAGCAGCACCATGAAGATCACCACCACTCCGGTGGTCCCGCCGATCCCGTGCGCGGCCCAGTAGGCCACCGCGCCGACCAGCGCCGCGGCCGGCAGGGTGAGCAGCCAGGCCACCACCATCCGGCGGGCGACGTACCAGCGGACCAGGCCGTCCTTCTTGGCCACGCCCGCGCCCAGGATCGAGCCGGTCGCCACGTGGGTGGTGGAGAGCGAGTAGCCGAAGTCGGTGGAGGAGAGGATCACGGCTGCGGAGGCCGACTCGCTGGCCATGCCCTGCTGCGGCTCGATCTCGACCAGCCCCTTGCCCAGCGTCCGGATGACCCGCCAGCCGCCGATGTAGGTGCCGAGCGCGATCGCCGCCGCGCAGGAGGCGATCACCCAGTCCGGTGCCTTCGCGCCGCTGTGCAGGGTCCCGTTGGCGATCAGCGCCAGGGTGATGACACCCATGGTCTTCTGCGCGTCGTTGGTGCCGTGGGCGAGCGAGACCATCGAGGCCGAGCCGACCTGACCGATCCGGAAACCGTGCCCGCGTCGGCGCTCGGGCACCTCACGGGTCAGCCGGTAGACCAGCCAGGTGCCGAGCGCGGCGACCGCGCCCGCGATGAAGGGCGACAGCGCGGCGGGCACGATCACCTTGGAGACCAGGCCCTGCCACTTGACGGCCGAGGTGCCGGCCGCCGCCATCGTGGCCCCGACGACGCCGCCGATCAGCGCGTGCGAGGAGCTGGAGGGGATCCCCAGGTACCAGGTGGCCAGGTTCCACAGGATGCTGCCGGTCAGGCCGGCGAAGACGACGGTCAGGGTCACGTCGTGACTGTCGACCAGACCGCTGGCGATGGTCGCCGCCACGGCGGTGGACAGGAACGCGCCGACCAGGTTCAGCACCGCCGAGATGGCGACCGCGATGCGCGGGGGGAGGGCTCCGGTGACGATCGAGGTCGCCATGGCGTTGCCGGTGTCGTGGAATCCGTTGGTGAAGTCGAAGCCCAGCGCGGTGACGACCACCAACGCCAGGACCGCGTCGTTGCCGGTCACGGAGACGAACCTAGCCTGTCGGCCGGGCGGCCCGGGTCCGCGACACCCGCTCTCCGGTGCCCTGCCGGGCCACCACGGCGATCATCCCGCCCGGCCCCGCGACCGTCACACCTGACGGCTGCGGGGGCGGGCAGGAGCGGGGCTCAGCGCAGTCCGGCGAAGAGGTCGTTCTCGGGCACGGCCGCGCCGGTGGTGTCGTGGACCCGGACGAAGGTCTCCACCCCCATCAGCTCGGTGAACCTCTCCTTGCCCATCCGCAGGAAGAAGATGTTCTCGCCCTGGCTGGCGTGGGCGAGCAGCGCGTCGAACTTCTGACCGCCGAACGCGGTGGTGTCCACCCAGGTGGTGATCTCCTCGTCCGGCAGCCCGATCTCGGGCATCGCGGCGGCCTCCGCCGGGTCCGGCTCCTCCCAGTCGGCGCCGAACTCGCGCATGATCTCCCCGAAGCGCGCCATCATCGAGCGCGGCGCCGTCGTCCAGTACACCTTGGGCGCCATCTCGGTCCGCGACAGCGCCGCCATCGTGATCCGGTTCGCCTGGATGTGGTCAGGGTGTCCGTAGAACCCGTTCTCGTCATAGGTGACCACCACATCGGGCTGGTAGCGCAGCATCAACTCGCCCAGGCGGGCGGCGGCCTCGTCCACCGGCGTGCTCCAGAACGATCCGGGCGCGTCATTGGCCGGCCAGCCCATCATCCCGGAGTCGGCATAGCCGAGCATCTCCAGGTGACTGACCTTCAGGACCTCGCAGCTCGCTTCGAGTTCCGTACGACGCGCCGCGGCGACGGCCGCCGGGTCATGCCCGGGGTCGCCCGGCTTGGCACCTCCCGGACCGTCACCGCAACCGCCGTCGGTACAGGTGACGAGGACCGTGCGAAAGCCCTCCGCCGCATAGCGCGCGAGGACACCCCCCGTTCCGGTGGCCTCGTCGTCCGGGTGGGCGTGCACTGCCATCAGCGTCAAGGGCCGGTCGGTCATGAAAACCATCCTTCAGTAGGTCGGGTACCCGGCCCCAGTCTGCGGCACCGCGGCAGCCGACCGCCCACGAATATCGGGTACCGGGGGGCGCGGGGCCCCACCGCGGGCATCATCGGCTGCTGCTCCGGCACCGGCACCCGCCGGGGGCTCTTGGGAGGAGCCCGGCGGGCGCACCCGTGCCCCGCGTCGAGGCCGAGCCGGTTCAGGACGGCCGGCCGCGGCCGGTGAGGAGGTCCCGTGCGCGGTCGACCAGGCAGGTACCCGCGGCCAGGAGCTTCCAGTCGGGAGCGCCGGGGTGCGGGCGGGTGGGCGCGAGTGCCTTCGCCGTACGGACCAAGTCGCCCAGCTCGTCCAGACGTTCGGCCGAGCAGGCCTGGGCCAGGGCGGGCAGGAGGTTCCGCTCCGTGTCCTCGATGTGGGCCGTGAGCTCGGCGGCGATCACGCCGACCAGGTCGTCGAACCCGGTATCGGCCGGATCGGCGTCCTCCAGCTCCTTGAGCAGCCGCTCGATCCGCTCGTGGTCGGCGACTCCCCGGTCAGCGAGCGTGTCTCCCCCCGCCACGTCCTCGCGCAGCGCCGGGTAGAGGAACTGTTCCTCGGCCACCGAGTGGCGGACCAGCTCGATGGTGAACTCGTCCGCCGCCTCGCGCCGTCGCCCGTCGCCGGGGGCGAGGGCCCGCAGCGCCTCGAAGAGCCGCACCGCCGTCCGGTGATCCTCCGTCAGCTCCTCGACCACATCGGCCGTGTACTCCATGTCGGCTCCTGTTCCTCGGTTGGCCGGGTCAGTCTCCCAGCGGTGTGTTCGCCGGGTCGGGCGGCTCACCGGTGGGCGACCGGGACGCCGTGTCGTCTCCCCGCTCCCGGCCCGTCCATGCCACGCCCGCCCACCGGGACTCACACCGGCGGCCTCACCGGCAGTAGGGCACTCGAACTGTCGGCCCTGGTCACAGCCAGGTCAGCAGCGCGTAGCCGGCGGCTGCGGCGGACAGGCCGACCGCCAGGCTGCCCACGGCGTTGAGGCCGGCCTCGGCGAGGGAGCCGTCCTCCAGCAGCCGGACGGTCTCGAAGGTGAAGGTGCTGAACGTGGTGAGCGCCCCGCAGATGCCGGTGCCCAGGAGCAGCATGGCGTCGCTGGGCAGGCCGTGGGCGTGGGTGGCGCCGGTGAGGGCTCCGAGCACGAAGGCGCCGGAGACGTTGATGAGGAAGGTCCCCCAGGGGAAGACACTGTCGTGGCGGGACTGGACGGTCTTGTCGATGAGGTAGCGCAGGGGTGCGCCGAGGACGCCGCCGAGGAACACCATCAGCACGGCCATCAGTTCTTGCCTTCCTGGTCGGCTGCGTCGGTGTCGGCCCGGTTGACGTCGGTCCGGTCGGCGTCGGTCCGGTCGGCGTCGGTCCGGTCGATGTCGAGCGGGCCGACACGGTGGGTGACGACCTCGACAGGGTCGAGGGTGATGAGGCCCTGGGTGAGGATCTCCTCGGCCTGCGGCAGGAAGGCGCGGATCCGCACTTCCTCGTCGATGATCACGACGGCGACCGGCAGGTCCTCGGCGAGGTCGAGCAGGCGGGTGGTGTGGATCAGGGAGGTGCCGCCGAAGCCCTCGATGCCCCGGAAGACGCTCGCGCCGGCCAGCCCGGCGCGGTGCGCCCGGTGGACGATCTCGGTGTAGACGGGGTGGTGCCGGTACTGGTCGCTCTCGCCCAGGTAGACGGTCATGCGCAGCACCGGCCCGCTCAGCGGCGGGCGTGCCCGGTGGGCCGGGGCGGGCTCCTGCGGCGCGTGGTGGCGGTGGATCAGCGGGCTCATCGCGGGCCTCCCTCGCTGGTGCCGGCCATCTCGCTCCCGCCGGCCGGACCGGTCCGGCCGGCGCGGCGGGCAGTGGCGGTGGCGGTGTGACCGGCCTGGGAGCGGCGGCGCGGACCGCGCCGCACCGGCAGGCGCCCGAGGCGGCGGGCGGCGGCGATGCCCGTCCACACCGCGGCCAGTCCGGCGACCAGGCTGGTGAGTGCGTAGGCGTCGGCGACGGAGAAGTGGCCGGTGGCGAGCAGGCCGCGCAGCTCGACGGTGTAAGTGGAGAAGGTGGTGTACCCGCCGAGGATGCCGACGCCCAGGAACGGGCGGGCGAACCGGTTGGGCGGCCAGATCTCCAGGACGAAGACCATGAGGACGCCGAGCAGCAGGCTGCCGGAGACGTTGATGGTGAACGTGGCCCAGGGGAAGGTGCCCGCCGCGGTGGGCCAGGCCTGGGCGAGCTCGTAGCGGGCCACGCTGCCGAGCCCGCCGCCCAGCGCGATCACCGCGAGCACGTCCCACTGGCGGGGCCGCGGTGCGCGCTCCGGCTCGGCGGACGGGGGCGTCGCGGTGTCGGGGTCGACGGGCAGGCCGTCGGCGGGCCGGGACCCGCTCGTGGTGGGCGGGCGCTCGCCGCGCATGCCAACTCCTCGGAGTGTGTCGGGAAGGTGCCGGCCCGCACCGCCGCGCGCCCGGGCGGCGCCGCCGGCCGGTGGACGGCCGGGGGTACCGGGCGGGGTGGTGGCGTATCGGGGCATGGCTCTCCTACCTGGGATGCGCCCGCGCGTGTCGCGGACATCAGGTAGGGACCGTTGGCGACCGGTCCCGGCCGCGGTTACGGCGAGCCCCTCCGCCGTCGTTCCGCTCCAGGATATCCCGTGTCCGGCGAGCCGCCGCCACGGGGCCCGCCGGACATGGGGCCCGCCGGACACGGGATCGTCAGCCCGTCAGGGCCCGCGGTCAGGAGACGAGCGTCTGCTCGGGCAGTTCGGTCAGCGTCACGGTGCACAGACCGCCGCGTTCGCTGCGCACGTTCGTCACTTCGAGCTGCGTGCCCGGCAGGAGGATGAACTCCTCCTCGCCGGTGAACGCGGAGAAGTTCTGGATGCCCGTTGCCCGCAGCGGATGCACCTCGAAGAGCGTGCGCTTGCCGCGGCTGCCGAGGAAGGACCGGGCCACGGCAGGCTTGGACGTGCACGAGGAGACGCCCCACCAGGTCACCGTGCGTCCCAGTGGGTACTGCGCCCGCAGGTCCAGCGGCACCCCGCGCCACAACGGCTCCGTGCGGGCGGGCAGTTGCGAGACGGCCGCGAACAGCAGCCGCAGGTACGGGAGGTACGGGACGAGCCTGGTGCGGTCCGGGGAGCGCAGGATCGCGTTGATCTCCCGGTAGAACGCGGACTCGCAGGTGTAGAGGTAGAGGGCGGCGATCGCGTCGGCGGACAGGCCGCCGGCCACCTCGTCCGTCCGCCGCTTGCCGAACTCGTGCGACAGCTCGACGTACCGGTCCAAGCCGGACAGCAGCCCGGCGACCGGGGTCACGGCGTCGCGGAAGTCCATCAGCGGGGTGTCGAACACGCCGGTGACGGCGGGCAGGACGAGGCCCTCGTCCTTCACCCCGGCGAGCCGGTCGAGGTAGAGCTGGTGCAGCTCCATGGTGGAGGCGATGAACGCGCCCATGCGCTGCGCGGTGTCGCCGTCGGTGCCGCCCGGGCCCGCCACGGCGGTGTTCCAGCCGCTGCTGGGCAGCCAGTCGATCCCGTCGACGCCCAGCGAGGCGAGGGCGGCGTTCACCGTGGCGAAGTGGTCACCGTCGCAGAAGATGTCGCCCTGCGCGGCGGGGTTGGGGTGGTCGATGTGCCGGACGTCGACGTCGGGGTACTTCTTCTGGAGCCGCAGCACGACCTGCTTGAGGCTGCGGGCATGAGCCCCCCACCAGGCGAAGACCACGCCGCGGTCCTCCTCGGCGGCGTGCTGCTTGGACTTGAGGATCTCCTCGACGATCCGCTCGGCGACCGGCCGCCAGAACGCGGTGTGCCGCTCCGGTCCCATCGCCCCGTCGCCGCTGGCGGTGAGCGCCGCGTTCAGCAGCAGCACGCCCTGGGTCAGCATCGCCTGGAACCACTCCGGCGGCTGGACGGTGTCCTGCTTCTTCAACAGCGCGCGTATGTCGGCGATCGGGGTCTTCTTCGGGATGCCGTACTTCCACATCGCCGCCGCCTTGATGATGCAGCGGATGCTGACGACCCTGCCGAACTGGCTGTCCTTCCAGTCGTGGAAGGTGTTGTCGAACATGGCGATGCCCGTGGCGCTCTCCGGCCGCGGGTACGGGTTCTGCCCGAAGACGACGACCCGCCACTTGTGCGGCGCGTGGGGCTTGAGCGCCTGGAAGGTCAGTTCGCGCACCGGCACGACCTCCGGGCCGCGTCCCGGACCGATGAACGCGGCGGCGTCGGGCTGCGCCTCGATGACCGGCTTCAGCAGCGCAAGCCACGGCTCACCGCCGCCCTGGAAGAGGTCCGCGAGCGCCAGCGGGTCGTTCTGGTCGGGCTGGGCGGGGGTGCCGGCATCGCTCATGGTGGCGGGACTCCGAATCATCGCATCGTGCTGACGGCTGGCTGATCGGCGTAGCGGTCGCCGCTGTGGGACGGGCGACTGACGATCGATCACAGTGGTACCAACCGGCTGTGACAGTGCGGCGGCGGGTCAGGACCGGTGTCAGTGGGGCGCCGTAGCGTCGTGGGCGGTAGAGGGAGCGTCCTTCGATGGGAGCAGAACAGTGACCGTGAACCGCGTGCCGTCGCCGCTCAGGGTGGTCCTGACCGACATCAACACCCCGGTGGTGGAGGCCTGGCGGGCGGCGTTCGCCGACACCCCGGGGGTCGAGATCCGCCGGGGCTCGATCCTCGACGAGCAGGTCGACGCCTGGGTCAGCCCCACCAACTCCCGCGGCCGGATGGACGGTGGGGTCGACGCGGTGATCAAGCGGCACCTCGGAGCGGGCATCCAGCTGCGCGTGCAGCGCGCGATCCGCGACCGGTTCGCGGGCCGGCTCCCGGTGGGCAGCGCGGTCTGCGTTCCGTCCGGCGCCGACAACCCGAAGTTCCTGATCTCGGCCCCGACCATGGCGCAGTCCGCGCAGAACGTGAGCGAGACCCTGAACGTCGCGCTGGCCTGCGCCGCCGCGTTCCAGGCGATCCACCTGCGCAACAAGGAGGCGCCGGGCAGCATCGGGTCGGTGGCGCTGGTCGGCATGGGCGCCCGCACCGGCGGCGTACCGGCGCGGGTGTGCGCCAATCTGATGTGGACGGGCCACACGCTGTTCAACGACTACTGCTTCGAGGACTACGACGAGCTGCGCGGCACGATCACCGCACAGCTCGACGACATCGAGAAGGCCCCGGTCACGCAGCGGGTACGCATCGCGCCGCCCACCGGGCGCGCCGCGCGCCGCTGAGCACGCCGGCCCCTCGGGCCTGCCCGGCCTACCCGGCCTGTCCTGCCGGTCCTGCCGGGCGGCGCGCTCAGCGGTGCAGTCGCGGGACCAGGCGCAGGACGGTGTTGAGCACCGAGTCGACGCCGTCCTGCGCCGGGGCCGTGGTGGCCTGGCTGAAGAGGCGGGTGAGCAGATCGACGGTGGTGGGGCTGGTCATGATGCGGCGGCTGAGCAACGGGCGGTAGCCGACACGGCTGAACACCTGGGCGGCGACGGCGTTGCCGAGCCGGTAGTAGCGGCCCCAGCGGTGATCGAGCTCGGCCGGGTAGTGCCGCAGCGCCTGTTCGCGGCGCGGGCCCGGCGGCCGGGTCAGGGCGAGGGCGACCGTCTCGGCCGCCACCTCGGCGGCCTCCATGGCCTGGGCGATGCCCTCGCCGTTCCAGGGGCTGATCATGCCCGCGCTGTCGCCGAGCACCAGCAGGCCCTGCCGGTACTGGGGGCGTCGGTTCAGGCCCATCGGCAGGGCGGCGCTGCGCGGCGGGTCCTCCGCGTGCCGCTCGTCGAGCTCCCAGTGGGCGGGCAGCTGGTCGACCCACTCGCGCAGGGTGGCCCGCAGGTCGGTGGCGCCGTGGCGGCGGTGGGGCACGCCGCCGAGACCGACGTTCACCCGGCCGTCGGCCAGCGGGAAGACCCAGCCGTAGCCGGGCAGGTCGTGTCCGGTGCCGGCGCACCGCACATCGGCCCAGAGCTGCAGGTACTCGTCGTCCGCGAGGGCCTGGTTGCGGTAGTAGCGGCGCACGGCGGTCGCCATGGGGCTGCGCGGGTCGCGCTGCCAGCCCAGGGCGAGGGCGGTGCGGGCGGAGGCACCGTCGGCGGCGATGACCAGCGGCGCGCGGAAGTCGGCGGTGCCACCGTCGGCGGTCACGGCGGTGACTCCGGTGATCCGGCCGGTGGCGTCGGTGAGCGGGGTGGTGACCTTGGTCCCGGTGTGCAGCCGGGCGCCGGCGGCCTGGGCGTGCCCGGCGAGCAGATGGTCGAAGTCGTGGCGGGTGCGGGTGAGGCCGAAGTCGGGGTACCCGCCGAGCGCGGGCCAGTCGACGTCGAGCTGCCGGCCCGAGCAGTGCAGGCGCATGCCGCGTGAGCGACGCCAGCCCGGGGCGGTCACGTCGATCCCCAGGCGCAGGAGCTGCTGAACGCCGCGCGGGGTCAGGCCGTCGCCACAGACCTTGTCCCGGGGGAAGACGTCCTTCTCCAGCAGCAGGACGTCGACCCCCGCCCGGGCCAGGTGTGCCGCCGCGGCGGAGCCGGCGGGGCCGGCTCCGATCACGACGACCTGCGCGTCCTGTCGGTCGGCCATCGCCACTCCTCCCGGGGTTCTCCAGACGTCTTCCCTACCGACTACCCCCGTACAGGGCGGACGACTCACGCGGCACCGGTTGTCGACCGGCCTTCCGGTTCAGGGCTCCAGTCGTAGCCGCAGGTCGTCGAGGTAACCGTCGTAGGCGGCGGCGACGTCCGCCAGATCGATCATCGGTGGGAGGTCGATGAGGGGCTGGTGGTCGAGCAGGAACGCAGCGCTCTCACGCACCACGCGCGGCTCGGCGTCGTCACCGGCACCCAGCTCCGTCATGACGTCGGAGGTGGCCCGGAACCGGGACTCGGCCGTCTGCCCGCCGCTGACGACAGCGACGAGGTACTCGTGGTCACCCAGCGACTCGACCCGCAACTCCACGGGGAAATCAGGCATACCGGCACTGTACGCGGCAGGCGGCAGGCCACGGCTGCGGCCACGCCGCCGACCGCACACGCGTCACGCGACCGGACGGCGGCGAGATCGGCGGCATACCTGTGACTTGATCATGCGGATAGCGTCGAGCTCGCCGGGGAAAATTCGGTAGTCCTGGGCCCACTGGTCCGGCGAGAATGATCCGATGATCGCTATGGCGCCCCAGGGGCCGGTCGAGGTTCCACGGATCGTCACCGCGTTCGCGGCGGGGCGGCCGGTGCAGGTCGTGTGGGAGAACGAACTTGGCGGACTGACCTTTCAGGTCGGCCTGGAGCCACGGCAGTTCGTGAAGTGGACGCCGTCCGCCAGCGGTATCGATCTCTCGGCCGAGGTGGTACGCCTGCGCTGGGCCGCGAGGTTCACCGTCGTCCCGCGGGTGCTCGACGAGGGCGCGGACGAGACGGGGTCCTGGATCGTCACGGACGGCGTGCCCGGACGCATGGCGGTGGACGACCGCTGGAAGCGCGATCCCGGCACCGCGGTGCGCGCGATCGGCGCCGGGCTGCGTGCCCTGCACACCGCGCTGCCCGTCACGCAGTGCCCGTTCGACTGGTCGGCCGAACAGCGGCTGGCGGCGGCGCGGTCACGGGCGGCGGCAGGCCGGACCGACCCGGCGCACTGGCATCAGGAGTTCCAGCGCATCGGTACCGTCGCGCACGCGCTCGACGTGCTCGCCGACATCCCGCCGGTCGACGAGTTGGTCGTCTGCCATGGCGACGCCTGTGCTCCCAACACCCTGGTCGGCGACGACGGCACGTGCACCGGGCACGTCGACCTCGGCGCGCTCGGGGTCGCCGACCGGTGGGCCGACCTCGCCATCGCCACCTGGAGCACCCAGTGGAACTACGGTCCGGGCTGGGAGGAACCACTGCTGGAGGCCTACGGGGTCGATCCGGACCCGGAGCGGATCAGGTACTACCGGCTGCTGTGGGACCTGTCGGACTGAGGCCGAGGACTGGGGGCTGGGGACTGGGGGCTGGGGACTGGGGGCTGGGGGCTGGCGGCTCCCCACGAGAGTCGAGGCACGAGCGAGCAGCCGGGCACGAGCAAGGAGCAGGGGATGACCGAGGGTCAGGGGACGGCCGAGGAGCAGGGGACGGCCGAGGAGCAGGGGACGGCCGCCGACGGCACGAGCAGGTTCCGGGCGGGCCGGACGGGGCTCATCGTCAGGATCCCGGAGGCCGAGCCGGTCGTCCGCAACTGGCGCGAGCGGTTCGATCCGTCGGCCCGGGCAGGGGTTCCGGCCCACGTCACGGTGCTCTTCCCGTTTCTCGACGAGAGCCGCATCGACGCGCGGGTCAGTTCGGCTCTCGCCGACCTGCTCGGCCGGCATCACGCCTTCGATCTGCGCTTCGAGGGCTGCGACCGGTTTCCGGGGGTGCTGTATCTCGTTCCCGGACCGGACCGGCAGCTGCGGCAACTCACCGAGGCGATCGCCGACCGGTGGCCCGAAGCCCCTCCCTACGAGGGCCAGTTCACCGAGGTGGTGCCCCATCTGACCATCGCCGACGGCCAGGCCGAGGCCGTCCTGGACGGGATCGAGGCCGACGTTCGCGGCAGGCTCCCCGTCACGTCCCGGGTGGCCTCGGTCGATCTCTTGGTGCACGACGGCGCGAGGTGGCAGCAGCGGGCGTCGTTCGCACTGCGCGGGTGAAGATGTCGGAAACCCCGCCTACCGGGGCACGGTGGCTCCGGTCTCGGCTGCCGTGGACGAGGTGCTGCGGGTGGTCTCGCTGACCATCCCTCGCCGCACCACGCTGAGCGGACCGAGCCCGGAGAGCGCCTCGATCACCTCCTCCGGCCCCGGGGACCGCACCGCGTGCCCGGACGGCGGGAGCAAGGTCAAGGTCGCGGCCGGGGCCAGGACTTCGGGTACCAGGTCACCGAGCTCGCCCAGGTGCAGCCGCCGGCCGGGTGGGTACCAGGCGGACCCGCCGGCGGCGCCGTGCGGGAGCACCAGCGTCAGATCGCTCTCGGCCATGGCCGCGCGCACGGCGGCGCGGGTGTCGCTGGCCGCGTAGCACCACTGGTCGGGGTGCTGGCCCCGCAGCCGCGGGAACCGCGCACGCAGGACGGCCAGGATGGCAGCGATCTCCTCGGTGGCCGAGCAGGGCAGCTGGGCGAAGGAGAGCCGGTCCGGGTCGGGCACCGTGATGTGGTGGGCCGCCGCCACGGTGCGGACGGCCAGCACGAGTCCGGCCGCGCCGACGGGTGACAGCGGGCCGGTGGCCGTCCCACCGGCGCCGGTCCCGAGCAGCAGCACGGTGTCGCCCCGGGCGAGGAACCCGTGCACCGTCCGCCAGGTCGCGGTGGCGTGCGGGCAGGGAGCGGCGGGTTCGGCGGCGCTCGGCCGCGCGGCCGCGGACTGCGTGGGCCAGGCGGGGCCAGGGCCGGCCGCCCAGGGGCCGCCGGCACCGGGATCGCCGACACCGGGCTCGCGGGCACCGGGCTCGCCCCCGCAGGGGCCGCTCGTGCACGGGCCGCTCGTGCACGGGCCGCTCGTGCACGGGCCGCTCGTGCGGGCGCCGCCGGATACCGGCAGGAACAGGCGCCGGGTGCGCAGTGCGGCGGACCAGGCGCGCACGGCCGACGCCCCGATCTCCAGCAGCCCGGGCGCGGCGTGCACGGCGATGCCCACGGCCCGCCCGGCGTGATCGGCGTGCCCGGCGTGATCGCTCTCGTCGAGGTAGCTGATGGTGAACACCCGGCCACAGCCGACCGGTTGGTCCACGGCACCGGCGCCGCCAAGGTCCGGGGCGTACCCGGTGAGCCGCACGCCCGATGAGCGGCGGCGCAGCCACGCGGCCACCAACGGTGCCGCCGGGCAGCTCACCCGCCCACGCCGAGGGTGTCGGAAGGCGGTGAGCACCGCGAGGCCGCCCGCGAGGGGTGGCCGCACCGCGAACTCCTCCGTCAGCCGGGTCTTGTTCATGGCGGCCAACCTAGGAGGCGGCCCCGCCCGCCGGTGGTCGACGCGCGGTTGGGAACGATCATGATCAGCCGCCCGGCCGGTCCGACGGGCAACGCCCCGGTGCCGACAGGCAACGTCCTGGTGCTGCCGGGCAACGTCCTGGTGCTGCCGGGCAACGTCTTTGACGGTTCAACAGGTTCGGATCCGGAAGATGTTCCACCGGTGGCTCCCGGTGCGGCGCAATGGAGCCGGGCCCGGCCGCGTCGGCGGCCCGGGATACGACTCCCCCGGAGAGCGCCATGAGCAGCCACGTCCATCCCGACCTCGCCGAGATCCTGGTGACCGCCTTCCAGGTCCCCACCGAGGAAATACGACCCACGGCCACCCTGGAGGAGCTGGGGCTGGACTCCCTGGCCGTCATCGAGCTGGCCGACATCCTGGCCGAGCGGCTCGCCGTCCAGGTCGCCGAGGGCGAGCTGGCGGCGGGCAGCTCACTGGCCGCGGTGTCCGAGCTCCTGGGCGACCGGACCGGTGCCCGGTGAGCTCCGGCAGCGGACGGGCGGCGGCGGCCGTCGCGGTCACCGGAGTGGGCGCGGTCAGCGCGGCCGGCCTGGGCGCGGAGACCTGCTGGGCCCGGGTCTGCGCGGCGCTCCCGACCGCCCGGGCGGACCCGCTCCTGGCGGGCTCGGGTGCCCGGGTCTCCTGCCGGGTGCCCGCGTTCGACGCCACCGCCCTGCTCGGCGCGAGTGTGGCGCGGCGCACCGGCCCGTTCATCCAGTACGCGCTGGTGGCGGCGGGCGAGGCGCTCCGCCAGGCCGGGCTGGACCCGGTCGACTGGGACGGCGCGCGGGTCGCCGTGGTCACCGGCTCGGCCTTCGGCGGCGCCCCCTCCTGGGCCGAGCAGGCGCGGCGGCTGGCGGCCGGCGGCCGGGTCGCCCCGCTGGCCGTGCCGATGTTCATGACCAACATGGCCGCCGGCTACCTCTCGCTGGCGCTGAACGCGCGCGGCCCCAGCCTCGCGGTCGGCACCGCCTGTGCCTCCGGCGCCAGCGCCATCGGGCTGGCCGCCGGCCTGCTGCGCGACGGCAGCTGCGACCTGGCGCTGGCCGGCGGCAGCGAGGCCGCCGTCGACCGCCTCACCGCGGCCGCGTTCGCCCGGATCGACGCGCTCGCCACCCGGGCCACCGACCCGGCCACCACGTGCCGCCCCTTCGACCGGGCGCGGGACGGCTTCGTGCTCGCCGAGGGCGCGGCGATGCTGGTGCTGGAGCGGGCCACCGACGCCCGGGCCCGCGGCGCCCGGGTGCTGGCCGAACTCGCGGGCTATGCCGCCTCGGCGGACGCCCACCACCCCACCAGCCCCGACCCCGCGGGCCGGGGCCTGGAGGCGGCGCTGCGCGGGGCGCTGGCCGCCGCCGGTGCCGGCCCCGGGGAGGTGGACCACGTCAACGCGCACGCGACCGGGACACCGCTCGGTGATCTGGCCGAGGCCCGGACGCTGCACCGGCTCTTCGGTCCGGATCTTCCGGTCACCGCCGCCAAGGGCGCACTCGGGCACACCCTCGGTGCGGCGGGCGCGCTGGAGGCCGTGCTGACCGTGCTGTCGATCGATCGCGGGCTCGTGCCGCCCACCGCCAACCTGACCGACCCGGACCCCGCCGTCGAACTCCAGGTGGTGCGCGGCGTACCGCTGCGGCGCCGGAGCGGCCTGGCGCTGTCCACGTCGGCGGGCTTCGGCGGGCAGAACGCGGTGCTCGCCTTCGCCGCGCCATGACCGGCGGCGAGCGCCGCACGGTGCTGCTCTTCCCCGGGATCGGCTCGGTCGTCCCGGGGAGCCTGGGCGACTGCGCCGACCCGCGGGCGGCCCGCGCCCTGCTGGAGCGGGCCGCCGCGCCGCTGCCGGCCGCTGCCGCGGACGCCTTGGCGGAGCTGCTGCTGGCGGGTCGGGCGCCACGGGACGGCCGGGCCTCACGGGACGGTCGCACGGCGCCGGAGGATCGGATGCCACGGGACGGTCGGGCCTCACCAGGTGATCGAACGCCGCCGGCCGAGAGCGAGCTGATCGACCAACTCGCCTGCTACGTCCAGGCACTGGCCTGGTACCGGCTCACCCCGTGGCCGCCCGGCACGCTGCTGCTGGGCCACAGTCTGGGCGAGCTGGCCGCCTTCGCCGCGGCCGGGGTGTTCGAGCCCGCCGACGGCGTGCGGCTGCTCCTCGCCTGCGACCGGGCCCGGCGGGAGACCGGTGCGGGGCCGGGCCGGCTGCTGGTGCTGCGGCTGCCCGCCGATCGGGCCGCCGCGCTGCTGGCCGACAGCCGCTTGCCGGGGCTGGCCGTGGCCTGCGACAACGGCCCTGAGCAGACCGTGGTCAGCGGGCCGCCGGAGAGCATCGAGGCGCTGGGCGCACGCGCCGCCGCAGCCGGTGTGCGCGCGACCCGGCTGGCCACCCGCACACTGTTCCACAACCCCGCACTGCGTCCGGCCGCGCGCCGGGTCCGGGAGCTGACCGCGCACCTGGTCCACCGTCCCGCCGAGCGGCCGGTGCTGTGCATGCTGACGGGTCGTCGGTACCGTTCAGCCGCCGACTTCCGGGCCGGGGCGACCCACCACCTGAGCGAGCCGGTGCCGTTCCGGCGCAGGATCGAGCAGCTGCGGGCCGTGGGCGCGGTGGAGCTGACAGAGCTGGGCCCACGGCAGCTGCTGAGCCGGCTGGCCCGGCAGGACCAGGGCTCGCGGGCGGGGGCGAACCCTGGTGCGGCGAAACTCGGTTGACGGCGAGCGGATGCCCGGGCGTGAGCCGTTCGGGCGGCTCCTCAGCCCTCCCGCTCCGGTACCGCGCCGAACGGCGGGGCCGGCTTGGGGATCCCGGCCAGGCCGCCGTCGGGGACGGACAGGCCGCCGTCCAGCAGCAGGGCGTGGCCGGTGAGGTAGCCGGCGGCGGGTGAGAGCAGGAAGAGCGCCGCGGCGGCGACCTCGGCGGGCTCGGCCCAGCGGCCGAGCGGCACATGGGCGAGCAGCCAGTCGTTGAGCGGGCCCTCGGCGTGCGCGAAGGAGGTCAGGTCGGTACGGGTCCAGCCCGGGCAGAGCGCGTTCACCCGGATGCCCTGCCGGGCCCAGCCGGCGGCCAGGCTGCGGGCGAGCGAGATCTGCGCCGCCTTGGTCGCGGCGTAGGCCTCCAGCAGTGGCGCACCGATCACCCCCGCGACCGAGGACATCAGCAGCAGGCTGCCGCCGCCGGCCGCCGCCAGGTGGCGGTGCGCCTGTCGGCACACCGCGGCCGTGGCGTTCAGGTTGACCGCGACCACCTCCTGCCAGGCCGCTTCGGGCAGCAGCTGCAGTGGGAGCAGCAAGGGGGACCCGTCGGCCGCGGTCGGCAGGATGCCCGCGTTGTGCACCACGCCGTCCAGGCCGCCGAGCAGCGCCGCGGCCGTGTCGACCACCTCGGCGGCGCGGCTGGGTTCGGCCAGGTCGCCGGGGGCGAGCACGGGCGCCGGCCCGAGCGCGCCGATCCGGTCGGCGCTCTCCTTGAGGGCCTCGGCGGTGCGCGCGCTCAGCGCGAGGTGGGCGCCGGCCTCGGCCAGCGCGAACGCGACCGCGCGGCCGATGCCCCGGGAGGCGCCGGTCACCAGGATCCGGGCGCCGTCGAGGCGGAAGCTGTCGAGAGTCGTCATGGGGCGCTCCTCGGGTTGGGGTCGGGCTGGGGCGTACGGTCAGGGCCGGGCGCAAGGTCGGGGGCGGGGGTGAGGGTGAGGGGATCGGGCCGGTCGGCGTGGGACGGGGCGCCGGTCCAGGTCAGCAGCGAGCTGCCCCAGGTCAGGCCGGCGCCGAAGACGCAGAGCAGGATCAGCGAGCCGGTCCGCAGCCGCCCCTCGGCGGCCGCCGTGGCCAGGGCGAACGGCGCGCTGGCGGCACCGATGTTGCCGGTGCGGTCACCGGTGACGACCAGCCGGTCGGGCGGGATGCCGATCTTCTCCCCCAGCCGCCGCAGCAGGACCGGGTTGGGCTGGTGGGCCACCACCGCGTCGATCTGATCGAGCATCAGATGATGGCGGGTCAGCTCGTCCTCGACCAGCGCCGGGAAGACCTCGGTGATGAAGTCGCGCACCGCCCGGCCGTCCATGTGGATCCGATGGCCGCCGTCGGCCAGGCTCGTGGCGTCGGCCGGGCGTCGGCTGCCGCCCGCCGGGATCAGCACATGGTGCGCGCCCGTGCCGTCCGATCCCAGCCGGAAGCCGTGGAAGCCGCCGCCCGGCGGCACCGGGCCGAGGATCGCCGCGGCGGCGCCGTCGGCGAACAGGACGGCGGTGCCGCGGTCGGCCGGATCGACGAACTTCGAGTACGCCTCCACCCCCACCACGGCCGCGTACCCGCTGCCGGGGTCGCCGCGCAGCCAGTCGTGGGCCACTCTGGCGGCGAACAGCCAGCCCGAGCAGGCCGCGCCGACATCCAGCGCGCAGGCTCGGGTGGCGCCGGTCCTGGCCTGCACCCGGCAGGCGGTGGCCGGGCCGAGCTCGTCGGGGGTGGAGCCGGCGCAGACCAGCAGGTCCAGCTCGGCCGGGGCGATCCCGGCGGCGTCACAGGCGGCGCGCACCGCCTCGGCGGCCAGGTCGGAGGCCGCCTGGCCGGGCGGCGCCGTGTGGCGCCGCAGCACTCCGGTGCGTTCCCGGATCCAGTCCGCGGTGACCCCGGCGGCCCGGGCCACCTGCTCGTTGGTGCGCACCAGCGGTGGCAGGTGGGTGCCCATGCCGAGGATCCCGATGGACCGGTCGCCTCCCGCGCTCATCGCTCCTCCCCGATCACGGGCCAGGACAGTGCCGCGGCGAGGCCGGCGGCGTAGTCGGGGTCGGCCAGCGGGCTGGCGGAGTTCGCGAGGTCGGGGTCCAGGTACTCGACCAGGAAGGGTAGTTGGGGCGCGAGCTCCTCGACGAGGCCGTCCTCGGCCTCGGCCAGGGCGCGGGCTCGCGCCGCGTCCAGCAGTCCGACGGACAGCAGGGCCTCGGTGGACCGGCGGGCCTGCCGCACGCCGTACAGGGCGGCCACCGTGGCATGCAGGGTCGGGTCGAGGACGGGCGCGGACGTCGGTGCGGCACCCGGTCCTTCGGTCGGCCCTGATGATCCCACCGATCCCACTGGTCCCGCCGGTCCTGCGGAGTCCTCGACGGCTCGGGCGGCCAGGTGCAGGGCGGCGGCCCAGCCCAGGGCCTGGGCCCGGTCCAGCAGCGGGTTCCACAGTGCGAGGTCGCGGCGGCCTGCCTCCCGGGCAGCCGCCAGGTCGCGGCGCAGCCGCTCGGTCAGGCGATACCGCAGGGCGGCGGCGGTGCCGGGCCACCAGGCGGGATCGAGCGGATCGGCCGCCGGGGCGGGCGGAGGCGTCTCCGGTGGGCTCTCGGCCAGCGCCCGGCCGGTGTCCAGCAGAATCAACGTGTTGTCGCCGCCGGCGTGTTCGAAGGCGCGGGCCAGACCAAGGTAGCCGGCCAGCAGGTTGCGATCCATGAATCCGGCGAGACCGCAACGATGTTGACAGTCCGTCACAATGCTTGCCGCACCCCGGGTCGCGAACACCTTGTGCAGGGCCAGGGTCTGGTCGACGGCCGCCCAGGGGGCGAAGGCCGGGTCGCCCTCGCCACTGGCGTCGGTGGCAGCGGCGGTGGCGTGGCCGAGCGCCGGCGCGACCCCGCAGCGCAGCGCGAAGGCCTCGGCAAGGGCACCGGTCACCGCACGCAGCTGGGGCCGGTGCCCGAGCACCGGCCGCCCGGCGGCGAAGGCGCCGTGCGAGCGGCGATGGGCGCTGAACTGCCAGGTGAGGGCGGCCGATCGGGCGGCGACGGCGGCCATCGCGGAGGGCAGGGTGGCCCACAGCAGCCGGCCCACGTCGAGCGTGCGGCGCAGCCGGGCGCCCGGGGAGCCGAGCGGGTCGTGCAGCACACCGTCCGGGCCGATGACGGCGCCGTCGGCCAGCCAGCGCGCCATGTCCAGCCGCAGGCCGGTGAACCGCACCGCGGCGTACGGCAGCGGCAACGCGCCGACGGAGAGCGGGCTGGAGATCAGGACCCCGGGGACCGGGCGGCCGTGCGGGTCGGTGATGTCGACCAGGAAGGAGAAGACGCCGCAGTCCCGGCCGCCGGCCACCAGCCGGGCGCAGACGACCGCCTTCTGCGGCAGCCCACCGGCGGCCACACTGGAGAACTTGGCCGCTCGCTCGTCCGGGGTGTCCAGCCGGAAGGTGCCGCTCGCCGGGTCGTGGTCGGCCGTGGTGCGGATATTCAAGTGGCTCCCGGCATCGCCGAGTTCGGTGACCATGAAGGAGCCTTTCGCCCAGGCCCGGGCCAGCTCCCCGGCGGGATCGGCGGCGGGCGTACCCAGCCGGGCCACCGATCCCGCGCACAGGATGTAGTGCGAGAGGAAGGTCTGGTAGAGCGATGGGTCGGCCAGTGCGGTCAACGCACTGACACTGGCGAGCAGTTCGGGATTGCCCGCGACCTCCGGGGCCGGCGGGAGCACCGCGGCCAGCCGGCGCAGCCCCAGGTGGGCGGAGGTGTCGAGGGCCAGCGGGTCCGTGCCGGTCACGGCGCCCGGCCCGGCGGGGCGGACGGCCTCGGTCAGCAGGCGGTCCCATCGGTCGGTGGCGGGACGGGCGGGTGCGACGGGACGGCGGCGGCGCGGCACCGGCCCTGGCGGCTGGATCATCCGTGCTCCTCATGGGGTCGGCCCGCGGGCACGGGCGGGTCGGGTCGGCGGGCGGCGTCACCGACCGGGGTCAGGGCACGGGCCGCGGGTTCGATGTGCAGTACGGCCCGCGCCAGCGCCTGCCCGGTGCCCATCTCCACCACCAGGTCGCCCGGCCGGACGGCGGCACGCACCAGGGGCGGCAGGAGGGCGGGTCGCACCAGGCAGTCGGCCAGTCCGCGCGGGAGTTCGGCCGCGGCGTGGTAGGCCCGCCCGGCGACCGCCGAGTGGACCGGGAGCGCCGGCGGCCGGTGCGGCAGGCCGGCGGCGAACCGCTCGAAGGCGTCGGCCTGGCGCCATAGCGCGGGGTGGTGGGCGATGAACGGCAGTTGGAGCCGGGTGGCCGACAGACCGGCGGACCGGGCCGCGGCCTCGAAGGCGGCGAGCGGCCCGGGCGGCGCGGAAACCACCGTCTCCTCAGGATGGTTGACGCATGCGACCACGATCTCCGGTGCGTGGTCCAGCAGTTCGGCCAGCTTGTCGGGCGCCGCCGCCAGCATCGTCAGCCCGCCGGGCGCGGTGTGCAGCAGCACCCCGAGCCGGGCCGCCAGCCGGGCGCCGTCGGGCACCGAGAAGCTGCCCGCGGCGGTCAGCGCGGGAATCTCGCCGAAGCTGACGGCGAGCAGCAGCGAGGGCACCGCGCCCTCGGCCAGCCGGGCCCGGTGAACGGCGAGGCTGATCCCGAAGAGGGCCAACTGGGCAGCTCCGGGGGCCTGTTCGGCGAGCCAGCGAGCGGGCGGCGGTTCCGCGCCGAGCAGCCTGGTGCGCAGCGGGGGCAGCTCCAGCTCCCGCGCCACCGGATCGATGCGGGTGAACACCTCCGCCAAGGAATCGCGCAGCCCGGGCAGCCGGTCGGCCGCCCGCCACGCCGCGGACAGCGACAAGTCGCCCTGTCCGCCGAAGGCATGCACGATCCGTGGGGGTGCGAGTGACTGGTTCACCGTGGGTGCCCTTTCCGTGCCGCGTGCTGCGTGCCGGGTACTGCGGGCCGCGTGCCGCGTGCTGCGGGCCGCGTGCCGGCGACCGACCGGCGCCTTCCATGGAACGCGGTCCGGCCGTCCGGTGGCAGCCGCCGGGGCGCCGACTGTGTTGAGCGCCGCGCGGCGTTGCACGGCCCGGCCGCGCACCGGACGGCGTGTCCGCTGTGACGCCGGATCACCTGGCGGACCGGTGTGGCGGCCACCGCGGCGCGTGCGGTGATCGGCGCCGGGATCCGCGCTCCGGCGCGCCCCCGGACCACGCGGCTGAGCCGGGAGTTCACGGGCCTGCGGGCCGTACGGGCACCGCTACGATGCGCTCGCCGGGCTCAGCCGCTCGGACCCACTCCCTGGCCACCGGGGCCGCCCTGCCGCCGGGCCGCCGCTTGCCGCTCGCCGCTCGCCCGCCGCCGCGAGGAGGAACGCCATGACCGCCACCGCACGCACACCCAACCCGCATCTGCGGGCCCTGCTCCAGGAGGTCGGCTGGAGCGGGGAGCGCCTGGCCCGGGCGGTCAACCGGGCCGGTCTGGTCGACGGCCACCGGTACACCTACGACCGCACGGCCGTGGCCCACTGGCTCCAGGGATCACGCCCGGCGCCGCCCGTCCCCCAGCTCGTCGCCGAGGTGCTCTCCCGGGCCCTCGGGCGCCCGGTGCCCGTCGAGCAGACCGGGCTCGGACGGGACGGCGCACCGCCCGCGCCGGCCGCGCCCGACGGCCCGGGGGCGGCGGCCCTCGTCACGCTGGCCCGCTGCGAGGCCGACCCCGGCGCCCTGGTCTACACCCTGACGCACCATCAGCCTCCGGATCCCGGGGAGACCGGGGAGAGCGGAGAGACCGGGGAGAGCGGGGAGAGCGGGGAGCCGGCGGTCGACGCGCCGGGCAGGAGCGCCGAACCGCCGCCCCGGATCGGCACCGCCCACCTGCGTGCGGCCCAGGACCTGCTGCGTTCGGCGCTGGCCGGTGAGCAGTTGGCCGGCGCGGCGTTCTACCGCCGCACCGTGGCCGGCTTCCTGGCCACCGCGATGGCCGACTGGCTGCGGGCCGCCGCGCCGCCCGGGGTGCGCCACGAACTGCTCTGCTGCGCCTCGGAGTTGTCCTACCTCACCGGCTTCGCCTACTTCGACGCCCAACGCCAGGGCGCCGCCCAGGGCTACTACCGGGCAGCCGCCTCGCTCGCGGCGCAGGCCGCCGACCCGCGCCGGCACAGCCTGGCGCTGCGGGCCCTGAGCGTGCAGGCGCACTATCTGGGCCACCCGCGCCACGCCCGCGACCTGGCCGAGGCCGCGGCCGCGCAGCTGGACCGGCTGCCCGCCCGGCAGGCCGCCTTCGTCCTCGGGCAGCAGGCCCTCGGTGCCGCCGGCTGCCGGGACCGGACCGCGGCCTTCGCCCTGCTGACCCGGGCACACCGCCTGCTGGACCGCGCCGGCGAGCCGGAGCCGGGGATCGGCGGCTACCACTGGGCGTCCTACGCGCACCAGGAGGCGGAGGTGCTCGCCGCGCTGGGCGACGACGAGGGAGCGCTGCGCGCGCTCGCGCTGTCGGCGCGTGAGCGCCCCGCCGGGGAGCACCTGGCCAGGGCGGTCACCACGGTGCGGGCAGCCCGGCTCCATCTCTCCCACGGCCACCTGGACCGGGCCTGCGCCGTGTTGTCCCGGCTGCTGGACGAGCAGCCGCTGGTGGCCTCGGAGCGGCTGAGCACCGCCCTGGCCGCCGTGTGCACGGCGCTGCGCCGTCACACGGGCAGCGCCGGGGTGCGGGCCCTGCTGGCCCGGCTCGACCCTCCGCCCCCGGCCGACCCCGCCCACCCCGGGCGCACCGCCGTGCCGGCGCCGGCCTGGCGCTGAGCCCGTGCGGTGCGGCGGGGCGCGGTTCCGGCGACCGGCCCCGGGTGTGTCGGCCCGGTCAGCCGAACTGGCCGGGCTGGTAGTCGCCGGCGGGCTGCTGGATCATGACGTTCCCCCGGTTGAAGGCGTTGATCAGGGCGATCGTGCACACCAGGGCCGCGAGCTGGTCCTCGTCGAAGTACTTGGCGGCGTTCGCCCAGGCCTCGTCCGTGACCCCACCTGCCGCGTCGGCGATGCGGGTGCCCTGCTCCGCCAACTCCAGGGCAGCGCGCTCGGCGTCGGTGAACACCGTCGCCTCCCGCCAGGCCGCGACCATGCTCAGCCGCGTCCAGGTCTCCCCCGCGTGCGCGGCGTCCTTGGTGTGCATGTCGACGCAGAAGCCGCAGCCGTTGATCTGGCTGGCACGCAGCTTCACCAGCTCCTGCGTCGCGGCCGGCAGCGTCGAGTCGGCGAGCACCCTGCTCGCCGCCACGAGGTGCCTCCCGAACTTGGCCGTGACCTGGTTCTCGAAGACGTTCAAGCGGGCATTCATCGTGCGCTCCCGTGTCGTTGCCGTTTGCTTGTGCCCCTTGGACAGACCAGCTCGGCCGACTGTGACACGCCCGAGTGTGACGCCGGTCTCACCAGCCGGCCGTCCCCCTGTCGGTCCTCGGGTCCTGGGGTGCCTTCGCCGATCCGGCCACCCTGGTGGCTGCGGCCGGCGCGAACAGCGTCGACGCCGGCCGGCGGATGAGCTGGGCCCAGCCGTTCACGAACGAGGACGCGAAGGACCCCCACGACGCCGAAGGCAGACTCGGCTGCGGGGTGGCCGACGCCCAGGAGACCCGTACCACCCGCGACGCCATGACGGTGACGCGATGACGGTCACCGGAGCCGCCGCGGTCACCGCTCCGGGGCGATCACCAGGCAGAACGGGTGCCCTGCCGGGTCGGTGAGGACCCGCCACCGCTCCCCGCCCGGCTGGTGATCGGGCTTGCCCGCGCCCAGCTCCAGCAGCCGTGCCTCGGCCCCGTCCAGGTCCGCGACCGCGAAGTCGAGGTGGAACTGCTGGGGAACGGTCTGGTCGGGCCAGCGCGGAGCCCGGTAGTCCTCGACCCGTTGGAAGCCGATGAAGAGGCCGTCCCCGCGGGTGAGACCGGCGAAGTCGGCGTCCGACTTCGGGTGGGGTTCGAGGCCGGTGGCTTGCTGGTAGAACGCCACCAGCGCCAGCGGATCGGCGCAGTCGAGTGTTATCGCGGTCAACGTCATCGTCGGGGTCACGGCGTCTCCGGTGTCACGGCGTCTGCGGGGTCACGACGTCCGCGGGGTCACGGCGTCTGCGGGCAGGTGTTGATCATCCGATCATGCTGCCCGGGTCAGAGCCGTGTGTTCAACCCCGCCGTCTCGCCCTCAGTCCTTCAGGACCTGGTAGATGCCGTAGACGACTCCCGGGATGTGGCCCAGCAGCTGGAGCAGGAAGGCCCAGAGCACCTTCAGGCTCGGGCCGTCCTTGATGAGCACCGCGAGCCACGGCAGGACCAGGCAGAGCAGCACGAGAAGGACTTTGATCATGATCGTCCTCGATTCGAGGCGTTCCGGTCGTGACACCGCAGGACTTTCTTCATCGTCCCACCGCGGGCCGCCCGGTTCATCCCCCATCTGGCGTACGGTCCCGCGCATCCCGGCTGATCGGTTCTAATCTGCGATTGACCGGGAACCCGCACGGACCGCCGCGGTCGGCACGGTGAGAGGAGTGTCGGCGTGGACAGGGACGCGGACGGTCGGCAGCACCGCGAGGGATCTCACCGTCGCTCCGGGGAGCAGGGACCGCAGCGCCCGGCAGCGCGCCCGCAGGGGCGACCGCAGGGGCGACCGACCTCCCGCCCGCCACGCCCGTCCCCCGGCTCACGGTCGCAACCGCGGTCGCGGTCGGGAGCCACCGTCCCGCGTGGCCTGGCCGTGGCGGCCGGCTACGCGTGGCGGGTACTGCTGCTGGGCGTGCTCGGCTATGCCGTCTTCGTCGTCCTGGAGCGGGTCGAGTTCGTGGCAGCGGCGATCTTCGTCGCGCTGGTCCTCACCGCGGTGCTGCGCCCCCTGACGAACCTGCTGGCGCGCGGACTGCCGCGGGTGCTGGCGGTGCTGCTGACAGTGGTGACCGCTGCGGTCGTGCTGGGCGGTCTGCTGGCGCTGGCGGTCGCGCTCGAAACGAGCCACTCGGCGGAACTCGGCACCGAGTTCCACGGCGGCCTGAACCGTATCGAACGCTGGGCGCAGGGTCCGCCCCTGCACCTGTCCCAGCACACGGTCTCCGATCTGCCGAGCAAGCTCGGCAAGTTTCTCTCGGCCCACCGTTCCGCCCTGGTCAGCACCGCGGTGAGCAACGCGGGCCGGATCTTCGAGGTGGTCACCGGCGCCGCCCTGGCACTGTTCTGCGCGATCTTCTTCATCTACTCCGGCGACCGGATGTGGGCCTGGTTCGTGGCGCAGCTGCCCGCTCGGCGGCGGCCGCGGTGCGACCAGGTGGGCCGGGTCGCCTGGCGGACCTTCGCCGGTTACACCCGGGGCATCATGATCGTGTCCGCCAGTAACGCCGCGCTGGTGGCCGTCGCGCTGCTCGTCCTTCAGGTGCCGCTGGTGCTGCCGCTGACGATGCTGGAGTTCCTCGCCAGTTTCATCCCGCTGGTCGGCTCGCCGGTCGCCCTCGCGGTCGCCTCCACGGTCGCGCTGGCCACCCGGGGGCCGTGGACCGCGCTGCTGGTGCTGGCCCTGATCGTGGTGATCGGCCAGATCGAGGGGCATGTGCTGCAGCCGCTGGTGATGAGCTGGGCGGCGCGGATCCACCCCGTCGCCGTCGCCCTCTCGGTCGCCGCGGGTGGACTGGTCGTGGGCGTCGTGGGGGCGGTGGTGGCGGTGCCGGTGGTGTCGGTGGCCTGGGCGGTGTACGGCGAGCTGCGCAGGGGGTCACCCGGCAGGCCCGAGCTGTGAGGGTCGGTGAGCAGGGACGGGCCGAAGAGGGCGGGCGGCGCGGGACCGGCCCGCGGAGCGTCCCGTTTGAAGACGCAGCTCATGAACCGTTTACGCAGTTCGTACCGGTCGCCTCGCATCATGGAGGAGAGGCAGGCCCCCGCTCGGCATCCGGCAGACGGGCCGTCCAGAGGCCGCCGCCAGGATGTCATCGGCACGGATGTCACAGGTGGGGCTGTCATGAACGAACAGCAGCAAGCAGGGGCACCTGACGGACACGGCAACGCGCGGGCAGAGGGCCACACCGGCACCCCGCCCGGCGGCTGGGGCCCGCCGCCACGACCCGACACCGCGGTCCCGGGACCGCCGCCGCAGCACGCCGCACCGCCGCCACCACCACCGAACTACCCGCCGGGTGCGGTGCCGGGCTGGGGCTACTACCCGCCGCGCCGGCGGCGCCCGGGCCGGACCGCCATCGCCCTGGCGGCCGCGCTGGTCCTCGCGGTGGGCGCCGGGATCGGTATCGACCAGGCGGTCATGCGCTCCGGGACCACCGCCACCGGCACGCCGTCCTCGGCCTCGCGGGTGGAGCCGACCTCGCTCACCCCGGCCGACGCGGTCGGCAAGGCCGAGGCCGGTCTGGTGATCATCAACACCACCGTCGGCTACCAGAACGCCAGGGCCGCCGGTACCGGCATCGTGCTCAGCGCGAACGGCGAGATCCTCACCAACAACCACGTGATCGACGGCGCCACCGCGATCCAGGCGACCGACGTCGGCAACGGCCGCACCTACACCGCCACCGTGACCGGCTACGAGCGCAACGGCGACCTCGCCGTCCTGCAGCTCAAGAGCGCCTCCGGCCTGACCACCGCCAAGCTGGGCGACTCCGCCAAGGTGTCGGTGGGCGACGCGGTGACCGCGATCGGCAACGCCGGGGGCACCGGCACCCCCTCCGCCGCCGTCGGCAACGTGACCGCGCTGGACCAGTCGCTCACCGCGAGCGACGAGGCGACCGGCTCGAACGAGCAGCTCGACGGCATGATCCAGGTCAACGCGGATGTCGAGCCCGGCGACTCCGGCGGCGCGCTGGTCGACTCCACCGGCGCGGTGATCGGCATCGACACGGCCGGCTCCCAGTCGCAGAACGGCGGGCAGCAGGGCCCGCAGCAGGGCTTCGCGATCCCGATCAACACCGCGCTCCCGATCGCGCACCAGATCACGGCGGGCAAGTCGAGCACCGAGGTGCACATCGGCCCGACCGCCTTCCTCGGCCTGGAGGTCGCCACCACCGGCTCCGGCCAGTCGAACGGCCGCGGCGGCGGGAACGGCAACGCGAACGGCAACGGGAACAGCGGCGGGAACGGCGCCGTGCTGGTCGCCGGGGTGATCGACGGCTCGCCCGCGGCGCAGGCCGGCATCGTCCAGGGTGACGAGGTCACCTCCGTCGACAGCCACACGCTGACCGGCCCGGACTCGCTGACCGACCTGATGCTCGGCCAGACCCCCGGCAAGCAGGTGAGCGTCCAGTGGGTCGACGCCGGCGGCACCCAGCACAGCAGCACGCTCACCCTCGCCACCGGACCGGCCGACTGACAGACCCGGACACCGGAACCGGGCTGGCGGACACCCGGACGTCCTACGACACCGTCGCCGCCGAACACCCTGCCGGGGGCGGCCCCTCCCGGTCGCCCCCGGCAGCACTCGACGTTGCCGACCAGGCGCTCCACGCGACCGCGCTGCTCGGCTCGGCGCTCCTGTTCACCCGGTACTAACCACGCCCACCGCACCCAAGGGGGGGCGAGGACGGATTCGAACCGTCACAGCAGAGAATACGGCTTAGCAAGCCGCTGCCTTACCACTCGGCCAACTCTCCTGGTGCTGCGCTGCCGGACGAGGATTCGAACCCCGAACCTCCTGAACCAGAGTCAGGCGTGCTGCCAGTTGCACCATCCGGCACTGCGGGGCGGCATGAAAAAGGCCGCCCGGACGGGGAAGTCCTCCGTGGGCGGCCCGGCGCTTCAGCCGTTCTACCGTCCGGTGGGATATCCCTGGCTCTGCTGGGAGCTTGAGGAACGCTGATAGGACCGGCTGCTGCTCACGGTGCGTTCCTCTCTGCGGTGGTGCGGGCTGATGTGGCAACTCTGCGGCATGGTGGCCCGCTGGACAACCGAATATCTGACAGGACTTCCGAGGGAGGTGGGTCACGAGCGAACCTCCTGCGGCGGGGGAACCCCACTTCGCGTTCGATCCTGTCGCGTCTGCCGCAGACTGGTCCACGCTACGGCTCGGGCGGCGTCCGGCTTCGCGCGGGGCGCGAGGTCTGGTCCACGGTGGTTCGGGTGCCTGCTGTCTTCTGCGTCCATGAAGATCATCGCTCTCGGACGGGCCGAAGCCGCCGGCCGGGCCCATCGAGGGCAGCCCGGAGTGGTCGCAGGCGTTCGACGCGAAGACCAAGCGGTCGGCTGACCTGGGCAGGGTGCGCCGTGACCTCATCAAGGGGCGCGGCCAGGGATGGCCACCTGACAGGGAATCAACTGGCCGCGGTGAATCACTACCGTCAGTGTTGGCCGATGGTCGCCCTCTTGGCACCCCTGGCTGGGGTGGCGGGACTTCGATGCTCGACCGATCTATGCGAGATCGGCCCACTCGTTCGAGTGTTGAGGGTGGTTTGGCGTGGTTCCGTGACCACACGACCTACCAGGATTGGCGCGACAGGCCGTTGGGCTGGTCTCCCATGCGCGGACCGCTCGCGGCCACGAGCGTCACGATCAGCCAGCCCAGCGGGAGCCGAACTGGCCACCAGTGGGGACCGCCAGCGGGGAGTTGCCGGCCATCCTTGGGGAGATGAACCTGGCCGCTGACACGCTGGTCCGCAGCGCGCTCCCTGAGATCCGACGGAAAGGCAGGGCGATCGAGGGCATTCCGAGGGCCCTCTCGTCCGGCTCGAACGGGCCGGTCGGACAACTTCTATGGCGTCAGCTCTCCGCCCAGTACAGGGTGGGGACGAGCGTCGAGTTGCTCTGGTAAAGCAGCTCCATCACCGGGTCGTAGTTAAACTCGCCCCGCTTGAAGTTGTTGATGACGCTCTGGGCGTCTGTGCAGAACTTTGCGTCCCTTGCATTGAACTTGGTGAGCCACCAGTTCTCGTCCAGGATGAGAGGGAGATAGTTCTCCTTGCTGACCGGGTCGGTGATCGCTTCGATGAACTTCGAGACGTTGCCGTAGCTCTTGTCGGGTAGCAGCCAGAAGACCAGACTCTGCTTTTCCTTGTTCAGGATGAGGGACTTGAAGTTCTCGTCGAATTCGAGGTACTTGGTCGGCTGCGACCGCGCTTCGAGCATCTCCTCCCTGTTTGCCGGGAACAGCCAGCTCCTCTTCGCGCCGAAGAAGAAGATCGCGTTGTCGAGTGCGTTGTCGGGAATGGACTTGTACTGCCTCGAGAGGAATGATGCACTAAGAAAGACGTAGCGCCGGCTATCTTGGTCGACCATTTCCGGTCCCCCTCTTGTCTCGATGAACTGCCATCGCCCAGTACTCCCCAGGGCGGCAGCAAGAAAACATCCAGGCTCCGGCATCACCTGAACGAGTGAATCCGGTGTCCGGCAGGGCTGATGGGCGGCGCGGGGGCCCGGTTGCCTGGGAGGGCAGCACCTGTGGGGCTTCGCGAGCCCAGCAGAACGTCGTGCCCGGCGCCGAGCACGACCAGGACACGGCCGGGGACCAGGCGGCGCTCGCCGCCGATGGGCAGGAGCGGCTGCGGGCGTGGGCGCGCCGGGAGTTGCTGCCGTTGCGGATGCTCGCCTCGGTCGGGTACCCGATCGACGACGCCGCCGAGGAGGTGCGCCGGATCAGGGCGAGCGCCTTCGAGGCGGCGGCCCGGCTCGCGGACGCGACGGGGACAACAAGGCGGTGCGCAAGTTCCTGGGACTCGACCCGGCCGGGCCGCAGCTGCCGAAGGTGCCGTTGCCCGCCGGCCGCCAGGATCCGCAGGAGCAGCCGTGGCTGACCAGCTGACGCCGGTCCGGCCGGGCCGGGGTTCGGGACGCGCTGGCCAACCTGACGTCAGGCCCCTCACGCGCTCCGGATAGCTGTGACGGGCCCGCCGGGATACCGACGAGCCGTCACGAACTCCAAGATTAGCTACACGATCCGTTCGTGCTGGTGGACTTCCAGATGGGGTTCCCTCCCTCTGAGCTGTACCACTCGAACGTGAAGCTTGGCGTGCAGCTTTGGGCGGCCATGTAGCCGGTGATGTCGTCGGCCACAATCAGCCGGTCGTTGTTAGCGATTGAGCCTCGGTGCTTGGACTACGGTGTCCGGCCATGAACTCCGAACACTGGCTGGTGGACACCCGGACGTCCTACGACACCGTCGCCGCCGACTACGCGGACCAGGTGCGCGACCTGCTCGACCGAACGCCGTACGAACGCGCGGTCCTGACGCTCTTCGCCGAGCTGGTGCGAACCGCCGGCGGGGGGCCGGTCGCCGACCTGGGTTGCGGGTCGGGCAGGATCACGGCCCATCTGCGCGACCTGGGCGTGGACGCCTTCGGGATCGACCTGTCGCCCGCCATGATCGAGGTGGCCCGACGCGATCACCCCGGCCTGCGGTTCGAGGTCGGTTCCATGACGGACCTCGACCTGGCCGAGGCTTCGATCGCCGGCCTGGTCGCCTGGTACTCGCTGATCCACCTCCCCGACGAGGAGATCGGCTCGGTCTTCCGGCAGTTCCGGCGGGTGCTGCGCCCCGGCGGTCCCCTGCTGCTCGCCTTTCACGTCGGTGACGGGTCACGGCTGAAGACACGGGGCTACGGCGGCCACCCGATGAAGGTCCACGTCCATCTGCGCCGGCCCGACCGGTTGGCTGCCTGGCTGGAGAACGCCGGCTTCACGGTCGAGGCACGACTGACTCTCAGCTCGGCCGAGAGTGCGCTCGGCGGAATCCTCGTTGCGCGTCGCCATTAGGACAGGATCTGACCTCAATGGCCTCTAGCGTGGTTGTCGGCAGCAGGACACGAGAACGACGGAAGGTTGCGATCATGACCAACGACGCGTTGACGACCAGTGGCGAGCAGGCCGGTGCCGGCGAGCGGGCGGACCTGCTGGCGACGCTGGCCAAGCACCGGCAGTTCCTGCGCCGCACCACCCGCGATCTGACCGACGAGCAGGTGGGCCTGCGGACCACCGCCAGCGAGCTGTGTCTGGGTGGCCTGATCAAGCATGTCACCTCGGGCGAGCGGAACTGGGCGGAGTTCATCGTGACGGGCCCCTCGGCGATGCAGGACTTCAGCGCCATGACCGAGGCCGACTTCGCGAGCTGGGCGGACGACTTCCGGATGCTGCCGGGTGAGACGCTGGCCGGGGTGCTGGCCGCCTACGCCGAGGTGGCCCGCCGGACCGACGAGTTGGTCGCCTCGTTGCCCGACCTCGATGCCACGCAGCCGCTGCCGAAGGCTCCGTGGTTCGAGCCCGGCGCGCAGTGGTCGGCACGGCGGGTGCTGCTGCACATCATCGCCGAGACCGCGCAGCACGCCGGTCACGCGGACATCATCCGGGAGTCCCTGGACGGGGCCAAGAGCATGGGCTGACCGGTGCACCCGGTGGCTCGGAGCGGGGGCGGCTCACCGTCCCCGCTCCGTGCAACCGGGTGGAGCCGTACCCTCGTCTGACGGACTGTCACGGACTGTCGTGGTCCGTCGGACGAGCAGCATGGGAGGCTGGCGATGTCCACGGAGGACACCGGGCGGACGGGGGTCGGGACCGGCGTGCTGATCCTGGCCGCGCTGGGGACGCTGATCGGGCTGCTCTTCCTCGCCAACAGCCGCACCGACGAACCGGGCACCGGGCACGACCCGGTGACGATCAACCTGCCGAAGACCGTCGAGCACAAGCACCGGTTGGGCTCGTCCGTCTACGCGCTGGGCGAGCCGGACGACATGGTGACCCAGCTCTCCGCCGGCGGCCTCACCTCCTCCGGTCCGACCGACCTGCGCCAGGACGTCTACGGCGACCCCTCCAGCAGCGCCGGTGTCTGGGTGGTGGCAGCCTCCCGCAACTACAGTGGTCGGGTGGGTAGTTGGCTCGCCGACAACGCCCCCTCCGGCCAAGGCATCACGGTCACCCACCCGCGGCTGCCGATCGCCGGCAACACCGCGTGCTACCGGCAGCAGGACGGCCGGAGCATGTGCACCTGGTACGACGAGAACTACTTCCTGCTGGTCACCGGCCTCACCGACCCGGACAGCGTCCAGCAGGTCCTGCTGCGGGTCTACGCCGGCGCCGAGGCCTGAGCGGCCGTTGCCCGAGCGGCCGTCGAAGGCCCGGTCGTCGAGGGCACGGCCGTCTACGGCGTGCCAGGGGCCTGCGGCCGGGGCCGCGTCCGCGCGCGGTAGCCGGTGGCGACGACGAGGCTGCCGGCCAGGACGGTCAGCGCGACCACCCGCAGGCCCAGGTCCATACCGGCGGTGAAGCGGGCCACCTCCTGCGCCGTGCCGGGGACCCCGGTGGAGCGGGAGGCGAGCAGCGAGCCGACCACCGCGACGCCGAGCGCCGCGCCGACCTCGCGCGCGGCGGTGTTCAGCCCCGCACCCAGGCCCGCCTGGGCGGGCGGGAGTTCACCGACGACGGTGGCGGTGAGGGTGGGCGCGCACAGGCCCATGCCGATCGACAGCAGGAGCAGCCAGCCGGCGTAGAGCGGGTAGGCGGTGTGCGCGTCGCAGGTGGAGACCAGCAGCAGCCCGGCGCCGATGAGGGCCAGCCCGCCCGCCGCCAGCGGCCGCGGGCCACAGGTCGGGGCGAAGCGGGCGACGAGCCTGGGGACGAGGATCATGCCCAGCGTGACGGGGGCCACGGCCACGCCGGTCAGCGCGGGCGAGAAGCCCTTGGCGTACTGCAGGAACTGGGCATTGACGTAGAAGAGCGCGAACAGGCCGAAGAAGCTCAGCCCGGTGCCCAGCACCGCCGCGCGCAGCCGGACGGAACGGAACACCCGCGGGTCGACCAGCGGCCGCGCCGCCCGCCAGGCATGGACCGTGAAACCGGCCGCCAGCAGGGCCGCGGCCGCGAAGGCGCCGAGCACCCGCGGGGAGGTCCAGCCGCGGTGCGGCCCCTCCACGATCGCGTCGACCAGGACGAGCACCGCGGCGGTGAGCAGGACCGAGCCGACCGGGTCCACCACGGCCTTCGGATTGCGGGCCGTGTGCGGCACCCGGACCGCGGCGAGGCGGGCCAGGACGGCGGCCAGCACCGGCATGACCGCGAACAGCACCCGCCAGCCGAGGAACTGGCCGGCCAGACCGCCCGCCAGGTTCCCCGCAAGACCACCGAGCCCGATCGACAGCGTCCAGGCGGCCAGCGCGCGACCGCGCTCGGCCGGGGCGGTCAGCTGCACGACCAGCGAGAGGGTGGCGGGCATCAGCAGGGCCGCGCCGGCCCCGCAGAGCGCCCGGCCCGCGATCAGCCAGTCCATGCCGGGCGCGGCCGCACTCACCCCCGCACCGAGGGCGAACACCGCGAGCCCCGCCAGCAGTGCGTGTTTGCGGCCGTAGCGGTCCCCGAGGGCACCGGCCGGGATCAGCAGACCCGCGAAGACGACCACGTACGCGTCGACCGCCCACAGGAGCTGATCCGGCGTCGGGTGCAGGGCGCCGGCGGCGAGCCGGGGAATCAGGAGGTTCACCGCCGCGACCATGCTCTGCGCCAGCGCCACGCAGGCGCAGAGCACCACGAGCAGGGAGCGGGGCAGGGCCTGGGCGGCCTCCGGGTTCGGCGGAGTCGGACGAAGCGGGGCAGAACAGGCGGGTCGGGGCAGGGCAGAGCGAGGCACGGCTCTCCTTGGAGCGAGTGATCCGGCTTGAGTGATCCGGCGTGAGTGATCCGGCGTGAGCGATCTGGGGTCGAGAGCACCGTAGAGTCGTCCGGGACCTGCCGACCAGTGCAACTTTTGCAAGGAGATATTGCGTGTGACGCAATCCAGCCTGGACCTCAATCTGCTGCTCGCGCTGGACGTCCTGATCGAGGAGTCCAGCGTGCGTGGCGCCGCCGCCCGGCTGCACCTGTCCGAACCGGCGATGAGCCGCACGCTGGGCCGGATCCGCACCGCGCTCGGCGACCCGATCCTGGTGCGCGCCGGGCGCGGGATGGTCCCGACCCCGGGCGCCCTGGCCATCCACGCCGACGTGCGCGAACTGGTCGAACGCGCCCGCGCGCTGTTCCTGTCCACCGGGCACACCGATGTGCGCACCGCCCTGCGGACCTTCACCGCCATCGCCTACGACGGGCTGCCCGCGATGCTGGTCCCCGCGCTGCTCGCCCGGGTCCGCGCCGAGGCGCCGGGCGTGCGGCTGCGGTTCCTGACCGAGGGCCACCAGGACGAACCCGTGCTGCGCGAGGGGGTGGCGGACCTCGAAATCGGTGTCATCGACAACCAGTTGCCCGAGGTGCGGGTCGAACACCTCTACGAGGAGCGGATGGTCGGCGTCGTCCGGTCGGGACACCCGCTGCTGGCCGCGGCCGTGACGCCCGAGCGGTTCGCCGCCGCCGAGCACCTGATCGTCTCCCGCCGCGCCCGGATGCAGGGGCCCGTCGACCAGGCCCTGCGCGAACTCGGCCTCACCCGCACCGTGTGCGCGACGGTCGGGTCCCTCAGCTCCTCGCTGTTCATCCTGCGCGAGACCGATCTGGTGGGCCTGATCCCACGTCAGAACCTGGCGCTGGCCGAGGCGCTGGACCTGACCACCTTCCCGGTTCCGCTGCCGCTGCCGACGCTGCCCTTCGGCATGGCCTGGCACCCGCGCCACGACGCCGACACCACCCACCGCTGGCTGCGCACCGCCATCAGGGAGCTGCTCCTGGACCGCTTCGAGTCCCCGACTCCCCCTCCGACGTGAATCGACGCCGAGGCCCTAGACTCGACTGATGATCTTCATCGTCGTGAAATTCCCGGTCAAGCCGGAGTACACCGACTCCTGGCTCTCCCATGTCGAGGCCTTCACCCGGGCGACCCGCGCCGAGCCCGGGAACCTGTGGTTCGAGTGGTCGCGCAGCGCGGAGGAGCCCGACACCTACGTGCTGGTCGAGGCGTTCCAGGACGGCGCGGGCGAGGCCCACGTGAACTCGGACCACTTCCGCGCCGCGCTGGAGACCATGCGTCCGCTGGTCCAGCGGGCGCCGCAGATCGTCAGCACTGTGATCGAGGGCGCCACCGGCTGGAGCAAGATGGGCGAGCTCGGCATCGACTGAGGCGCCGCCCGCAGCGCCTGCTGGGACACCACCTACAGCCCCACGGCGACCCTGTGAGCCGGTGTCCCGGTGTCCCGGGCGCCTCGCCTCGGCCGGCGGGGCGCCTCACCCCACGAGCCCGTCCCGCCCGTCCCGCGGCAGGCTCGCGAGGACGCCGAGGACCAGCACCGCCACCGCGCCGGCGAAGACCGCCCCCGCCGTGCGCAGCCCGGTGGCCGTGATCAGCACGCCCACGCCGATCGCGGGCAGCGCCAGCATCGCGTAGAGCACGGCGAAGAGCGCCGAGAACGCCTGACCGCGGACCCGGGCGGCGACCTGCCCGGTGATCAGCGCGATGCCGTCGCCGAGCGCCAGGCCGGTGGCCAGGCCCACGGTCACCGCGGCCGCGATCAGCGGGGCGAGGGCGGCGGTGAGCATCGCGAGGGCGATCAGCGCGGCGGCGGCCAGCAGGCCGAAACAGGCGGCGGGCAGCACCGGCCGGGGTGCCAGCACACGCGTCAGCAGCTGACCGGTGCCGGTGCAGACGAAGGCGATCGAGACGGTGGCGCCCGACAGCACCGGGGTGCTCAGCTTCAGCACTTCGCCGAAGAAGAGACCGGTGGTCGCGGTGAGCACGCCCAGGACCGCGAACCCCGCCCCCGCGGCCAGCGCGCAGCGCAGAAAGGGACCGCGGACCGCGGCGGGAACCCGGGGCAGCGAGAGGGACAGCAGGCGGCCGTCCGCGCGCCTGGGCACGGTCTCCGGCACAGCCGTCAGCAGCACCAAGGACACCAGGACGAGCACGGCGTCGACGATCCAGACCAGCCGCAGCGGATCGGCCGCCCACTCGGCCAGCGCCCCGGCGAGCAGCGGGCCGCCGGCCAGGCCGCCCATGTTCGCGGCCAGGGCGATCCGACCGGCCCGCACCTGCCGGTCGGCGGGCGCGAGTTCGGTCAGGTGGGCGGTCGCCGCCCCGGTGACCAGCGCGGCGGCCAGGCCCGAGAGCACCCGTCCGAACAGGAGCAGCCCCAGGCCGTCGGCGGCCAGGAAGACGCCCGCGGCGGCCCCGGAGAGCAGCAGCGCGGTAGCGGTCACCGGGCGGCGGCCGAGCCGGTCGGAGAGGGAGCCGAAGCAGAGCAGCCCGGCCACCACGCCCAGCGCGTAGACCGCGAAGGCGACCGTGACCATCAGCGAGGAGAAGTGGAAGGCCGCCTCGTAACGCGGGTACAGCGGGGTGGGGATGGTGGTGCCCATCATGGTGACCCAGAAGGCGGCGGCGACGATCGCGGTCGCCGGGCCAGGGCGGGCGTGGACCCGGCGGGTTCGGGAGGCGCTGGAGTCGGTCGTGGTCATCGGTTCTCCGGCGGAGGGTGCCGAGCGGGGGCGTCCGTGGGCGGTCCGGCCTTCGCGGTGTCCGAGCAAGCCGACGGCGTGCTCCCGTCGAGCCTAGGCCGTCCGGACGATTCGCGTCGGTTCAGCCCTGGGGCGGGCTGTCCCAGGAGTAGGAGTCGGGCCGGTTGTGGGTCCCGCCGGAGTTCTGGTTACGGATGGTGGCGTTGGCGGTGTAGGACGTCCTGTTGTCGAAGACGACCAGGCAGCGCAGGTGCGCCGTCTCCTCGCGAGCGGTGTCGTGGACGTGGGGGGTGCACGACACCGAGGCGACCGGCCGGTGGTCCTGTGTGGTGAGGTGCGACTTCATCGCGTTCTGCAGGGCCACATAGGCGTCGGTGTTCGGCCCGCAGCCGGCCGCCGCAGCCGCGAGGGCCGCTGTCAGCACCAGGGCCCGCGATCCCCGCAGCCACGGCCGGGCCCGGAATCGCCCACGCAAGGGATCTACTGGCACCGGCGGACTCCTGATCGTTGGTCGAAAGGCCCCGATGCTAGCCGAAACGGGTGAACCCGCCGGGCAGTGCCGCGTCAGGCAGCTTTTGCGACGGGCGAAGGTTGCCTGACGCGGCACTGAACGTCAGCTCTCGTTCCCGGCGGACCACAGGGAGGCGGGCAGCGGCCTGCCGGTCTCGGCGTAGGTCTTGAGGTTCGACAGGACCATCGGCCAGCCGCCGGCCACCTGGCGGTGCGCCACCTCGTCGCGCAGGTTCACGTGGGTGACGGTCAGTCGCACGGTGTCGCCGTACGGCTTGAGGTCGAAGGTGACCTGCGAGGTCCCGTCGGCGGACCGGTCATCGGGCGAGGCCCAGGTGACCACCAGGCGCCGGGGCGGGTTCGACTCCACGACGGTGCCCACGACGTCGGCGATGCCGGAGCCGTCCAGGCGCTGGTGCTCCCAGAGGGAGCCGGGCTGCCAGTCGGAGACGTTGCGGTGGCCCCAGTAGGCGGCCGTCGCCTCCTGGTCGGTCAGGCACTCCCACACCTTCTCGGGGGTGGCCTCGATGTAGGTGGTGTAGACGAACTCGGGCTTGGTGGTGGTGCTCATGGCTGTTTCCGCTCTCTGTTTCAGTGCGCTCAGCCCGCGCAGGCGGGGCCGCTCGAACTTGTCGATCCACCGCTCCTGGATCTCGTGGAGCGGTACGGGGTTGAGGTAGTGCAGCTTCTCCCGGCCGCGCCGAACCGTGCTGATGAGGTTGGCGGCCTCCAGCAGACCCAGGTGCTGGGTCGCTGCCTGCCGGGACATCCGCACGTTCTCGCACAGCTCGCCCAGGCTCTGGCCGTTGTTCTCGTACAGCCGGTCGAGCAGGAGCCGGCGGGTCGGATCGGCCAGGGCCTTGAAGACCCTGTCCATGTCGTTGCTCACCCTTCCATCATGCAAGCAAATGCCTGCATGTCAAACGTGGCTATCATGACGGCCGGGCGAGGAGGGGGATCACGGTGACTTCCGTGCAGGGCGACGCGGCCGGGGCCGAGGCACACGAGGGGCTGGTCGTCGGCGGCCGGTACCGGTTGGTACGGCGGCTGGGAGCGGGCGGCTTCGGCCGGGTGTGGCAGGCCGCCGACGAGGCGCTCGGCGTCGACGTCGCGGTCAAGGAGGTCTGGCTCGCACCGGCGATGAGCCCGGCCGAGCGCGGCGAACGCCTGCTGCGGGCGCAGCGCGAGGCCCGTAGCGCCGCCCGGCTGCGCGATCACCCGAACGTCGTCGCGGTCCACGACGTCCTGGTCGAGAACGGCGCGCCATGGATCGTGATGCAGCTGGTCCAGGGCCGGTCGCTGGCCGACCTGCTCCGGGAGGGCGAATCGCTGCCACCCGAGCAGGTCACCCGGATCGCCCGGGCCATGCTCGCGGCACTGGGCGCCGCCCACGCGGCGGGCGTGGTGCACCGGGACGTGAAGCCGGCCAACATCATGCTGACCGACGACGGGCGGGTGCTGCTCACCGACTTCGGCATCGCCGTGCAGGCCGAGGACACCGCGCTCACCGCGACCGGCGCCCTCATCGGCTCGGTGGAGTACATGGCGCCCGAGCGGATCCAGGGTCAGGACAACGGTGCTGCCGGTGACCTGTTCTCCCTCGGCGTCGCGCTCTACCACGCGGTCGAGGGACTGTCGCCGTTCCGCCGGGCGACGCCGACCGCCGCGCTGCTCGCGGTGATCTGCGACCCTGCCCCGCCGCTGCGCCACGCCGCGGAACTCGCGCCGCTGATCGAGGGCCTGGTGGTCAAGGACCCGGCCCAGCGGCTCACCGTCGCCGGTGCCACCGCGCTGCTCGACTCGGCGGAGCAGGGCGCGGCCCCGGTCACACCGGCGGCGCCAACTCCCGTGCCGGCGATGCCCCTGGCGCCGCCGGCCGTTCGGGCCGTCGCGCCGTCCGTGGCGCCGCCGGCCGCATCGCCCGTGGCATCGCCCGTCGCGCCGTTCGTCGCGGAGCCCACCTCGCCGATCAAGCGCCGCACCTCGCGCGGGGCGATCGCGGCGGTGGCCGGCGCGGGCGTGCTGGTGTGCGGGGTGGTCACGGTCCTGGTCGTCTGGGGCCTCACGGGCAGCGTGCCCGGTGGCTCGGCCCTCGGTCTGGGCGGTTCGTCACTGAAGTCGAAGCTGCTCCAGGCCGGTGACATGCCGGCCGGCTTCCAGAGCGACTGGGGTGCGGGTGACATGGGCTATCTGCGCCCGGCCGACGGCAGCTGGCCCGCGACCTGCGCCGCCAGGAACCAGGAGCCCGTGTGGCACCGCACGCCCGACAACACCGTCGAGTACACCGCCGTGGCCGGCGACGCGTCCCCGTCGGCCGCCGCCGGCGGATCCTACGGCGAGTCGGTGCAACAGGTCTCCGCCGACCAGGCCGACGCGTACCTGCAAGCCGCCAAGGAGGTGGCCGCCTGCCCCTCCTACACCGTCGACCTGGTGGACTCCGGCGGCTCGAAGCAGCGGTGCACCGTGACCACGACGACGCTCCCGGCCCCCACGGTCGCCGGGGCCACCGGGGACGTGGTCGCCCGCCGCGAGACCTACAGCTGCGCGGACGTCGCCGATGCCACTCCGTACGCACCGGTCGTCATCGAGAAGCTGACCACCAGTCGGGGCGGATACCTGGTCGAGTTCTTCGTGCAGCCCGGCGAGAACGGTTCGGACAACACCCTGGACCCGCAGCCGTTGCTGGACAAGGCCCTGGCCAAGCTGTCCTGAGGCTCCGTGCCGTTCTGACGCCTCGTGCTGTTCTGACGCCTCGCGGCCCTTCTGACGCTCCGTCAGCCGATCACGGCGATCCCGACGAGCGCGAGGGCGAACGAGACCACGCAGAGGGCGCGTTGCTGCCGATCCCAACGCGCCCACCCGCCAAGGCCCTTGCTCGCAGCGGCGACCCCGACCAGGCCGGCGGTGAAGATCGAGAAACCCACCACGAAGCGCATGTCATGGCTTCCAGATGGTGGGTGGGGTCCCCCACTGGACCTTGGTCGGCGCGCCGACGCCCCCGTCGGCGAGGTAGATCACGCAGCCGTCCAGGCTCTGGCCGGCCGCCGCGTTCTTGAGCTTCGCGGTATCGGCCGGCTCGCACTTCGAAAAGCCGTGGGAGGTCAGCGGGTTGTTCGGATCCCCGGTGACGTCCAGGCTGGGCATCACGTCCAGCTGGGTGAGTTGCTCGGCCCCTGCGTAGGCCACGAAGTCCTCGAGGACGTCGCTGTCACCGCTCTGGGTCGCGGCGATCCGGTAGCGCAGGTAGTACGGGGTCTTCCCGCTGTACTGCGAGGAGTTCTCCAGTTCGCGCAGGTCCGCACTGGTGCCGGCCTCGATGCCCGTGACGGTGACGCTCACCGCGACCTGCTGCTTGTTGTCCGCGTTGGCCTTGACGGTGGCCGTGCCACCGATGGCGAGCGTCCTGGCCGAGTCGCCCGCGCCGCTCTTCGAGCAGCCGGTCAGCAGGACGAGGGCGGTGCCGAGCGTGGCCACCAGGGCGGTGGTGGCGATCTGACGGTGTTTCACTGTGCTCCCCCGAGCAGCCGAGCGCTCCCCCTGAGCGCCGATGCCCGCATCGTACCGGTGGCGGTACGCGAGCAGTGGGTCACGGGGGCGCGACGGTTCACGCTCTCGCTCACGGTGTCCCGGCCGGCCGACGTCAACGCCTTCGTCGACGCCGCCCTCGACGCCGCCCTCGAAGCCGGCGCCACACCGCTCAAGCCCGTCACCAAGTCGCTCTGGGGCCACGGCGGCGTCGTCCGGGCTCCGGACGGGGCGATCTGGAAGGTCGCGACCTCGGCGAAGAAGGACACCGGCCCGGCCACCCGGCGGTTCGACCAGCTGGTGCTGCTGCTCGGGGTCGCGGACGTGGCCGCGAGCAAGCGGTTCTACACGGAGCGTGGCCTGACCGTGGCGAAGAGCTTCGGCCGGATGTACGTGGAGTTCGCCGGCGGGTCGAGCCCCGTCACTGGGGCTCTACCGGCACCGCGCGCCGGCCGAGGACGCCGGCGTCTCCCCCGAGGGCACCGGATCGCACCGGCTCACGATCGGCGGCACGCCAGGGCCCTGCACCGACCCGGACGGCTTCGCCTGGGAGACGGCCGCCTCCGTGAGCGGGGCGCTGATCGGGTGATCAGTAGTTGTGGTGGATCTGCCAGTAGGCCCAGGCCTGGTTCGGGCTGCCGTAGCGGCTGTTCATGTAGTCGTACGTCCACTTGATCTGGGTGGACGCGTTGGTCTGCCAGTCGGCGCCGGCGGAGGCCATCTTGTTGCCGGGCAGGGCCTGGCCCAGGCCGTAGGCGCCGGAGGAGGGGTTGGTCGCGGTGACGTTCCAGCCGCTCTCGTGGGAGACGATCTGGTCGAAGGAGGCCAGCTGGTCGGCGGGCACGATGGCGGCGGCGATGGACTGCGGGGTCTCGGCCGAGGCGACGGTGGGGGCCACCGCCGCGCCGATGGCGACGATGCCGGCGGCGGAGGCGAGAAGGGCGGCGGACTTGCGCATGCGGGTGGAGATCACGGGCATGTGGAGTTCGACCTCAATCAGTTGGGTGCCTGGCCTCCGGAGGGTCCGCAGGCTCGACGACGCGGCCTCGCGGTCAGGGGTTGGGCACCGGGGCAGTCTCACGGTGAGCGACTGCCGGACGGGAGTCACGACGGGGGACGGGCCTCCGCCGCATCTGACGACTTCGCCATTGTTAGCGGGGTCGGGGGCCCGCTCCAAGGGGTGCCGATACGACGTTGCGTCGTAGCCCGGTACAGTCCCGACAGCCGTTCGGGCGGGTCGGCTACCCGTGCTCCGGGGGCTCAAACCTCGCCTTCGGCCGCGTGATGACCGCCCGCACCACCGCGCTGACCTGCGCGGACGCCGACCGGCTGGTCGGCGCCGGAAATCCGCGGCACCGCCGGCCGGCGCAGCGGTGACCGCCCCGCCCCGGAGCCGCGAACCCGCTACTAGCAAGGGCCGTAGACAGCGGGGGCGCGTGAGGACCGTCACGGGACGGCACGCTCAGCGGGCGCATTTCGTCACCGTCCGTGCTCGGGCGCGTTCAGGATCTGATGCCAGGGATTGCTTGTCCGGTGCCTTGACGCGTTGACAGGTACAGGAGTTGAATACGGCGCAGTTCAGTCCGTGTTGGGATGATTCCACCGCTCCGCATGCGCGGGACCAGGCCCCCACCTGGCCTGTTGCTCCCGCGCTCCTCCTGTCTGGGAGTCGCAGATGAGCCACGAACTGCCGCGTCGGCACGCCCTCCGGCGCGTTCGCTTCTTCACCCGATCCCGAAGCCACCACCCGGACCACGCCCCGGGCCACACCCCCGACCGCCCCGTCCCCGGCCGCCCCGCCCCCGGCCGCACCCCGGCCCGCGCGGGTCGCCGGATCGCGGTGCTCGGCGCCCTGAGCCTGCTCCTCGCGTTCACCGCCCGGGCGCCCGAGGCCGGCGCGGTGCCCGTGCCCGGCCCGCCGGCGGGGTGGACGACCGTGTTCAGCGACGACTTCTCGGGCGCGGCCGGCGCGCCACCGTCCGGGGCGAACTGGACCTACGACACCGGCCCCGGCTCGAACTTCGGCACCGGTGAGATCGAGACCATGACCAACTCGACCGCCAACGTCCACCTCGACGGCAGCGGCCACCTGGACATCACCGCCCTGAACAACGGCGGCAACTGGACCTCGGGCCGGATCCACACGCCGAGCGCCGTCGTCGGCGCACCGGCGGGCGGCAAGCTGGAGGTCACGGCGTCGATCATGCAGCCGAACCCCGGCAGCGGGCTCGGCTACTGGCCCGCGTTCTGGATGCTGGGCCCCGGGCAGTGGCCCGAGAACGGCGAGATCGACATCATGGAGGACGTCAACGCCCTCTCGCAGGTCGCCGGCACCATCCACTGCGGCACCGCCCCCGGCGGGGTCTGCAACGAGAACAACGGCATCGGCAGCGGCCTGCGCGCCTGCTCGGGCTGCCTCAGCGGCTACCACACCTACGCGATGATCCTGGACCGCACCAACACGGCCGCGGAGTCGATCACCTGGTACCTCGACGGCGCCGCCTACTTCAGCGTGGCCGAGAGCCAGGTCGGCGCCGCCACCTGGCAGCAGGCCTTCGACCACAACCTGTCCATCATCTTCGACCTGGCCATCGGGGGCGGTTTCCCCAACGGCGTCTGCGGATGCACCACGCCGACGGCCGCCACCAGCTCGGGGGCGACGATGAGTGTCGCCTCCGTCGCGGCCTACACCACCACCGGCGGGGGTGGGGGTGGCGGTTCGGCGATCACCGGCTACGGCGGCCTCTGCCTGGACGACCGCTCGGCGTCGACCGCGAACTACAACCCCGTGCAGGTCTACACCTGCAACGGGACCCCCGCCCAGCAGTGGACGGTCGTCCAGGCCGGCAGCACCCTGCACGTCCTGGGCAAGTGCCTGGACGTGGACGCGGCCGGGACCACGAACGGCACCCTGGTCGACCTCTACGACTGCAACAACACCGGCTCACAGGTCTGGATACCGCAGTCGAACGGCTCGCTGTACAACCCACAGTCCGGCAAATGCCTGGACGACACCGGCTGGTCCACCACGCCGGGCACCCAGACGGAGATCTGGGACTGCACCGGCGGTGCCAACCAGACGTGGAACCTGCCGAGCTGAGCGGGCTCCGCACGGGGCAGGCTCCGCACGGGGCAGGCTCCGCACGGGGCAGGCTCCGCACGGGGCAGGCCGGTCGCTGACGCCGACCCGGCCTGCCCCTGCGGCATCAGGCGGCCGGTCAGGGCTCAGGGACCGGCCGGGTCCCGCCACCAGAGGTGCACCTCGGTGCCCGGCCGGCGCTCGGAGAAGCGGCCCGAGGCGGAGGCCTGCCGCAGCAGTGCGCGCAGCTCCGCCTCGAAGCCGTCGCGCTCCGTGCCGAACAGGTGCGGAGCCGAGAACGACATCGAGAACACCCCCGCGACCACGTCGTCACCGTCACGTTCCAGCGGCTGCCCACCGGGGACGACCAGGCGCCGCGGGCCGGCGAACCCCGCCCGGGCGAACACCGCCGCCTCGCCCCCGGGCGTCCCGTGCGGCAGCACCCCTTGGCCCGCCCGCCGCACCGGGCCCAGGTAGCGCCGGACCAGCTCGTCGATCGCCGCGTACGGCACCGCCGGGTGCGGCAGTCCTTCGACGCCGCGGACCTCTCCCTTGAGGTCCGAGACGTGCACCACTGCCCCGCCCGGGCGGAGCATAGCCCGCACCGCCGTCGCCACCCGGTCGCGGTCCATCCAGTGGAAGGACTGGCCGAAGGCCGCGACGGTGAAGGTGCCGAGGCCTGCGGGCAGCTCCTCGGCCCGGGCCCGGACCCAGCGCGCCTTCCCCGCCGGTGCCTCCTCGGCGGCCGCCCGCCCGGCCTCGGCGATCATCCCGTCGTCCGGGTCCACCCCGACGACCTCGCCGAACAACCGCGCGAGCTCCAGGGCGAGGGTGCCGGGCCCGCATCCCACGTCGAGCAGGCGCCCGCGCCCGTCCAGCCGCAGCGCATCGGCGAGCGCGTCCGCCAGCCCGGGGGCGTAGGGCAGCCTCCCCCGCCGGTAATAAGCGGCCGAACCCGCGAACAGCGTGTCGTCCCATTCCCAGCCGTCGACCACGCCCCGACCCCTCTCCTCCGTACCAGCGGTTTCCCGGCCGGTTTCCCGGCCGGTTTCCCGGCCGGGAAACCGGCCGGGAAACCGAGCGCCAAGGCTACGCGGGTGGGCTGATGCCCAACCGATACAGGGCCAAGCGGCAGCGGATACACGGCCACCGCGGAGCCGACACCTCGTGAAGCCACCGTGGTGGCGACGCGCACGCCGGCGTGTCCAGCCCCCGGAGGTGGCCTTCGATGACCGAGACGCGTACCCGACGAGGACGTCTGCGCGCACGCTTCACCGCGCGCCCGGTAGCGGCCACGGCCCACCCGCGCAGGACCCGCGCGCTGCTGTGGCCCACCTGCGGGGTCGCCCTCGCCGCCCTCGCCTTCACCCTCGCCCCCGGTGCCGGGCACCGGGCCCCCGCCCCGATCCTGGCCCTGCCCGCCTGGACCGACCTGCCCTGGCCGGTCCAGGGCCAGACGAGCATGACGGTGGAAGGGCTGGGCCGGATCGGCTCGCGCGGGGAGCAGCGCCCGGTGCCGATCGCCAGCGTCACCAAGGTGATGACCGCCTACGTCGTCCTCCAGGACCACCCGCTGGACGGCCCGGCCACCGAGGGCCCCACCATCACCGTCGACCAGCAGGCCGCCGACGAGTCCTTCTCCAAGGACGAGTCCACCGCCCCGGTGCGCGCCGGCCAGCAGCTGACCGAGCGGCAGCTGCTGCAGCTGATGATGCTCCCCTCGGGCAACAACATCGCCCGGCTGCTGGCCCGTTGGGACGCGGGCAGCGAGGAGGCCTTCGTGACGAGGATGAACGGCCGGGCCGGCGCGCTGGGTATGACGAACACCACCTACACCGGTGCCAGCGGCATCCAGGACAGCACCGTCAGCACCTCCGACGACCAACTCCTGCTCGCCCGGCAGGCGATGGCCCTGCCGGCGCTGGCCGCGATCGCCGCCACCGAGTCCGCCACCGTTCCCGGGGTGCCCGGCACGGTGCGCAACACCAACACCCTGGTCGGCCACGACGGCGTCGTCGGGCTGAAGACCGGCTCCAGCACGGCCGCCGGGGGCAACCTGGTCTGGGCCGCCCGGGTGGCCGGCCCCGCCGGGACGCGGCTGGCCATCGGCGTCGTCCTGGGCCAGGACGCCGGCAAGCCGCCGGCCCAGGGGCTGCGCACCGTACTGGCCGTCAGCCACACCCTGATCAGCGCCGTCCAGAGCACCCTGGCCGGGCCGTCACCCACGCGGTCGCCGACGCCCGCGGGAACGCCGTCAGCGGCAGGACAGTAGCCGTGCGCCGGGCCGTGGCCGTGCGCCGGACAGCCGCCCGCCTGGGCCCGGCGGCGCGGAGCAGGTCCAGTACGGTTGAGCGCACGTGCCGGCCAGGGGCCCCGCTCAGGACGGACCCGGCGCTCCCCCGGCCATCGGCACTCCCCCAGCCATCGGCACTCCCCCGGCGATCCGCCGAGACCCGCAGGAAGGACACCTTGACCCGCACCGCCACCACCCCGGGCCTGCCGCCGCAGAGCGTGCGCGTGCTGCTGGTCGAGGACGACGAGGTGATCCGCCGTTCCGTCACCCTCGCCCTGCAGCGCTACGACTACCAGGTCACCACCGCCGCGGACGGCGCCACCGGGCTGCGGCTGGCCCGTGAGGGCGGCCACGACGTGCTGCTGCTCGACGTGATGCTGCCCGAGCTGGACGGCGTCAGCCTGTGCCGTCTGGTCCGCGAGAACAGCCTGACGCCGGTGCTGATGATGTCCGCGCGCGGTGACGCGCTGGACGTGGTGGCCGGTCTCGAAGCCGGCGCGGACGACTACGTCGTCAAGCCGGTCGACACCGCGGTCCTGGTCGCCCGGATCCGCTCCCTGCTGCGCCGCGCCACCTACCCGACGCCCGGCGGCGCGGACGCGGCACCGGACGCCCCGCCCGCGCAGGCGCCGGCGGCGCGGGCGGACGGCCTGCTGGCCTTCGGCGACCTGACCATCGACACGCTCGGGATGGAGGTCCGGCTGGCCGGGGCTCCCGTCCTCCTGACGCCCACCGAACTGCGCCTGCTGCTGGAGTTCGCCGCCAACCCGGGCATCGTGCTGGACCGCCACACCCTGCTGCGCACCGTGTGGGACTACGGCTGGAACGGCGACAGCCGGGTCGTCGACCTGGCCGTGCAGCGCCTGCGCAAGAAGGTGGGCGCCGACCGGATCGAGACCGTGCGTGGCTTCGGCTACAAGCTCAGGCGCTGACCACGTGCAGCTGAGAAGTCTTCGCCCCAACCCGCACTCGCTGCGCTGGAAGATCGCCGCGCTGGCCGCCACCGCCTCCGCCGCGCTCGCGCTCGGCGTCGGCGTGCTCGTCCACAACTCCACCTGGGACCGCGCCAAAGCCATCGCCCGGGGCCAGGCGGTCGACGAACTCATCAGTGCCACGAACACCTACGAGCGGACCGGCACCCCGCCGCCGGTCGCCCAACTCGACTTCGACGGCCTGCCGCCCGCCCTGGTCGAGCAGGCCCGCACCCAGCCGTACGCCACCGCCTACGCGCACCCGAGCGCCTACCGCACCTGGGTGTGGGCCGCCGGCCCGGCGAACGGCCATCTGCTCTCCGTCCAACACGACATGACCACCGACCAGCTGAGCCTGCAGGCGCTGGACCGGCACATGCTCTACGCCTCGCTCGCCGCCCTGGCCGTCATCATCCCCACCGCCGCGCTGGCGGCCGAACTCCCCAACCGGCGCCTGCGCCGGGTCGCCGCCACCGCCCGCCGCATCTCCGCCGGAGACCTCCAGGCCCGCGCCCGCCCGTCCGGCTGGTCCCCCGCCTGGGCCCGCGGACACGACGAGATCGACGACATCGCCGCGGCCTTCGACCACATGGCCGACGCGATGCACGAGCGTCTGCTGACCGAACAGCGCTTCACCGCCGATGTCGCCCACGAGCTGCGCACTCCGCTGGCGGGCCTGGTCGTCGCCGCCGAGCTGCTGGCGGACGGCGAGGCGAGCGAGCTGGTGCGCGACCGCGTCACGGTCCTGCGGACCATGGCCGAGAACCTGCTGGAGATCTCCCGCCTGGACGCCGGGGTCGAGCAGGCCGATCTGCACCCCGTGCCGCTGACCGACATCGTCCGGGAGACGCTCGAACACACCGGCCTGGCAGCCGAGGTGACGGTCCGTCAGGCCGCTACGGTGACCACCGACCCGCGCCGCCTGGACCGCATCCTCACCAACCTGCTGACCAACGCCCACCGCCACGGCCACGCCCCGGTACGGATCACCCTCGACGGGCACACCATCACCGTCCGCGACCACGGCCCCGGCTACCCGCCCGAGTTGCTCACCCACGGCCTGCGGCGCTTCCACACCGGCGCCCCCGAACGCGGCCGGGGCCACGGCCTGGGCCTGACCATCGCCCTCGGCCAGGCCGCCGTCCTGCAGGCCCGGCTCGACCTCACCAACGCCCCCGACGGCGGCGCCACGGCCACCCTCCACCTGGACCGGCCGACTCATTACGCGTGATCAGTGGCCGTGGGTGCGCGGTAGAGCGCCCGGGCACGGGCCGAATCGATGGGCCCGTCCTGGCGCAGCTGCAGGAAGTGGTCCAGCTGCCACGCCTGAGCGTTGCCGGCCTGACGGTTGGTGGTGGTCACCCAGGGCGGGTAGACCCGGAAGGCTCGTTTCCCACCGGAGCCGTCGGCCGACGCGACACCGTGTCGGCGCAGCACGTCCATCGGAAGGACGAACTGGCCGAAGTGCTGCTCGTCGCGGGTGCTGATGACGAAGAGGTCAACGGGATCGGTGACGTCGAAGGGCTGGATGGGCCCGCCTGGCGACCTCTTCCACACGGTGACGAACTGACCGACCTTGGTGGGGGTCGTCCTGGCGGCGCGGAACCGGATGGAGAGTCCGTCAAGGGTGAACGCGTAGGCAGCGTACTCGGCGCTCTCGGCCTCGGCGGCCGGCTGCGTGCAGGTGAACCCGCAGGGGTCGTAGACGAGTGCTTTCGCCGCGAGGAGGTCGCTGTGGACCGGTGCGGCGTCCGACCACGGCTGACGGAGGTCGGGGTGGGGACCGGATGGGTACTCGTGGTTCGTCGCCATTCGGTCAGCCTGTCACAGGGCCCGCCTCGCGGCGGATCAGTTCGGGGCGGCTGCCAGAGCGACCAGGTGCGGGCATGACGCCGATCCTTCCGGGGTCCCGAGCCGGCAGGTCAGGGGCCTGTGGGGGGCTCCTGGTCGCGGATCGCGACACCGGCACGCTGCCGAAGGGCCGCCCGCCGCGGGTCGCCGGTCCCGGCTGGGGCAGGATGGGCGGTATGGCAGCTGACAACGCATACCTGTTGGACAACCGGCAGCGGGAGGCCGGGCGACGTTTCGAGGCGTTCGCCGAACTCTTCGACCCGTGGACGCTCGCGCATCTGGAGCGGGTGGGGCCGCTGACCGGCCTGCGCTGCTGGGAGGTCGGGGCCGGCGGCGCCTCCCTGCCGGCCGCCCTCGCCGACCGGGTGGGCCCGACCGGGGAGGTGCTGGTGACCGACCTCGACACCAGCTGGCTGACCGGCCTGGCCGACGGCGGGCCCGACCGTGCGCCGGTGCGGGTGCTGCGCCACGACGTGGTCAACGAGGAACCGCCCGGCGGGGAGTTCGACCTGGTGCACGCCCGGCTCGTGCTCGTCCACCTGCCCGAGCGCGCCCGGGTGCTGCGCACCCTGGCCGCGGCGGTGCGGCCGGGTGGCCTGCTGGTCATCGAGGACGCCGATCCCTCGCTGCAGCCGCTGGCCTGCCCCGACGAGCGCGGCCCGGCCGAGGAGCTGGCCAACCGGATCCGGCGCGGCTTCCGTGCCCTGCTCGCCGAACGCGGCGTCGACCTCGGCTTCGGCCGCACCCTGCCCGCCCTGCTGCGCTCCGCCGGACTGCGCGAGGTGGCGGCCGAGGCGTACTTCCCGGTCACCTCACCGGCCTGCCGGGAGCTGGAGGCCGCCACCGTCCGCCAGCTGCGCGAGCAGCTGACCGCGGCCGGGCTGGCCACCCCCGAGGAGATCGAGCAGCACCTGGCGAACCTGCGCCAGGAGGACAGCGACGGTGAACTGGACGTCACCACCGCACCGTTGATCACCTGCTGGGGCCGCCGCCCACTCCACTGAAGACCGGGTGGCGCCACCGGCTGCCAGGGTCCCGCCCGGATCGGGGAGATCCTGGCGGAGCCGTACCAGGTGGACTGGGCACTGGTCACGGCCGCCGGGCTCGGCCGCACGCTGCCCCGGATCGCGGCCCTGGCGCTCGCCCGGCATGAGCGCTGCCCCGCCGGCCCGCTGGGCGGGCCGGATCCGGTGGCCGTCCCCGCCGTGACCGTGGCCTGCTGCACCGGCCAGGAGTCGACGTTCCACACCTACCGGCAGGAGCCGGGCGGCGGACGGCAGGCGCTGCACGAGGCGGCGCTCGATTTCCTGGACCGCGCGCTGGCGGCCGATCCGCCCGCCGGGTTCTGGGCCGAGGTCGGTGTGCTGTTCCGGTCCTTCCCGGGCACGCTGCCCGAGCTGCTGGCGGCCGCCGCCGACCGGGCGGGCCGGTAGGTCCCACTTGTGCAACCTTTGGAGGAGGGGTGATCAGCCGCTTTCCGCGAGAGGAGTGGGCCATGTCATCGAAGCGACGCCGCAAGAAGAAGGGCCGCTGCAAGCACAAGGCCAATCACGGTCGCCGTCCCCAGTGCTGAAGGTCCACCGGGGCTGGTCTTCGTAGTCCCGTCGTCCGCCCGCAGGGCGGGCGGGGCGTTCGAAGACCGGCCCCAAGCCCGGCGTCCCGTGTCGCCGGGCCCTCGGGCTTGTCCGACAAACACTTGTCCGACGAACCCCGGGTGTCACCGACCGCGCGGGGATGCCCGCCAGCAGTGGGCCGCGCGGGCGGATAGGGTCGTTGAGGACGGGAGGTTCGATCATGCTGGCGGGTCCAGGGTTCTGGGATACGGAGATCGCACGGGCGGGCTGGTCGCGGGTGACGGCGCCGGACGTCCGGGCGTTTCCCGAGACGGCGGCGCGCGGCAGCGTGTGGGGCAGGAACTTCTACCTGCGCGGTTCCGAGCGGCTGGTCATCGAGTGGTCCGACCCGGTGATGCTCACCGCGGTCCTGCTCAACGGCCAGCAGCGCACGGTTACCACAGCCGAGGAGCTGGCCGCCCTGATCAGGCCGGGCGGCGGCCGGCGCGAGCTGGGCTGACCCCGAAGGACGGATCCGGTGGACCCGCCGCACGACGGGGTCAGGACCGCTGCTCGCCGGAGCTGGATTCGGTACGCGCGTCGCGCATCGCGCCGGACGGCGCCGTGCGGGCGGCATAGCGCAGGCAGGACGCCACGACGACCAACGGCCACAGGGTCTGGAAGCCCGTCAGGACGCGTTCGGCCAGGCCCGCGGTGCCGTGGCCGCGCAGGGCGTAGAGGAACCACAGCGCGATGACCAGCGTCATCGCCGTCGCCGCGTTCGAGGCCCAGGGCCGCAGCGCCCGCGGGCCGGGTCGGCCGTACCGGGCGGCCAGGCACGGCCACAGACCCAGGGCCACCACACCGAAGGCTGCGGACGCGCTGTGCCGGGCGGACGGGCCGGCTGCCGACTCCGGGGCGAGGGCGACCAGCACCGAGGCCACTCCCCCGCAGGCCAGTGCCACCCGGCCGGGTGTCGAGACCGCACGCAGTCCGTACGCGGTGGCCCAGTGGCAGAGCCCCAGGGCGAAGAGCACGCCGGTCATGATCCAGCTGTAGGAGGCGGTGGTGCCGGCCAGCGCGCTGATCGTGTCGGAGACCGGGTCGTAGCCGGGGCTCTGCAGGGCGCCCGCCGCGAGCCACCCGCCGACCAGCAGGAAGGGGGCGACTCCCGACGAGATCACGGTCCAGCGGGGCACGCTTCTCATGCGCCCACCCTAGGGAGAAAAGCCCTGATATCCACCCATACACGCGGATTTCCGGCAGACCGGGCCGTCAGCGGGGTGAAACCAGGCAGCAGCGCGGTGGGCCGGCCCAGTGGGCCGGCCCCTGCTGGCCGACCCTCTCAGTTCGGGCAGATGCCGCGGGTGTAGTCGACCGTGGCGGCGGCCTGCGAGTACTGCCACTCGGGGGCCAGCAGGTCGGCGTCCAGCTGGGCGGCCGCGCTCGGGCTCTCCACCAGGTAGCCGAAGTCCTGCAACCAGGCGGGGTACAGGTTCTTCGAGCCGACGAAGAACGCCGAGCCGTCGACCGTGACCACCTTGTGGTGCAGCGCGAACGGGTGGCCGTCGGCCCAGGTCGCGGTCGGGGCCACGCGGAAGGAGGCGAGCTGGAGGTTCTGGCACATGGTGGCCTTCGCGCCCGGCGCGTTGCCGGTCAGGGCCGCGAGCCGGGCCTGGAGCGCGTCGCTGATCTCCGACAGGGACTTGATCTGCGAATAGCCGCCGCTGCCGACCGCACCGCGGTTGGCGGGGTCGCTCACCACGATGCGCACCTTCACGCCGGCGGCGATCTTGGCGGCGAGCAGGTCGTAGAGGCGCAGGTCGTAGCGCGGCAGCGGCGGGCAGGTGCCGTTCAGGTCCTGCTGGGAGATCTCGATGTGGCTGGTCGCACTGGCCACCAGGGCCCGCAGCGCGCTCTCCTCGGGGTTGACCGTCTCGTAGTCGCGGTCGCCGTTGGTGTTGTCGTGCAGGGCGATCGGGCCGCACTTGGCGTCGGCGGTGGCCGGCAGGTCCGGCTGGTAGGTGGAGGTCGGGTCCACGCTCTGGATCCCGACGCCCAGGCCGCCGATCGCGATCACCGGCAGGTTGCCGGTGGCCGGCACGGGCCCGGGGTTGGCGTCCTTCTCCAGGCTCGGCAGGCAGGGCGCGCCGTTGCTGGAGGCGAACCAGGCGCTCGACAGGACTCCGGTGTTCTTGCAGGTCCAGCCCCACAGGGTGTCGAGGTAGGAGCCGGCCGAGGCGGCGGCGGGGCCGGTCAGCGCGAGGTCGACATCGGACACCGGGTGGGTGGTGTCGATGTAGTCGTCCTTCCAGTCGTTGATGCCGCCGGTGATCACGCTGCGGCCGTCCACCACCAGCAGCTTGGAGTGGTTCCAGGACAGCGCGGTCTTGGAGGTGGTCATCGAGGCGACGTTCAGCGTGACGCCGGCGGCGGCCGGGCCGAGCGCGGCCACCAGGTCGTCGCGGTAACGGGTGGGCAGTGCGGTGATGTTGTAGAGCGGCGCGGCCCCCACCAGGACCCGCACGGTCAGCTTGTTGCCCGCCGCCACCGAGGCCTTCAGGCCCGCCACGATCGCGTCCTGGAACTCGCCGTTGGGGAACGGCGCGAGGGTGGAGATGTCGACGGTGCGGGTGGCGGCGGCGATGTTCGCCGTCATCTTGGCCAGCAGCTTGTCGGTGCCGACCCGGTCGGTGCAGCTCGGGTCGCCCCAGCAGTTGGGGGTCTGCAGCAGCCAGCCGGCCGGGTCACCGGCGGGGGCGTCCAGGCTGTTGCCGCTGGTGCGCTGCCAGACCGTTCCCTCCAGGCCGGGCGAGACCTGACGCAGCGTCTGCTCGACGGCGTCCAGGTGCGGGCTGCCGGCGGGCGCGGGCGTCCCCGCGGCGGTTATCGGCGCGTCGGCGAAGGCGGGAGAGGCGGGGAGCGCGGCCAGCGCGGTGCCGAGGGTGAGCGCGGCGGTGGCGGCGAGCGTGGCGCGGGCGGCGCGGGCGGCGAGGGGGCGGGACGGGCGACGGAGCACAGGCAGTCCTTCAAGAAGTGGCAATGTTCACCTGAGAGGCTCCTTAAAAATACCTGACAGTAACTTGAGCTTGCGTCAGAGGTCCGTCAGGACCCGTCCGCTGGATGCGCGGGGGTCTGGCGCGGGGCCGGGCGAGGGCCTCACGGGGACCGGGCGGGGGCTTACGGGGCGTCGCCCTGCCAGTCCCAGCGGCGCGGGTCCTCGGGGCGCGGGCCGTAGAGGGTGTGGCCGCCGCCCCCGTAGGCGCCGATCTCGGTCGCCAGGGCGGCGCCGGCGGCCAGCCGGCCCACACTCCAACCGGTGACGTCCAGCAGCAGTCCGTCCAACGGGCCCGCCACCAGCTCCCGGTACACCCGCCCGGGGCGCGGGCCGGGGTCGGGATCGTCGTGATCCGCCCCGTACACCCGGCCCCGCATCAGCGCCTCGTCGTCCATACCGCCAGGGTTGCAGCCCCCACCGACAATCAACCCCGCCGTTCCCGGACGGTGGGCCGGGTCGGACCGTGGGCCGGGTCGGCCGGGTCGGCCGGGTCAGCCGGGTCAGCCGCTCCAGCGGATCGCGGCGGCACCGGCGAAATCGCCCGCGTGGGCGAAGCCGCCCAGGACGACCAGGTCGCCGCCTTTGACCTGACCGGAGCGGATGGCGCGGTCGAGGGTGATGGGGATCCCCGCCCCGAACAGGTTCCCGCAGCTGTCGAAGGTGTCGGGGTGCCGCTCCTTCGGCAGGCCCAGGGCCTGGCGCCAGTTGCTCAGGAAGGCGCGGTTGGGCTGGTTGGTCACCAGCGTGTCGATCGCGCTGGTCGGCAGCCCGAGCCGGCCGCACAGCTCGGTGACGACCTCCGGCACCAGGCGGTTGCCGCGCTCCATCACGGTGGCGATGGCCTCCTCGGAGAAGCCGATCCGCAGCTGGGACTCGCCGGGCTCCCAGTACTTGCGCCCGTCCTCCAGGACGGCGGTCATGTCGCCGCCGTAGTCGCCGATGTGACGGGTCACCACGTCCAGCACCGGAGCCGCGGCGGAGGTGGTCAGGTAGCCGACCCCGCAGCCGTCGCCGGGGATGGCGGCCTGGGCGAGCCGGCGCACGTCGGGCTGGGTGAACAACTGCCCGGCCGCGCTCTGCGAGTTGCAGATCAGCGCGGTGTTGGCATCGGTGGTGGTGAGGATGGTGCGGGCCAGCTCGATCATCTGGACGAAGGAGGCGCAGCCCGCGTTGGCGACGTCGAGCAGCCACCGGGGCTTGAGCCCCAGGCGGCGCGCGACCTCGGTACCGGCGCCCACGAACGGGATGTCGGGCAGCTGGCTGTGCATCAGCAGCACGTCCACCGAGCGGATCTCCTCGCGGCCGTGGCGCTCGATGAGCGGCTGCACGGCGCGCTCCACCAGGTCCGCGTTGCTCTCCCCGGCCACGTGGTGCCGCAGCGGGGGGATGCGGAACATCGGGTTGTCGCGGAGCTTGTCCTCCGCGCCGGGGTACTCGGTGTAGTACGCGGCCGGGACGGGCTCGCCGGGCAGGTAGCCGGCGACGTCGATGAGGCTGACGGTGGTCATCGCACCACCGCGCGAGGGGCGGTGGCGAGCGGCAGGCCGCCCTGGTGGCGGTGCTCCAGGATGGCCTTGAGATTGGCCAGCTCCACCGTGTGGCCGGCGTAGAAGAGGTCCCAGTAGTCGCCCACCCACGGCCGGTCCGGTCGCGGCGCCAGCTCCGGGCGGGGGTTGCGGTCGTAGTTGGGGTGCCGGCAGTTGGTCCAGGTGATCACCGAGCCGGGCCGGCCCAGCACCTGCTGGGCGGGGACGACGCGCATCAGGTAGATCATCCAGAGCTCGTCGCCCTGGTCCCAGGCGCAGTGGAAGTCCACCGTCATGGCCTCGGCGTTGGCCGCCACCCGGCAGAAGATCCTGGTGTCCTGCTCCAGGAGGTCGTCCCCGACCCAGAGTCCGGGGGTGCCGGTGGGGGCGAAGTTGCGCAGGCTGAAGGTCCACTCCTCCAGGTGGTGGCCCTGCCGCAGGTACTCGTAGGCCTGCTCGGGCGGGCAGTCGACGTAGGTCTCGATGGTGCAGTACCGCCCGTAGACCTGCTGGTGCGAGTACTCCGGCCGGGTGATCTCCGCGCAGCGGGCCATCAGTTGCTGCTGGTCGGTGTTCTCCACCCGGGTCAGGCCGGGGATACCGGCCAGCTCGGCCGGCTCGGTCGAATCGGCCGGCTCTGCCAAATCGGCCGGCTCGGTCAACTCAGCCGACATGGACGGGTCCGAGCTCATCTGCGGTCTCCTCGTGCTGGGCCGGCACGGCGCCGGCGGGTATCGGGGTCAGTGGCGTACCGGTGGTCGCCGGGTTCAGGAAGGGCAGGAAGGGCGGCGTCTCGGCCGGGTCGACGTCGAGCGTCACGAACGCCGGGCCGCCACGGGTGTTGGCGCTCAGCAGGGCCCGGCGCAGCCGCGCGCCGTCCTCGGCCCGCGTCACCGCCAGCCCGGGGAACATCGCCGCCACGCCGGCCGCCAGGTCGGCGGGGCGGAACAGGCTGCTCGGGTGCCGCGCGCCGAGGAAGAGCTGCTCGCGGGTGGCGCACATGGCGTGGCCGTTGTTGTTGAGGATCACGAAGGTGACGGGAGCCTGGTACTCGACGGCGGTGTGCACCTCCATCCCGTGCATGAAGAACGACCCGTCACCGGCGATCACGTAGGTCCGCTGCCCGGTGGCGAGCGCCGCGCCGATGCCGGCACCGAAGGTGTAGCCCATGCCGCCCATCCCCACGGCCACCACGAAGCGGCCCGCGGGCGGCGCGGGCAGCAGGTGGATCACGCTGGCACCGGCGTTGCCGGCGTCCACGAAGACGTGTGCCTCGGGCGGCAGCGCGGCCTCGACCGCGGCCACCGCCGCCCGGTAGGAGGTGACGCCGCGGCCGTGGTGGAGCGCCGGGCCGGTGTGGCCGGGCGCCGGGCGCGGCACGGGGCCCGCGTGGTGCGGTGCCGGGCGCGGCCGGACGGGCAGGCGCTCGGCGAGTTCGCGCAGGGCCGCCCGGACGTCACCGGGCACGGCGATCCCCGGCACGAACGGCGGCTCCGGGTCGACGCAGATCACCGGGGTCCCGGCCAGGGCGCCGTCGAGGCCCGCGCGGGCCACGTCCGGCAGCCGGGTGCCGACCAGCAGGCAGACGTCGGCCCGGCGCAGGCAGTCCACCACGTTCTGATGGCCCATCACCCCGGCCACCCCGGCGAAGCGGGGGTCGTCGTTGCGGAACACGTCCTTGGCATCCGGGGTGACCGCCACCCAGGCGCCGAGCCGGCCCGCCAGTTCAGCCAGCTCGGTGCGGGCGTCGGCCGCCGCCACGCCCTCGCCGGCGATGACGAGCACGGTCTCCGCGCCGCGCAGCAGGTCCGCCGCCCGGTGGCGGGCCGCCCGCACGGTGGGAGCGGGCGGGGCGGCAGAGGCGGGAGGCGTGGGCCGGCGGGGCTCGATCAGGGCCTGCTGGACGTCCTTGGGAAGCAGCAGCACGGCGGGGCCGCGCGGGGCGCGCTGCGCGGCGGCGAGCGCCTGCTGGAGCAGCTCCGGGACCGCGTCCGGGTCGTCGGCCCAGGCGCAGAACCGGCTGACCGGCGCGAACAGCTCCCGCATGTCGAAGAAGCCCGCCCGGCCGCTGGCGTCCTGGAAGGCCCCGCGCCCCCGGGAGGTGGTCGGCGGCTGCCCGACCAGGGCCAGCACCGGCACCCGTGAGGCGTGGGCCTCGGCCAGTCCCGGCACCAGGTTGACCGCGCCGCCGCCCGAGGTGACCGCGACGACACCGATCCGCCCGGTGGCCCGGGCCTGGCCGTCGGCCATGGTGGCGGCGGCGAACTCGTGCTTGGCCACGACGGTGCGGATCAGGCCGCCGGTGCCGAGGAAGGCGTCGTACAGGTCCTCGATGTTCGCGCCGCCGACGCCGAACACCTGGCGCACGCCCTGGGCGGCCAGCTCGCCCGCCAGGTGGTCGACGAGTCGGATCTTGGCCGTCATACAGGGCTCCTGTCCTGGTGGTCCGCCGCTGTGGGTGCCACGATCAGCCCGACCGGCGACACGGTCTGGAAGCGGTGGCGGTACTCGTTCGGGGTGACCTCGAGGGCCCGGCCGAAGGAGCGGAAGAACGTCTCCTGGGCCGGGAATCCGCAGCAGTGGGCGATCCGGCCGACCGGCAGGTCGGTGGTCTCCAGCAGCTTGCGGGCCCGGGCGATGCGCATCTGCTCGATGTACTGGCCGGGGGGAACGCCCACCTCGCGGCGGAACACCCGGGCGAAGTTGCGCACGCTCATGTGCGCCCGCTCGGCGATCGTCGGTACGTGCAGCGGCCGTTCGAGGTTCTGCAGGATCCACTCCTGCGCGGCGCGGATCGGCGCCCGGTCGGCGAGTTGCGCCTCCAGGACCGAACTGAACTGCGACTGGCCGCCGTTGCGCTTGAAGAAGAGCACCAGGTACCGGGCGATCTCCAGCGCGGCGGCCGCGCCGTGGTCGGCCTCCACCAGCGCGAGCGCCATGTCGATGCCGGTGGCCACACCGGCCGAGGTCACGAACCGGCCGTCCCAGACGAAGATCGGTTCCGGGTCGACCGTCACCTCGGGGTAGCGGCGGGTCAGGTCCGCGCAGTACGCCCAGTGCGTGGTGGCGCGCCGCCCGTGCAGCAGGCCCGCCTCGGCGAGCAGGAAGGCCCCGCCGCACACCGAGGCGACCCGGCGCGATCTGCCGGCCGCGGCGCGGATCCAGGCGACCAGCTCCCGGTCCTCCAGCGCCTCCTTGAGGCTCCAGCCGCCGGGCACGAGCAGGGTGTCGATGGGGCCGTCGGCGGCCGCCAGCGGCTGGGCCGCGATCACCATGCCCGAGGAGGTCCGCACCAGCGGTGCGTCCGCGGAGACGAACTCGATCCGGTAATCGGCACCCAGCTCCGGCAGTTGCCGATTCACGGTGTCGAACACCTCGATCGGCCCCGCGACGTCCAGTGCCTGCGCACCGGAGTAGAGCATCACCACAACACGTCGTTGAGACACCGTCACAGCCTGCAGCCACGGCGAGGTGGCGGCAATGACGGCTTACTGACGAATTCGGCCAGTGCGCCCCGCCGGGACATCGCAGAACTCGCCTGCACCCGTGCGGTGCAGACGAGTTGATGAAAGATCAGAACCTGCGTGTGAGGTATGTCATGTGCGCTGCCGTGCGGCCGGTGGCCGCCCCTGCCGGACGCCGGGCCCCACCCGCTCGGCCAGCGCCCGGGCGAAGCGCAGCGCGCCGCCCTCGTCGAACGGCAGGCTCAGGCTGGGTTCGCAGAGCTCCAGTTCCAGCACCACCGGTTTGCCGTCGTCGCCGCGGATCAGGTCGACGCGTCCGTAGAGCAGTGGTTGCGCCAGGCCCAGCTGCGCGGCCGCGGCATCGAGCGCGGCCAGTGCGACGGCGCGCTCGTCCTCGTCGGCGTCACGTGCCGTGCGGACGTCCTGGGTCGGCGCGTTGACCGTGCCGTCCGGCAGGAGCAGGGCGTCCTTGCGGATGGCGTGGCTGTAGACACCGTTGAAGTAGATCATGTCGGTCTCGCCGTCACGGTCGATCGCGTCCAGATAGGGCTGCACGATGACCTGGCAGCCGCTGTCGAGGAGCCGGCCGATGTACTGGGCCGCCTCGGCCGCCAGTGGCCTGGTGAAGCGCTGGACGTCCTTGGAGTAGGCGCCGACGGTCGGCTTGACCACCAGCTCCCCGGCCGCGGGATGCGCCGCGAGGAACTCCCCCAGGGCCGCCGGCGGATCCGTGCCGGGCCCGATGAAGGTGCTCGGCACCACCGGCACGCCGCGGGCGGCGAGGTCGGCCAGGTAGTGCTTGTCCAGGCTCCACCGCACCACCGGCAGCGGATTGAACAGCGGCGCCAGCTCGGTGACGCGCTCGCACCAGGCCAGGAACTCCGGCAGCCGCTCCACGTAGCTCCAGGGCGACCGCAGCAGGACGGCGTCGAACCGCGCCCAGTCGACGTCCGGGTCGTCCCAGGCGCACACCTCGATGGTCAGGCCCGTCGCCCGGCAGGCGTCGAGCAGCAGCGGCATGTCGAAATCGATCGGAAGACTCTCGGCGTCGGTAACCATGACAAGGGTGCCCACAGTGCTGATCCAATGCTGGGTGGGGGGTGGATGGCTTCCGGTGCGGGGCCGAACGCGGCTACCAGGGCAGGACCTCGCCCTGATGGACGTAGCTGCCGGTGGGGCCGTCGCTGTCGAGCAGGGCCATCCGGACGCCGGTCCGGGCGCCCTCGGGGATGTCGAGCTGGCCCTCGCCGTCGTTCATGTCCGTCCTGGTGTAGCCCGGGTGGACGGCGTTCACCTTGATCGGCGTGTCGCGCAGCTCGTAGGCCAGGTGCACGGTCCAGGAGTTCAGCGCGCTCTTGGAGGCGCTGTAGGCCGGCAGCGACTTGAACATGTCGCTGTAGGCGTAGGAACTCGGGTCGCTGTGCGTACCCAACGACCCGAGCAGGCTGGAGACGTTGACGATGCGTCCGGCCGCGGCCTTGCGGATCATCGGCAGGAAGGCGATGGTCACCTCGACCACGCCGAACAGGTTGGTGTCGAAGGTCTCGCGCCACTGGTGCAGCGGCTGCTCGGACGGCTGCCGGCCGTACTCCTCGACGCGGATGCCGGCGTTGTTGACCAGGATGTCGAGCCGGCCGTACCGGCTCTCGACCGCCGCGGCGGCGGCCCGGATGCCGGCGGAGTCCGTCACGTCGAGCACGACGGGTTCGACGGCCAGGCCCTCGCCGCGCAGCCGCAGCGCCGCTTCGCCGACCGCCTCGGCGTTGCGGCCGGCGAGCAGGACCTGGACGCCCTGCTCGGCCAGCTGGCGGGCGATCTCGAAGCCGATGCCGCGGTTGGCACCGGTGACGAGGGCTATCTTGGCTGACTGCCCGGACACATCGGACTCCTTGTCTGTGGGGGATGCGAAGAGTTGCGCAGGCCCGGGCCCGGCCGGACCGGTCGGATGTCCGGCCCGGCCGGCCCGGTCACAGCGCCGACAGGAACTTCGCCACCGCCGGCCCGAAGCGGCCGATGTCGACGAGGAAGGCGTCATGCCCCTCCTGCGACTCCAGTGGCAGGAACTGGACGTCCGCGCCGCCGGCGCTCAGGCCCTCGGCGATCTGCCGCTGCTGCTGCACCGGGAAGAGGATGTCGGTCTGCACGCCCATCACCAGCGCTTGCGCGACGCGCAGCCGGGACAGCGCCTCCTGGGCGGTGCCGCCGCAGGATTCGCCGAGGTCGAACTGGTCGATGCAGCGGCTCAGGTAGAGGTAGCTGTTGGGATCGAAGCGGTGCGAGAAGCGGTCGGCCTGGCACTCCAGATAGCCCTCCACCTCGAACTCCAGGTCGAAGGGCCGCTGTTCGCCGCGGTGCTCCGCGCTCAGGCGGGCCCGGCCGAAGCGGTCGTCCCACTCCTGCGGCGAGCGGTAGGTCATCATGCCCAGCTTGCGCGCCGTGCGCATGCCGCGCTGCGGGTAGTGCTCCTCGTCGTAACGGCCCTGGCTCCACTGCGGATCGAAGCGGATCGCCTCGCGCTGCAGCGAACGGATCGCGATCGAGAACGGCAGCGAGTGGACGGCCCCGCAGATGCTGATGTGACTGTTCGTCAGATCCGGGTGGCGGGCCAGCAGGGAGAGCGCGCTCATCGCGCCCATGGAGGTGCCGATCACACAGGCCAGGCGCTCGATGCCGAGCGCGCGCACCGCGAAGGCCGCCGTGTCGGCGATGTCCTCCATCGACAGCTCCGGGAACGCCAGCCGATAGGGCTCGCCGGTCCGCGGGTCGATGGACGGCGGACCGGTCGAACCCTTGCAGCTGCCCAGCGAGTTGACGCAGATCACGTGCCAGCGATCGGTGTCGATGGGCCGGCCCGGCCCCAGCATGGCCTCCCACCAGCCGGGGCTCGGGTCGTCCGGGTGGGAGGCGGCGTGTGCATCGGGCGAGAGGCCGGTGAGGAGCAGGATGACGTTGTCGCGTTCCACGTTCAGCCGCCCGAAGGACTCGTACGCGATCCGCGCACCGTGCAGTGCACCGCCGCGCTTCATCGCGAAGCCGTCGGGCAGGTCGATGAAGCGGGTTGCCGGGGGGATGAATTCTCTCATGCACCTAGTCCCAAGTCCCGGATTCAGGCGCCGCCGGAGCCGCTGTCCAGCGAGGCGAGCCATCCGTCGTCCGAGCCCTCGTTCATCCCTTCGAGCAGGAAGGTGGAGAGATAGCGCTCGCCGGTGTCCGGCAGCATGGCGAGCAACACCGAGCCCTCCGGCGCGTCCTGGGCCACGCGCAGCGCCGTCGCCAGGGTGGCCCCGGCCGAGATGCCGGCGAAGATCCCCTCCTCGGCGGCCAGGCGGCGCGCGGTGTCGCGGCCCAGCACCTCGTCGACGGTCAGGAGTTCGTCGATGACGCTCCGGTCGAGCACGCTGGGCACGAAGTCCGGGGCCCAGCCCTGGATCCGGTGCACGTTCCACCCCTGGCCGGAGAGCACCGCGGCGTTGTCCGGCTCGGCGGCGATCACCCGCACCTCGGGGCGCGCGCACTTCAGCATCTGGCCGACACCGGTCAGGGTGCCGCTGGTGCCGAATCCGGTGACGAAGTAGTCCAGCCGCTTTCCGGCGAAGTCGCTGAGGATCTCCGCGGCGGTGGTCTCGCGGTGATAAGCGGGGTTGGCCGGGTTGTCGAACTGCCGGGCCCGGAACCAGCCGTGCTTCTCCGCCAGTTCATCGGCGATCTTGTTGCCGCCGCTGCTGCCCAGCGCGCCGGGGAACAGGATGACCTTGCCGCCGTAGGCACGGATCAGCTTGCGCCGCTCCATGGAGTAGGTGTCCGACATCACCGCGACGAACTTGTAGCCCCGCGCCGCCGCCACCATCGCCAGCGCGATACCGACGTTGCCGGAGGTGCACTCCGCGATCGTGTCACCGGGCTTCAGCTGGCCCTTCGCCTCGGCGTCCAGGATGACGGCGAGCGCGAGGCGGTCCTTGACCGAGCCCCCGGGGTTGAACGACTCCACCTTCACGTAGACCGTGGTGTGTGCGGGGGCGAGCCGGTGCAGTCGGACGATGGGCGTGCGGCCGATCGTGTCGGTGATGCTGTCGTAGAGCGGCATACGGTGACTCTCCTTCGGAAGCTCGGACCTTCGGAAGTTCGGAGCGAGGACGGGACGGGACGGGACGGGAGCCGGCAGCTAGCCGGCGTGGGCGGCCGCGGTCTCGAACACCGGGGCGATCATGTCGAGGATGACGGACACCGCGTGGGCGCTGATCTCGTCGTCCTCCGGGGCGTTGAACTCCGCCACCTCGACGCCGACCAGCTGCGCCGGCGGGATCGCCTCGAACAGGGCCCGGATCTGGGTGGGCAGCATGCCGTCCGGGACCTTGTAGTCGGCCGGCACGTATCCCGGCTCCAGCACGTCCCAGTCGATGTGCACCCAGACCGGCGCACCGCCCACGGCGTCCAGGATGTTCTCCGCCGTCGCCTCCTTCGGCGGGATGACCCGGACACCGTGCTTGTGCAGCAGTTCGCGCTCGGGCTCGTCGATGTCGCGGGATCCGACCAGAATGGCCTGCTCGGTCCGCAGTCCGGCGCCGTGGCCGCTGTCCCAGAGCCCGCACGCGCCCGAGAGCACCATGCCGCCGAGGTAGCCGGTGTCGGTCGTCTCCGGCGTGTTGAAGTCACCGTGCCCGTCGATGTACAGCACCACGGCCTGCGGCCGCTCGCGCGCCACCACCGGCAGGGTGGCCAGGCTCGCCGAGCAGGTGTTGGAGACCAGGACCGGGAGCCGGCCGCCGGTCAGGCTCGCGGTGACCGCCTGCCCGAGCCCCACCAGGGTCTCCCTCGCCTGGGGAAGGCTGACGGTCCAGTCGTCGTCGGCGGCCGGCGCGGGCTCGCCGACGGCCCGGCCGGTGACCGGATAGCGCTGCTCCAGAGCCCGCGCGACGCGTGCCGCGCCCTCGATCAGCCGGGCCTCTCGGTCGGCGACCCGGCCCTGCGTGACGATGAGGTCAATCATTGATCAGTGTCCTCTTCCGAGTTTTTCGTGGGATTCCGTCGGCGCACCGCCGTATTCGCGGCGGGCCGTGCCGGGGTTTCGGGGTTCTGGGTTCGGGTTCGGGATTCAGGGTTCAGGGTTCAGGGTTCCCGGGACGTGAAAGGGCATTTGTCGGTCCGCTCGGCGTTCTCCTCGATCAGACCGTACTGGAGCCATTCGACGCCGCCGGCGCCGTAGGAGCCCAGTTGCCAGGAGTGCGGGGCGCCATCGTAACGGCCGATTCTCCTGCGGATGTTCGAGCGGACCTTGCGGCCGCTCGGGGTGTCACCGGCGAAGATGTCGAACCGTTCGCGCGGGTTGATGACGAGAATGAAGTAATCGCCCAGATTCCGACTGCGGCGCACCTGGTGCGCGGGGCTGCTCATGTTGCAGAACAGGGGCATGCCGTTGAAACACATCGACCAGGAGTCGGAATTCGGATCCCGGCCGACACCGTCCGGCCAGGGTTCGGGATCGATCTCGTGCAACTCCTGGAGAACTCTCCAGCCGAAGGCGTGGTAATCCTCGACGGACCGGGCGTCCACGGCGTCCGGCGAGAAAGCGACGATCAGTGGATAAGAGGTGTCCAGGCTGCCGTCCCAGCTCCTGGACAGTTCGACGTATTCCTGGAGGCCGTCCGCCAGGTGCTGGATGGATCTTCGGGTGCCGTCCGCCACGAAGACGAACCGCAGCAACTGTTTTCGGAACGCGTTCCGTGAGAAGACGCAGGGAAAACCGGGGTCGGCCAGCCGGGATTCGACCTCGTCGAAAACATCGCGGTGCCAGTCGGCGCCGACTGCGCCGACCCGTGATTGAGGGATGAGTATCGGGTTCTTTTCTGACTTCTCCAACTAAGGCGTCCGTTCCTCAATGGAGGGCCCGTTGTCCCGTGCGCGGTCACACCCGTCGCCCGTCCTCGCGCACGGAAATGTGAGACCTCAGGCCGAACAGCGGCGCAGCGCGGAATCCGGCGCTCCCGGCGCCGGTACGTCGCCGGTGGGTGCCCTGTCAGTGGGCGCTTCGTCAGCCACGCGGGCCGGTATCACCGCAGCTCGGCACAGCGACGGAACAGGACGACCGGCGACCGATGATGCCTTCCGGATCAGCCGGCGGTGAAATGTATCGAGTGGGATTCCCCCGTTGCCACATTCGATCTCCGCTCGTTAACCAGCTTATTGCGGCCATTGGGCGTAACGAGACGTTACCCTGCCACGCCCCTAGATCACCAGTCAAGACTCGTCCGGCCGCTGAGATGGAAGTGATCTCGATGCGATGTTCTTCGTAGGAGCGCACAGCGCGGGGGGCGGAACGTTGTGCTAAATGGCTTGTTTAGATGACGAATCAGGGCCGCGTCGTCCTATTGATATGTCCGGTTTTTTCACCCGCTGACCGGAACGGGGACTTGTAAGGAACGGCAGGCGCTATCGCATGATTCTGGGTATCGCTACTGCTCAGAGGTGCGACTCCGTGGCCCGCGGAGCAAACCAGCGGGTACCCGGCAGCACATCGAACGGCGCGTCGAAAGCACCGGTCGGGCCGTCTTGACAGTGCTCGCCCCGGGCGGGGTGCGGTCACTGCTCCGCGACGACGGAGGCGAGGCGGCGGACGGCGCCGTCGACGTCGGCGGCCGAGGGGGCCGCCACGTAGCTGATCCGCACGTGCGGCGCGCTGCTGTCCGTGGGGTAGTAGTTGTCCCCCGGGGTGAGGGAGACGCCGTGGGCCAGCGCGGCCGCCGCCAGCTGCCCGCCGTCCAGATGGCCCGGCAGCGCCACCCAGAGGTGATAACCGCCGTGCGGAACAACGGCGAGGGCCTGCGGGCCGAATGTCGCCGAAACCGCTTCGACGGCGACCTTTCGCCGATGCTCCAGGGCCGAGCCGAGCGTGGCCAGCGCGCGTTTCCACCCGGCCGCGGTCACCACGTCGAGCGCGGTGTACTGCAGCGGTGCGGGAACGAACATGGTGTCGATGACATGGGCCGAGCGCAGCCTCGCCATCACCGGGCCGCGGGCCGCCAGCGCGCCGACCCGCAGGTTCGGGGAGGTCACCTTGGTCAGCGAGCGGATGTGCACGACGGTGCCGTCCGGGTCGTCGGCGATCATCGGCGGCGGGGTCGGCCCGGCGTCCGCGTGCAGCATGTGGCGGGCGAAGTCGTCCTCGATGACGAAGACCCCGTGCCGGCGGGCGATGGCACGGATCTCGTCCTGCCGGCCCACCGAGAGGCTCGCCCCGGTGGGGTTCTGGAACAGCGGCTGGACGATGACCAGGCGCGCCCGGGTGCGGGTGAGCGCCTCGTCGAGGTAGTCGGGGCGGATCCCCTCGTGGTCGAGCGGGACCGGGATCGTCCGCAGCCCCGCGGCGTGCGCGGCCGCGATCGTACCCGGATAGGTGGGCGACTCGATGACGACCGGGTCGCCCGGCTGGCCGAGGGCGCGCAGGGTGGTCGCCAGCGCGCTCTGCCCCGCACCGCAGATGAGGATGTCGTGGCGGCCCAGGCCACCACCGATGTCGGAGGCGAACCAGTCGCGCAGCGCGGTGACCCCCGCGACGGGCGGGCGGTCCCAGGCCTCCGAGCGCCGCGCGGTGCGTGACAGCGCGGACCCGAGGGTGGCGAGCGGCTGGAGCTGGGGGTGCAGGTAGCCGCCGTTGAGGTCGACGACGTCCGGGCCCGAGGTCGAGAGCGTGCCGAGCAGCGCGGGCGTCTTGAAGCCGCGCGGAGTGCCGGACGAGGAGTCGATACGGTTCGTCAGCTCCAGGGCCGCCTCCTGCCAGGAGGTGTCGCCGACACGGGTCACCGGGCGCGCCTCGGAACGGAAGGTGCCGGCACCGGGACGGGAGATGATCAGCCCGCGCCGGGTGAGGAGGGCCAGCGCCTGGGAAACCGTAGTAGCGCTCACCCCGAAACGGCGCACCAGCTCGCGGTGCGTCGAGATCCGAGTCCCGGCTGGTAGCCCCTCGATCTCCCGGGCGAGAGCACCGGCCAGCTCCTGCGAACTGCTACTGTCATTCATGAAGACAGATCGTAGCGCTATCGCCCCGGCGACAGTATCGCCACTGCCGCAGACCGTATCGCCGCTGTCGAAGGGCACCGTGTTCGCCCTGCTCGGCGTGCTGAGCTTCTCCTTCAGCTTCCCCGGCACGGTGTGGGCGCTCGACGGGTTCGGCCCGTGGACCGCCGCCGGGGTCCGCGGTGTGCTGGCCGCCGTCATCGCGCTCTCCGCCCTCATCGCGACCCGGGCACCGATCCCGGCGCGCGCCGACTGGCCCGCCCTCGCGGTGGTCGGCGGCGGCTGCGCGATCGGGTTCCCGCTCCTCACCACGCTCGCCCTGCAGACCTCCTCCACCGCGGACTCGGCGGTCGTCATCGGCGCACTGCCGATGGCCACCGCCACCATCGCCGCGCTGCGCACCCGGCGCTATCCCTCGAAGAAGTTCTGGATAGCGGCCGGCGCCGGCGCCATCACCGTCATCGCCTTCGCCCTCTCGCAGAACCACGGCGAGCCGACGGTGGCGGACCTCTATCTCTTCGCCGCGCTGCTGGTCTGCGCGGCCGGCTACGCCGAGGGCGGGCGCCTCTCGGCGCGCATGGGGGGCTGGCGCGTCATCGCCTGGGGCGTGGTGGCCGCCGCGCCCGTCAACCTCGCCGTGTCCGCCTGGGCACTGCCGCACGAGCCGGTGCACCTGACGGCGAAGGCGATCGCCGGCATGGCCTACATCGCCGGCATCTCGCAGTTCGGCGGGTTCGTCGTCTGGTACCAGGGTATGGGCCTCATCGGCGTCGCCCGGGCGAGCCAACTCCAGCTGGCACAGCCGCTGTTGACGCTGGTGTGGGCTGTGCTGCTGCTCGGCGAGCACGTCAGCCCGGCCGTGCCGCTGACCGCGGTGATCGTGCTCACCTGCATCGTGGTCACCCAGCGGGCCCGGGCGTCCTAGTACTCCAGCAGGACTTCGACGTTTTGCCTGTTCAGAGGCTGCGCGCGGTGAGTGTAGCGGGCTGATGGCCCATCAGGGGCGGTCTTCAT
>NZ_JBIBIJ010000009.1:0-345467 GCF_042957465.1 Kitasatospora sp. NPDC008050
GCCGACCACCTTTCTTTTTTTCCTCCCCAACACCTTCCTGCCGGCGGGGGGCGGGGCCGGTGCGGAGCGGGGGTTACAACCCAACCCGCCCCCGGGGGGGGGGGGGGCGCCGGGGCGGGGGGGCCCGGGCCCCACCGCGTGGATCAACCACGGTGTCCTGGAAGGGAGTCAGTGGGGATCAGAACGCGCTGTCATAGGTGTAGAAGGCGGTGTGGTCGAGCAGGGCCGCCGGGGCGGTGTCGTTCCAGGGCTTCATGGTGTCGTTGAGCGAGACCACGTCCTGGGTCGGGGTGGTGGGCAGGTAGCCCTGGTCGGGGTGGCGGCTCTGCCAGGCGGCCCAGAGCCGGTCGATCATGCAGTGGTGGAGCCAGAAGACCGGGTCGTTGGGCGACATGCCGGTCCCCATGGCGCCGCCCACCCAGACGTGCACCCGGTTGTGCAGGTTGACGCCCGTCCAGCCCTCCAGGTTGTTGCGGAAACCGGCGGAGTCGCTGTTCCACGGTGCGGCGTCGTACGGGGTGATGGCCAGCACGCTGTCCACGTCTGCCCGTGTGGGCAGGTTCGGGGTGTCGGCGCCGAGCCTGCGGACCAGGTAGGGGCGGCTGTCCGGCCGCACGGTCAGCGGCCAGTTGCCGGTGCTGTAGGCGAAGGGGCCGGTGGTCACCCGGTTCCCGGTGCCGGTGCCGTTGCCGCCCAGCAGGTCCGCGCCCCAGAGCGAGGCGTTCGGGGTGCGGTCGGCCGTCCAGTCCCAGTAGGGGAGCGAAACGGCCGGGTTGACGGCCTGCAGGGCCTTCTCGAACTCCAGCAGGAACTTGCGGTGCCAGGGCAGGAAGGACGGCGAGCGGTGGCCGGTGCGCTCGGTGTCGTCGTTGTCGCTCATGATGAACTGGTTGTGCGTGGTGACGAAGGCGTCGTAGCCGCCCTGCTTCTTGAGCGTCAGAACGGCGTTGACGAAGTCGCGCTTCTCCTGGGCCGTCAGGGTCGCCTGGTTCTTGCGGACTGCCATGAGTCCTCCTCGTGACGTGTTCGGGTGCGGAGTGGGGCGGTGAAATGGCAGGCCGGACTCAGACGTTGATCGGGGCGAGGGTGGCGCCCTGCAGCTCGTTCACGGCGGCGCGGGCGAGGGCGCGCGGGGTGCTGAAGGTCTGGTAGTGGTTGATGACGCTGATCCAGGTGCCGTCGGCGTTGCGCATCACGTGCAGTTCCTGACCGTCGATCAGCACCATGTAGCCGGAGCCGGCGTGGTGCATGCCGCCCATGCCGCCCATGCCACCGCTCATCGGCATGCCCTGGATGTGGCGGCCCTGGAAGACCTCGTCGAAGGTGGCGGAGCCGCCGTCGGCGGCCGCGGCCTTCGAGGCGGGCTTGGACAGGCCCAGCAGGGCCGTGCCGGCGGTGGCGGTCAGGGCGACGGCGGCGCCCTGGAGCATCCGGCGGCGGGTCAGTTCGGTCGTACTCGTCCTGTCGGACATGGCTGTGTCCCCCCATTGCGGAGTGTGCGTGACTGGGTTGCGTGAATCGGCCCCCCGATTTGATGACGAGCCGTCATATGGCGGCGTCAGCACCACCGTTGTGGTGCCTCGCCCTGACGCATGGGTCCCGGTCGGCCCGTCCGGCTCATTCCTATCAGGGCGTGGACGGGACTTGGCGAGTGAGGCCGTTCGGAGTTGGTGAGGTGACGGTTTCTGGACATGATGTGTCGAAAGTTGCATCTTTTACCAAAGTGAGAACTTCCTTTTAATGAGCGGATCCACTGCCGGAGTGCGGGAGATCTTTCGCCGAAAATGCTCCGTGACAGGAAGGTCTGCGGTCTTGACGGGTCCTTTGTGACCGTCCTTACGCCGCCAGGATGGCGCGATGGGCTGGGGTGCCGGTGCCCGACCGGGCTTCCCGATGGGGCAGTAGGGGCGGGCGGCACAAGGGTCCCGGAAGTGGATGTGGCACGAACACGTCAGGCATTCGGTTGCCTTGTCGGTGTCCGGTCGGGCCGGGCATTCGCGCCGGAACCGTGGGCATCGGTGAACATCCCGTGCCGGCCCGGGCGGCGCCGGGCGATGGTCCGGTGAGCGGGCGCCGGGCGCGCCGGGCCTGCGGCGGCGGCGAGCACGCCGGCCGGCCAGTGATCAACAAGACTTGATCGGCCCTGACCCCTGGGCCATAGTGGAGCCGCGCCGGCACGGCGGAGTTAGCTTTCGAGAAGGGCGACGTGGTGACGAATCCGTTTGAAGATCCCGATGCCGACTACCTGGTGCTCGTCAACGGCGAGGGACAGCACTCGCTGTGGCCGGCCTTCGCCGAGGTGCCCGAGGGCTGGAACCAGGCCTTCGGGGCGGCCAAGCGCCAGGAGTGCCTGGACTACGTCGAGAAGAACTGGACCGACATGCGGCCCAAGAGCCTGATCGAGGCCATGGAGGCCGCGAAGTAGTCGCTGACCGGTCGGCCCACCGGGCCGACCGTGCATGCCTGGTCGACGCAGGCCCCGGCCCGGGAGGTCGGGGCCTGCGTCGACCACGTGGCCTTCCGGGCCCGAGCGGCCGTCGGCCCCGCCCGAACGAACTGTGTGACAGCACCACCGCAGCCGTAACCTCGCGGCATCGCCTTGCACCTTTCGTGCAAGCCTCAAGGTGCGCCGGAATCAACAAACGCCCTCGGTGCCGTTGGTACGTTCGGACCCTCAGGCGCTGCTTTTTCGGGCAGGCGGGTAGGGGTGATGCATGGCTGGCGAATTCGCCATGCGTAGCCGCTCCTTCCCTGCGACACATGTCGGTGCCGCCGCCCGTATCCGAGGAACCGATTCTTGTGACTGCTCGTCGACGCCCGCCCAACACCGCTCGTCGGCCCGCGGCCCTGCCCTGGCCCACCAGTGCGGCGCTGCTGCCGGTGGGCAACTCGCACCGCCTGCCCTGCGTGGCCGAACCCGAGCTGTGGTACTCGCACGCTGTTGACGACCGGCAGGTGGCCCGCGGCCTGTGCGCGACCTGCCCGTTGATCGAGCCGTGCCGACAAGCCGGGCGCGAGGGGCGCGAGTTCGGCGTCTGGGGCGGTGAGGACGAGAGCGACCGGGACGGGCTCGGGTTGGCGCCGCCCTACTGGAAGAGCCCCAAGGGGCACACCCGCCGCCCGCAGGATCCGGCCCGGCAACCGCGGCGGCCGGTCGAGGTCTGAGCTGGTGCCCGCGTGCCTGACGGCCGGTCCCCGAATCGCGGCCGTCGCGGTGTGCCGCCTGCTCCACCAGGACGACCGGCAGAGCACCCGAGCACGGCGGCGCGGTAGCGCGCCCTACGGTTCTCGGGCTGTGAGGGTGGCAGCAGCATGCCGTTCGGCGTCCTTCACGATCACATGTAAAGGCCGAGGAGTTGCTCGATCTCCAAGCGCAGCCGCTCCACCAGTGGACGGTCGAGCATGAAGTCGAACAGGGCAGAAAGGACCGACACGGCGAACTCCACAGGGTGGGTGAACTCGATACTCGGACAGTAGAAGGCCGGGCAGGCGACAGGCCCGCGACCCGCCGGACGGTCCCCGGATCACCCTCAGTCGTGGTCGCCGTGGTGGATCAGCCGGTCGGCACGGTTCTCCCTGAAGTCGCACCTTTCGGCTGCGAAGAAATCCACTTTGGTGGAGTCCCCGTGCGCGATGATTCAGGACGCCGTTGGGCCGACCGCATCCGGAGGCACCGGGTCGACGTGGCCCAGCCTGAATGCCTGGCCGTCGATCTCTGATCGGACGCGCATCAGCCGTCCGCACAACTCGACGAACGGCGTTCACACTTCGAGGAAGTCCCGAGCTCGGTCCGCTTCGATCCGGTGAACGAAGCGGACCGTGCGGATGATCCGCACACTTGGGCGTGAAGCGTTAGGAGACCCCACATGGCCAGTCCGTTCAGCGACAGGCATCGGAAACCGAGGATACTCGCGGTGACTGCCTGCCCGGCTGGCATCGCCCACACCTATATGGCCGCCGAGAAGTTGACCCGGGCCGCGGCGACGCTCGATACAGAGATGAAGGTGGAGACGCAGGGCTCCATCGGAACCGAGAACCTGCTGACCGACGATGACATCGCGGAAGCGGATGGGGTCATCATCGCCGCCGACAAGGATGTCGCGCTCGACCGGTTCGTGGGCAAGAAGCTCCTCAGCGTGCCGGTCGCCGACGGAATTCACCGCCCCGAGCAGCTCATTGAGCAGGTGCAGAACGCGCCCGTGCACGAGGGCGGCGCTCCGGGCCCGAAGGGCGACGGAACCGGCGGCGAAGGCGGCAAGGGGCGCGGTGCCGCGTACAAGGCGCTGATGAACGGCGTCTCGCACATGATTCCGTTCGTGGTGGTCGGCGGGCTGCTGATCGCCGTCTCGATCGCGTTGGGCGGCCACAGCACCTCGAACGGCATCGAGTTCGACGAGGGCTCGTTCTGGTTCTACGTCAACGCTCTCGGGGGAATCGGCTTCAAGCTGATGCTGCCGATCTTCTCCGGCTACATCGCCTTTGCCCTGGGCGACCGCCCCGCCCTGGTGCCCGGAATGATCGGCGGCTTCCTGGCCGCCGACGCCGTGCACATCTACGGGGCGGAGGCGAACGCCGGATTCCTCGGCGCGATCGCCACCGGTTTCCTGGCCGGATACATGGCGCTGCTGATCCGGAAGGTGAAGGTCCCGAAGTCCGTTCAGCCGATCATGCCGATCATCGTCATCCCGATCGTGTCGACCCTGGCGCTCGGGATGCTCTACATCTACGTGCTCGGCAAGCCCATCTCCTGGGCCTTCACCTACCTGACCAGCTGGCTCAACGGCATGACGGGGTCGAGCGCGATCCTGCTGGGCGCGCTGATCGGTCTGATGATCGCGTTCGACATGGGCGGTCCGTTCAACAAGACGGCGTTCCTCGTCGCCGTCGGCCTCATCGGCACCAACAACACGGTCATGGGCATGGCCGCAGCGGCCATCCCGGTCATGCCCCTCGGCCAGGGCCTGGCCACGCTGCTGCGCCGCAAGCTCTACAGCGAGCAGGAGCGGGAGACCGGTATCGCGGCGCTGCTCATGGGTCTCTTCGGAATCTCTGAAGGCGCCATCCCCTTCGCCGCGGCTCGACCCGCGCAGGTCATCCCCGCGAACATGCTGGGTGGCGCGGTGGCCGGCGCCGTGGCCGGCATGGCAGGCGTGGAGGACTCGGTTCCGCACGGTGGACCGATCGTCTCGCTGTTCGGTGCGATCGGTGGAGCGGTGATGTTCTTCGTGGCCATCGCCGCCGGTACCGCTGTCACCGCGCTGACCACCAATGCGCTGATCGACGTCAAGAGGCGGGAGGGCCGGCGGGAGGCCGGTGTCGCCGTGTCCGTTCAGGCACCGGTTTCCGTGCCGAGCCCCGCTCGTGGGTACGGCGACCACGAGATGCTGTCCGGGTATCTCACCACGGAGACCGTCAAGTTGGAGCTTGCCTCGCGCGAGAAGGAAGCCGCCATCCGGGAGCTGGCCGCGATGCTGGCAACGACTGGGAACGTACGGGATGCCGACGAGCTCGTACGGGTCGCGCTCGCGAGGGAGGAGCAGGGAACCACTGGGCTCGGGGAGGGGATCGCCATTCCCCACGCCAAGACGGATGCGGTCTCCGCGCCGACCGTCGGGTTCGCCCGGTCGGCCGAGGGGATCGAATGGGGCTCACTGGACGCGACCAAGGCCAAGCTCATCTTCATGATCTCCGTGCCGGAGGCTGCGGCCGGGCAAGGGCATCTGCGGATTCTGGCGTTGCTGTCACGGAAGTTGATGGATCCGGAGTTCCGGGAACGGCTCGCGGAGGCGGCTGACGAGAGGGCGGTTGTCTCCGTACTGCGGGAGATTCAGTAGGAGTTGCGGGGTGGTCCGGGCCCGGGTCTGTGTCGTTCGCTCGTTACGCCGAACGAGGGCCTCGGCAGCTGCTGAGGCCCCTGCGGAGAGCTGGCGCCCGTGGCCCTCGCCCCAGCAGGACAGAGCCCCGTCCGTACGCCTGGGAATGCGTGCGGACGGGGCGGGTTTGGGGCGTCACTCGACGGAGTGAGTCACGATGGCGAGTATGGAGGTTGTCACCGAGACGAGACCACCGGTGAGGCCCCGGATCACTTCGGGAGGGCCGCCTGCCGAGGCCGTGATCGGCTCCAAGGTGCCGTTGAAGATCGACGCGCTTGTCACGCCTGAGCAGACAGGGTCATTGATCATCAGCGGCTGGGTGAGGTTGCCGACGTCGTAGATCTGGCGGCAGAGGGTCTGACCGGAGGCGTTCTTCTGAGCGACCGTGATGACACCCACGTCGGCGTTGGCCGACGGCGCAAGGGCGAGCATGCCGGACAGTACGAGGGCGGACGTTGCGACCAGTGCGGTGGTGCGGATGCTGTTCATGCCGGGACTTCCTTTCGCGGCAAGGGCCATCGACTGCTCGACAGGCCCCGTGGTGGTGGCCGCCTCTCGGCGTACCACCGCTCACAGCCTCGGATGGACTCCCGATATCGGCAACTCGAAGCGACGCAAGGCAACGTTGAGCCATCGGTAAGGCCTCGGGCAAGTGATCCGCACCCCTGCGAAAGGCGCCGGACCGGGCTCGGGGGTCTACGGGTAGCGGCGCCGGCTCTCCCGGGTGAGCTGCCGCGCCTGCCAGCTCAGCATCGCCCTGGTGTGACGAGGGCTTGTTGACGGTGAGTCATGCCAGAGGCGATTCGTGCAGTCCGAGCCCGGCTTCCACGTTCTGATCGATCACGCCTGCGGGGCGAGGGATCTCAGCAGGTCGGAGAACCAGTGGACTTAGGTGACAGGCCGGTCAGTTGGTAGAATCGGTTGCTCCGGGGGGTCTACCTGAACTGGAGCGACACGATGAACAGTAGCCCCCTCCTGACCGAGGACGAGATCACCACTGGCCTGGCCCGGCTGACCGGCTGGCGCCGGCAGGGGGAGATGATCACCCGGACGGCCGAGGCTGCCGACTTCCCCACTGCGATAAGGGTGGTGGCGGAGGTCGCTGAGGTTGCCGAGGGGATGGATCACCATCCCGACATCGACATCCGTTGGCGCCGCCTGACCTTCGCGCTCACCACCCACAGTGCGGACGGCGTGACCGACCTGGACTTGCGACTGGCAGCCCGGATCGACCAGGCGCTCGACCGGCAGGTCTGACGTATCGATCACCGGGCCTGACGGTTCGTTGTCCGGGCCGAAGCGGACCGGGCCGACCTGAGTTGATGTCAACTGACAGAGGCTGGAGACCTGTTGGCCTTCCCCGTCCTCCGGGGCGTGGCCTCTTCCGGATCCGGTAGGCCGCCCGTGGGCGATCCGGGGCGCCGCTCCGGCTGCCCTTGCTCACTCTCCGGCCGTCCGGTCACCCACGCTCGAATGACACCACGGCGTCCCGCAGGGCCGGCTGGACGCCGTGGTCAGACCGCATCCCAAGTGATTCCAGCCCAGGCGGTATTCAGCACCTCGGTCAGCTGATCAGTCCCCGGATCCTGTCGCCGTCACTCTCGACCTCTTCGCCGAAGATCGCATGTGTTGCTGCCTCCAGTCTCTTCAGGTGCAGGTCCAGACCGCGAACCGCCCTCTCGCGCACCTGCATCGAGGTGAAGTGCCCGTAGTTCCACGTCGCCACCCGGTGCACGTCTGCGACGTCCGCGGGCCGGTCGTTGATCTGTATGTTCAGCACCCGCGTCATGCTTCCACAACGCGCTTCCACGGCGCCGCCACTCAATGTGCCTCTCTGGTTGCTCCGAGTCAGGGCTGACAGCGAAGCCGCCCCGTCCGCGCGCGTTCCCAGGCGCACGGACGGGGCGGCTTCGGCGTCAGAGGCGCTTCGTCAGGTGCTCGAACCGCAGGTTCGGGTGGAGCGGAACGCCGAACCGCTCGTCGCCGTAGGGGAAGGGGGAGTACTCGCCGGTTCGGGTGAAGCCGCGCCGTTCGTACCAGGCGATCAGGTCGGCACGCTGCTCGATCACGGTCATCTCCATCCGGGCCGCGCCCCACTCCTCGCGGGCGAACCGCTCGGCCCGGGCGAGGACCGTACGGCCGAGGCCGGCGGCCTGGAGGTCCGGTCGGACGGAGAACATCCCGAAGTACGCGGCGTCGCCGCGTCGTTCCAGTTGGCAGCAGGCGACGAGACCGCCCCTCTGTTCCGCGATCAGCAGCACGGAGGCGTCCTGCCTGATCACCTCGGCGACGCCCTCGGCATCGGTCCGCCTGCCGTCCAGCAGGTCGGCCTCGGTGGTCCAGCCGGCGCGGCTCGACTCGCCGCGGTAGGCGGACTCGACCAGTGCCACCAGCGCCGGAACGTCCGACTCCTGGGCGGTTCGGAAGGTCAGCACTGTCATCTCCGGTACTCCTCTCTGCCGCCCGGACGACCTGCTTCGCACCGGGGGTTCCGTCGCGTGGTTCAGCACTGGCCGAGCGATTCTGCGGTGGTGCAGGCGTCGATCAGCAAGGGCACCGCGCGGTCCGTGAAGCAGGCGAGTTCGGTGCTGCCCAGGTCGGCGCTGCCCAGGTCGGTGGGGCTCTCGGCCGGACCGGAGGACCGCGGGGGGTACAGGCCGTTGCTGTGCAGGTCGAGGAGGATGACCCGAAGCCTGTGCAGCAGTTGGTCGACCACCTCCGGAAGGGTCCGCTCCGCCCGCTGGGTCACGAAGAACGCGTCGTAGAGCCGCGCGGCCTCCTCGGTCGGTGACCCGAGCGCGGCCAGTCCGTCGCCGGAGCGGAGCAGCGAGTCGCCGTTCGGGACCAGCTTGGCGGCGATGGCCATGTGGACCTGGTGGTTGAGCCTGCCTGCCCGATTCAGTTCCACGATGGCCGTGGGTGCGTCGGGCTGCTTCCGGTAGCGCGCGCGCAGCGTCCGCAGACGGGGCGGGATGGTGGCGTAGTCGCGAGCCCAACGTCCGCTGAACGAGCGGTGCTGCAGCATCATGGCCGGGCGGATGAGCTGTTCGTAGAGTTCGCGGCTGGACGAGCCGGTGTAGACGAGGAGGACGGAGTACGCGTCCATCATCCGCGCCGCCCGCGTCGCGGCGCTCGGCGAGCCGTTGTCGAGGACGAGGTCGAGTTCGTCGTCGATCAACTGCCACAGGGCGAAGACCGCTTGGTGGCCGGTGATCCAGCGGAACCAGTAGAGCTCTTCGGCCGTCGTCGGTTGCGGGAGCGGATCGAGGAGCGCCAGCTCCTGCCAGAGTCCGGTGCGGTACGTCGGGGCGTGCCGACTGCGGTCCCGGATCATGGCACCGGGCTCCGGCAGCACCAACGACTCCAGTCCATAGGGATAGGAACCGAAAGCCCACTCCTGGGTGGCGCCGACTTCGTCGACGAGGGTGGGGGAGGTCATGAGAGTTCGCTTTCCGAAGGGGGGTTGTGGAACGTGCTCGCCGGTTCGGCCGGCGACCGGCGTCAGTGGGGCCTTGGCGGCTGGGGCGAAGGCCCCGTGACGGCCCGTCATCACCACTTCTGGTCGGCGGTCACGCCCAATCGGCTGCCGGTGTCGCCATCGACGCCGGAGCAGAAGGCGCCCAGGAAGTCCTCCAGCTCGTCCAGGGTCCGGGCGGCGAAGAGGACCGGCTGGTAGGAGGTCACGTCGTACGGCTGGGTCACCATCTGCTGTACGTCCAGGGGACGGATCTCCATGTCGCGGAATCCGCTCAGCTCGCCGTAGGCCGACAACAGGCTTGCTCCGTAAACCATGAGCTCGCCGGCTTCCTCCAGCAGTCCGTACTCCAGGGTGAACCAGAAGACCCTGGAGACGGCCTTGAGGGATTCACGGGTCTCGGCCCGCCGTGCCGCCGCACCGACCTGCCGGTACAGGGCCGCGAACCTGGGGCTCGCCAGGGTGGCCCCGTGGCCGAGCACCTCGTGCACCATGTCCGGTTCCGGAGAGAACAGCGGGCGGGAGTGGTGGCGTATGAACTGCGTCGAGTGGAAGGTGTCGTCGGCGAGGGACCCGTAGAACTCGGCCAGCGGCACGATGCCCGCCGCCGGTGCGAAGGTGAAGCCGGTGAGCTTCGCCAGGCGCCATGACACGTCAGCGAGCTGCGGTGCGTGGTCGGTGGGCAGCGCCAGGTCCTCCAGCGCCTGCCGTGCCTCGCGGGCGGCGTGCTGTCGCTGCAGGGGGAGGAGGGCCTGGCTGATGTGCTGCCAGCAGGCGTGGTCCTGGGCGGTGTACACGATGTCCGGCGGCGGAGTGCCGGGCACGTGGCTGAGCGCGGCGGCGACCACCATGTCGCGGTGCGCCTGGTAGGCGGCATCCGCGTGCCCGGGATGGCCGGGCGGGAAGACGATGTGCGCGTTCCCCTCCAGGTCGCGCACGAGAGGGTCGAACAGCTGGGGTTCCTTGAGCACGGGGTTTTTCCTCACGGTGTTTCAGGTAGGCGTGCCGAACGCCCACGCGTGGAGCCGACCGGAGACGGACTTCCGGCGGGAGAAGCGGGCCGACGGGGTGGGAGAGAACAGCTGTCACGGGACCTGAGGCAGCCCGGGAACGCGCCGTGACAGGGCGGGATCACCCGTCAGTGGACGTCGCCCATCAGCCGGACGACCTTCTTCCGGCAGGCCACGAGGACGGCTCCCAGCACGATCGCGAGCAGGCCCTGGGAGGCGAAGTACCAGGTGCTGCCGGTGGCTTCGCCGAGCAGCAGCTGCAGGACGGCGGCCACGCAGTTGCCGGAGGTGACGGCGAGGAACCAGACGCCCATCATCTGGCTGGCGTACTTGGTGGGCGCCAGCTTGGTGGTGACGGACAGGCCCACGGGGGAGAGCGTCAGCTCACCGACGGTCTGGATCAGGTAGACCACGGCCAGCCAGAGCGGCGTGACCTTGGTGCCGGCGCCGCCGCCGGTCAGGGCGGCGGCCATGGCCAGCATCATGACCAGGAAGGAGGCGCCGATCACCAGCAGGGCGAAGGCGAACTTCATGGTGGTGGTCGGGTTCTTGGCGCGCTTGGCGAGCCACACCCAGAGCCAGGCGAAGACCGGTGCCAGGGCCATGACGTAGATCGCGTTGATCGACTGGAACCAGCTGGAGGGGAAGTGCCAGCCGAGGACGGACGTGTCGGTGTGCTTCGCGGCGAAGATGTTCAGCGTGGAGCCGGCCTGGTCGTAGATCATCCAGAACGCGGCGGCGATCACGAAGAACCAGATGTAGCCGCGGACCTTCGACCGTTCGGCGGCGTCCAGGTCCCGGTCGCGGGTGATGCGGGTGAAGACGAGGACGGGGATGGCGATACCCGCGATGGTGAGCGGCCACAGCACCCAGTCGATGCTGAAGTGGCCGCTCAGGAGCACGGCGCTGTAGAAGAGCGCGGCCAGCGCCAGCCAGGTGCCGACCTTGCGGATGATCGCGGACCGTTCGGCGGGGGTGACCGGATGGTTGACCACGGCACTGTGGTCGCTCAAGTGGCGGCTGCCCAGCAGGAACTGGCCCAGGCCGAGGGCCATGCCGAGGCCCGCGAGTGCGAAGCCCAGGTGCCAGTTGACGCTCTGGGCGAGCGTGCCGATCGCCAGCGGACCGAGCAGGGCGCCGAGGTTGATGCCCATGTAGAAGACGGTGAAGCCGCCGTCGCGGCGGGGGTCGTTCGGGCCGTTGTAGAGGTGGCCGACCATCGTGGAGATGTTGGCCTTCAGCAGGCCGGACCCGACGGCGATCAGGGCCAGGCCCCCGAAGAACGACGCCTTGCCCGGCACTGCCAGCAGGAAGTGGCCGGTCATGATGACGCCGCCGCCGATGGCGACCGTCTTCCGGGGGCCCCAGAAGCGGTCGGCGACCCACCCGCCGGGGAGGGTGAGCAGGTACACCGTGGCGTTGTAGACGCTGTAGATCGCGGCGCCGGCGGCGAGCGGGTAGCCGAGGCCGCCGTCGGCCGTCTCGGCGACCAGGTAGAGCACGAGCACGGCGCGCATGCCGTAGAAGCTGAAGCGCTCCCACATCTCGGTCATGAACAGGGTTGCCAGCCCGCGGGGATGACCGAAGAAGGTTCTGCCCTGACCGGGTTGCGTGCCGGTTTCAAGAGTGGTTGACGCCATGAGTGAGGTTCCTTGCCTGACATCGTCCGCGGGGGAGTGGAGAAGGCGGGCGGACGGATTTCAGGTGACTGTACGGACGTGAACATGGCACATGGTTGAAGAAGGGAGCGCTTTGGTGGACCGCTCTGTGCAACGAAAGGTGCAGGGTGGTGTCGGGTACACGCGTGGGCCGTCGCAGTGCCTGCGAAGCCTGTGTCGTTCAGCTGATGGACTGCTCGCACCAGATGGTCTTGCCGCGGGCGTGGTAGCGGGTGCCCCAGCCTTCGGTGAGCTGGGCGATGAGGAACAGGCCGCGGCCGCCCTCGTCCTCGTCGGCGGCGTAGCGCAGGTGCGGTGAGGTGCTGCTGCCGTCGGAGACCTCGCAGATCAGCGAGCGGTCGTACAGCAGGCGGACCTGGACGGGGTCGCCGGTGCCGTAGCGGATCGCGTTGGTGACCAGTTCGCTGAGTACCAGCTCGGTGGTGAAGACCTGCTCCTCAAGGCCCCAGCGGGTGAGCTGTTCGCTGGCCTCGGCGCGCACCCGCGCGACGGCCGAGGGGTCGGCGGGGACCTCCCAGGCAGCGATCCGGTCGGCTGCCATGAGATGGGTGCGGGCGACGAGCAGGGCGATGTCGTCGCGCTGGTGGGCGGGCAGCAGCGCCTCCAGGACGGCCCCGCAGATCTGCTCGGGAGTGCGGGACGGGCCCGCCAGCGCGGTGGCGAGCAGGCTCAGCCCGGTGGCCGTGTCGCGTTCGCGGTCCTCGATCAGGCCGTCGGTGTAGAGCACCAGGCAGCTGCCCTCGGGCAGGTGGAGTTCGGCCGCCTCGAAGGGCAGGCCGCCCACGCCGAGCGGCGGGCCCGCGGGCAGCTCGGGGAAGGTCACGGTGCCGTCGGGTTGGACCACCGCGGGCAGCGGGTGTCCGGCCCGGGCGATCGTGCAGGTGCCGGTGGTCGGGTCGTAGACGGCATAGAGGCAGGTGGCGCCGGCGACGGTCGGTTCGGCCTCGGCCGCCTCCGGCCGACGGTCGATACGGGTGACCAGCTCGTCCAGGTGCCACAGGACCTCGTCCGGCGGCAGGTCGAGAGTGGCGAAGTTCAGCACCGCGGTGCGCAGCCGGCCCATGGTGGCGGCGGCGTGCAGGCCGTGCCCGACCACGTCGCCGACCACGAGCGCGACCCGGGCACCGGAGAGCGGGATGACGTCGAACCAGTCGCCGCCCACACCGGTCTGGGCGGGCAGGTAGCGGTGGGCGACGTCGAGGGCGTTCTGTTCGGGCAGGTCGCGGGGGAGCAGGCTGCGCTGCAGCGCGACGGCCACGGCGTGTTCGCGGGTGAAGCGGCGGGCGTTGTCGATGCAGACGGCCGCCCGCGCCGCCAGCTCCTCGGCCGGGGTCAGGTCCTCCTCCCGGAGCGGCTCGCTGCTGTGCAGCCGCCAGAAGTTGACCACGCCCAGCAGGACGCCGCGGGCCTGGAGCGGCACGGTGATCAGTGACTGGAGGCCGTGCTCCAGGGCGGCCCGCACCCGGTCGGGGTCGCCCGCGCGCCACTCGGTGGCGGCGGACAGGTCGGGGACGAGGACGGGCCTGCCGTGCACGAAGCCCTGTGCCATCGGGGTGGCCGGCAGGTACCGGTGCACCTCGCCGACCTGGTAGAGGGGGTTGGGGTAGGGGCCGCTGTACGCGACCCGGCACAGCTCCGGTGCTTCGGTGTATCCCCCGGGCTGCGGCTCGTCGCCGCGCAGGACGGGTTCGGCGAGGTCCACGGTGACGTAGTCGGCGAACCGGCCGGCGGCCAGCTCGGTGAGCTCCTCGGCGGTGCGTGTGACGTCGAGGGTGGTGCCGATGGCCACGCTCGCCCGGTAGAGCAGGCGCAGCCGGCCCTGGGCCGCCTCGGCCTGGCCGGCGAGCGCGGGCAGCTCGGTGGAGTCGCGCAGGGTGGCCACGCTGCCGGTGGCGCCCGTGCCGTCGCTGGTGGGCCGGTTGTTCACCGCCAGCAGCCGCTCGCCGACCGGGATCACCTCGTCGGTGGCGGGCCGGTGGGAGACCAGGAGCGCGGCGATGCGGGGGTCGAGGCCGAGGTCGGCGACCGACCTGCCCTCCACCGTCGGGGGCAGGTCGAGCAGCCGGCGCGCCTCGTCGTTGGCGAGCCGGATCCGGTCGTCGGCGTCGACGATGACCACGCCCTCGCGCACCGCGTGCAGGACCGCGTCGTGGTGCTCGTACATCCGGGCCAGCTCGGCCGGGCCCAGACCGCGGGTCTGGCGCAGCAGCCGCCGGCTCACCAGCGCCGTGCCGGCCATCGCCAGCACCAGCGCGGCGGCCCCGGCGCCGAGGATCACCGGCAGTTGCCGGTTGATCGCGCTGCTGACCTTGCTGGCCTGGACCCCTGCCGCGACCAGGCCCACCACGCTGCCGCCGTCCGTCACCGGGACGACGGCCTGTACCTCGCCGGTGACAGGGCCGTTGACGGTCTCGATGGTGGTGTGGCCGCCGAGCGCCGGTGCGATGGTGCCGATGAACTTCTGCCCGATCCACTCGGGACGAGGGCTGGTGTAGCGGATGCCGTCCGTGTTCATCACGGTGATGAAGTCGAGCCCGCCGGTCTTGCGGGCGTCCTCGGTCAGGGGCTGGAGCGCGGTGGTCGGGTCGGGGGCGTGGAGTGCGGCCGGCAGCCCGGGGGCGTGGGCGAACGCCTCGGCGGCGGCCAGCGAGCGCGCCCGGGCGGCCTGCAGCCGGTCGTTGTGCGCCTTGAGGACCAGCGTGGTCACCGCGGCCACGACGAGCAGCACCACGATCAGCACCTGGAGCGCGAACATCTGACCGGCGAGGCTGCGAATACCAGGGGGTGCTCCCAGGCGCCGTGCCGTCGGCTGCGGCGAAGCGGACCGCCGTCGTCGCTGCCCGGAGGAGGAACGGCGCGGGAGTCGGACCATACCCCCTGTCTACCTGCCCGCCGGGGGTGGTCGGTGCGCACCACGCCGAAGCCTCGGCTGACGGGGCGCGAGCAGGTGTCCGGTCATCGAGGCCAGTGACTTTCGGCCAGGGAAGGACCCACTTTCGTTGCGGCTCGGTGCGTGATGATGGGTCAGGTTTCGCGAAGCGATGATCGAACGGACAGAGGATTCTGAACGGGAACTCTTCGCGGCCCTTAGACCTGGAGAGAAGATGAAGTTCACCCGGCACCCCGACCTCGGCCTGGTCGCGGTTGCGCTGGCCGGATCCGCGACCGCCCGTACGACAGGCTCCGCCACGAGCGACTCCCCGTTCCTGCCGTCCGCTCAGCCGCAGCCGCACTCGTCCGGCTCGCTGTCGCAGCAGCCGCAGCGGACGAAGGTGTGTCCGGCTGGCACCGTCGCCTCCCGATACCTGGGCATACTCGGGAAGCGACAACCGTGAGCGGCAGGCGTGCAGGTGTCACCGCTGTGACAGCCGCCGTGGTGATCGGCGGCATCGTCGCGCTGGGCGTCAACGGCGGCACCGTCCTTCGGCCCGGCACACCGGAACGCCACGACGCGGGATCAGCCGTCGCGGCTGGACCCGCGTGCCCGGTCGACCCGCTGGCCCAGGTACTCGCGGCCGCGCGGGAGAGCGGCGCCTCGGTCATCACCGCGAAGGGCGCCCTGACCGGCCGCCCCGGCCCGGAGAGCCCGAGCTACGTCGAGCTGCGCCTGACGGACGTTCGCACGGTGAGCGGCCCGACCGTGGCCTCGGAGAGCCACGCCTGGATCTACAGTGCGCTGGGTCCCTCGGGACCGATGACCGGCACGGACGCCGGCTCGCTCTGGGCTGCGGACGGCAGCCTCTTCGGGATCGTCCGGCCCCGGTCCTCCAGCGTGGACGGCCCGACCGTGCGCGTCGCCCCGGTGGTCGGCGACCAGGTGATCCTCAGCAGGGCGGGGTGCTGGAGCGCGTCGGACCTGGCCGGCCGACCGTTCACCGGCCCCCTCGCGGAGGTCCCGGGCAGCAACTCCTACGCCCGTGCCGCGGAGACGGGGTTCGTTGCGGTCCCGCTGAACTCCGTCGAGGCCCTCGCAACTCAGCACAGTCCCCAATGAGCCCGGGACCTGCGGCAGTTCACCAACCGGGCGCGGGCCGGTGCACCGCGTGGCGGGACAGCCGCGGACAAGCGATGAAGCGATGAGCAAGGAAGAAATATCGTATGAAGTCAGGCCGTGTCGGTTGCCATGAAGGGTCGTTGGCGGCGGCAGCAATCGCACCGCGGGCAGTCGTCCCCTCTCCTCCCCGGGGGTGCTGGTGACACCTCATCGGATACCGAACTGGTCGCCGGTGCCACCGAGTCAGGGCAGCACGCCGGACTCGATCAGCGTGGTCCCGCCGGGCGGCTCGCCCGGCGAGGCCGATGGCTGGGTTCAGCAGAGCTCGGTCTTTGCGGACCGCCCGGCACCTGACACGGCCGAGGCAGCCGAGGCAGCTGTGGGAGCCGGAACGGCCGACGAGGGCGAGCCCGTGGGCCGCGACGAATCGGCCCGGCCGCCCGACCGGGACAGGGCCGCGCGCAAGGTGGCGCAAGCCGACCAGCGGCTTGCCGAGAAGCCGGGGCCGGTGCTGTCCGGCTGGTGGGCGGTGCCGGCGGGCTCGCTGGGGGTGTTGGGCTGTCTGTGGGTGGTGTGCTGCCTGGGTGTGCTGCCCGAGCGTTTCGTTCGCCGGGCCGGACTGTGGCAGTTCTCCGAAGCGGTGTGGCCGCGTCTCTGGCAGGCCGGTGCGCTCGGCTGCTGCACCCTGCTCACGCTGCTCGCCTTCGCCGGGCTGACGCGCGGACGGGTCGGCAGCGCCTGGGTGTTGACGCTCTTCGGCCGCTACCGCGGCAGTGTGCGGCGAACCGGCCTGCTGTGGGTCAGCCCGTTGGTGCTGCGCCGCCGGGTGGACGTGCGGCTGCGGCACTGGCGCAGCGAGCCGATGGCGGTGGTGGACGCCCGGGGGATGCCGCTGAGCGTCGTGGTCCTCGTCGTGTGGCGGGTTCGGGACAGCGCACGGGCGTTGCTCACCGTCGACGACCACCTCGAATTCCTGCGTGAGCAGGTCGAGGCGGCGACCGTCCGGGTGCTGGCCAGGCTGCCGGCGGACGCCTTCCACGAGGAGACCCCGACGCTGCGCGACGTGGAGGCGCTCGGTGCCGAGCTGACCCGGGTGCTCGCCGAGCGGTGCGCGCCGGTGGGGCTGGCACTGTACGACGCGCAGCCCACCCGTATCGAGTACGCGCCGGCGGTGGCGGCGGCCATGCGGCGTGAACAGCTCGCCGCGATCGACGCGAAGCACCGCGACCAGGCGCTCGACTCCGTGGTGCGGACGGCCGACGAGACCGTGCGGCGGCTCACGGCCGGCGGTCTCGTCCACCTCGACGACCGTGAACGACAGAGGCTGATCAAGGACTTGACCTTGGCCCTCGTCACGGCGCGGGGAACCGCCGCCAAGACCAACTGACCTGAGAGAGGACACCCGATGCAGACCCCTGCCTTCATCGAAGAGACGCCCGAGGACTGCTCTTGCGCCGGCTGTGCGCTGGGGCGGGTCGACACCCCTGCACGGGCGGCCGGAAGGTCGAGCCGCTGCCTGGTGCGCGGGGCCGTCGCCGCCGCGGTCGGCGCGGCCGCGCTGGTCGCGGCGGGGGCCGGCCCGGCGGCTGCCGAACCGGCACCCAGCCATGCGGGGTGGGACGGCTCGAAGTACTGGTTCAAGGACGGTTCCGGCGGGTGGCGCTGGACCAAGCACTACGACAAGTACCTTGCACGGACGGGTGGTTCCGGCCACTCGTCGGTGGGCTCGACACCGTCGGCGGGATCGTCGAGCGGGCGCGTCGGTGAGCCGACCTTCCGCGGGCGGCAGGGCTGGGACGCGGCGGACCGGGTCTACTGGTACCAGAAGAACGGTCACTGGTACTGGACCAGCCACCAGGACAAGTACGAGCGCTACGTGGGCCGTTCGTCCGCGCCGACGGGCCACGGCGGCGTTCCGTCCCAGAGCCCCGGTCCCGCCTCCCCGGGGCTGGAGGCCGCGGTCTCCTACGCGATGGCCCAGCTCGGGGACCCCTATGTCTGGGGCGGCAACGGGCCGGACGCCTGGGACTGCTCCGGCCTGGTCCAGCAGGCGTACCGGCGCGCCGGCCACGCCCTGCCGCGCGTCGCGGCCGACCAGTACCGCGCCACCACGCCGATCAGCCGATCCCAACTCCAGCGTGGGGACCTGGTGTTCTGGAGCGGAAACGGCTCGGTCCGCGGCATCCACCATGTCGCGATCTACCTCGGCGACGGACGGTACCTGGAGTCCCCGCGGCCCGGCAAGACCGTCCGGATCTCCTCGTTCGACTCCTACAGCCCCAACCTCTACGGCCGCGTCGGATGACCGCCCCGCCCGGAGTTCCCGTCCACCGCGCCCCCACCCCCGAGCAAGGCTGTTTACCACCATGCAGATGATCGCCCGCAAACTGATCATGGAGCTCCTCCCCGAACCGCGGGATGCCGGTGACTCGGTGCTGGTCCACGGCACCTTCGTCTACGACTCCCGCTGCCCGTACGAGGTGACCGTTGTCATCTTCGACGGAATTGCACTGCGGCGGACCTGGGTTCTCAGCCGAGACCTGCTGCTCGACGGTCTGCGGCAGCCGGTCGGCGGCGGCGACGTGCTCGTGCTCCCGGTGCGGCACGAGCATCGCGGAGATCGCGTGGAGCTCGTCCTGAGGTATCCCGGGGGAGCCAGCGTGCTGTCCCTGGTGGCCGACAGCCTTGGGGACTTCCTGACCGAGACCATCGAGGTGGTCGAACCGGGGAAGGAGAGCGGTTACCTCAACATCGATGCCGGGCTCGCCGACCTCCTCTCGCTGGAGGAGTGATCCGCCCATGAGGCCTGCGACACCTGCGACACCTACGACACCTACGACACCTGCGACGCCCGTGACGCCCACGGGGCCCACGACCAGACGACTGCCGATCGGCTGGGCGGTGGCGATCCGCTACGCGGTCCTGGGCCTGTCCTCGCTCATGCTGTCGACGTACGACGCCGACCTGCGGCCGATCGCGCCCTCGATCGCCCTGTGGGCGCTGTCCGCCGGACTCCTCGGGTACTTCGCCCCGGCGCGGGCCCGGGCGGTGCGGCGCGGCAGCGCAGGCCTCGCCATCGCTGCGGCGTGCTATCTGGGGGCGGGCCTGGTCCTCGGCTCGGCCGACTACGGCGTGCCGCTGGGCGTCGCACTCATCGCCTGCGCGGCGGCCGTCGGGGCGGTCGCCGCGCGGGTCGGGTTCGCCGCCCGGTCACCTCGCGTGCGGCCCGTGGCCGCGGCGGCTGCCGCCGGCGCGTTCATCGCCGAGCCGGCCGTCCTCTGGAGCGGATGGAACGGATGGAACGGGTGGAACGAGCCGGCTGGGGGATACCCGGTGGTGCTCGGCGTCATCGCGGCTGTCGCGGTCCAGTGCTGCGTGATGCGCGCGAACCCGGGGCGCCTGAAGGCTGCTGTACTCATGGCCCCACGCGGGATGACCGACCGACCCCGCGGGCGGATCACGGCGGCCGTCCTGGTGATCCCGTTCGCGGTGCTCTTGGCCTGGCTGCTCCGGTGGGCGCTGGGGGTTCTTGGCGGTGCGCTGGGCTGAGGCCGTCCGGTGCGGCACGGCGAGCACACAACGCCGCCTCGGCTCATGGAGCCGAGGCGGCGTTGGCGGTACATCGGGGGCGGGGGGCTCAGAGCGGGACGCCGGAGCTCTCCAGCAGCTTCGCGAATGCCGTGCTGTCGTACTTCACCTGGTCCGCCACCCTGGCGCCGTCGACCAGGACCGTCGGTGTCGTCCGGACACCGGACTTCTCGTGTGCGACCTGCGAGGCGGCCACCCAGTCCTGGTAGGCCGATCCCCGGACCGCCCGGTCGAAGACCTCGCCACGCAGGCCCGGTACCTCGTCGGCGATCCGGAGGAGGCGCTCGTCGGTGTAGGCATCGGTCAGCTCGTCGTCGGGCTGACGGGCGAAGAGCGCGGCGTGGAACTCGGGGAACCTGCCTGCTTCGAGAGCGGCTCTGGCCGCGTTGGTCGCCTTCCGGGAGCCGTGCCCGCCCAGCCGCCCGTCCAGGAAGGAGGTCAGCACGTACTCGACCTTCACCCCGCCCTTGGCGGCCGCCCGCGCGAGCACGGCACCGTTGACCGACTCGAACCGCGCGCAGAACGGGCAGCGGAAGTCCGAGTGGACGCGGACGGTGTGCGGCGCGGCCGGATCGCCGACCACGACGGTGGTGCCGTCGGCCGCCAACTGGGCCGGGAGCCGCGAGAGCACGTCCTTCTCCGTCGATGACGGTGTCCCGTGCACGGCCGACAGGCCGGCCCGGCGATCCGGGTCGGCCTGCGTCGGGCCGCCGCAACCGGCCAGCCCCAGGGCCAGGGTGAGGGAGACAGCGGGGAGCACGGTCATCACCGCCCGGCGGCGGCCTCGGACCCTCTGGGGCCGCCGCCGGGCGGTGGGTCCGGTCGTCGGGGTGGCTGTCGCTCCGGGCATGGCGTTCTTCCTGGCTTCTGTTGCGGGCTGGGGGATCCGTTGCCCCAGCCCGGGCTAGCGGAGGCTGTCGCGCGCGACGCGGATGGTGTGCGCCGCGAGTTCCGCGCTGGCGTGCAGCACCGGTTCCCCGGGTCGGGCCGGGTGGCAGAGGACCTCGTTGGCCAGCACGGCGGCCCAGCCCGCACGGCTGCCCCCGCTGTACTCGACCCAGCCCACCGGCCGGTGCTCGCGCAGGACGTAGCGGACATGAGGTGCGGCGTGCCAGCTCGCCAGGCTCCACCCCGGGCCGAGGTCGTCGACCTGGTCGAGACGGTCGAAGCGGCCCTGGGGATCGGCGAAGTAGGGGGAGGGGGAGGGGCCGACCGGTTCGATGATCACCCGCTCCTGGGCCTCGGCGGTCTCCTGACGCCGTCGATCGGAGTGGGCATGCATCTGCTGGAGGGGAATGACCGTGCTGTTCACACCAGGTGCACCCGGTGTCGGGCCGACCCCGAGCGGAGTCCCGTACGGCGGTGTCCCGCTCGGGGTCGAAGCGGGCCGCGTCCACTGCGGGGAACCCGGGGTGCCGACGATGGGTCGCTCGGGCTCGGCGGGTGCGGGAGCGGGCGACCGCCGGGTCGGCGCAACGCTGGTGGGTGGGACGAGCTGGAGGAAGTCCGGCGGCCGCCTGCGGTCACCGACCGTGCGCTGCGGTCCGGGGGCGGCCCGCAGCCTCGCCATCAGGCGGGCCGGCGCGTCGGCGGGGTGCGCGGCGGAGGCGGTGGTGTCGGCTCGCTCCGAGGCAGCCGGCGCGGGAGCCGATGGCTCCCTGGCGGCCGGCGCGGCTTCACGTACCACCAGGTCGCGGACCCGGCGAGCCCGGCGCAGCAGACCCACGGCGAGGACGTCCGTCCTTTCCTCCAGGGCCCGCAGCGCCCGGTCGGCGTTCTCGCCGCCCTCACCGGCCAGCGCGTTCGCCAGCTTCCTGGCGTACCGGCGAGGGTTCGGCTCCGGAGCGGAGGAACAGCCGCAGGCCGGTTCGGTGAACGGCGGGTGCGCCGCGGATTCGTGTGTGCCGTGGTCCATCTGCTGCTGCTCCTCAAGTACTCGTCACGTGGCCGTCGGTCTCGGCGGGTGCCAGCGGTTCGCGGCTCGACAGGCAGCCGCGGATGGCGAGTGCGTACAGCACCACCACGATGGCCAGCAGGCCCCAGGAACCCTCCTGCCACCACAGCCACGCGCTGCCCACGAAGGGGACCAGGACCGCGACCACACCGTCCAGCTTGTCCGGGGTGACGAGTGCGGCGTCGGGGGTGCGGTTGGCGTCGCCCTTGGTCACGTAGGAGTCGCCGTTCTCGCGCTTGATCGCGCGGTGGGTGGTCAACTGCCCGCCGTGGGAGCTGTCGCGGAAGGCGACGATCGCCCCGCCGCCGACCTCGGTGGCCTTCACCGGCTGCACCACGGCGACGTCACCCCGACTGATCGACGGCTCCATCGAGCCGGACACCACGACGGCGGGGCTCCAGCCCAGCGCGACGGCCGCCATCGGCAGGCACATCAGGGTGGTCACCATGGTGACCGCGGTGCGGCAGCCGCTCACCCGCAGGATGTGCCACCAGCTCTCCGGTGCGGGGCCCTCCACTGCGGTCGCTGTCGACGCAGGACCGGCCGTCGGCACCGGCCCAGGGGCACCTCCGTCAGGAGCGCCCTCGGCGGACGCTGTCCGCTGCTGTCCGCTGTCCATTCGGAAACCTTCTTGTCTGCTTGTCTGCTTGTACGCGGTGGGCGATGGCCCGTGGGCGGGTTCCCGATCCAGGATCGGGAACCCGCCCACGGGTTGGGCATCGCGGCGGTGATCGTCAGGGGCGGACGTCCACCTGGGCGCCCATGTCGAAGGCGATGCTGGCCAGCTGCGCGCTGGCTTCCACGTCCTTGTCCAGCCACCAGGAGACCAGGGCGTTCTTGTTGTTCTTCCTGTGCTCCGGGTTGTCGCTGAGCTTGCCGTCCTTCAGGAGCAGGACCTGACCGTTGTCCTTCTTGCTCTCCTGGTACCACTCGGCGAGCGTCTTGTTCTCCACGACCGAGTCGGGGTCGCCCGGGTAGCTGTCGATGATGAACTTCAGGTGCAGGTGCTTGGCCAGCTCGGACTGCGCGACATCCTGGATCGGGGTGTTCTGCTTGTCCTTGGCGGTGATGCCCTTGATGAGCACCTGGGCGAAGCTCTTGTCCACCGCGTTCTTGTCGGCGGTGAACTTGTAGTCGACCTTGGCGGAGGCGGTGTGGTCCTCGTCGCCCGGCTTCAGGTCCTTGACGTTGACGACCGCCTGGCCCGGCTTGCTGCTGGTGACGTCGGCGGTGTTCCAGGTGCCTGCCTGGATGGTGTTGCCGTTGAAATTCCTCCACATTGGTTGTGCTCACAACGGGTTGGCGTGAATGCCTGCCAAACACTGCCGCGCCGCCGTGGGCGGAAAGTGGATTACGGGTGCCACGAAAGAGGTCAGTATTCGTTGCCTAAAGTGCATGGGACCTAAGTCCCGCGAGGGGGAGGTCCTTGAGCTCTGTGACCTCGGCCGGCCAGCTGGGATCGTCGTCCCGGTGACCTCGAATCGCACCACGTATGTCCAGCAGGCCCGCGCCGGCGCCCGCCCGGCGCCGTCCCTGACCGCCTGGTGGGGAATCGGCGCGTGTCGTGGTGGTGTCTGACGTGCGCGAGCGGCCCACGGTTGCCAGGCTCGACCGCCCGGACGTCTTCGAGCGCGGGTACTTCGCCTTACTTGCACCGGTGAAGGGGACCCGGTGGACGCGGGGCAACCTGCTGATCGTCCTGCTGGTCGCTGCCCAGACCGCGCACCTCGCCTACGAGCGCACACCGGGGCTGCTGCACGGGGTGCTGTCGAGTGCCCTGGCCGGGCTGGCGGTGTCCGTGGCGTTCCTGTGGTGGCGCGAGGCCCCCGTCGTGGTGGCCGTGGTCGCTGTCGCGGGCCTGGCTCTCAACGGAGCCCGTATTCCCGTCCTCCTCGCGCTCTACGCGGTGGCGAAGTACCAGCAGGGGTGGCGGTCGGTGGCGATCGGGTTGCTGGGTCTGGCATTCGTCGTGCTGAGCATCGCGCTGCCGGGGCACCTGACGATGCCGTTGGGGCGGGAGGTGGTCTTCACCGCGACGCTTGCCTTCTTCGCGGTGCTGTCCGGCCTGGTCATGGCCGCCTACGAGCGGACGATCCTCGCACTGCGCGAGGAGCGCGCCAGGCGGGCGGAGCAGGTCAAGGCGCAGGAGCGGGTCCGGCTGGCGAGGGAGATGCACGACATCCTCGGCCACCGGATCGCGATCATGGCCATGCACGCCGGAGCCATCGAGTTCGTCCGGGGTTCGGGGCCACAGAGCCGTCAACTCGCCCGCTCCATCGGCGACACCGCGCGGGCCGCGATGGGCGACCTGCGCCAGGTGCTGAGTGCGCTGCGGACCGGCGAGGACTCGGTGATCGTCGGCCGCCGGCTGTCGGACCTGGACGGCCTGGTCGCCGAGGCCCGTACCAGTGGCCTGAGGATCAACTACGAGCCCGCGGCGGCTGGGGGCGACCACGTCCCGGCGGAGGTGGCCCTGACGGCCTACCGCGCGGTCCAGGAGGCGCTCACCAACGTGGCGAAGTACGCGCCGGATGCGGAGACGAGGATCACGATCACTCGTGAGCCGACGGCTGTGGTGGTGCGGGTGGGAAACAGCCGTCCGGCCGATGCCACCCGGGCGGTGTCGGCCGCCGGGTCGGGCTTCGGCCTGCTGGGGCTGCGTGAGCGCACGATGCTGCTCGGCGGCCAGTTCGAGGCCGGGCCGACCAGCGGTGGCGGCTGGCTGGTCCACCTGCGCGTCCCAACCGGCGCCGACGGCGCCCCGGCCGCGCACGGCGCCGACGGGCGGCGCGACACGGCCACCCAACCGACCAGCCGGAGTGGTCAACTCCCGGGACAGCGAAGGAATGACAGGTGATCCGGCTACTTCTCGTCGACGACGAGCCGCTCGTGCGTTTTGGACTGAGGACGCTGCTCGACGCCGCCGACGGCATCGAGGTGGTCGGTGAGGCCTGCGACGGTGCGGGGGCCGTGGCACGCGCCCTCGAACTCGGGCCGGACGTGGTGCTCACGGACCTGCGGATGCCCGGAATGGACGGACTCACCGCGACCAAGCGGCTGTTGACGCTGCCGAAGCCGCCTGCCGTGCTCGTCCTGACCACCTTTGACACCAGTGAAGGCGTCATGGAGTCGCTGCGGGCCGGCGCGAGTGGCTATCTGCTCAAGGACGCGCCGCCCGAACGGATCCTGCACGCCATCCGGATGGTCGCCTTCGGCGGGATCGCACTCGCGCCGGCCTCCGCGACCCGCCTGGTGGACACCTCGACAGAGGCGAACGTCGCGGCAGCCCGGCTCGGTTCGGAGCTGAACGGTCGGCTGGCCAATCTCACCGAGCGGCAGCGCGAGGTGCTGCGGCAGGTCGGGCGGGGCCTGTCCAACGCCCAGATCGCCCAGCGGATGTGCCTCTCGGAGGGGAGCGTCAAGTCGTACGTCTCGCGGCTGCTGGGCGTACTCGGGTTGGAGAACCGGACCCAGGCCGCGATCCTGGCGCACCAGCTCGGGCTGGCCGACGGCAGCGAGGACAGGGGCTGACCCGCGCCCGCAGGGGTGCGCTGACTTCGCGGGCGTGGGGGAAGAGACCGACGGGGCAAGGAGGGCGTGAGTGTGCATCACGCTGACGATGCGGCAGGGCCGTTGCAAAGTCCCGTGATCTTGTGAGCGAGCAGGTCAGGTGATGCCCGGGAGGTCGAGCGGGACTTGAAACGACCTCGGTGATGCTGTGGCATCAAGAATCCACTTTGTGAATGGCTGAATCAACATTCGTTGACTATCTGCTACTAATGCCGCCGATCCGGGCAACTTTGGTGCTGACGCTCCATGGAATGATTCAGCGAAGCGCCAGGGTGTCCGTGGGATGTGCCCGGCCACAAACAGGAAGTATTCCTATGAACAGGGTCTCCAAGGCTTCGAGGTCAAAGAGGGCGGCAATCGTTGGTGCCGTGGTCGTAAGCACGCTTCTGGGGTCCGGCATGGCAGTGGCGGATTCCGTGCAGAACGATGCGGCGTCCTCGATTTCGGCAGTAGGTGTCGATCCTGCGACTAAGCGGCTGTCCCCCACCGATACCAAGGTGGAGTCAATCGGTGAGTCCAGTGCCACCCTCACTTGGCAGGCTCCCAGGGATGTATCCACGATTGTCGGTTACCGTGTCAAGCTGGACGGCAAGCCTGTCCTGGAAGTCCCTAAGGGCAAAGCTGATCAGACGGGAAGAGTGACGGCCGTAGTCCCCTTCCTCAAGCCGGGGGAGAAGTACGATTTCCAAGTCTTCTCCTATACGGAATACTCTAATGAGTTTGATGACGAGAAGGTTTCTGCTACCGCCCGCGCGGTGACCGGATCGACCCATCTCAAGGCGGAAGCTGGCATATCCTCGGTCGAACTCCATTGGGATTCTGGCGACGTCATGGCTGCGACCGGCTGGAGAATATATCAGTACGATCGGGGCAGTGGTGAGTTCAAGAAGGTGAAGGAGATGCCGGTTCTGCCGGGCGGCAAAGAGGTGTCAACAGTCATAGATGGCCTTGAGAGCCTCAGGGATTACAAGTTCCAGGTCGCCGCATTTTCGGAGCATTCGGAGTCCACGCGACGGGAGGTTTCGGTCAAGACGCGCGTGATCAAGGCTCCGACTGAATTCACCGGCGTAGCGACGACGACGAAGCAGGTCCTTCTTCACTGGAAGCTTGCCGAGGATCCCAGTGGGGTGACCAAGTATTGTGTATTCAAGGACGATGGGACGGTGGCAGAGCTGGATGCGCCATTCGGCGGCAAGGAGATGTTCTACTACGTGGACAACCTTGATCCAGACACCACATATCGCTTCAGGGTGGAGGCTGCGGCATATGTATCCAACCAGGTCCAAACCCCCACCATAGAGGTAAAGACGCCCCGTATCTAGACAGTGTCATCCAGCTGATCCCGTGCAGTGGATCGGGTGAATGCCTTGCCATAAGGTGTCCGAACCCGACTGGCGTCCGCTGCGGCTTTACTGCTCATGTCCTTGACGGGCCTGCCCGGGCGTCCGGCCCAGGAGGCCCGTCAAGGACACGCCTGAGCACAACAGCTCTTGGGCCGCCACGCACCCTCGTTTCTGCTGGTGGATCGGCCGCCCTGTCGGCGAGCTCATCTCGACCGCTCAGATCGCGCGGCGGACGAATTGCTCGGAGGGAACGGAAAAGGGTCCAGGCTGCGGTCCTCGCACGCCAGCTCGGAATGTTCGGTGCGGCTGGGAACGGGAGTTGATGTGCGCGTAGCGACGAGTGCCACACGGGCGCGCCATGTCCGAAGGCGCCCCTGGAAGCAGCGGATCAGGAAGACAGCTCTCTGGCTGCTTACGGGAGCGGTGGTGCTGGCCGCGGTGGCGGGCGCGCTGGTCTACCACCGGCTGAGCGGCAACCTCACCAGCTTCGACGCCGCCGGCCTGAGTACGGACCGCCCGACGGCGGCCTCCGCCGACGCCGAGGGCCGCATGCCCGTGAACGTCCTGCTGATCGGCTCCGACGCGCGCGGCGGGGACAACAGCGCGTTCGGCGGCGGTGAGGCGGGCGGGGCCCGCTCGGACACCACGATCCTGCTGCACGTGTACGCCGATCACCGTCGTGCGGTCGGTGTCTCGATACCCCGCGACTCGCTCGTCGACATCCCCTCGTGCCGGCTGCCGGACGGCGACTGGACCGCGCCGCGCACCGGGGTGATGTTCAACAGCGCCTTCTCGGTGGGCGGTTCGGAGCAGGGAAACCCGGCCTGCGCGCAGAACACCGTGGAGAAGCTGACCGGTCTGCGGATCGACCACACCATCGTGGTCGACTTCCAGGGCTTCGCCGCCGTGACCGGCGCGGTCGGCGGCGTCGAGGTCTGCCTGCCGAAGGCGGTCCACGAGAGTGACCTGAACCCCAACCTCGGCCGCCTCGGCGAGGAGATCTTCGCCCGCGGCAAGCAACGGGTCTCGGGCAAGCGGGCCCTGGACTACGTCCGCCTGCGGCACGGCCTCGGCGACGGCTCGGACATCGGCCGGACCAAGCGTCAGCAGGCCTTCCTGGCCGCACTGATCAAGGAGGTCAAGGGCCGGGGACTGGATCCCACCGCCCTGCTGCCACTGGCGGACGCGGCGACGAAGTCGCTGACCGTCGATGCCGGCCTGAACTCGCCGCAGAAGCTGGTGTCGTTCGCCGCCTCGCTCAAGGACATCGACCTGCACGAGACCAAGTTCCTGACCGCGCCCTGGCGTTACCAGGGCCCCCGGGTCGCCCTGGTGCAGCCCGACACCGACCAACTGTGGGCGGCACTCAAGGCGGACCGGGCGCTGGACGGAGAACCGCAGAGCGGGGAGCGGCAGAGTGCCGGACCTCCCGCCGGCGGCACGCCGCAGGGAGACAGTAGGTCCGCGGTCGACGGCACCGGCATCCAGGTCGGCGTCTACAACGCCACCAGGACGCCCGGGCTCGCCGGCAGGGCCGCGGCGCTCCTGGAGTCGTCGCACTTCACGGTCACCAATCGGGCGAACGCCGCGACGACCGGCCGAGCCACGACGGTGGTCGAGCACGGACCCGGCGAACGCGCCGAGGCGGAATCGGCGGCGGCACTCTTCCCGGGTGCCACCCTGGAGAGCGGGGCGACTCCTGGCCTCAGAATCCTCCTCGGAGCCGACTGCGCTGCCGCGCTGGGCCGGGACGCCGAAGCGCCGGGCGCCGCGCCGGCCCCAGTGCCGCCGAGCGTCAGCGAGGCGATCCGCTCGGCCGATGACGACCCTTGCGGGGATGTCTCGTTCGGCTGATGCCGGGGTGCGCCGGGAGCGAAAGCGGTGGGCGAGGGACGCTTCACGGGGTGCGGGAAAGGCACCGACCCGCCACTGCCGGAGCTCGACGCATCAGGGACCGGGCGCGGCTCAACGCCGTGGCGAGGTTCGCGGGGCTGGTGAGCGCCTGGCCGCCGTCCGGGGCTCGCAGCCACACACGGCCGTCGATGCGGTACGGGCCGGGCGGCGGCACCTTCACCGTCACCCAGCTGCTCCTGGTGAGTTGACGAGTGAGGTGTTCGCTGTCAGGCATCGACCATCCTGGTTCCGGGACGGCGGTGGTCAAGAACTCCACAGCCCCCAGAGGAAGGTTGAGCAGGACAGGACCGACGGGTACCCGAGCCCTCAGGAGGTCCTCGAAGGCGACCTGCCCGAGGCGCTGGTCAGTGACCCGGATCAGTTCGAAGATCCTGCCGACCCTGATCTCTCCGAGACGGCGGGCGCGCCAGTCGGCAGTGATCCTGGCAGCGGACGGGCTGGAACCGTTGGCGGACAACAACCAGCGGGCACCGAGGAGTGCCTGTGCCGGACGACGCGTCGAAGTGCTGCCGTTCATCGCTACTGCCTTTCTGCCGCATCACCCTGGTCATCTCCTGTGAGGCGGTCTGGGGTCCGTGCAGCCGAGCCGTGCCACTCGTGCCGAGTTCTTGCTGCGTCTTGGCACGGCAATGGAGGCCGGCGGTGGGAGCCGCAGGGGTATTACGGGGTCGGTCGGAACCGATGTGCTGAACAGCCCTCAGGAGTCCTGCACTTGACCTTCTGGATATGACGAGTTCTTGGGACCGGGTGAGATGCGCATGCCTCGTGGATCAACGAAAGGGCAGACCTGCGATGCGCGTCAAGAGGCTTGGGAGTGCCTTTCACGTGCCCAGTATCGGCGGACGTGCCTCTCCTGTGCCTAGGCAGAGCCGTGGCGGCTTTGGCGCCTACCTGACCACTGTCAAGTTGCTTAAATAGCAGCCGAGTCCATCTCAAGAAGGGAGTGGTCACATGGCGCGGCACCCGTTGGCACGGCTGCGGGAATCGATCGGTCTTTCGCATCCCGCATACGCACAACTGGTGGCTGAGACCCACGCGGCCCTGGGCCACGGGCACATGGCCGATCGGCGTGAGAAAGTCTCTCGCTGGGAGTCCGGCCGGACCGCGCCTCAACTCACCGCACAGTTCGCCATCGCGCATATCCACCGGGTTCCTGAGGAGGATGTGCGGCGACTCGGCTGGCCTCACTGGCTCCACCTGGCAACCGACGACTCCGCGCTCCTGGCCCTACCGTGGAACCCCAACGGTGCTGTCGAGGCGTTGTGTGACATCGAACGGCGGATTGGCAGCGAGATCGGCTCCTATCTCATCGTGACCGGCCCTGTCCGCCCCAAGCTGGTCAGGGAGTTACTTGCCGCCGTGGCTCATCCGGAGTCACTGCCGGTCCGCGACGGACACCGCGTCACAGCCGAGGTCGCAGCTGACATCGCAGCCCGGGTGGATGTACTGGAGGAGCTGGTCCCGGTGGTCAGCCCGGTGAACCTGTACCCAGCCGCTGTGGGTGAGTTCCGGCTGGTCACCAGAATCCTTGCTGACGGAGGCTACGAGCAGAAGGCCGGTGCCGGGCTGCTCCACATCGCGTCACGCACCGCAGGTCTGTGCGGGCTGCTCCAGCTGGCCCGCGGCCTGAACTCCAGGGCTGAACGGTGTTATCTCGCGGCAGCGCGAGCCGCCACCGCTGCCGGTGACCGCCTGCTGGCATCCGCTCAGACAGCCGGCCTTGCCTACAGTCATGTGGCCACCGGTGACGCCAGGGACGTGTTCCCCCTGATCGATGCAGCACGGAAGATGCCCCAGCTCCCGTCCCCGAGTCTCGTCGTACTGCTGCACGTCCTGGAGGCCCAGGCCCATGCCCTCCGCAGTGAGGTCACCGACAGCGTCAGAGCCCTGGACCGTGCCGCTGGAGCGTTGGCTGCCATCCGAGCCGATGAGGATCCCGTGGCCATCCGCTACCTCAGAGACATCGATGAAGAATGGCTGGCCACCGCCTCAGGAAGAACCTGGTTTCACTTGGGCAGGCCACAGCAGGCACTGGCTCACCTGGCCCACCTGGTCAACGACGATGCCGTGTCCCGCCTTCGCCGTCCGTTCCCCTTCGCCGCAGAGAACATGTTGTTCGTCGTCGACGCCCAGCTCGCTCTCAAGGAACTCGATGCCGCCGTGTGCAGCGCCCACCGTGCCGTAACCCACTTCGGCCGCACACCTTCCAGCATCTCCCGCCAGTTCCAGAAACGGTTCGCTGTCCACCGGACCGTCCCCGTCGTGCGGGAGTTCCTTGATCTCCTGAGGCTCTATTAGGACGATGTGCGTTCGGTTCTGCCGATGGTGGAGGAAGCACCGGACCCGGTCGGCGAGTTGGTCGGTGTTCCACGCCCGGTGCAGGAGGGCGACCTGACGTTCGGGCGTTCCTGAACCGATGGCTGCCCCGCGAAGGAACGCGGAAGCAATGCCGCCCATGTCCGGGGTTTTCGAGCGGGATGCCGATGCGCGGATCCTCGACGCACTGGCCGTCCGCACGCTGCCCCCGCGCGACCACTCATCACTTCCGATCTACTCGTCCAGGACGCCGATCATGACGTTAGTTCGCGGGGCCCCGGCGCCTCATCTCAGCCGCCTGCTGCGCGGGGATCCGGCAGCGCCGAACGCCTCGGTCCGCCGTCGACTCCGCCGAAGCGCCCCGTATCTGCTGGCCGTTCTGTTCTTCGCCGCCTACGGCGCGCTGTCGGTCACCAAGCATCTTCAGCTCCGGTCCACCGGCTACGACCTGGGAATTTTCGAGCAGGCTGTACGCGCCTACGCCGAACTGCGCGCCCCCGTATCGGAACTGAAGGGCGAAGGCTACAACCTGCTGGGCGACCACTTCCATCCGATCCTCGCCACTCTCGCCCCGTTCTACCGGCTCTTTCCCTCCCCACTGACCCTCCTGGTCGCCCAGGCCGCGCTCTTCGCGGTATCCGTGGTACCGGTCACGCGGCTGGCGATTCGCACCACCACCCCCTTGCTCGGTGCCGGGATCGGAATCGCCTACGGGCTGTCCTGGGGACTGCAGAAGGCCGTCGCCTTCGACTTCCACGAGATCGCTTTCGCGGTCCCGCTCCTGGCGTTCTGCCTGGAGCGCCTGGCGCGACGGCAGTGGCGTGCCGCCACCGCGTACGCGCTCCCGCTGGTCCTGGTCAAGGAGGACCTGCCGATCACCGTCGCCGCGATCGGCCTGTACATCCTGCTGAACGGCCGTCGCCGACTGGGCGCGGCGGTGCTGTCCTTCGGGATCCTGGCGGGGCTGCTGATCGTGCTGGTGCTCATCCCGGCCTTCAACCCCCACGGCCAGTACGACTACCTCAGCGCCGCCACCCCGGGCACCGGTGACCCACTTGTGCGGCTGCTGCTGCCGTCCGAGAAGCTCGAAACGGTGATCGCCCTGCTCGCCCCGACCGTGTTCCTGGCGCTGCGCTCACCGCTGGTCCTGCTCGCACTGCCCACGCTGGCCTGGCGCTTCTGGTCGACCAACACCGCTTACTGGGGACAGGAGTTCCACTACAGCGCGGTCCTGATGCCGATCGTCTTCACGGCCTTCGTCGATGCGCTCAGCAGACTGCGTGAGCGCGGCCGGATCCAGCCGCCGGCGCTCCGCCACGCTGGCGCCGTCAGCGTGGCGGTGAGCGTCCTGATGGCCCCCCGGCTGCCGTTGAGTGATCTGGCCGGACCCGCCTGGAAGCCCAGCCCGTGGGCCGTCCCGGCCCGGGAGGTGATGGCCGCCGTACCCGACGGCGCGCGGATCGGCGTCATCAACTTCCTGGCACCGCAACTCACCGACCGCGCCCGTGTCTACCAGTTCCCGACCGTACTGGACAGTGGCACCAAACCCGACTGGCTGCTGGTCAGTGTCCCGGCGCGCGGCGGAATCCCCGTCTTCCCCGGAGAGCTCCCCCGCCTGCCCGAGCTGCCCGCACTGGGTTATCACCTGGTCATGGAGCGCCGCGGCATCGAGCTCTACCGGCTCACCGCGGGCTGACTCGCTCCTGCCGATCAACCACCGCGGCAGGGGAGGTTCACCGCCGGGGGCCTTTAGCTGAACAACTGTCAGGTGTGGCCTGCCTCGTGGACTCGTCGGATCGACGACTCGGAGTGCTGGACGAGCCGTTCGTAGTGCGCACGCCTCTTGCGGGCGCGACCTGCCCTGCTCCTGGACAATTCTCCGTGGTAACACTCATAGTGAACACCTGGACACGTAAAGCACGAGTGTCTGAACTGATCCGCGCTGAAGGGTGATCAGTCATGTCCGTACGCCGGAGAACTGCGAGTGTCCTTGTCGCCGGTGCTCTCGCCGCCGCTGGCCTCGTCGGCCTTTCTGCCCCTGCTCACGCCTCGTCCGTGACCGTCAACAACTGCCCCGCTGGTGACTTCTGCCAGTACAACTCCACCTACAACACGCTGCTGCTCGCCGTAAGCCCGGTGATAGTCCCGCTGCTGCTCCTGTATGGGGCTGCCAGAGAGGTCTACAACAACACCGACCCCCTGTACAGCTCCGAGGGCAACTACGTCCTGGAGATCCCGGGCGTCCTGTGCGCCTACGTGCCGGACACCAACGACGAGCAGGCCCCTGACAGCGGGGAAGCGATCAACGCCCAAGGCGACGGAGTCACTGTGACCGTGGCCCAGTTCGGCAGCACCGCCGCAGCAGCCGACGCCACCACCATCGCCCTGCTCAGCGACTGCGCCTGATCCAACCCAGGGGCGGGCTCACGCCACGTTCTGGGCTGCACCAGAACACCGGCCCACGGACTCACAGCCCGATGCGAGGCCTCGAACGAAAAGACGGTACAGGAGGGGGCCGACGACGGGGCATCAGCCGCCGCGCCAGTCCCCGACCCCACTCCGGCAGCCCGAGCGGGGGCTGATTTCGCCGCGCCGGTGCCCTGAATATGCGCTGGTTCACCCGAGGACGTCAGAGAGCACGGAAGCTACCGTCGCCGTGACGTTGCTTCCGATGACCCCGGCGCTCTGCTGCAAGGATTGAGCGAGAACCTCCACGTCCAGCAGCACGTTTTGCACCGTCTCGTCCACCAGCTCCGGAAGCTGTCGCGGCGTTTCCGTGCGGTCCTCGGCCGGGGCGATCGCCTCGGCGTTCCCCGCCGCCGCTGCTACTGGAGTGTCCGCTGCGGCCACCGCCGTCGTCGACCTGACCGAGCTGGGGGCAAACGAGCCGGCGGTCTGGGCACTCGCCACCGCACCAGTGCTCAGACTGATCGTCACGGCCAGCGCCGCGACCTTCAACACCGCACGCATCGACATGGGGACTCCTCGCGACTCCAGGAAGGGGGCACAGGCCTTGCGCCTTGCCTCACACCCTGGACCAGCCCCGCCACCCTGGCCACTTCGCCTACGCCGAGTGCGGCCCTACTCCGTGTCACGGCGTGCCTGCTCTCGGCGTAGCCGCCGCCCAGGATCCACCGGCACCCCGGCCCCGGAAACACCCCACCGGGCCCTGGGGGTCTGACGACGGCACCTGGCTCACCCGCGCCGTGGCGCCGTGGCGCGAGCTGCTGGAGCGGTACGGGGCAGCCCTGGGAGCGGGCCCACGACCTGTTCGGCCTTGGCAGCGCGACGGCACCCGGCAGGCGATTCAGCTCATGCGCAGGGCGTTGGTCGGGGACATGCGGGCAGCCCGTAGCGCTGGATACAGGCCGGCCAACGCACCGACGACGACGGCGGTCACCGGGCCGGCGGCGGTCTGCTCCGGTGGTACGAGGTCGTTGCGGTAGGCACCGGCTCTGGTGTCGCCGGTCGCGCTGACGTGTTGCACCGGCGGGATGTTGCCGAGCATCACGGCACTAGCGCGGAAGGAGGATCGGCTTGCCGGTGAAGTCCTGCCCGGGGGTGACGGTCAGCAGGTTTCCGCCGAGCTGGTCCAGCCGTGCCGCCGCCCGTCCCTGATGCCGATTCTGCGGGGGAAGGACGCGGCCGGCTCGCGGTCGTGGGTGATCAGGAGGACCGTGGTGCCGCGACTGTTGAGTTCGCGTAGCAGGTGTACCACCGAGGTACCGGCGGCGGTGTCCAAGGCGCCGGTCGGTTCGTCGGCGAGCAGGAGCGTTGGGCGAACCGGCTGGGCGAAAGTTGATGTCCCGCGCCTCTGTGGACGCCAATCGATGCGATCGTCAACTTTCGTGCAATCTCGTAGCCGGTAGGCTGGCGACGAGCCGGGCCGGAGCGCCTCTGGTGTCATTGGCGCCGGAAATTCTCGCCACTGCGACCTCGGAATTCAGAATCCGATCCGAACCGATCGCACCGGTAAATATTCGCAGCGCAGTGATCCGGCCTGGATTTTCATCGTCATCAGGAAGAGGTGTGCAGTAGATGGACGGTTTCGAGGGTCCTGTGAACCGGACCGGGAGCGGCGCTGGGCGGAAGGGCGTGGCCGTTCGACTCGGACTGGTCGCAGGCTGACCCGTCTGCCGAACGGAGGAGAATGATGAACTTCGGAGGACCGCGTGGCGGCTGCCGGCTGGAGCAGGCCTTCGCGCGCCTCGCCGGGTTCGCACTCAGGTGCACGCTGGGTGGCGTGTTCGTCTGGTTCGGCTGGCCGAAACTGCTGCCCGGGCTGAGCCCGGCAGAGCCACTGGTCCTGATGACCACGCAGAAGCTCACGTTCGGACTCGTCACCGGTGACGCGGCGCGGATTGCCGTCGGCCTCCTCGAACTGGCCATCGGCGTCATGCTGTTCATCGGGCGGCTGCCCCGGCTCACCGTCGTCGTCCTGCTCGCACACATGGCCGGCGCTGCGGCACCGCTGCTCCTCTTCCCCGACCTGACCTGGAGGGCACCGGGAGTTGGCACGCTGGAGGGCCAGTACATCCTGAAGAACGCCGTCATCGTGGCCGCGGCACTGACTCTCCTGGGGCACCGGCGGCAGGCGAGTGCGTGCCCAGCCCGACAGCGGTCTTGAGAGTTCTCGCAGCGGCGCCCGGTCAGCTGACGGTGAGTACCCGGTGGTCGACGGCTCGGATGTCGGCGCTGGTGACCAGGTGGATGTAGGTGTCCAGTCGGGTCCCAGGGGGTGGCCCGGTGATGCCGTGCAGCGTGACGGCATCGGCGCGCCACTGGCCGGTGCAGGCGATCTCCTGGAGGCCACCGGCCCAGTTCTGCCCGGCCGGGTCCTGAGCGGTGACGAACACCTGGGCCTGGTCGCCGTCCGTGCACTGGTAGCCGAAGTCGAAGGCGAAGCCGGCCGGGTCCGGATGGGCGCCCGTCAGCAGGACGGAGGCGGTGTGCGGCGGCAGCGCTTCGACAGTCAGGCGTTGCGTCGTGAGGTCCGTGGCCGGTCCGACGGTGGCGTCCGCAACGACGTTCACCTGCGTGCCGACGGTGGGCGTGGGTCCGGTGAGCGTGGTGGGGCTGATGGTGACCGGGCCGCTGCTCTCGCACCGTCCGCCCCTCTCGAACTCCCACAGGGCTGTGAGGTCGACAGTGTCCTCGACGGTTCCGGCGACCAGATAGTCCTGCCCCTGGACGCAGTTGAGGGTCAGCACGACCACGCCGTTGCCGCTTTCGGGGTTGGCGTAGACGTGCGTGACCCTGAGGCTGACCGGCGCCGCGTCGGCGTGTGCCGCGGGAGCCACGAGCGCGGCGAGGAGCGCCGCACACGCCGGAAGTGCGGGGGAGCGGAAGACATTGCGGATACTGACCACGAACGACTCCGGGTCCGAGACGGTGCCCCCCTCCTCAGCAGCCTTGTTTCTCCCTTCCCCCCGGGCAACACGGATGCTCCGTTCGGGCGCGCGGAAAGCCCGTGATCGGACGTCGGCCAGCCGGCCGGCGCTCACCAACCGAACGCATCGGAGTGCGGCACCACAGGCCGCTGCCCGACCCGGGGAGTACTGTTCGCGCATGGCGGTTGATCAGGATCTGGTGAATGCGGCGATCGAACTTGCGCGTAGCCGTTTTCCGGGGCAGGACTGGTCCGGGGCTGCCGCGCTGCGTCTCGACGACGGTGCGATCCTCACGAGTACGGCACCGGAGGTGCCGAACAACGCGGTGCGCCTGTGCCATGAGACGGGCGCGATCTGCGAAGCCTTCAAACTGGGGCGGCGAGTGGTGGCGTCGGTGTGCGTGACCGCCGCCGATGCTGATCGCGGGTACTGGGTCCTGGCCCCGTGCGGCGTCTGCCAGGAGCGGCTATTCGCTTACGGTCCCGACGTGGAGGTCGCCGTGCCCGAACCGGAGGACCCGCGACGATGGAGCACGCTACGGCTACGGGATGTCCAACCTCACTGGTTCGCGCGCGTGTTCCCCGATGACGTCTGGCCTTTCGAGTCTGACCGACCATAGGCTCTTGACGTCTCCGATTCGCGGGGACGATTCGACCGTCGCGACCGGGTCGACGCGCTCGGCCCTGGATGGAGCCTGGTGAGCTGGCGCGCCGCTCCTCATGTCCGCTACGTCCTGCGCGAGCATCGGCTCGTGGGCTGGGTCGGGTACAGCGCGGGCAGTCGAGTGGGCTGGGCCGCCGTGCCGGCCAACGAGATCTCCTGTCCCCCGGCGCGGCCAGGAGAACCGGTCCTGCAGGACAGTGCGGAACTCGACGCGCGGCTCCCGATTCGACCCCTCGGACATCGCGTGGCAGCGGGTCGGTTTCGAGACAGGTCTGCCGACGGCCAAGCACGAAGCCCGCTCGCACCTGGCGACGGCTCTGCGCCGGCACCTTGCGGATCGGGAACGACAGGAGGAAGAGGCCCGTCTGGTGGAGGTGGGACCGTACCTGGTCGACTTCGAACGGATCGTCTCCTGCCCCTGTTGCCTGCAGTCGATTCCGCCGGTGCTGCTGGCCCGTTTCCGTACAGCTCTGGCCAACCGGCAGCCGTGGCCACCCGCAAGGCCAGCGCTGATCGGGTTGCTGGGCCGGCCGGAGGAACGAGAAGTTCACTAGGTGTAGCTGTCGGTGATCCACCGCACGTTGTCCGTCCCCGGCGGAGATCGGCCTGCAAGGCGAGTAGGGAGGCGTTCAGGACCGTGACGTCGTCGGCACCGATCAGGAGCAGGTCTGGTCAAGATCTGGGTGGGCCGCCGGGGGCGCGGTCATGGGGTGAGCTGGTCCCACCACCAGGCGATGGTGGGGTAGGGCAGCGGCGCGGTGCTCGGGTCTGTGGGTTTGTCGGTGTTGGTCGTGATGTCGATGGCGTCGGTCAGGAGGTAGCGGGTGGTGGCCGTACAGAAGTTGATGTTGCCGCTGATGATGCGGTCGATGCCCGTCACGTGCCGGCGAAGGTCGTCAGCGGCGCCGGTGAGGAGCTGTTCGCGAAGGCGCAGGTAGAGGGTCATGAGGCGGTCGCGGATGGCGACGCCGCGGGCGATGGCCTCAGTGACGGTGAGCCCGGGGTGGTCGCGCTGCACGGCGTGGAACAGATTCTCCTTCTGGACTGGCAGGTGGCGTTCGCGAAGGTAGGAATAGCGATCGTTGTCGAGGACTGCTACGAGGAGTCCGGCGGCTGAAGCTGCTCTGACTACCGGGTGGGCCCAGTCGTCGGCGCTGAGTTCGATACCTTCGACTGGGGCAATGTAGGACCCGGCGGCAAGCGCAGCGCCCGCGGTGAACCGCAGCGCCAGGTAGTCGTTGACCGACAGGGTGGCTCCCTGTTCGCGGAGGCTGGCCTCCCAGCCCATTTGGTAGAGCCAGGTGCCCTGGGCTGCGGTGAAACGCTCCCAGTTGACCGGGCTCAGCAGGGCCCGCAAGCGTGCCATCACGTCGGCCAGCGCGGCATCCCGCGGATCTGTGGAGGCGGGCCAGGAGTGTGGTGAGTGCATCATGAACTCCCAGCGGCCCATCAGCGAGACGGCTTCCGGTAGGGGGCAGCCGGAGCCGATCACATCGTTGGGTACCCAGCCCCAGGCACTGTAGTCGGCCAGAGCCTGTCCCACGGCGCCGGTTGCGTGCGGATAGGTGTGGGCGAGGAACGAGGAGCCGGTCAGAGCCAGCATCCTGGTCCGCTCCCGATCACCCTCGCCGAGGTCGAACCGCTCGGCCCACTCTCGTGTGCGCTGCTGGAACAGCTTGATATCGGGGCTGACTTCCACATCGAGCGGGCAGTAGAAGGCCAGCAGCCCGGCGGGCACGGGGGCTGCACTGTGGACGCGGGTCATGGTTCTCCTCCACGATTCGATTCCCTCTGCGACATGCGGGTCGGGACTGCGATGCGGGTCGGTCAGGCGGTGCGGCTGGTGATGGTGTGCGCGAAGTGCCGCAGCCAGTGGGTGCCTCCGGGGAGGAGGTCGGCGGTCTCCAGCGTGGTCAGGGCCTGATCGCGTTTTGCGGTGATCATCTGCTCGGTTGCTTCACGGGCCCCTGTACCGGTGAGGACGTCCCGGATCACTTCTGCGTTTGCCTCGTCCAGCCGGGGGTGGCCGAACCGGCGGCACAGTGCGCGCTGCTGGGGCATGGTGGCCTGTGCCATGGCGGTGGCGACCAGGACGGTGTGTTTGCCCTCCCGCAGGTCGTCCAGCCTGGACTTGCCGGTCTGATCGGGCTCGCCGTAGACGCCGAGAAGGTCGTCGCGCAACTGGAAGGCCTCTCCCAGGGGCAGGGCGTATGCGGAGAGTGCGTCCAGTTGTGATCGGGTGGCGCCGGCCAGGGTGGCTCCCAGGTGGAGGGGGCGTTCGATGGTGTATTTGGCGGTCTTGTAGCGGATGATCCGCCAGGCGGTGTCCGTATCCGCTGTGGGATGGCCGGTGGTGGCCAGGTCGAGGTACTGGCCGACCAGGGTCTCGGTGCGCAGCGCGTTGAGCAGCGGCCACACGTGGGCGAGCTCGGGCGGGGGGAGGTCAGGGGTGTGGAGGAGTTCGTAGGACCAGCCGAGGGCGAGGTCGCCCAGCAGGATCGCCGCGTTGACGCCCATCCGGTCCGCGGTGGTGTGGCCGTGGTGGTGGGCGGCCAGCGCCCGGTGGGCGGTGGGCCGGCCGCGACGGGTGTCGGAGTGGTCCATGATGTCGTCGTGGATCAGGGCGAAGGCGTGGAAGAGCTCGAGTGAGGCCGCGGTGCGCCACAGCACCGGGGGCGGTGTCTGGTCGGTGATCGCCGCCCAGCCGGTGATGCACATCAGGGGGCGAATGCGTTTGCCTCCTGCTGCCAGGAAATCGCGGAGCTGTCCGGTGAACAGGGCCAGCTCCGGCAGCAGGTCGGGAGCCGCGTGTTCTTGCTCGTCGAGGAATCCGTACAGCAGCTGCTCGACGGTGTCGCCGACGGCCGCGGGATCCAGCGGGGTCGCGGGCGATGGCGGTGAGGTCATGGCGCGGCCCCCGTCCCGCGCAGATCAGGGAAACGTTTCTTCAGTGCGGCGATGACCTCACTGATCTCATCCACCGCCAGCGTGGTCCGGGTCACGTAGGCGACGTCCGCGTCCTCGGGCAGGTCCAGCGCCGCAACCTCCGCAGCGTCTTGTACCAGGAGCGTTGCCTCAGGCGCCTGGCCGAGCGTTCCCTCGACCTCCTCGCAGTCCGTGACCTCCCCCGCGGGCCAGGTGACTTCGGTGGCCACCACGACCTCGCCATCCGCCGGCGCTGGATCAGGCGAAGTCGCCGGGTGGCTGCGGATCCCCGGGCCGCTCACCCCGGCAGCCCCGCGCCCGAGGGACGGGGGACCGGTCCCCCGCCCCACCGGCTGCCGAGCTCGCGGTACGGGGCAGGCGCTGACCGTGGCAACGCTGCGGGGTTCGGACGCTGCGGTCATGGCTTCTCCTCGGATTGCGGCGACGGCTCGTCTTCCCGCTCCTGGCCACTTGGGAGACACCGGCTGCAGCCCCCGGAACAGGGCCGGCACCAGTGCGGGCCGCCTGCTGCGCGAAGGCTCTCGGCACGACAGCACCCGGCGCTGGGGCCGATACCCCATTGCAGGGCCGCGCCGTCGCCGTCGGCAAGACCCGCGAGGCTCCGGGGTCGTTGCACAGCGACGAATGGTGCACCCCCACACCGGTCACACCCGCCAGCCCGCTCCCGTGAGTTACCCAGAACCTCGGCGCCCCCGGGACTGCACGCAGCGGCGACAGGGTCGCCACTGGCGATGATGTGGCGGCCTGCCGTACCGTCTAGGGCCAACGCTCCCGGTACCTGCGGAAGCCGAGCGACTCCACAACGCGCTCAGGCGAGCACGCACTCCTGACTCCCGGTGCATCGAACTGAAGCGGTGTACCACGCCCAGCCACGAAGGCACAGAGCAAAATGACAGGCGCACGACAATCACTTCAGCCGAACCACCACCTGAGGGCCCTGCTGGAGGAGGCCCGGATGAGCGGGCACGACCTGGCGCGCGCGGTCAACCAGGCGGGCAGGGAAGCCGGCCTCCACCTCATCTACGACCGCAGCGCCGTATCCCGCTGGCTTGCCGGAACCTGCCCGGGCCCACCGGTGCCGGCGCTCGTGTGCGAGGTGCTGTCCCGCGCCCTCGGCCGCACGGTCACGCCCCGGGACGCCCGCCTTGCCCGCGCAACCACGCGGGCGGCCAGACCCGCCGGCGATGACGCGCGAGCCGACGTGGCCGGCCTCCTGGCCCAACTCGGCCCCGGACATGACAGCCGCCATGGACCCGCACCCGTCTACTCCCTCACCCTGAGCCTGCCACCCGAGTACTCGACGACCTCCGACGGCCCGCGCGACGGCGTGGCATCCATCCGGGGCGGCGCGCCGGACGCCACAGGGCGCGCGCAGCTGGGCGCGCACCACGTACAGGCAGCGGAAGACCTGCTGACAACGTTGCGCGCATCGGAGGAATCGTCCGGCGGTCAACTCGTGAGACCCGCCGTCACCGGACTTCTCGCTGTCGTGGCCCCCGGGTGGCTGCGTGCCTCCGCCTCCCCGCGCATCCACCGCCGTCTGCTGACCGTTACCGCGCGACTGTCGCTGCTGGCGGGTTACACCTGCTTCGACGGAGGCACACACGGAACCGCTCAGCTCTACTACCGCGCGGCCGCCGAGCTCGCCGTGCAGGCCGCCAACCCGCAAGGCCACGCAAGCGCTCTGCGTGCCATGAGCATGCAGGCCCACTGCCTCGGACACCACGGCCATGCCCAGGACCTCGCCGATGCGGCGGCACAACACAATGCGACACTCCCGTCCCGTGAGGTGGCCAGTGTCCTTGGCCGACAGGCGATCGCGGCCGCAGCCACCGGCGACCGCCAACAGGCCCTCGCACACCTCGCGGAAGCCCGCCGACTCATCGATCACAGTCCTCTGCCCGACAGCAGGGCCCCTCAGCACCACTGGGCCGCCTACTTCCACCACGAGGCCGACACCCTCACCGCCCTGGGTGACAAACCAGCAGCCCTGTCCGCACTCAGACAGTCACTCGACAGCCGTCCCGACAGAGAACGCCGTGCCAGGGCCGTCACCACCGCGAAGATGGCCGAAATCCTCCTCTCCACAGGACAACTCGACCGCGCGTGCGCCACCTGGCAGAGCCTCCTCGACGACTACCCGCTGCTCGCCTCGGGCCGCATCCTCACCGCCGTCGCCACGATGGTCGCCAGCCTGACCCCCCACGCCACTCACCCGCGCGCGCGTGCCCTCCTGGCCAGGGCCGACCACCTCGGTATCGCAATCCCAGGCCGAAACCCCCGCCACCACACCACACGATGACCGGGTCTGTACGGTCCTGTCTTGTCCGCGTGGGGTCTGACGCATGGTGGCATCTCGGCCCACCTGGCTGAGGGCTGCGCCGATTGCGGGCTGGAGGGGGTTTCCGATGACCGAACTGCGCTCTACCCGCAGAAACGCCCTTGGCGGCAGTGGTTCAGCTTTCCGGTTGGGCGACGGCCTCCGGGGCGGGGCTTGATCGTCCGGCAGGCCGGCCGGGTGGTCTCACCGGGGCCGGGGGCCGCAGGTTCTCTGCGGCCCCCGGCTGCCTGTTGTCGCCTCAGCTCAGCTCAGCTCGGGTCGGTCTGTTTCGCCGGTTTCGCCGGTGAGGGCGAAGGTGCCGGTGGCCCACGTCGCGCAGCCGTTGCCTTCGCCGCAGTCCTTCTTGTAGATGACGAGGTTGCCGTCGTCCTGGAGTTTCAGGTAGTTGCCGGCGTCGTAGGTGCTGGAGGCCCAGATCGCGCCGTCGCCGTTCCCCTTGCCCTTGGGGTAGATGACGGCGTTGCCGTCGGTCTGCATGTGCAGGTACGCGCCGCGGTAACCGCCGGTGCCGCTGCTCCACAGGGCCTTGCCGTCGCTCTTGCGGTAGAGGACGAGGTCGCCGTCGGTTTTCGGGATCAGCACGGTGGACCTCGCCTGCGTCCACTGCCCGCTCTCCAGGCGCGCTCCGGAGGGGCGGGTGGGGTCGGTGCGCAGGGTGCCGGTGGCCCAGAGGCTGCCGCGGCCGGGGGCACCGCCGTCCTTCTTGTAGACCACCACGTTGCCGTCGTCCTGGAGTTGCAGGTACGCGCCCGGGTTGTTGTAGGTGTTGGTGTGCCACAGCGCGTGGCCTCCGCTGGGCGTGTCGTTCTGCTTGTAGATGGCGAGGTTGCCGTCGGGCTGCATCTCGGCGTACGCGTTGGTGTTGCCGTAGGTGTCACTGGCCCACAGTGCGCCGTCGGGGGTGCTGCGGTGGTGGAGGACGAGGTTGCCGTCCGGCTGCATGGTCAGTCGCAGGTCCTTGCCCGTGACGCTCTGGCCGGGCATCAGGCGGGCTCCGGGTGCCAGGAGCGGGCCGCCTTCCTTGACGGTTTCGTCGGCCCAGGAGGCGAGGTCGTCGAGGCGGGTGTCGACGGCGCCGGTGCGGGTCTCGCTCTCGCCGAGGCAACCACCCTGCCAGGAGCGGCTGTTGAGCGCGGCGATCTCCGCCTTTCCGTTCTTCTCGCGGAAGGCGGCTGCGCCGGTGTCGCCCTTGCAGATCGCCGATCCGGTGGCGGCTCTGCCGCTGATGTCGACCGTGGTGCCCTGGACGGTGCCGACGGTGAAGGTGCCGGTGTGCAGCCGGTCGGGTACCCACTCGGTCTGGGTCCGCCCGAAGCCGGCGACCCGGAGTTCCTCGCCCGGGGTGGGCGCGGTGGCGGCGATGGCGGCCGGGGCGATGCCGAAGACGGGGTGGGTGAGCTTGGCGAGGACCAGGTCGCGGTCGGCGCGCGGCACCAGGGTGGCGACGTCGGCGACCTGGCCGCTGGCGTTGTCGGCCAGGTCGGTGCGGCCGACGGTGACCGTGGTCCTCTCCTTGGGCGCGCCGGCCGCGATCGGGAACCCCTGCGCGGGGTTGTCGGCGAAGCAACTGCTGGCGGTGGCCACCCAGTACGGGTCGATCAGCGCGCCCGTGCAACTGCGCTTGCCCTGGCCGATGTCGAGCTTCGCGGTGAAGCCGTAGGCGCTGTCGGCGGCCCGGTCGCCGACGACGGCGCCGGCTGTGGCGGCGCTCAGGGCGTCGGCAGCGAGGGCCGCGGCGACAACTCCTATGGCCCACGCGGTGCGTGGACGGTTGACAGGCATAGTTCGATCCTTAGGTTGTTCGACGAGAAGCGAGCCTCGAAAGGCATCATCGGAGCTCCGTTGCTTGGAGTTCCTACGCTCTGCCTGTGCCGGGCTTTTCGGGAGCCCGGGATGCCGGGTGCTACTTGGAGGAGTGGATTTCCACCAGCGTGTGGTCCCGCTCCTGGGGGTCGGAGGCCTCACCGACCGGGGTCCACTTGCCCTTGTCGATTTTGTAGTTCTTCTTCTCCTTGGTGCCCACGGTCATGTCGACGTCGGTGTTGTACTTGTTGCCTCTGACGCCGGTGACCTTGGGTATGTCGAGGCTCAGCCAGCCGCTCTGGCCGGTGACGCGAAAACACGCATCGGACTTGTCGCGGGCCGTTACGCGAAGCATGTCGTCCGGGTCCTCGCCAGGTGTCTTCGCGCAGTCGGAGAGCATGATGTGGCCGTTACCGCGCAGCAGCTTGATTCCGCGGTCGGCCAGGATCTTGTCGGCACCGGGGTGACGGAAATCCTCCACCGCCGGCGGGGGCGCGTCCGAGCTTCCCAGCGTCGGGGTCGGACGGTCTGCGGCGCTGGCCGCCTGAACACCGCAGACCCCGGCGGCCAGCGCCAACAACGCGGCACCCGTCGCGACCGCCCCGGTCATGGACCTGGGGAACAGTTTCGTCACAACACAACTCCTGAGTATCGAAACAGACGACGAAGGTGGATCGGCGTCAACGTACGGCCTGTATCCGCTCCCGGGGAGTCAACTTTCGTTGACCACCATAGCTGCGCGACAGTCAACAAATGTCCCCTGGCCGTGCGATAAAACTTGTCCGCAGCAGCATGGAGAATTCTGGGCGAGCCCGGGTAACCGATGGCCAACATAGTACGACCGAATCGATTGGGCAAAAGCAGCCGCTGCAGCGATGACCGCTTTCGGACTATGCACATATTGACTGTCGTTCCTGCCTTTGGCGCTTTCCCTGTCGGGCATCCGGTTTATTCGGCGTGCCGTTTCTCCGTGAATGGCTCCGGTCAAGAAAGGGAGGGGTGGATCACAGGCATGGAGAGCATGAGAGTGCGGCGCCTGCGCGTGAAGTTCACGGCGGTCACGGCGATGGTGGTGGCACTGAGTGTGCTGGGGGTCAGTGTGGCCTCGGCCGCTCCGCCGGATCCCGGCGGACCCAAGCCGGCGCCCAACGCACGGGCGCAGGTGGTCGAGGCCTGGCGCGGCGGTGGTTCTGCCACGAAGGCGGCCGCTGCCGCAGCTCTGCTCGGCAGTGACAAGGACGTTGCGGCGTTCCTGGCCTCGGGCTGGAAGCGGGTTCAGACCGAGGACGAGCGTTTGGCTGTCCTTCAGATGCTGCCGTTGGCGGGCAAGGGCGTCGCGCAGGAGGCGCAGAAGGCGCTGAGCGGCAATGATGACGAGCTGCATGCCTTCGTCACCTCCGGGTATGAGAAGCCGCTGGCTGACGACCGGCGCGTCGCGGTCCTCAGCGTGATGAATCACGGGGAGCGTGGGGTCCGGGAGGCGGGGCAGAAGGCCTTGGACGACGGCAGTGCCAAGGCCTTGGACGCGTTCCTGGAGACCGGTCAGCACACGGCCCGGGCCGAGGACCACCGCGTCAAGGTTCTGAAGATCATGGCTGCGGGTGGACCGGAGGTGAAGAAGACCGCCCAGCGTGCGCTGGACGGCACTGTCGCCGACATCACCGCGTTCCTCGCCTCGGGGCAGCACATAGCCCGGGCTCGGGACCAGGAGTCCCTGACCGTCGCTCAGCTTGCTCAGGTCGCCGCTGACGCCGGGCGCCAGGCGCAGGCCGAGACGGATGCCGCCAAGGACGCCTCCGCGCGCGCGGTTGAAGCGGCCAGGCTCGCGAAGGAAGCCGCGTCGAAGGCCGCACGCGAGGCCGAGCAGTCCAGGCAGGACTCCCAGAAGGCCGGGCAGGCAGCCAACCGTGCCGCTGAGGCGGCCAACGGCGCGGCCTCGGCCGCCCGTACGGCGATCGCTGCGTCCAACGCGGCTGTCGAGGCCGCGCGTACCGCGGCCGGTGCCGCTCAAGCCGCCGCAGCCGCCTCGGCGGCAGCAGGACAGGCCGCCGCCCGCGCCAACCAGGCCGCCACCGCGGCCAGGCGCGACGCGGGTCAGGCCGCTGCCGCGCGCGATGCGGCCAAGGTCGCGCGCGCCGCCGCAGCCGGGGCCCGTACTGCGGCCGCCGCTGCCTCCAGCGCTGCGAATGCGAGCGACGAAGCCGGCCGTTCCGCCACCGCCGCCGCCCAGGCCGGGCAGCACGCCGCCGCAGCTGCCGAGGCCGCGGCAGCAGCCGGTCGCTGGGCCGGTGGTGCCAGTGCGCAGGCCCGCAAGGCCGCCGAGGCCGCCGCCCGCGCCCGCGCCGCTGCGTCCGCCGCCACCGCGGCCGCCAAGCAGGCAACCGACTTGGCAGCGCAGGCCGCAACCGCCGCCCGCGAAGCACACCAGGCCGCCACCAGCTCCGCCGAGCACGCGGACGCCGCCGCAACAGCAGCCGAGGACGCGGCCGACCATGCCGGCCAGGCCCAGGACTTCGCGAAGATCGCCACCGCACACGCGAACGCCGCGCTCAAGGCCGCTGAGACCGCCGCCAACGCAGTCACCCAGGCCGTCAAGGTCGAAGAACTCGCCCGCAAGACCGAAGCCGCGGCCCTGGACCAGGTACAGAACCTCGCACTCGAAGACGCCAAGGCCCTCGGCACAGCCGAGCAGGACCAGCGTGAGCGCGCCGAGAGGATCCAGACCCAGCAGGCCGCCACCGACAAGGCCACCCGGGATCTCCTGAAGCAGGCCGCCGACGCCGCCACCAGCGGTGATGTGGCCAAGGCCGCCCAGCTCGGGCGCAAAGCCGCGGTCAACCTCCTGAGCTCCAATGGGACGTGGACACGCCAGGCTGCCCAGAGCGCCCTGGCCGGAACCGACGAGACCGTCATCTCCTGGGTGACCGGGGACTACGCCAAGGCCCTGCAGCACGACGACCGGGAGAAGGTCCTCTACCTGGCCAAGATCGGCGGCCCCGCCCTCGCCGAAGCCGCCAGCAAGGTCCTGCAGAGCAACGACCCCGCGCAGGTCGAGGCGTTCCTGACCACCGGCGCCTTCGAGGTTCAGGCGGACGACTACCGCGTCCAGACCCTCAAACTCCTCAACGGCGCAGGCAGGGCCGTCAAGGAGGCCGGGAAGAAGGCCCTCGACGCCGGGAGCGTCAAAGCCCTCCACGAGTTCCTCATGACCGGCTACCCCAAGGCCCTGGCCGAGGACGACCGCGTCGAGACCCTCAAGCTCATCGCCAACGGTGGCCCGAACGTGAAGGCCGTGGCCCACACGGCGATGACCGGTCCCACCTGGATGCAGCACGCCCTCACCACCCGGGTCCGGTACACCGCCGCGGCCGCCGACCAGGACACCGCCACCCACGTCGCCGCCATCCAGGCCGCCATCGCCAACGCCGCTCGCACCGCCTCACTCGCCTACCAGACCGCCGCCGAAGCCAGCGAAGTAGCCGCCACCGCCCGCAATGCCGCCGCCGAAGCCGCTGAGTGGGCCAGCAAGGCAGCCAACTCCGCCACTCAGGCCCGCACCGACGCCGAACAAGCCCGCCAGAAAGCGGCCGACGCGGACAAGTCCGCCGCCCAGGCCGCGCAGTCCGCCAAGCAGGCCAACGCCGCCGCCGCCTCCGCCCGAGGCACAGCACGACAGGCCAACTACTCCGCCAACCAAGCCACCACCTCCGCCCAACAGGCCTCGGCCTCCGCAGGCAGCGCCCAAGCCGCGGCCAACCGCGCACGCCAGGACGCCCTCAACGCCGGACGAAGTGCCAAGGAAGCCGAACAAGCCGCCCGCGAAGCACACGACATCGCCACCAAGAAGCACGAGGAAGAACAGCAAGAAGCCGCCCGGAAGGCCGCCGAGGAAGCCCGGCACAACGCCGAAACCCACCGCAACCCCGCGGACACCCCCACCAACGACACCGTCAACGTCCCCAGCAAGCCTGTGGGCGATGAAAGGCTGGATGCAGAAAAGTACGCCAAGTGGGCAGATCAGTTGAGCGCAGCAGCAGGAGCTGCCGCAGTGGTTTTCGCCTTCACTCCCTGGGCGCCGGTTGCGGTGCCTGTTCTGTCAGCCATCTCGATCCGAGCTGCGCTGGGTAGTGCCGTATTCAACGGCATCGCCCACGGCTGGACCAGCAGCGAGTTTCAGTCGTCCACAGCTGGGCTCTTTCTCTCCGGAGGATTGGGCAAGCTTGGCAAGCTTGCATCGTCTGGGATTGTCGGCAAGAAGGGAAGAGGCGTCGTGGAAGGCGTGCACGGAATTATCCCTTCCCTCATAACCTGGTTCTCCTGAACTGAAAGGAAACGGTCTGTGGGGTCCACCTTTGGTGGACCCCACAGACCCGGAAAGCATCGTGAGCATGCCCCATATTTCCCTGTCCACCTGGTGGGTCGTGGCCGCTGTGGGCGCGGTCGCGTTCTCGACGTCAGTCGCCAGCATTGTGGCGACTCGACAGGACAAGATAAAAGCTTGCATTGGACCGATAGCCGGAGCTGCCTTTCTGGCACTATATGGCGTCATCAAGGGGCAGGGAATTGAAACGCTGCTGCCCATGTATGCCATCATCATATGGGCATGTCCTGCCGGCGCCGTCGGGCGTCGACAGGAAATAAAGAGAAAGATGCTGGACAAGTCACAGCACGGAGAGCGCCCAGAGAATCAGCTCTCCCTTGGGGCCAACATACAATTCCTTGTGGTGGTACTACTGTTCGCGATTCTTGCGGTCGCCCATACCGTAGCGTGAACAAGTCGAAAAAAGGCTCTCCGGCCGGATTGTCGTGAAGCTTCTTCTGGTGCTGATCCCTATCGCAATCCATGCCGCGCCCAGGGTGCCATGAAAACAACTGAAGGCCGGATGTTATCAGTCTGAATTGGCGGCCCGGACCATTTATCGGGCCCCGCGGGCCCCATCCCGTCATCTTCTTCCCGTAAGACGCCTGGAGATATCCATGAACTACCCGCCGAATCCGTTCGAGCCGTGCAGCCAGCAACCGCAGCAGGGGACTTCTGGTTGCGGCCCGGCGCAGCGATCCAGTGTCCCGGCGCAGGTTCGCCACGCGGAGGAGGCCGTAGTGCGGTGCGCCTATGCGGGATGGTGGGCACGCTTCGCGGCCGCTGTTGTCGACTTCCTGATCGTCGGGCTTCCAGCTGTCGTCCTGATGGTGATCGTTGCGGCGATGGACGCCGACCTGGCGTCGGGCAGCACCGGCCCGGGCGTCCCCGCGGGCAGGGGCCCGGGCGGTGGCACGCCGGCCGGCGCCCTGATGGTCCTGGTGCTGGGCTACGCGTGCACGATCGCGTTCGGCCTCTTCCAGATCTACCGGGAGGGTGCCACCGGCCGGACCATCGGTAAGAGGCTGCTGAACATCCGCGTGGTCGGTGCGGCCGACGGCCGGCCGGTCGGGTTCGGCCGGGCCCTCGCCCGTCGGGCCTGCCACATCCTCGACGGGCTCGCCTGCTACATCGGCTACCTCTGGCCGCTCTGGGACGCCAGGAAGCAGACCTTCGCCGACAAGGTGATGAACACCGTGGTCGTCAAGGCCTAGCTGCCGCAGTGGCTTCCCCGAGGTCCGCTCCCGGTGGATCCTCACCCCCACCGCCACCCGCGCGATCAGCCGTTCGTGGTGTGCCGGATATCCCTGGAGGGCTCGTCATGTCCGTTTCGGTGAAGCACATCGCGGCTGTGCTGTGTGTGGGAGTGGCGCTGGGACTGTCGGTGTTCGTCACACCGAGCAGGCTCACCAGCACCAGGACCTACGGCGTGCTCTGCGCCTTCGGAAGAGGCATGGTCGGCGGGGTCCCCTACCTGCACGCGATGGTGCGGCACCCCTACGAGTACTGGACGGCGCACTTCAGCCATCACCACCGGACCTACCGCTACAGCGAGATCCTGCTGTTGGACGAGTTGCTCCGCCAGACCGCCCAGACCGGCTCGGTACAGCTGCTCGGCGATCCGCACTGGCTGGCGGGTGCCGTCCAACGGCTGGCGCCCCTGGACCTGCGCCGCCCGCGCGCCGTGCGGGCGGCGGTCCAACAGGTCCTGGCAGCCCCGGCCGCGGGCTGAGTCCGCGTCTGGGTGAGTTGCTGTGGTGCAGGTTGGCCCGGACGTGGACGTCGTCCTGCCGGCGGGCGCGGGTGACGTCGCGCTGCTGTGCGGGGTCCCATGGCGGGCCGGGGGGTGACCGCCCCGGCGGGCGGGCGACTGTGGTGACCGTGGCCCGTGGCCCGTCGCCCGGCAGGAGGGGGCCTCGGGGCCGCGGCGGCGAGCTGCGACAAGTGGACGTCAAGTCCCTGTCGATCCGGTTCCGCGATCATGCGGCTCATCGCCTCCGCACTGATCCTCTGGAGCCAGCACCATGTCCTCCGTCAGGGCCGTCCCCGCCGCCCCCGCCCGGCGCACCCTGCTGCGAAACCCGGCGTCCTGGTACGTGGCGGCCCTGATCCTCGTGTGGCCCGTCGAGGCGCTGCTGTCGCCCGGCCGGCTGAACCGCCTGCAGGACTGGTCCTCGGCCAACCTGGCGAACCTGCACCCGTGGCCCGCGGGCCATCCGGTCGAGGCGCTGGTGGTCTCCGCCTTCGTCCCGCAGGACTCCGCGTGGGTGTGGCCGCTCTTCGCGCTCGCCACGTTCACCGTGGTGTCGCTGCTGGGCCCCCGCCGCGCCGTGGTGGCGCTGGCGCTCGTGCACGTGGGCGTGACGGCGCTGACCGAGGCGCTGGTGTGGTGGCGGATCCGCCACGACGGGCTGCCCGCGGTGGCGGCGCAGCAGCTCGACACCGGCCCCTCCTACCTGGTGGTCACGGCGATGACGGTGGCGCTCTGCCGCGCCCGGCCGGTGTGGCTGCGGGCCGGCTGGCTGGTGCTGCTGGCCCTGGCCCTGCCGGACCTGCTCGACGGGATCGGGGAGGGCGACTGCTCCGCCGTCGGCCATCTGCTCGCGTTCGCGGCGGGCCTCGCGCTCTCCGGCGTGCTCGCGTACGCCGACCGGCGCCGCCGGGGCCGGGAGGGCGACCCCTGAACCGGACCGACCCGGACCCGGCACCCACCAGCCCGACTACCAGCCCGACCACCAGCCCGACTGCCAGCTCACCCGATTACGGAGCCCCCGTGTCCAGAATCATCACCGCCGCCATGCCCGCCCACGGCCACACCGGTCCGCTGCTGGCGATCACCGCCGACCTGGTGGCCCGCGGCCACGAGGTGACCTTCCTCGGCGGCAGCCGGTTCGCCGAGGCGGCCGGGGCCACCGGCGCGCGGTTCGTCGCGCTGCCGCCCGCCGCCGACTTCGACGACCGCGACATCAACGCCGCCTTCCCCGGGCGGGCGCAGCTGCCGCCGGGCCCCGAGCGGGCCGCCTTCGACGTCCGGCACATCTTCATCGACCCGATCCCCGCTCAGTACCGGGCGCTGTGCGCGCTGCTGGAGGAGTTCCCGGCAGCGGCGGTGATCGGCGACAGCCTCTTCCAGGGCATGCTGGCGCTGGCCCTGGCACGGCCGAAGGGGGAGCGGCCGGCCGTCGTCGGCATCGGCACCGCCCCGCCCACCCTGCAGAGCGTGGACACCGCGCCGTTCGGCCTGGGACTGCCGCCGCTGGCGGGGGAGCGGGGGTGGGTCCGGAACCTGGAGCTGAACGCCGAGATGACCAGGCGCGGCGAGCCGTTGCGCCAGCACGCGGCCGAGCTCTTCGCCAGTATCGGGGTCACCCTCCCCGCGGGCCCCCGGACCGACAGCATCGTCCGGACACCGGACCACTACCTCCAGCTCACCGTGCCCGGCTTCGAGTACCCGCGCAGCGACGCCCCGCCGTCCTTCCGCTGCATCGGCGCACTGCCGGCACTGGACACCGCCGACTTCGAACCGCCGTCCTGGTGGGATGAGTTGGCGGACGGCCGGCCGGTGGTGGTGGTCACCCAGGGGAGCCTGGCCCATGACGACCTGACCCAGCTGGTGATCCCCACCGTGCGGGCCCTGGCGGACCAGGAGGCGCTGGTGATCGCGGTCACCAGCCGCCCGGACGGCCCGCAGGTCCTGGCCGAGCAGCTGGGCACCCTGCCCGGCAACGTCCGCGCGGCCGGCTACCTGCCGTTCGAGCGGCTGCTGCCGCACGCGGACGTGCTGGTCAGCAACGGCGGCTACGGCGGCGTGCACACGGCGCTGCGCCACGGCGTGCCGCTGGTGGTCGCGGGCGCCGGCGAGGACAAGCCCGAGGTCGCCGCCCGGGTGCAGTGGAGCGGGGCCGGGCTCGACCTGCGCACCGCGCGCCCGGCGGAGGCCGATCTCGCGGACGCCGTCGGCCAGGTGCTCGGCAAGCCGGCGTTCCGTGAGCGCGCCCAGGCCCTGAGCGCCGAACTCGCGGCGCACCGGCCGTTCGAGACGATCGCGGAGCTGGTGGCCGCGCTGGGCTGACGCGCGGACCCCGGGGCCACCGGCGGCGCCCTGCTCAGGCCGCCGCCGGGCCGTCCGCCGCCGGGCCGTCCGCCGCCAGGCCGTCGGCCCGGCGGGTCACCACCAGCAGCGCCATGTCGTCGTCCCGGGGGCCGCCGGTCCACTCCTCGACGTCCCGGGTCACGGCCGCCACCAGGTCGCGCGGTGCGCCCCGGCGCCCGAGCGCGGGCAGCCGCAGCAGCGGGTCGTAGAACTCCCCGGCGCTGTTCCTGGCCTCGGTCACCCCGTCGGTCACCAGCAGCAGTGTGTCGCCGACCGCGAACGGCCAGTGCTCGGGCGCCGGACGGGGGCCGCCGAGCGCGGCCATACCGAGCGGCACGCCGGGATCGCCCGCGTCCAGGCGGCACACCCGGCCCCCGCCCGCGGGCAGCAGGTAGGGGCCGGGGTGGCCGCAGTCGAGCAGCCGCAGCTCACCGCGGTGCGGGTCGAACTCGCCGAGCAGCGCGGTGATGAAGCCCTCCATCCGCAGCTCCTCGTCACTGTGCGCAACCTCCCGCAGCAGGGCGTGCTCCACGGCGTCCGCCAGGGTGACCAGGTCGGGGGCCCGCTCGGCGTTCTCCCGGAAGGCGCCGAGCAGCGCCGAGACGGCCGTCACCGCCTTGAGTCCCTTGCCCCGCACGTCCGCGATCAGCAGCCGCACCCCGAACGGGGTCTGCTGCACGGCGTAGGCGTCCCCGCCGATCAGCGCCTCGGTCTGGGCGGCGCTGTAGCCGGTGGCCACCCGCAGCGGCCCGACCTCGGCCGGTGGCGAAGGCAGCACGGCCAGTTGGGCCGCCCGCGCCACCGACTGCAGCAGGTCCAGCCGGCGCCCGTGCCGGGCCACCACCCGGTTGAGCCAGAACCCGACCGACACGGCCAGCAGGGTGTTGGCCAGTTCGAGGTAGCCGGCGTTGTTGCCGACCGAACCGTCATGGGCGAGGAGCACCAGGATCCCGACGAAGACGGTGGCACCGACGAGCAGCGTCTCGCGCAGCGACAGCAGCGTCCCGGCCGCCACGGCCGCCGCGGCGAGCATGGGGTCGCCCCAGTACTCGGCGGGGGCCAGGAAGTTCCAGGTGAGCCCGGCGGCGATCAGCGCCCACGGCGCCAGCCGCACGTAGCGGGGCAGCCGTGTGGAGATCGATGCCATAGCGACCACGAATCCCGGGAGAGGGGCGGGCCATTCCGATCGTATCCGCCGCCCCGCCCCGCGGCCAGGCGCGCCGGCCGGTGCGACCACCGCCCGTCAGCGGGCGGTCGCGCACGGCCCCCAGCACCGGATGCCGGGGGCGTCGCGGGGCGTTGTCAGGGGCCCCAGGCTCAGCGGCTCTCAGGGGCGGACGGGGAGGTCGTAGCAGCGCCGGATGCTGGTGCCGTGGATGCTCACGTCGGCGCCGTAGACGTGCAGCGAGACGACCTTGTCCGTGGTCGCGTTGCGCACCAGGTGGATGTCGCCGGGCGGGGTCAGATGGGTCACCGCACCCGCCGGGTACAGCGTGGTGGCGACCGGCACCAGCACCTCGCGGCCGTCCTGCTCGGCGAGCTCGAAGGCGGTCTCCTCCTCGGCGCCGAGGTAGGTGCCGACCACGCACCAGGCGGTGTGGTCGTGGATCCGGGTGGCCTGGCCGGGCAGCCAGACCAGCGCCACCATCGAGAACGAGCCGTCCGGCTCGACGTGCAGCAGGTGCTGGCGGTAGGCGTGCGGATCGGGTGCCAGCTGCTCGGGGGTGAGCAGGTCGGCGTGGCGCAGGAACGGCGCGAGGGCGGCGGCCACCCGCTCGGCGACCGGCTCGGCGACCGGCTCGGGGTGCCGGCCGGCGGGGTCCGCGGTGCGGGCGGCGCGCAGCTCGGCGCGGATGGCCGCCGTCAGCGCGGCGAGCCGCGGGGTGCGGATGGCGGGGGCAACTGTGGGGGAGGCGGGCGTCGGCATGGCTCAGACGACCACCGGTCGCCGGTCGCGCAGCGCGAGCCGGTCCGCGATCCCGGCGACCTCCCCGGCCCGGTACGCGGCCTCGCGCGGTACCACCAAGTCGGGCTGGTGGGCGGTCAGTTCGTGGTCCCGGGCCAGCCGGGCCCGGCCGCCACCGGTGATGTTGAGCAACACCTTGGCGCCGCGCGCCAGTTCGCCCGCGCGCACCGCGTCGCGCAGCGCGGCGAGCGCCACGCCCGCGGCCGGTTCGATGTCGACGCCCTCCAGTTCGCGGAAGGCCTCCATCGCCGCGCGGGCCGCCGTGGCGTCCGCGGTGCGGACCCGGCCCGCACTCTCGGTCAGCACCTCGTGCAGGCCGCCGCGCACATCGTAGGGCGGCCGCCGGTTGGTCAGCTCGGGGGCGAACGCCCGCTCCGCGGCTGCTCGTTGCTCCTGTTCGATGCCGGTCAGCCAGGGGCGTTCGCCGGTGCGCCAGGCCTGGTGGACCGGGGCGTAGCAGGCGTTCTGGGCGAGCAGCAGGCGCGGCAGCGGATCCTCCTCGTGGCCGGGGCGACATCGCAGTCGCAGCGCGGCCTCGTGCACCGCGAGCGCGCCGGCGCCGCTGCCGATCGCCTGGACGTAGGTGTCGGGCAGGGCGCCCATCGCCTCGACGGCGGCGAGCAGCACGGTGGCCAGCCCGTCGCGCCGCGCGACGTTGCGGGTGCCGCCCTCGGAGGTGAAGCCGGGCCGGGCGGCCAGCGCGTCGCCGAGCGCGATGGCATCGGCGTAGTCGGCACCCTCGACGGCGACCACCCGCACCGACGGCCCGCCCGGGGTGCGGGTGCGCAGCCGCGGCAGGGCACTGGCCGGGACGACGATCACCACGGGGACCTCGTGGCGCGCGCACAGCTCGGCGAAGGCGGCGGCGGTGTTGCCCGCCGAGGTCACCACCAGGGTGCCCGCCTCCTCGGGAATCCGGCCCAGGACGGTGGCGGCCTCCAGCTCCTTGAAGCTGCCGGTGGTCAACTCGCCACCGCGCTCCGGCCAGTAGCCGTTGAAGGCGATCCACAGCTCGGCCAGGCCGAGCGAGGCGGCCAGCCGCTCGCTGCGGTAGACCGCGGTGCGGCCGGTGTCGGGCAGCGCGCGGCGCACCGGCAGCCAGCGGTGGTAGCGGAACACGCCCTGCCGCGCGGGGTCCGGGGCGAACGCGGTGGACTGGTACTCGGTCCGCAGCAGGCCCGGTTCGTGCGGCTCGGGGCAGCCGAGCGCCAGCCCGTCGTCGGGCGAGCGCCGCCCGCAGACGGTGCACAGTAGGCGGTAGTGCGAGGGGTGGTGCCCGGCGAGGTCCATCAGCGCGGTCCCGGGGGTCAGGCCATCGCGCGGGCGAGGCTCGCGGGGCGCATGTCGGTCCAGTTGGCCTCCACGTACTCCCGGCAGTCCTCGCGGTCGGCCGGGCCGTGCGCGACGGTCCAGCCCTGCGGCACCTCGGCGAAGGCGGGCCACAGCGAGTGCTGCCGCTCGTCGTTCACCAGCACCAGGTAGCTGCCGTCGACATCCTCGAACGGGTTCGTCATCGGGGCTGTCCTCATCGTCAGTTGTGCTCGGGCACAAGGAAGTTGGGCGAATGCCACGGGCAGGGGCAGTCTCGTCGGACCGCCGCGGCAGACCGGACCGGGCGTCACAAGCCTGGCGGGCAGCGGGTCCGGGCCGGGCCGAGTGTGGTCGCCGGCCCGGAACGGAAGATCGCGAGGACGCGAACCGGAGATGAATTCGCCGTACATAATGCTGCGTAATTCGACGCAATACCGCTGCAACACGGCGTCAGTTGTCCTGTGACGAAGAGTGTGGTTAGCCTGCTCCCCGATGCGACCAGGAGAGCATGAGGTTCAATGGAACTTGAGCTGACGGGTCTTCACGACTCGCTGACCGCGCCCGTCAGCGAATCGATGAACTTCCTCAACGAGATTGCCCACCGATTTCCCGACGCCATTTCGCTGGCCGCCGGACGCCCATTCGAGGGCTTCTTCGACCTGGCCGACGTGCCGCGGTATTTCGACATCTACCGCCGTCATCTGACGGACCGCCTGGACGGCGACGAGGCCGCGGTGCGCCGCACCCTGCTGCAGTACGGGCGGACCAAGGGCATCATCCACGAGCTGATCGCCGAACACCTGCGGGTGGACGAGGGGATCACCGTGGACCCGCAGGCGCTGGTGGTCACCGTCGGCTGCCAGGAGGCGCTCTGGCTCACGCTGCGGGCACTGCGCCGCGACGAGCGTGACGTGCTGCTTGCCGTGACGCCCAGCTACGTCGGTGTGCACGGCGCCGCCCGGATGGCCGACCTGCCAGTGCTGCCGGTGCGTGAGGCGGCCGACGGGATCGACCTGGACGACCTGGTCGCCGTGGTGCGCCGGGCGAAGGCCGAGGGCCTCAACCCCCGGGCCTGCTACGTCATCCCCGACTTCGCCAACCCGAGCGGGATCCGGCTCGGCCGCGAGACCCGCGAGCGGCTGCTCGCGATCGCCGCCGACGAGGACCTGCTGCTGCTGGAGGACAACCCCTACGGCCTGTTCGGGGATCCGGCCGGCCCGCCCACCCTCAAGGCCCTGGACCGCCGCGGCCAGGTCGTCTACCTGGGCTCCTTCGCCAAGACCGGCCTGCCCGGCGCCCGGGTCGGCTACCTGATCGCGGACCAGAAGGTGTCCGGCGCGCCGGCCGGCCAGGACCTGTTCGCCGACCAGCTCGCCAAGCTCAAGAGCATGCTGACGGTGAACACCTCGCCGATCGCCCAGGCCGTGATCGGCGGCAAGCTGCTGGCCCACGGCCACAGCCTGCGCGCCGCCAACGCCCGGGAGACCGAGACCTACCGCGGCAACCTGAACCAGGTGCTGGCCGGACTGGAGAAGCGGTTCGGCGAGCTGCCCGGCGTCAGCTGGAACAGCCCCACCGGCGGGTTCTTCCTGCTGCTCACCGTGCCGTTCGCGGCCGGTGACGACCTGCTGGAGCACAGCGCCGCCGCGCACCGGGTGCTCTGGACACCGGTGCACCACTTCTACGCCGACGCCACGCCGCGGAACGTCCTGCGGCTCTCCTTCAGCCACCTGCGGCCCGACGAGATCGAGGAAGGTCTCGACCGGCTCGCGGATTTCGTGCGCGAGCAGATCCGGTGAACTGAACGACAGCGGAAATACGTTAATGAATGGCCGAAGTGCCAGTGATCCGTCGGCGCTCGCCGACGAGAGAGGCCGAGGAGCCGATGGACACCTGCCTGCCGCTGCTGCGCAGCAAGCCGAGAAGCTGGGGATGGACCTACCGATGACCACGGTCACGAACCCGCTCGCCCGGATCCTGGGAGTCGGCACCGCCGTTCCCGACACCTCCTATTCCCAGCACGAACTGCTCGACATCTTCGGGATATCGGACCCGCGGGTCCGCTCGGTCTTCCTCAACAGCGCGATCGAGCGCCGGTTCCTCACCCTCCCGCCCCAGGGCCCCGACGGCACCCGGGTGATGGAGGCCCAGGGCGAACTCCTGGCCAAGCACAAGGCGCAGGCCGTCGACATGGGCGTGCGCGCCGTCCAGGAGTGCCTGAAGCAGACCGGCGCCGACCTCTCCGACATCGGCTACCTGTGCTGTGTCACCACCACCGGCTTCCTCACCCCGGGCCTGAGCGCCCTGATCATCCGTGAGTCGGGCATCGACCCGCACACCAGCCGGCTCGACGTGGTCGGCATGGGCTGCAACGCGGGCCTCAACGCGCTGAACGCGGTGACCGGTTGGGCACACGCGCACCCGGGCCGGCTCGCCGTGATGGTCTGCGCGGAGGCCTGCTCCGCCGCCTACGTCTTCGACGGCACCATGCGCACCTCGGTGGTCAACAGCCTCTTCGGCGACGGCTCGGCCGCGGTCGCGGTGCTGGCCGGCGAGCCCGAACTCCCGCTGCCGCAGGCCGAAGGACCGCAGCTGCTGAAGTTCGCCAGCTACATCATCACCGACGCGATCGACGCGATGCGCTACGACTGGGACGGCGAGCAGGACCGGTTCAGCTTCTTCCTCGACCCGCAAGTGCCCTACGTGGTGGGCGCGCACGCCGAGCGCGTGGTCGACCGGCTGCTCGCCGGCACCGGGCTGCGGCGCAGCGACATCGGCCACTGGCTGGTCCACTCGGGCGGCAAGAAGGTCATCGACGCGGTGGGCGTCAACCTCGGCCTGACCCGGCACGACCTGCGCCACACCACCAGCGTGCTGCGCGACTACGGCAACCTGTCCAGCGGCTCGTTCCTGTTCTCGTACCAGCGGCTGCTGCGGGAGCGCGCGGCCGAGCCGGGCGACTACGGCGTGCTGATGACCATGGGCCCGGGTTCCACCATCGAGACCGCCCTGGTCCGCTGGTGAACCCTGCCGCCCGTCGGTCCTGACCACCGCGCCAACTCCCCCCTGCGCCCCCGCACCGAGCAAGCAAGAAGGCCACGCCACCATGAACCTCGCCCCCGCGCCCGACCTCGCCCCCGATCTCGCCCTGCTGATCACGCTGGACGGCACCGAGCCGCTCACGCCGCGGACCGTCCAGGCCGTCAACTCCCTGTGCGAGCGCGCCGAGGACGCCGACGCCCGCGGCCCGGTCGTCCTGGCCGTCAGCGGCGCCCCCGCCCCCGGCACCGCCCCCGGCGGGCCGCTCCCGCTGGTGAACAAGTGGGAGCGGGCGCTGCGCCGGCTGGAGCGGCTCGACCTGCCCACCGTCACGCTCGTCACCGGCGACTGCGGCGGCGTGGCGCTGGAGGCGCTGCTCGCCACCGACGTCCGGATCGCCCAGCCCGGCACCCGGCTGCGGCCCCCGGCCGGCCCGCAGGGCGCCTGGCCCGGCATGGCGCTCTACCGCCTGGCCAACCAGCTCGGCGTCGCCGCGGCCCGCCGCACCGTGCTGTTCGGCACCCCGGTGCCGGCCGAGCGCGCCCTGGCGCTGGGCCTGCTGGACGAACTCGCCGAGGACCCGGCGCTCGCGCTCGCGGACCTGGCCGACCGGCTCGGCGTCGTCGCGGGCGCGGGCGTCGTCGCGGGCGCAGGCGCCGCTGCTACCGCCGGTGCCGGTGAGGGGACGGCGATCCGGCGGCAGCTGATGCTGGACGCCACCACGACCAGCTTCGAGGAGGCGCTCGGCCGCCACCTGGCCGCCTGCGACCGGGTGCTGCGCGCCACGACCGCCGAGGCGTCCTCGTGACCGCCGCCCCGGGCACGCCCGCGATCGGCCCGGACCCCGCCTTCGCCCGCCGGGTGGTGACCGACGCCGCCGAGCGCGCCGCGGAGCTGCTCGCCACCCTGCCCGAACCGGCCCTGCGCGACCCCGCCCAGCGGGCGCGGGCCGGCGAGGCCAAGAACCTGGCCCGCTCGGTGCGCAGCCGCTTCATGCGGCTGCACGGCGAGGCGGTCTACCGGGAGCTGACCGACGGCCACACCCTGGACCTGCGGCTGCCCGAACTGGTCGCCGGCGCCGCCCTCGCCTACCCCGGCCTGGTGCCCTCCGCCGATGAACTCCTCGTCGAGCGGGCCAGGCCGCAGGCCGACAAGGAAGGCCTGGAGATCGACCAGGGCATCTTCCTGCGCGAGGTGCTGCGCTCGCCCACCGCCGGCCGCCACCTGATCGACGCGATGGCGCTGCCCACCGAGCGCGCACTCGGCCTGCTGCCGGAGTTCCGGCGCACCGGCGAGCTCGACCTCGGCTCGGTGCGCATCGAGCGCCGCGGCGGCGCCGCACACCTGACCATCGTGCGGACCGACTGCCTCAACGCCGAGGACAACCGGCACGTCGAGGACCTGGAGACCGCCGTCGACCTCGCGCTGCTCGACCCGGCCGTGACGGTGGGCCTGCTGCGCGGCGGCGAGATGACCCACCCGGCCTACCGCGGCCGACGGGTCTTCAGCGCGGGCATCAACCTCAAGAGCCTGCACGCCGGGCAGATCTCGCTGGTCGACTTCCTGCTGCGCCGCGAACTCGGCTACATCAACAAGCTGCTGCGCGGCCTACGGGTCGACCACGCCGGCGCCTGGCACACCCCGGTGATCGAGAAGCCCTGGGTGGCGGCGGTCGACACCTTCGCCATCGGCGGCGGTGCCCAGTTGCTGATGGTCTTCGACCGGGTGCTCGCCGCCGCCGACTCCTACGTCAGCCTGCCCGCCGCGCAGGAGGGCATCGTGCCCGGCGCCGGCAACCTGCGGCTCGGCCGGCTGGCCGGCGGTCGCATCTCGCGTCAGGTGGTGCTCTGGGGACGCCGGATCCACGCCACCGAGCCGGACGCCCGGCTGCTGCTCGACGAGGTCGTCGAGCCGGACCGGCTGGACGCGGCGGTGGACGAGTCGCTGGAACGCCTGGACAGCCCGGCCGTGGTGACCAACCGCCGGATGCTCAACCTGGCCGAGGAGCCGCCGCAGCTGTTCCAGCAGTACATGGCCGAGTTCGCCATGCAGCAGTCGCTGCGGCTGTACAGCGAGGACGTCATCGGCAAGGTCGGCCGGTTCACCGCCGCCGCCCGCGCGACCGCCTGCGCGACCGCCCGCGCGACCGCCCGACCGTCAGCCTGACTCCGATGCCACCGCACCGCGAAGTGTGGTGCGCCTGCCCCGAGCCGAACGGACACCCGACCGATGGACCTCACCAGGATCCGCTACGAGAAGCGTGACCGGGTCGCCCACGTGACCCTCGACCGGCCCGAGTGCGCGAACGCCATGGACCTGCGCATGCACGAGGAACTCGCCCACGTGTGGGACGACTTCGAGGCCGACGACGAGCTGTGGCTGGCCGTCCTCACCGGGGCCGGCGACCGGGCCTTCTCGGCCGGCCAGGACCTCAAGGAGCTCGCCGCCCGGACCGCGAACGGCACGGCGGCCCCCTCGACCTTCGGCAGTCGCGGCAAGCCCGGCTGGCCCCGGCTCACCGAGCGCTTCGGGCTCGCCAAGCCGGTGATCGCCCGGGTCAACGGCCACGCGTTCGGCGGCGGCTTCGAACTCGCCCTCGCCTGCGACGTGATCGTCGCCGCCGACACCGCCACCTTCGCGCTGCCCGAGGCGAAGCTCGGGCTGATCGCCGGTGCCGGCGGCGTGTTCCGGCTGACCCGTCAGGCGCCCTACCGGGTCGCGCTCGGCCACCTGATCACCGGCCGCCCGATGACCGCCGACCGCGCCCACCAGCTGGGCCTGGTCAACGAGGTCGTCGCGGCGGCCGAACTGGACGCCTGCGTGGCCGGCTGGACCGCCGACATCCTGCGCTGCGCCCCGCTCGCCGTCCGCGCCATCAAGCAGGCCGCGGCCGGCGCGGTGACCATGCCGTTGGACCAGGCGTTCGCGACCCGCTTTCCGTGGGAGGAACGCCGGATGCACAGCGCGGACGCCGAGGAGGGCCCGCTCGCCTTCGTCGAGAAGCGCGAGCCGCGCTGGCAGGGGCACTGACGCCAGGTCAGTGCGACGGCGCGATTTGTTCGAGCCTTTGCCCCCTGTTCACCCGACCGGCCCTCGAAGTGACACTGACTCAGGCAGCGTGACGCCCGAGCGTGATCCACATCGCCGGCGGATCCGCCGACCCCTGGCGTCACCCCAAGAGCCACCTCCGGACCGCGCACGGCCGGAGACGGTCCCCCCATTGCCGCCGCCCGTACGCGCGGCCGTTGTTGAACGAACCGGAGCACCAAAACATGTCGGACACCCAAGCCGTCACCTGGCCGCTGACGACCGGACAGTCCGGGGTGTGGTTCGCCCAGCAACTGGACCCGGCCAACCCCGCCCACCAGATCGCCGAGTGCCTGGAGATCCACGGCCCGGTCGACCCGGCGCTCTTCGAGACCGTGCTGCGGCAGCTGGCCGTGGAGACCGAGACCCTGCGGCTGCGCTTCCGCGAGCAGGGCGGACAGGTGACCCAGACCCTCGCACCGGTCGCCCACGCGCCCGTACTGGTCCGGGACGTCAGCGAAGAGGCCGACCCCTGGGCCGCCGCGCGGGCCTGGATCGAGGAGGACCTGGCCCGTCCCATCGACCTGGCGCACGGCCCGGCCTGCGCGATGGCGATGTTCCCCGCCGGCCCTGACCGGCTCTTCTGGTACCAGCGCGTCCACCACCTCAACGGCGACGGCTACAGCGGCGCCCTGCTGGCCGGCCGCGCCGCCGAGATCTACGCCGCGCTGACCGAGGGAGGACCCGCCGGCACTCCGTTCGCCCCCTACGCGGCCCTGGTCGCCGAGGACGAGGCCTACCGCGCCTCCGAGCAGTACGCGGCCGACCGCCGGTACTGGACGGAGCGCTTCGCCGACCGCCCGGAGGCGGTCAGCCTCGCCGGCCGCGCCGCCCCCGCCGCGCACACTTTCACCCGCCACACCGTCGACCTCGCCCCCGACACCGCGCGCCGCCTGCGCGCCGCCGCCCGCACCCTGCGCACCAGCCTGCCCGTCCTGGTGACCGCCGCCAGCGCCCTCTACACCCACCGGCTCACCGGTGCCACCGACGTGATCCTCGGCCTGCCCGTCACCGGACGCACCAGCGCGCTCCAGCGCAGCACCCCCGGCATGCTCGCCAACATCCTGCCGATCCGCCTGACCGTGCGCCCGGAGACCGGTCTGGCCGAACTCGCCCGGCAGACCAGCCGCACCATGCGCGAGGCCCTGCGCCACCAGCGCTACCGCTACGAGGAGCTGCAGCGCGAACTCAACCTGGTCGGCGGCCGGCGGCTCTTCGGGCCCACCGTGAACGTGATGGCCTTCGACTACGACGTCCGCTTCGCCGGGCAGCGGGTCACCGCGCACAACCTCTCCAACGGCTCGGTCGACGACCTCGCGTTCGTGCTCTACGACCGCAGCGGCCGCAGCGGCGATGCGGGCGTACAGCTGGTGGTGGACGCCAACCCGGCGGCGTACGACCCGGAGGAGGTCGCCGAGCACGCCGAGCGGTTCGCGCGGCTGCTGGGGAGCTTGGCGGAACTCGACGACACCGACGCGCCGTTGGCCCGGGTCGACCTGCTCGCGGCGGGGGAACGGCAGCGGGTGCTGGCGGAGTGGAACGACACGGCGGTTGCGGTGCCTGCGGGGACGTTGCCGGAGTTGTTTGCGGCGCAGGTGGCGCGGACGCCGGAGGCGGTGGCTGTTGTCTTCGGGGGCGTGGAGTTGACGTTTGCGGAGTTGAATGCGCGGGCGAATGGTCTGGCTCGGGTGTTGGTGGGTCGTGGGGTGGGTCCGGAGTGCCGGGTGGCGGTGGTGTTGCCGCGTTCGGTGGAGTTGGTGGTGGCGCTGTTGGCGGTGTTGAAGGCTGGGGGTGCGTATGTGCCGGTGGATCCGGAGTATCCGGCGGAGCGCATCGCTTATGTGGTGGGGGATTGTGCTCCGGCGTTGGTGTTGACGGCGCGTGGGGGTGGGGTTGAGCTGCCGGCTGGTGTCGCGGAGCTGGTGGTCGACGACGTCGCGGTGTCCGGCGCGGACTGGGGTGGCGTCGCCCGCGAGTTGCTGCCGGAGCACCCGGCGTACGTGATCTACACCTCTGGTTCCACCGGCCGTCCCAAGGGTGTGGAGGTTTCGCATCGCGGGATTGTGAACCGGTTGGCGTGGATGCAGGCCGAGCACCAACTCGGCCTGGCGGACCGGGTGTTGCAGAAGACGCCGTTCGGGTTCGATGTGTCGGTGTGGGAGTTCTTCTGGCCGCTGCTGGAGGGTGCGACGCTGGTGGTCGCCCGTCCGGGTGGTCATCGGGATCCGGTCTACCTGGCCGAGCTGATCCAGCGGGAGCGGGTCACGGTGGCGCACTTCGTGCCGTCGATGCTGCAGGTGTTCGTGCAGGAGCCGGCTGCGGCGGGGTGTACGGGTCTGCGGGTGGTGTTGTGTTCGGGTGAGGCGCTGCCGGTTGAGTTGCGGGATCGGTTCTTCGCGGTGCTGGATGTGCCGTTGCACAACTTGTACGGGCCGACGGAGGCGTCGGTCGATGTGACGGCGTGGGACTGTCGGGAGGGGATGGGCGGTGCGAGTGTGCCGATCGGTCGTCCGGTGTGGAACACGCGGGTGTATGTGCTGGATGCGGCTTTGCAGCCGGTGCCGGTGGGTGTGCCGGGGGAGTTGTACCTGGCCGGTGTGCAGCTGGCGCGCGGCTACCTCAACCGCCCTGGCCTGACCGCCGAGCGCTTCGTCGCCGATCCGTTCGGTGGGGCTGGTTCGCGGATGTATCGCACGGGTGACCTGGTGCGGTGGTCGGTGGATGGTGTTCTGGAGTACTTGGGCCGTACCGATTTCCAGGTGAAGGTCCGTGGTCTGCGGATCGAGCTGGGTGAGGTCGAGCATGCGCTGACCGCCCACCCGGAGGTCGCTCAGGCCGTGGTGCTGGTGCGTGGCGAGAACCTGGTGGCGTACCTGGTCGCAGAAGGCGCTTTGGACCAGGCCGTATTGCGTGCGCAGCTTGCCGCCGCGCTGCCCGAGTACATGGTGCCGGCTGTCTTCGTCGTTCTCGACGCGCTGCCGGTGACTGCCAACGGCAAGCTCGACCGCAATGCCCTCCCCGACCCCGACTTCACCGCCGTCGGCCGCTACCGTGCGCCCTCGACGCCGCGCGAGGAACTGCTGTGCGAGATCTTCGCCGACGTCCTCGGCGTGCCGGTCGTCGGTGTCGACGACAGCTTCTTCGAGCTCGGCGGCCACTCGCTGCTGGCCGTGACGCTCGTCGAGCGGCTGCGGACGCGCGGCGTGCGGATCGACGTGCGGACGCTCTTCGCCGCGCCGACCGTCGCCGGCCTCGCCGTCGAGGCCGGCACGGCTCAGCTTGTGGTGCCGCCGAACCTGATCCCCGCCGGTGCCGAGGCCATCACGCCGGAGATGCTGCCGCTGGTCGACCTCACCACCGAGGAGATCGCCGCGATTGCCGTGGCGTTCCCGGGTGGTGCGGCCAACATCGCCGACATCTACCCGCTCGCCCCGCTCCAGGAAGGCATCCTCTTCCACCACCTGATGGGGAGCGGTGACGGCGGCAGCGACATCTACATCCTGCCCACCACGCTGGCCTTCGACTCGCGCGAGCGGCTGGACGGCTTCCTCGGCGCGCTCCAGCACGTCGTGGACCGCCACGACATCCTGCGCACCGGTCTGCTGTGGGAGGGCCTGCGCGAGCCGGTCCAGGTCGTCGCCCGGCGTGCCGAACTACCCGTCGAGCAGGTCGAACTCATCGACAGCACCGACGTGGTGGGCCGACTGGCCGCAGCCGTAGCCGCAGCCGCCGTCGGGTTCGCCGGCATCGACGTCACCCGGGCACCGCTGCTGCGTGCCTTCGTCGCCGCCGAGCCCGGCACCGACCGCTGGCTGCTGTTGCTCCAGTGCCACCACCTGGTCACGGACCACACCGCGATCGAGGTGATGCTCGCGGAGATCCGCGAGATCACCGCCGGCCGGGGGGACGAGCTGGCCGCCCCGCTGCCGTTCCGCGACTTCGTCGCGCAGACGCGGCTCGCGGTGTCGCGGGAGGAGCACGAGCGCTTCTTCGCCGGGATGCTGGGCGATGTGGACGAGCCGACCGCGCCGTTCGGTCAGGTTGACGTGCGCGGTGACCTCTCCGAGGTGGCGGAGGCCCGGGTGTCCCTGGACGCCGACCTCGCCACGCGGCTGCGCGAGCGGGCGCGGTCGCTCGGCGTGAGCGCCGCGACGCTGTTCCACCTGGCCTGGGCACGGGTGGTGGCGGCCACCTCGGGCCGCGACGACGTGGTCTTCGGCACGGTGCTGTTCGGCCGGATGAACGCGGGCGGCGGCTCAGACCGGGTGCCGGGCCTGTTCATCAACACCCTGCCGGTGCGCGTGGCCACGGGAGGTGTGAGCGTGTTCGATGCGACGCGCGCGATGCGCGGACGGCTGACCGACCTGCTGGTGCACGAGCACGCCCCGCTCGCCCTCGCGCAGCAGGCCAGCGGCATCGGCGGCGGCGCGCCGCTCTTCACCGCGCTGCTCAACTACCGTCACGGCCAAGGCGTCGCCGCCGACGCCGCCGAACAGCTCGGCCTGCACGGCGTCGAGATCCTGCATGTGCACGAGCGCACCAACTACCCGCTGACGCTGTCGGTCGACGACCTCGGCACCGGCTTCGCCCTCACCACGCAGACGCTCGCACCGGTCGCCCCGGAGGCCGTCTGCGACCTCGTCCACACCGCGCTGCGGAACCTGGTCATCGCGCTGGAGACCGAGCCGGAGAAGGCGCTCGACCGGATCGACGTGCTTGACCAGGCTCAGCGCCACACCTTGCTCACCGAGTGGAACGACACGGCGGTTGCGATGCCTGCGGGGACGTTGCCGGGGCTGTTTGCGGCGCAGGTGGCGCGGACGCCGGAGGCGGTGGCTGTTGTCTTCGGGGGCGTGGAGTTGACGTTTGCGGAGTTGAATGCGCGGGCGAATGGTCTGGCTCGGGTGTTGGTGGGTCGTGGGGTGGGTCCGGAGTGCCGGGTGGCGGTGGTGTTGCCGCGTTCGGTGGAGTTGGTGGTGGCGCTGTTGGCGGTGTTGAAGGCTGGGGGTGCGTATGTGCCGGTGGATCCGGAGTATCCGGCGGAGCGTGTTGCGTATGTGGTGGGGGACTGTGCTCCGGCGTTGGCGCTGACGGCGCGTGGGTGCGCCGTTGAGCTGCCGGCTGGTGTCGCGGAGCTGGTGGTGGACGACGTCGTGGTGTCGGTGGAGGATTCGGCCGATTTTGCGCGGGAGCTGTTTCCGGAGCATCCGGCGTATGTGATCTACACGTCTGGTTCGACGGGGCGTCCGAAGGGTGTGGAGGTTTCGCATCGCGGGATTGTGAACCGGTTGGCGTGGATGCAGGCGCAGTATGGGTTGGGTGCTGATGATCGGGTGTTGCAGAAGACGCCGTTCGGGTTCGATGTGTCGGTGTGGGAGTTCTTCTGGCCGTTGTTGGAGGGTGCGACGTTGGTGGTCGCCCGTCCGGGTGGTCATCGGGATCCGGTCTACCTGGCTGAGCTGATTCAGCGGGAGCGGGTTACGGTGGCGCACTTCGTGCCGTCGATGTTGCAGGTCTTTGTGCAGGAGCCGGTTGCGGCGGGGTGTACGGGTCTGCGGGTGGTGTTGTGTTCGGGTGAGGCGCTGCCGGTTGAGTTGCGGGATCGGTTCTTCGCGGTGCTGGATGTGCCGTTGCACAACCTGTACGGGCCGACGGAGGCGTCGGTCGATGTGACGGCGTGGGACTGTCGTGAGGGGATGGGCGGCGCGAGTGTGCCGATCGGTCGTCCGGTGTGGAACACGCGGGTGTATGTGCTGGATGCGGCTTTGCAGCCGGTGCCGGTGGGTGTGCCGGGGGAGTTGTATCTGGCTGGTGTGCAGTTGGCGCGTGGGTATCTGAACCGTCCGGGGTTGTCGGCTGAGCGTTTTGTCGCCGATCCGCATGGCCCGGCTGGTTCGCGGATGTATCGCACGGGTGACCTGGTGCGGTGGTCGGTGGATGGTGTTCTGGAGTACTTGGGCCGTACCGATTTCCAGGTGAAGGTTCGTGGTCTGCGGATCGAGCTGGGTGAGGTTGAGCATGCGCTGACCGCGCAGCCGAGCGTTGCGCAGGCTGTGGTGCTGGTGCGTGGCGAGAGTCTGGTGGCGTATCTGGTTGCCGGGGGTGACCTGGACCAGGCCGTATTGCGTGCGCAGCTTGCCGCCGCGCTGCCCGAGTACATGGTCCCGGCCGCGTTCGTCGTTCTCGACGTGCTGCCGGTGACTGCCAACGGCAAGCTCGACCGCAATGCACTCCCCGATCCCGAGTTCGCTGCGGTCTCGTCGCGTGCCGCGCGTACGCCGCGTGAGGAGGTGCTGGCCGCGCTGTTCGCCGAGGTCCTCGGCGTGCCGGTCGTCGGTGTCGGTGACAGCTTCTTCGAGCTGGGCGGTCATTCCCTGCTGGCCACTCGTCTGGTGAGCCGGATCCGTACGGTGCTGGGGGTCGAGCTGCCGATTCGCGCGCTCTTCGAGGCGCCGACCGTCGCCGGCCTGGCCGAGCGCCTGGACGACGCCGCTGGTCAGGGGCGTCCGGCGTTGACCAGCGGGGTGCGCCCCGAGACTCTGCCGGTGTCGTTCGCGCAGCAGCGTCTCTGGTTCCTGGGCGAGTTGGAGGGTCCGAGTGCGACCTACAACATCCCGCTCTTCCTGCGCCTTTCGGGCGAGCTGGACGTCATCGCGCTGGAGGCGGCGCTGCTCGACGTGGTCGAGCGCCACGAGGTGCTGCGCACCGTTTTCCCGGCGGTCGACGGTCAGCCGCAGCAGCGGGTGCTGGCAGCCGATGCCGTCGGCTCGCTGTTGACCGTGGTCGAAGGTGTCGATGAGCAGGCGGTTGCGCTCGCTGCAAAGCACTCGTTCGATCTGACCGCCGATGTCCCGGTGCGGGCTTGGCTGTTCGTGGAGGCTCCAGAGGAACACCTGCTGGTGCTCGTCATGCATCACATCGCGGGTGACGGTTGGTCGCTGCGTCCGTTGGCCCGTGACCTGTCCGCTGCTTATGCGTCGCGGCTGGGTGGCGTTGCTCCGGCGTGGCGTGCGTTGCCGGTGCAATACGTGGACTACGCGCTGTGGCAGCGTGAGCTGTTGGGCTCGGCGGATGACGCGGGGAGTGTGCTGTCGCAGCAGTTGGCCTACTGGCGGGATGCGTTGGCCGGTCTGCCGGAGGAGTTGGCGCTGCCGACCTCGCGTCCGCGTCCGGCGGTGGCCGGCCATGAGGGCGGCACGGTCGACCTCGTGATCCCTGTCGAACTGCACCAGCAGTTGGCGGAGTTGGCGCGTCGCGAGGGTGTGACGCTCTTCATGGTGCTCCAAGCGGCGCTGGCCGTCACGCTCTCCCGCCTCGGCGCCGGTACGGACATCCCGATCGGTACCCCCGTCGCCGGCCGTACGGATGAGGCGTTGGACGAGTTGGTCGGGTTCTTCGTCAACACGCTCGTGCTGCGCACCGATGTGTCCGGTGACCCGACGTTCGGCGAGTTGCTGGCGCGGGTGCGTGAGGCGGGCCTGGGCGCGTTCGCGCACCAGGATGTGCCGTTCGAGCGGCTGGTGGAGGAGCTGGCACCGTCCCGCTCGATGGCTCGCCACCCGCTCTTCCAGGTCATGCTGACGCTGCAGAACACCGCCGAAGCGACCTTGGACTTGCCTGGGCTGGACGCCTCGGTGCTGCCGGTGGGCGGCCTCGCGGCGAAGTTCGACCTGGCCGTCGAGCTGGGCGAGGCGGTTGATGCGGGCGGCGCGCCTGCCGGCCTGCGTGGCATGCTGACCTTTGCTCGCGACCTTTTCGATGCGGACGCCGCCGAGCAACTTGCGGAGCGGTTGCTGCGCGTTCTGCGCGCTGTCGTCGCGGAGCCGGGCCGTGTGGTCAACAGGATCGACGTGCTGGGTCCGGCCGAGCGCGAGCGGATCCTCACCGAGTGGAACGACACGGCGGTTGCGGTGCCTGCGGGGACGTTGCCGGAGTTGTTTGCGGCGCAGGTGGCGCGGAGCCCGCAGGCGGTGGCTGTCGTCTTCGGGGGCGTGGAGCTGACGTATGCGGAGCTGAATACGCGGGCCAACTGCTTGGCTCGGGTGTTGCTGCAGCACGGGGTGGGGCCGGAGTGCCGGGTGGCGGTGGTGTTGCCGCGTTCGGTGGAGCTGGTGGTGGCGCTGTTGGCGGTGTTGAAGGCTGGGGGTGCGTATGTGCCGGTGGATCCGGAGTATCCGGCGGAGCGCATCGCTTATGTGCTGGGGGATTGTGCTCCGGGGTTGGTGTTGACGGCGCGTGGGGGTGGGGTTGAGCTGCCGGCTGGTGTGGTGGAGCTGGTGGTGGACGATGTCGTGGTGTCGGACGTGGACTTGGGTGATGTCGCCTGTGAGTTGTTGCCGGAGCATCCGGCGTATGTGATTTACACGTCCGGTTCGACGGGGCGTCCGAAGGGTGTGGAGGTTTCGCATCGCGGGATTGTGAACCGGTTGGCGTGGATGCAGGCGCAGTATGGGTTGGGTGCTGATGATCGGGTGTTGCAGAAGACGCCGTTCGGGTTCGATGTGTCGGTGTGGGAGTTCTTCTGGCCGTTGTTGGAGGGTGCGACGTTGGTGGTCGCTCGTCCGGGTGGTCATCGGGACCCGGTCTACCTGGCTGAGCTGATCCAGCGGGAGCGGGTCACGGTGGCGCATTTCGTGCCGTCGATGTTGCAGGTGTTCGTGCAGGAGCCGGTTGCGGCGGGCTGTACGGGTCTGCGGGCGGTGCTCTGCTCGGGTGAGGCGCTGCCCGCCGAGCTGCGGGATCGCTTCTTCGCGGTGCTGGATGTGCCGTTGCACAACTTGTACGGGCCGACGGAGGCGTCGGTCGATGTGACGGCGTGGGACTGTCGGGAGGGGATGGGCGGCGCGAGTGTGCCGATCGGTCGTCCGGTGTGGAACACCCGGGTGTATGTGCTGGATGCGGCTCTGCAGCCGGTGCCGGTGGGCGTGCCAGGGGAGTTGTACCTGGCCGGTGTGCAGCTGGCGCGCGGCTACCTCAACCGCCCCGGCCTGACCGCCGAGCGCTTCGTCGCCGATCCGCATGGCCCGGCTGGTTCGCGGATGTACCGCACGGGTGACCTGGTGCGCTGGACGTCGGACGGCGCGCTGGAGTACCTGGGCCGTACCGATTTCCAGGTGAAGGTTCGTGGTCTGCGGATCGAGCTGGGTGAGGTCGAGCACGCGCTGACCGCCCACCCGGAGGTCGCTCAGGCTGCCGTGCTGGTGCGTGGCGAGAACCTGGTGGCCTATCTCGTCCCCGATGGCGACCTGGACCAGTCCGCACTGCGCACCCACCTCGCCGCCACGCTGCCCGAGTACATGGTCCCGGCCGTCTTCGTCGTCCTCGACGCGCTGCCGGTGACCGCCAACGGCAAGCTCGACCGCAATGCTCTCCCCGACCCCGACTTCACCGCCGTCGGCCGCTACCGCACTCCCTCGACGCCGCGTGAGGAGCTCCTCTGTGAGGTCTTTGCCGACGTCCTCGGTGTGCCGGTCGTCGGTGTCGACGACAGCTTCTTCGACCTCGGTGGCCACTCGCTGCTGGCCACCCGTCTGGTGAGCCGGATCCGGACGGTGCTGGGTGTCGAGTTGCCGATCCGTGCGGTGTTCGAGGCGCCGAACGTCGTCGGCCTGGTCGAGCGGCTGGACAGTGCCGGTCAGGGGCGTCCGGCCCTCGTGGCGGCCGATCGTCCCGAGGTGCTGCCGGTGTCGTTCGCGCAGCAGCGTCTCTGGTTCCTGGGCGAGTTGGAGGGTCCGAGCGCGACCTACAACCTTCCCATGGCCGTCCGCCTCACCGGTGACTTGGACGCTGTGGCCCTGGAGGCGGCGCTGCTGGACGTGGTCGAGCGGCACGAGGTGCTGCGCACGGTGTTCCCGGCCGTTGGCGGTCAGCCGCAGCAGCGGGTCCTGGCGGGCGATGGCGTCGGCTCGGTGCTGACCGTGGTCGATGGGTTCGACGAGAAGGCGATCACTCGCGCGGCCGAGCGGTCGTTCGACCTGAGTGCTGAACTGCCCATACGTGCCTTGCTGTTTGCAGTCGCCCCGGATGAGCATGTGCTCGTGGTGGTGGTCCACCACATCGCGGGTGATGGTTGGTCGCTGCGTCCGTTGGCCCGTGACCTGTCCGCTGCTTATGCGTCGCGGCTGGGTGGCGTTGCTCCGGCGTGGCGGGCGTTGCCGGTGCAGTACGTGGACTACGCGCTGTGGCAGCGTGAGCTGTTGGGCTCGGCGGCCGATCACGACAGCGTACTGTCTCGGCAGTTGGGCTACTGGCGGGATGCGTTGGCCGGTCTGCCGGAAGAGTTGGCGCTGCCGACCTCGCGTCCGCGTCCGGTGGTAGCCGGCCATGAAGGTGGCACCGTCGACCTCGTGATCCCTGTCGAACTGCACCAGCAATTGGCCGAATTGGCACGCGGTGAGGGCGTGACCCTCTTCATGGTGTTGCAGGCGGCGCTGGCTGCCACATTGTCGCGCCTCGGCGCCGGGACCGATATCCCGATCGGTACGCCGATCGCCGGCCGTACGGATGAGGCGTTGGACGAGTTGGTCGGGTTCTTCGTCAACACGCTCGTGCTGCGTACCGATCTCTCCGGTGATCCGAGCTTCAGCGAGCTGTTGGCCCGGGTCCGGGAGGCCGGCCTGGCGGCGTTCGCGCACCAGGATGTGCCGTTCGAGCGGCTGGTGGAGGAGCTGGCACCGTCCCGCTCGATGGCTCGCCACCCGCTCTTCCAGGTCATGCTGTCGCTGCAGAACACCGCGCAGGCGGTGCTCGATTTGCCGGGGTTGGACGCCTCGGTGCTGCCCACGGGGGGCCTCGCGGCGAAGTTCGACCTGGCCGTCGAGCTGGGCGAGGCGGTTGATGCGGGCGGCGCGCCTGCCGGTCTGCGTGGCATGCTGACGTTTGCTCGCGACCTTTTCGATGGGGACGCGGCCGAGCAGCTTGCGGAGCGGTTGCTGCGCGTTCTGCGCGCTGTCGTCGCGGAGCCGGGCCGTGTGGTCAACAGGATCGACGTGCTGGGTCCGGCCGAGCGCGAGCGGATCCTGACCGCGTGGAACGACACGGCGGTTGCGGTGCCTGCGGGGACGTTGCCGGGGCTGTTTGCGGCGCAGGTTGCGCGGACGCCGGAGGCGGTGGCTGTTGTCTTCGGGGGCGTGGAGTTGACGTTTGCGGAGTTGAATGCGCGGGCGAATGGTCTGGCTCGGGTGTTGGTGGAGTACGGGGTGGGACCGGAGTGCCGGGTGGCGGTGGTGTTGCCGCGTTCGGTGGAGTTGGTGGTGGCGCTGTTGGCGGTGTTGAAGGCCGGGGGCGCGTATGTGCCGGTGGATCCGGAGTATCCGGCGGAGCGCATCGCATATGTGCTGGGGGACTGTGCTCCGGCGTTGGTGTTGACGGCGCGTGGGTGCGCCGTTGAGCTGCCGGCTGGTGTCGCGGAGCTGGTGGTCGACGACGTCGCGGTGTCCGGCGCGGACTGGGGTGGCGTCGCCCGCGAGTTGCTGCCGGAGCACCCGGCGTACGTGATCTACACCTCTGGTTCCACTGGCCATCCCAAGGGTGTGGAGGTTTCGCATCGCGGGATTGTGAACCGGTTGGCGTGGATGCAGGCCGAGTATCAACTCGGTGTAGCTGACCGGGTGTTGCAGAAGACGCCGTTCGGGTTCGATGTGTCGGTGTGGGAGTTCTTCTGGCCGCTGCTGGAGGGTGCGACGCTGGTGGTCGCCCGTCCGGGTGGTCATCGGGACCCGGCCTACCTGGCCGAGCTGATCCGGCGGGAGCGGGTCACGGTGGCGCACTTCGTGCCGTCCATGCTGCAGGTCTTCGTGCAGGAGCCGGCTGCGGCGGGGTGTACGGGTCTGCGGGCGGTGTTGTGCTCGGGCGAGGCGCTGCCGGTTGAGTTGCGGGATCGGTTCTTCGCGGTGCTGGATGTGCCGTTGCACAACTTGTACGGGCCGACGGAGGCGTCGGTCGATGTGACGGCGTGGGACTGTCGGGAGGGGATGGGCGGCGCGAGTGTGCCGATCGGTCGTCCGGTGTGGAACACGCGGGTGTATGTGCTGGATGCGGCTCTGCAGCCGGTGCCGGTGGGTGTGCCGGGGGAGTTGTATCTGGCCGGCGTGCAGCTGGCGCGCGGCTACCTCAACCGCCCCGGCCTGACCGCCGAGCGCTTCGTCGCCGATCCGCATGGCCCGGCTGGTTCGCGGATGTATCGCACGGGTGACCTGGTGCGGTGGACGGCGGACGGCGCGCTGGAGTACTTGGGCCGCACCGATTTCCAGGTGAAGGTCCGTGGTCTGCGCATCGAGCTGGGTGAGGTCGAGTATGCGCTGACCGCCCACCCGAGCGTTGCGCAGGCTGTGGTGCTGGTGCGTGGCGAGAGCCTGGTGGCGTACCTGGTCGCAGAAGGCGCTTTGGACCAGGCCGTATTGCGTGCGCAGCTTGCCGCCGCGCTGCCCGAGTACATGGTGCCGGCTGTCTTCGTCGTTCTCGACGCGCTGCCGGTGACTGCCAACGGCAAGCTCGACCGCAATGCCCTCCCCGATCCCGAGTTCGCTGCGGTCTCGTCGCGTGCCGCGCGTACGCCGCGTGAGGAGGTGCTGGCCGCGCTGTTCGCCGAGGTCCTCGGCGTGCCGGTCGTCGGTGTCGGTGACAGCTTCTTCGAGCTGGGCGGTCATTCCCTGCTCGCCACTCGTCTGGTGAGCCGGATCCGTACGGTGCTGGGGGTCGAGCTGCCGATTCGCGCGCTCTTCGAGGCGCCGACCGTCGCCGGCCTGGCCGAGCGCCTGGACGACGTCGCTGGTCAAGGGCGTCCGGCCCTCGTGGCGGCCGCCCGCCCCGAGACTCTGCCGGTTTCTTTCGCGCAGCAGCGGCTGTGGTTCCTGGGCGAGTTGGAGGGTCCGAGCGCGACCTACAACATCCCGATGACCGTCCGCCTCACCGGCGACCTGGACGCCATCGCGCTGGAGGCGGCGCTGCTCGACGTGGTCGAGCGCCACGAGGTGCTGCGTACGGTGTTCCCGGCCGTCGACGGTCAGCCGCACCAGCGGGTGCTGGCAGCCGATGCCGTCGGCTCGCTGCTGACACCGGTCGACAGCTTCGACGAGCAGGCCGTTGCCGCCACTGCTCGCCACGCCTTCGATCTGCGCTCCGAACTCCCGATCCGTGCTTGGCTGTTCGCCGAGTCGCCGGAGGAGCATGTGCTCGTCCTGGTGGTGCACCACATCGCGGGTGACGGCTGGTCGCTGGCTCCGCTGGTCCGGGATGTCTCCGTCGCCTACGCCGCTCGCCTGGCCGGTGAGGTGCCTCGGTGGCAGCCCCTTCCTGTTCAGTACGCGGACTACGCCTTGTGGCAGCGCGACCTGTTGGGCTCGCCCGACGATCACGACAGCGTGCTCGCCCAGCAGCTCGCCTACTGGCGGACGACGCTCGCCGAGGTCCCGGAGGAGCTGGCGCTGCCGACCTCGCGCCTGCGCCCGGCGGTGGCCAGTCACGAGGGTGGCACGGTCGACCTTGCGGTCTCCCCGGAACTGCACCAGCAGCTCGTGAAGTTGGCGCAGGGCGAGGGCGTGACGCTCTTCATGGTGTTGCAGGCGGCGCTGGCCGTCACGCTCTCCCGCCTCGGCGCCGGTGCGGACATCCCGATCGGTACCCCCGTCGCCGGCCGTACGGATGAGGCGCTGGACGACCTGGTCGGGTTCTTCGTCAACACCCTCGTGCTGCGCACCGATGTGTCCGGCGACCCGACCTTCGGCGAACTGCTGGCGCGGGTGCGTGAGGCGGGTCTGGCGGCGTTCGCGCACCAGGATGTGCCGTTCGAGCGGCTGGTGGAGGAGCTGGCGCCGTCCCGCTCGATGGCGCGGCACCCGCTCTTCCAGGTGATGCTGTCGTTGCAGAACAACGCGCAGCCGGTGCCGGCGCTGCCCGGGCTGACGGCCGCGCCGCTGGCGGGCGGGCAGGCACCGGCCAAGTTCGACCTGAACTTCACCTTCGGCGAGGCGCCGGAGGGGATGTGGGGGAGCCTCAGCTACGCGCTGGACCTGTTCGACGCGGACGACGCCGCCCGTCTCGCCGAGCGCTTCGAGCGTGTGCTGCGCGCGGCCGTCACGGCCCCGGAGCGTCCGGTCGCGAGCATCGAGGTGCTGGACGAGGCCGAGCGCCACCGCCTCCTGACCGAGTGGAACGACACCGCGATCGCTGCGCCCACCGGCACGTTGCCGGAGCTGTTCGCGGCGCAGGTGGCGCGTACGCCTGATGCGGTTGCGGTGGTGTCGGGTTCGGCTGTGCTGACGTACGGGGAGCTGGATGCTCGGGCGGGCGCGCTGGCAGGTCGTCTGGTGGCGCGGGGGGTGGGTGCGGAGACGGCGGTGGCGGTGTTGATGGAGCGCTCGGCCGATCTGGTGGTGGCGCTGCTGGCGGTGGTGAAGGCAGGCGGCTACTACGTGCCGCTGGACGCTCGCTACCCGCAGGCGCATCGCGAGCTGATCGTGGCGGAGACGGGCGCGACGCTCGTCCTCGCCGACGCCGCGTCGCGGGCGGAGGCGGCGAAACTGCCCGCCACCGTCCTCCTCACCGAGGACCCGGACGCGGACGTCGACCAGGCCGACGTCTCGGTCCCGGACCTCTCGGTCCAGGCCCACCCCGCGCAGTTGGTCTACGTGATGTACACCTCCGGCTCCACCGGCCGCCCGAAGGGCGTGGCGGTCACCCATCGCGACGTGTCCGCCCTCGCCGCGGAGCGGCGCTTCGCCGGCCCGATGGAGCGGGTGCTGCTGCACTCGCCGCACTCCTTCGACGCCTCGACCTTCGAGCTCTGGATGCCGCTGCTGAGCGGCGGTCAGGTGGTCGTCGCGCCCGAAGGCGACCTCGCACCGGACACCCTGAGCCGCCTGATCGCGGAGCACGGCGTGACCGGGATCTTCCTGACCATCGGCCTGTTCGTGCTCGCCGCGGACGAGAACCCGGGTTGCTTCACCGGCGTCCGCGAGGTGTGGACCGGCGGTGACATCGTGCCGCGCGCCGCGGTGGAGCGGGTGCTCGCGGCCAGCGCCGGCACCAGGGTGATCAACGTCTACGGCCCGACCGAGACGACGACCTTCGCCACCGCGCACACCGTGACGCCGGGGCAGGGCGCGCTGCCGATCGGCCGTCCGCTGGACAACCTGCGGGCCTACGTGCTGGACGCCGCGCTGCGCCCGGTCCCGGTCGGCAGCACGGGAGAGCTGTACCTCGCGGGGGCGGGTGTGGCCCGTGGCTACCTCGGCCGTGCCGCGCTGACCGCCGAGCGTTTCGTCGCCGACCCGTTCGGCCGGGGCAGCGCCCAGAGGATGTACCGCACCGGCGACCTGGTCCGCTGGAACCGCGACGGCGAGCTCGACTACGCCGGCCGCGCCGACCAGCAGGTGAAGCTGCGCGGCTTCCGGATCGAGCTCGGTGAGGTCGAGGCGGCGCTGCTCGCGCACCCGGCCGTGGCCCGGGCGAACGCGGTCGTCCGCGAGGACACCCCCGGCGTCAAGCTGCTGGTCGGCTACGTCGTCCCGGTGGCCGGCGAGGACGTGGACCCGGCCGCGGTGCGGGGCGAGCTGGTCGCCAGGCTCCCCGAGTACCTGGTCCCGGCCGCGCTCGTGGTGCTCGACGCGCTGCCGTTGACCGTCAACGGCAAGCTGGACCGCAAGGCGCTGCCCGCACCCGTGCTCGCTCCGGTCCCGTCGCGTGCCGCGCGTACGCTGCGCGAGGAGGTGCTGGCCGGGCTCTTCGCCGAGGTCCTCGGCCTGCCGGCCGTCGGTATGGACGACGGTTTCTTCGAGCTCGGGGGCCACTCGCTGCTGGCTACTCGTCTGGTGAGCCGGATCCGCACGGTGCTGGGGGTCGAGCTGCCGATCCGCGCGCTCTTCGAGGCGCCGACCGTCGCCGGCCTGGCCGGGCACCTGGACGCTGCTGCCGGTCAGCGGCGTCCGGTGTTGACCAGCGGGGTGCGCCCCGACCGGGTGCCGGTGTCGTTCGCGCAGCAGCGTCTCTGGTTCCTGGGTGAGTTGGAGGGTCCGAGCGCGACCTACAACATCCCGCTCTGCCTGCGGCTTTCCGGTGCGCTGGATGCCCCGGTGCTGGAGGTGGCGCTGCGGGATGTGGTCGAGCGGCACGAGGTGCTGCGTACGGTGTTCCCGGCGGTCGACGGTCAGCCGCAGCAGCGGGTGCTGGCGGTCGATGGTGTCGGTGCGTTGTTGACGGTGGTCGACGGGCTCGACGAGTCGTCGGTGGCCCGGGCTGCTTGGCACACCTTCGATCTGCGCACCGAACTCCCGCTGCATGCTTGGCTGTTCGCCGAGTCGCCGGAGGAGCATGTGCTCGTTCTGGTGGTGCACCACATCGCGGGTGACGGCTGGTCGATGGCTCCGCTGGCGCGTGACGTCTCTGTCGCGTACGCCGCTCGCCTGGCCGGTGAGCTGCCGCAGTGGCAGCCCCTTCCTGTTCAGTACGCGGACTACGCGCTGTGGCAGCGTGAGCTGTTGGGCTCGCCCGACGATGACGACAGCGTGCTCGCCGAGCAGTTGGCCTACTGGCGGACGGCGCTCGCCGAGGTCCCGGAGGAGCTGGCGCTGCCTGCCTCGCGTCCGCGCCCGGCGGTGGCCAGTCACGCGGGCGGCACGATCGATCTCGCACTCGGATCCGAACTCCACGCCCGTGTAGCCGGGTTGGCCAAGTCTGCCGGCGTGACGCCGTTCATGGTGCTCCAGGCAGCGCTGGCGGCCACGCTGTCGCGCCTCGGTGCCGGTGCGGACATCCCGATCGGTAGCCCGATCGCGGGTCGTACCGACGAGGCGCTGGATGACCTGGTCGGGTTCTTCGTCAACACGCTCGTGCTGCGCACCGATCTCTCCGGTGATCCGAGCTTCGGCGAGCTGTTGGCCCGGGTCCGGGAGGCCGGCCTGGCGGCGTTCGCGCACCAGGATGTGCCGTTCGAGCGGCTGGTGGAGGAGCTGGCGCCGGTGCGCTCGATGGCCCGCCACCCGCTCTTCCAGGTGATGCTGTCGCTGCAGAACAACACCGAGGCGGTCATCGACCTGCCGGGCGTCACGGTGGCCGCGCTGCCGGCGGGTCATGGCGCGGCGCGCTTCGACCTGGCGTTCACCCTGGCCGAGACGTTCACCGTCGAGGGTGCGCCCGCCGGCCTGGGCGGCACGCTCACCTTCGCCCGTGACCTGTTCGACGTGGACGACGCCACCCGCCTCGCCGAGCGTTTCGAGCGTGTGCTGCGCGCGGCCGTCACGACCCCGGAGCTGCCGGTCGCGGGCATCGAGCTGCTCACCGAGGCCGAGCGTCACCGCCTTCTGGTCGAGTGGAACGACACCGTGCACGAGGTTCCCGTCGCCACCCTGACCTCTCTCGTCGAGGCCCAGGTTGTCCGCACGCCTGAGGCGATCGCCGTGCTGTCCCAGGGTGTTGAGCTGAGCTATGCCGAACTGAACGCTCGCGCCAACCGCTTGGCGCGCCACTTGACCGCCCAGGGGGTGGGCCCGGAGTCGGTGGTGGCGGTGCTGATGGAGCGCCGCGTCGAGCTCATCGTCGCGCTGCTCGCGGTGTTGAAGTCCGGTGGTGCGTACCTGCCGATCGACCCCGACTACCCGGCCGAGCGGATCGCTTACATGATCGGTGATGCCCACCCGGCCCTCGTCCTGGTGACCAGGCAGACCGCCCAGACCGCCCAGACCGCCCAGACCGCCCAGACCGCCCACCTCGCCGACGAACGGCGGCGGCTGGTGGTCGACGAACTCGACCTCTCCGGCTACGAGGCGACGGACCCTGCCCCGGCCGCGCTGCCCCAGCACCCCGCGTACCTGATCTACACCTCGGGCTCCACCGGCCGGCCCAAGGGCGTCGTGCTCCCGCACGCGGGCCTGGTCAACTACGTCTCCCGGGCCGTGCTCGCCTATCCCGAGCTGGCGGGCAGCACACTGCTGCACGCCTCGATCTCCTTCGACGCCGGTGTCACCGCACTGTACGGCGCACTCGCCGCCGGCGGCCGGGTGCAGGTCGCGGCCCTCGACGAGCAGTTGCCCGCCGCCCTCGGCGACAACCGTCCGACCTTCCTCAAGGTGACCCCCAGCGGCCTGTCCTATCTCGACTCATTGACGGATCGTCACATTCCGTCGGGTCTGCTGATGGTGGGCGGCGAGGCGGTGCGCGGTGCGCAGCTTGCCGAGTGGTGCCGCCGCAACCCGGGCGTGGCGGTGGTGAACCACTACGGCCCGACCGAGGCCACCGTCGGCTGCACCGACCACCTGCTCGACGCGGGCGAACTGGCCGAGGGCGCGGTGGTGCCGATCGGGCGCCCGATGTGGAACACCCGCGCCTATGTGCTGGACGCCGCGCTGCGCCCGGTGCCGGCCGGTACAGCCGGTGAGCTGTACATCGCCGGCGCCCAGCTGGCCCGCGGCTACCTCGGTCGCCCCGGCCTGACGGCGGAGCGCTTCACCGCCGACCCGTTCGGCCCGGCCGGCACCCGCATGTACCGCACCGGTGACCTGGCCCGCTGGCGGGCCGACGGCAACCTCGAGTACCTCGGCCGGACCGATGACCAGGTGAAGATCCGCGGCTTCCGAGTCGAACTCGGCGAGATCGAGCACGCACTGACGGATCATCAGCAAATCTCCCAGGTCGCGGTACTGGTCCGCGACGACCGCCTGGTCGGCTACCTGGTGCCCAGCGGCGACCTCGACCAGGCGCAGCTGCGCGGGCACGTGGCGGCCGTGCTGCCCGAGTACATGGTCCCGGCCGCGTTCGTCGTGCTCGACGCGCTGCCGCTGACGGTGAACGGCAAGCTCGACCGAAAGGCCCTCCCCGCCCCCGAGTTCAGCTCCGAGGCGACCTACCGCGCGCCGTCCACCGCGCGCGAGGAGATCGTCTGCGAGGTCTTCGCCGACATCCTCGGTGTGCCGCAGGTCGGCCTCGACGACAACTTCTTCGAGCTGGGCGGCCATTCACTGCTGGCCGTCTCGCTGGTCGAGCGGCTGCGGGCGCGCGGGGCGCGGGTCGACGTCCGGGCGCTGTTCGCCGCGCCGACCGTCGCCGCCCTGGCCGCGGCCTCGGACGACGTCGGGTTCGTCGTCCCGCCGAACCGGATTCCGGCGGGTGCGGAGGTGATCACGCCCGACATGCTTCCGCTCGTGGAGCTGTCCGCCGCCGAGATCGTGGCGATCACCGAGGTGTTCCCGGGCGGTGCGGCGAACATCGCCGACATCTACCCGCTCGCCCCGCTCCAGGAGGGCATCTTCTTCCACCACCTGATGGCGGCGGGCGAGGCCGGTGACGGCGACGACCTCTACGTCCTCCCGGCCTCGTTGACCTTCGACTCGCGCGAGCGGCTCGACGGCTTCCTCGCCGCCCTGCAGCGGGTGGTGGACCGCCACGACATCCTGCGTACCGCGGTGTACTGGCAGGGCCTGCCGGAGCCCGTCCAGGTGGTCGCCCGACGCGCCGAACTGCCGGTGATCACGGTCGAACTCGGCGGCGCCGACGAGCCCGCCGGTGACCCGCTCGCCGAGTTGCGGGCCGCCTGCCGTCCGCGGCTCGACCTCACCGCCGCGCCGCTGCTGCGCGCCTCGATCGCCGCCGAGCCGGGCACCGACCGGTGGTTCCTGCTGCTCCAGCGCCACCACCTGGTCATGGACCACACGGCGCTGGACATCCTGCTGGCCGAGATCCGGGCGATCCTGGCCGGCCGCGAGCAGGAGCTGGCGACCCCGCTGCCGTTCCGTGAGTTCGTCGCCCAGGCCCGGCTCGGCGTCTCGCGCGAGGAGCACGAGCGGTTCTTCGCCGAGCTGCTCGGCGATGTCGACGAGCCGACCGCGCCGTTCGGCCTGCTGGACGTGCGCGGCGACGGCACCCGGGTCACCGAGGCCGCCCGTACGCTCGCTCCCGAACTCGCCGCCCGCCTGCGCGAGCAGGCCCGGGTCCTCGGGGTCAGCGCGGCCACGCTCTTCCACACCGCCTGGGCGCGGGTGGTGGCGGCCACCGCGGGCCGCGACGACGTGGTCTTCGGCACGCTGCTGTTCGGCCGGATGAACGCCGGCACCGGCGCCGACCGGGTCCCCGGGCTGTTCATCAACACCCTGCCCGCCCGGCTGCGCACCACCGGCCTGAGCGTCACCGAGGCCGTGCACACCATGCGCGGCCGGCTCGCCGACCTGCTCGTCCACGAGCACGCACCCCTCGCCCTGGTGCAGCAGGCGAGTGGGATCGCCGCCCCGGCGCCGCTGTTCACCACGCTGTTCAACTTCCGCCACAGCCGGCCGCAGGAGGAGGACGGCGACGGTGGTGCGCTGGCGGGCGTCGAGGCCGAGCACGGCCACGACCGCACCAACTACCCGCTGACCGTGTCGGTCGACGACCTCGGCGCCGACTTCCTGCTGACGGCGCAGGCGGCCACCCCGATCGACCCCGAGCTGGTCTGCGCGCTCTTCGCCACGGCCGTCCAGGGGCTGGTCACGGCGCTGGAGACCGCGCCGGAGACGCCGCTCGACCGGATCGACGTCCTCACCGAGGACCAGCGCCACACCCTGCTCACCGCCTGGAACGACACCGCCACCGAGACGCCCGAGGCCAGCCTCGTGGAGCTGTTCGAGGCGCAGGCCGCCCGCACGCCGGAGGCGGTCGCCGTCACCGACGAGCACACCGTGCTCGACTACGCCGAGCTCAACGCCCGCGCCAACCGCCTGGCCCGGCTGCTGGTCGAGCGCGGTGTCCGCCCGGACTCGCTGGTCGCGGTGCTGATGCGGCGCTCGGCCGACCTGGTGGTCGCGCTGCTCGCGGTGCTCAAGGCGGGCGGCGCGTATGTGCCGATCGACGCGCGGGCGCCCGAGGCCCGGATGAGCACGGTCTTCCAGGCCGCCGGCGCGGGCCTGCTGCTGGTGGACGCCGTCACCCGCGAGCACCCGTTCGTCCAGCGGGCCGGCGCGGGCGGTGCCGAGCTCGTGCCGGCCGACGCCGCGACCGGCACCGATTCCGACGCTGACGGCATGGCGAACCCGGCGGTGCGCACGCTGCCCGACCAGCGCGCGTACGTGATGTACACCTCGGGCTCCACCGGCGTGCCGAAGGGCATCGCGAACACCCACCGCGGCGTGGTGGACCTGGTGCTGGACCGCTGCTGGCGGGAGACCGCGCCGCGCCGTGTGCTCTTCCAGTCGCCGCACGCCTTCGACGCCTCCACCTATGAGCTGTGGGTGCCGCTGACGGCCGGTGGCACGGTGGTGGTCGCCCCCGAGGGCCGGCTGGACGCGGCCGCGATCCGGTCCCTGACCGCGAAGCATGCGCTCACCCAACTCCACCTGACGGCAGGCCTGTTCCGGGTACTCGCGGAGGACGACCCGACCGCGTTCGCAGGCGTCCACGAGGTCGGCACCGGCGGTGACGTGGTCCCCGCGACCGCCGTGCGCCGGGTGCTGGAGGCCTGCCCCGGCATCGTGGTCCGCAACACCTACGGGCCGACCGAGACCACCCTGTGCGCCACCCAGATCCCGCTGGTGAGCGGCGAGCCGGTCCCCGCGGTGCTGCCGATCGGCCGGCCGATGGACAACACCCGCGCCTATCTGCTGGACGCCGCGCTGCGCCCGGTACCGCCGGGCACGATCGGCGAACTGTACCTGGCCGGCAGCGGGTTGGCCCGTGGCTACCTGGACCGCCCGGACCTCACCGCGGAGCGCTTCACCGCCGACCCGTTCGGTCCGGCCGGCGCCCGCATGTACCGCACCGGCGACCTGGCCCGGTGGACCGGTGACGGCTGGCTGGAGTTCGCCGGCCGGGCCGACGACCAGGTCAAGATCCGCGGCTTCCGGATCGAACTGGCCGAGGTCGAGGCCGCGTTGAGCGCACACCCCGCGCTCTCCCACGCGGCCGTGGTGGCCCGCGAGGACCGCCCCGGCGACAAGCGCCTGGTCGGCTACGCCGTCCTGGCGGACCCCACCGGGCCCGCCGTCACGGCCGACGAGTTGCGCCGCGAACTGGCCGGCTCGCTGCCCGACTACATGGTCCCCTCGGCGATCGTCCTGCTGGAGCACCTGCCGCTCACCGCCAACAACAAGCTGGACCGCAAGGCACTGCCGGCTCCCGAGGTCACCGCGGCCGTCGCCTACCGGGCGCCGGGTACACCGCGCGAGGAGCTGCTCTGCGAGGCGTTCACGCAGGTCCTGGGCGTGGACCAAGTCGGTCTGGACGACGACTTCTTCGCGCTCGGCGGGCACTCGCTGCTCGCCACCCGTCTGGTCAGCCGGATCCGCACCCTGCTGGGCGTGGAGCTGCCGATCCAGGCGCTCTTCGAGGCACCCACGGTCGCGGGCGTTGCCGCGCGACTCGATTCTCTGAACAAGGCTCGGCCCGCTTTCCGGTCGATGCGTAGGCGCTAGGAGTTCTGATGTTTCCGGTTTCTTTCGCGCAGCAGCGGCTGTGGTTCCTGGGCGAGCTGGAGGGTCCGAACGCCACCTACAACATCCCGCTGGGCCTGCGCCTGACGGGCAGGCTGGACGTTCCGGCGCTGGACGCCGCACTGCGGGACGTGGTCGGGCGGCACGAGGTGCTGCGCACCGTCTTCCCGGCCGTCGACGGGCAGCCCTGGCAGGAGATCCAGGAGCCGGACACGGTCGCCTCGCTGCTGACCGTGATCCCGGCCACCGGGCTGGACGAGGCGGCGCTGGGCCGCGCGGTGGCCGGTGCCTCCCGGCACAGCTTCGACCTGGCACGTGATCTGCCGCTGCACGCCTGGCTGTTCAGCACCGATCCGCAGGAGCACGTGCTGCTCCTGGTGGTGCACCACATCGCGGGCGACGGCTGGTCGATGGGCCCGCTGGCCCGGGACGTGTCGACGGCGTACGCGGCCCGGCTGACCGGCACGGCGCCCGCCTGGGAGGAACTGCCGGGCCAGTACGCCGACTACGCGCTCTGGCAGCGCGAGCTGCTCGGCGAGGAGACCGACCCGCAGAGCGTGCTCTGCCGGCAACTGGCCTACTGGCGCTCCACGCTGGCCGAGCTGCCGGAGGAGCTGGCGCTGCCCTTCTCACACCCGCGCCCGGCCGTTGCCGGCCACCGCGGCGGCACGGTGCACTTCGCCGTCCCCGCCGAGCTCCAGCGCTCGGTGGCCGACCTCGCGCGCGCCGAGGGCGGCACCGTCTTCATGGTGCTGCAGGCAGCCGTCGCGGTGCTGCTCTCACGCCTGGGCGCCGGTACCGACATCCCGATCGGCACCGCCGTCGCCGGGCGGATGGACGAGGCGCTGGACGACCTGGTCGGGTTCTTCGTCAACACCCTCGTGCTGCGCACCGACCTGTCCGGCAACCCGACCTTCCGGCAGCTGCTGGGACGGGTGCGGCAGACCGGCCTCGACGCGTTCGCGCACCAGGACGTGCCGTTCGAGCGGCTGGTGGAGGACCTCGCTCCGGTGCGCTCGATGGCGCGGCACCCGCTCTTCCAGGTGATGCTGTCGCTGCAGAACAACGCGCAGCCGGTGCTGGACCTGCCCGGGCTGACGGCCGCGCCGCTGGCGGGCGGGCAGGCACCGGCCAAGTTCGACCTGAACTTCACCTTCGGCGAGGCGCCGGAGGGGATGTGGGGGAACCTCACCTACGCGCTGGACCTGTTCGACGCCGAGGCGGCCGAGCGGATCGGCGAGCGCTTCGTGCGTGTGCTGCGCGCCCTGGTCGCCGAGCCCGGGCGGCCGGTCGACGCCGTGGACGTGCTGGCGGCGAGCGAGCGGGAGACGCTGCTGGTCGGCTGGAACGACACGGCGATCGCTGCGCCCACCGGCACGTTGCCGGAGCTGTTCGCGGCGCAGGTGGCGCGTACGCCTGATGCGGTTGCGGTGGTGGCTGGGTCGGTTGTGCTGACGTACGGGGAGCTGGATGCTCGGGCGGGCGCGCTGGCAGGTCGTCTGGTGGCGCGGGGGGTGGGTGCGGAGACGGCGGTGGCGGTGTTGATGGAGCGCTCGGTCGAGCTGGTGGTGGCGTTGCTGGCGGTGGTGAGGGCGGGTGGCTACTACGTGCCGTTGGATGCTCGGTATCCGCAGGCGCATCGTGAGTTGATCGTTGCGGAGACGGGGGCGACGCTTGTGCTCGCCGATGCGGCGTTGCGGGTGGAGGCGGAGAAGCTTCCCGCCACGGTCGTGCTGCTCGGGGAGGACGTGGAGGTCGACGGGGTCGACTTCCCGGTCCAGGTCGAGAGCCGTGCCGAGCAGTTGGCGTATGTGATGTACACCTCGGGCTCGACGGGTCGTCCGAAGGGTGTGGCGGTCACGCAGGCGGATGTGGTGGCGTTGGCGATGGACCGGCGCTTCGGCGGGGAGGCGATGGAGCGGGTGTTGCTGCATTCGCCGTACTCCTTCGACGCTTCGACCATGGAGTTGTGGGTGCCGCTGTTGAGGGGCCGCCAGGTGGTGGTGGCCCCGGCCACCGACCTCACTCCGGAGGTGCTGTCCGGGCTGATCGCGGAGCGCGGGGTGACGGGGCTGTGGCTCACCGCGGGTCTGTTCGGCCTGGTCGCCGACGAGCGGCCCGAGAGCTTCGCGGGTGTGCGGGAGGTGTGGACGGGCGGTGACGTGGTCTCCCCGGCCGCCGTCACCCGTGTGTTGGAGGCTTGTCCGGGCACGGTGGTGGTGAACGGTTACGGTCCCACCGAGACCACGACGTTCGCGGTCACCCACACGGTGACCGAGCGGCCCACCGGGGCGCTGCCGATCGGGCGTCCGTTGGACAACACCCGCCTGTACGTGCTGGATGCGGCGCTGCGTCCGGTGCCGATGGGTTGTGTGGGGGAGTTGTATCTCGGAGGTGCCGGTCAGGCGCGCGGCTATCTGGACCGTCCGGGCCTGACCGCGGAGCGTTTCGTCGCTGACCCGTTCGGCCCGTCCGGGGGTCGCCTGTACCGCACGGGTGACCTGGCCCGCTGGAGCCCGGCGGGTGTGCTGGAGTTCGCCGGGCGAGCCGATCGGCAGGTGAAGCTGCGCGGCTTCCGCATCGAGCTGGGTGAACTGGAAGCCGCCCTGCTGGCGCTGCCGCCGGTGGCCCAGGCGGCAGCCCTCGTCCGCGAGGACGCGCCCGGCGTCAAGCTCCTGGTCGCCTACGCCGTCCCGGCCACCGATCAGGAGATCGACCTGGCCACGGTGCGGGCCGAGTTGGCCGCCACCCTCCCCGAGTACCTCGTCCCCACCGCGATCGTCGTCCTCGATGCCCTCCCGCTGACCGTCAACGGCAAACTCGACCGCAACGCCCTGCCCGCCCCCGACCACACCCCCGCCACCGCACACCGCGCCCCACGCACCCCGCAGGAGGAAACCCTGTGCGGTCTGTTCGCGGAGGCCCTCGGCCGCGAGCAGGTCGGCATCGACGACAGCTTCTTCGACCTCGGCGGCCACTCCCTGCTCGCCACCCGCCTGATCAGCCGGATCCGCACGGCACTGGACGCCGAGATATCCCTCCGGCTGCTCTTCGAGGCCCCCACCGTCGCCGCGCTGGCCGATCGCCTGGCCGACCTCCTGGGCGACGCGAGCCGTCGCCGTCCGGCGCTGACCGCCGGCCCCCGCCCCGACCGGGTGCCGGTGTCGTTCGCGCAGCAGCGTCTCTGGTTCCTGGGTGAGTTGGAGGGTCCGAGCGCGACTTACAACATCCCGCTCTGCCTGCGGCTTTCCGGTGCGCTGGATGCCCCGGCGCTGGAGGCGGCGTTGCGGGATGTGGTCGAGCGGCACGAGGTGCTGCGTACGGTGTTCCCGGCGGTCGACGGTCAGCCGCAGCAGCGGGTGCTGGCGGTCGATGGTGTCGGTGCGTTGTTGACGGTGGTCGACGGGCTCGACGAGTCGTCGGTGGCCCGGGCCGCTCGTCACACCTTCGATCTGCGCACCGAACTCCCGGTGCATGCCTGGCTGTTCGCCGAGTCGCCGGAGGAGCATGTGCTCGTTCTGGTGGTGCACCACATTGCGGGTGACGGCTGGTCGATGGCTCCGCTGGCGCGTGACGTCTCCGTCGCGTACGCCGCTCGCCTGGCCGGTGTGGCGCCGCAGTGGCGGGCCTTGCCGGTGCAGTACGCGGACTACGCGCTGTGGCAGCGTGACCTGCTCGGTTCGGCGGACGATCACGACAGCCTGCTCGCCCAGCAGTTGGCCTACTGGCGGACCACGCTTGCCGAGGTCCCGGAGGAGCTGGCGCTCCCTGCCTCGCGCCCGCGCCCGGCGGTGGCCAGCCACGCCGGCGGTACCGTCGAGCTCACCGTCCCGGTCGAACTGCATGATCGGCTGGCTGAGTTGGCCAGGGTCGAGGGCGTGACGGTCTACATGGTGCTCCAGGCGGCGCTGGCGGCCACGCTGTCGCGCCTCGGTGCAGGTACGGACATCCCGATCGGTACCCCCGTCGCGGGTCGTACCGACGAGGCGCTGGATGACCTGGTCGGGTTCTTCGTCAACACCCTTGTGCTGCGTACCGACCTGTCCGGTGATCCGAGCTTCGGCGAGCTGTTGGCCCGGGTCCGGGAGGCCGGCCTGGCGGCGTTCGCGCACCAGGATGTGCCGTTCGAGCGGCTGGTGGAGGAGCTGGCACCGTCCCGCTCGATGGCCCGCCACCCGCTCTTCCAGGTGATGCTGTCGCTGCAGAACAATGCCGCCGGCGTGCTGGAACTCCCGGGCCTGGCCGCCTCGCTGGTCCCGGCGGGGCAGCTCGCCGCGCGCTTCGACCTCGCGTTCACGCTCGCGGAGAACTTCACCGTCGAGGGTGCGCCCGCCGGCCTGGGCGGCACGCTCACCTTCGCCCGTGACCTGTTCGACGTGGACGACGCCGCCTGCCTCGCCGAGCGTTTCGTGCGTGTGCTGCGTGCGGCCGTCACGGCTCCGGAGCTGCCGGTCGCGGGCATCGAGGTGCTCACCGAGGCCGAGCGTCACCGCCTTCTGGTCGAGTGGAACGACACCGCGCACGAGGTTCCCGTCGCCACCCTGACCTCTCTCGTCGAGGCCCAGGTTGTCCGCACGCCTGAGGCGATCGCCGTGCTGTCCCAGGGTGTTGAGCTGAGCTATGCCGAACTGAACGCTCGCGCCAACCGCTTGGCGCGCCACTTGACCGCCCAGGGGGTGGGCCCGGAGTCGGTGGTGGCGGTGCTGATGGAGCGCCGCGTCGAGCTCATCGTCGCGCTGCTCGCGGTGTTGAAGTCCGGTGGTGCGTACCTGCCGATCGACCCCGACTACCCGGCCGAGCGGATCGCCTACATGATCGGCGACGCCCACCCGGCCCTCGTCCTGGTGACCAGGCAGACCGCCCACCTTGCCGACGAACGGCGGCGGCTGGTGGTCGACGAACTCGACCTCTCCGGCTACGACGCAGCAAACCCTGCCCCGGCCGCGCTGCCCCAGCACCCCGCGTACCTGATCTACACCTCGGGCTCCACCGGCCGGCCCAAGGGCGTCGTGCTCCCGCACGCGGGCCTGGTCAACTACGTCTCCCGGGCCGTGCTCGCCTATCCCGAGCTGGCGGGCAGCACACTGCTGCACGCCTCGATCTCCTTCGACGCCGGTGTCACCGCACTGTACGGCGCACTCGCCTCCGGCGGCCGGGTGCAGGTCGCGGCCCTCGACGAGCAGTTGCCCGCCGCCCTCGGCGACAACCGTCCGACCTTCCTCAAGGTGACCCCCAGCGGCCTGTCCTATCTCGACTCATTGACGGATCGTCACATTCCGTCGGGTCTGCTGATGGTGGGCGGCGAGGCGGTGCGCGGTGCGCAGCTGGCCGAGTGGTGCCGCCGCAACCCGGGCGTGGCGGTGGTGAACCACTACGGCCCGACCGAGGCCACCGTCGGCTGCACCGACCACCTGCTCGACGCGGGCGAACTGGCCGAGGGCGCGGTGGTGCCGATCGGGCGCCCGATGTGGAACACCCGCGCCTATGTGCTGGACGCCGCGCTGCGCCCGGTGCCGGTCGGTGTGGCCGGTGAGCTGTACATCGCCGGCGCCCAGCTGGCTCGCGGCTACCTCGGTCGTCCGGGGCTCACCGCGGAGCGCTTCACCGCCGACCCGTTCGGCCCGGCCGGCACCCGTATGTACCGCACCGGCGACCTGGCCCGGTGGAACCGGGACGGCCTGATCGAGTTCGTCGGCCGCGCCGACGACCAGGTGAAGATCCGCGGCTTCCGGATCGAACTCGGCGAGATCGAGCATGCTCTGACGGATCATCAGCAGGTTGCCCAGGCTGCGGTACTGGTCCGCGATGACCGCCTGGTCGGCTACCTGGTCCCGGGCGGCGACCTCGACCAGGCGCAGCTGCGTGAGCACGTGGCGGCCGTGCTGCCCGAGTACATGGTCCCGGCCGCGTTCGTCGTGCTCGACGCGCTGCCGCTGACGGTGAACGGCAAGCTCGACCGAAAGGCCCTCCCCGCCCCCGAGTTCAGCTCCGAGGCGACCTACCGCGCGCCGTCCACCGCGCGCGAGGAGATCGTCTGCGAGGTCTTCGCCGACATCCTCGGTGTGCCGCAGGTCGGCCTCGACGACAACTTCTTCGAGCTGGGCGGCCATTCACTGCTGGCCGTCTCGCTGGTCGAGCGGCTGCGGGCGCGCGGGGTGCGGGTCGACGTCCGGGCGCTGTTCGCCGCGCCGACCGTCGGCGGCCTCGCGCAGGACAGCGCGGGCACGGAGGTCGTCGTCCCGCCGAACCGGATTCCGGCGGGTGCGGAGGTGATCACGCCCGAGATGCTGAGTCTGGTGGAGCTGTCCGCCGTCGAGATCGCGGCGATCACCGAGGTGTTCCCGGGCGGTGCGGCGAACATCGCCGACATCTACCCGCTCGCCCCGCTCCAGGAGGGCATCTTCTTCCACCACCTGATGGCGGCGGGCGAGGCCGGTGACGGCGATGACCTCTATGTCTCGCCGACCACGCTCACCTTCGACTCGCGCGAGCACCTGGACGACTTCCTCGCCGCCCTGCAGCACGTGGTGGACCGCCACGACATCCTGCGCACCGCGGTGTACTGGCAGGGCCTGCCGGAGCCCGTCCAGGTGGTCGCCCGGCGCGCCGAACTGCCGGTCGTCACGGTCGAGCTCGGCGGCGCCGACGAGCCTGCCGGTGACCCGCTCGCCGAGTTGCGGGCCGCCTGCCGTCCGCGGCTCGACCTCACCGCCGCGCCGCTGTTGCGTGCCTCGATCACCGCCGAACCGGGTACCGACCGCTGGTTGCTGCTGCTGCACCGCCACCACCTGATCACCGACCACACGGCCATGGACATCCTGATGGCCGAGATCCGCACCATCCTGGCCGGCCGCCGCGACGAGCTGCCCGCCCCGCTGCCGTTCCGTGACTTCGTCGCCCAGGCCCGGCTCGGCGTCTCGCGCGAGGAGCACGAGCGGTTCTTCGCCGAGCTGCTCGGCGACGTCGACGAGCCGACCGCGCCGTTCGGCCTGCTGGACGTGCGCGGCGACGGCACCCGGGTCACCGAGGCCCGGCAGAGCCTGGAGCCAGCGCTCGCCGCCGACCTGCGTGAGCGGGCCCGGGCGCTCGGGGTCAGCCCGGCGACCCTCTTCCACACCGCCTGGGCGCGGGTGGTGGCGGCCACCGCGGGCCGTGACGACGTGGTCTTCGGCACGCTGCTGTTCGGCCGGATGAACGCCGGTACCGGCGCCGACCGGGTTCCCGGGTTGTTCATCAACACCCTGCCGGTCCGGCTGCGCACCACGGGCCTGAGCGTCACCGAGGCCGTGCATGTGATGCGCGGCCGGCTCGCCGACCTGCTCGTCCACGAGCACGCGCCCCTCGCCCTCGCGCAGCAGGCGAGCGGGATCGCCGCCCCGGCACCGCTGTTCACCACCCTGCTCAACTACCGTCACGGCAACGGTCCGTCCGGCGCCGACGCCGCGCCCGAACCGGTGGGCATCGAGGTCCGGCACGGCCACGAGCGCACCAACTACCCGATCACCGTGTCGATCGACGACCACGGCACCGATCTCGGGCTCTCGGTCCAGGCCGCCGACCCGATCGACCCGGAGCTGCTCTGCGCGCTGTTCGGCAGCGCGGTGCGCGGCCTGGTCACGGCGCTGGCGAGCGCGCCCGAGACACCGCTCGCCCGGATCGACGTCCTCGACCGGGCTCAGCGCCACACCTTGCTCACCGCCTGGAACGACACCGCCACCGAGACGCCCGACGCCACCCTCCCGGAGCTGTTCGAGGCGCAGGTGGCGCGGAGCCCGGAGGCGGTGGCCGCCGTCTTCGAGGGCGTGGAGCTGACGTATGCGGAGCTGAATACGCGGGCCAACTGCTTGGCTCGGGTGTTGCCGCAGCACGGGGTGGGGCCGGAGAGCCGGGTGGCGGTGGTGTTGCCGCGCTCGCTCGACCTGGTGGTGGCGCTGCTGGCGGTGTTGAAGGCCGGAGGCGCGTATGTGCCGGTGGATCCGGAGTATCCGGCGGAGCGCATCGCATATGTGCTGGGGGACTGTGCCCCTGCATTGGTGCTGACGACGCGTGCCTGCGCCGTTGAGCTGCCGGCTGGTGTCGCGGAGCTGGTGGTCGACGACGTCGCGGTGTCCGGCGCGGACTGGGGTGACGTCACCCGCGAGTTGCTGCCGGAGCACCCGGCGTACGTGATCTACACCTCTGGTTCCACCGGCCGTCCCAAGGGTGTGGCGGTTCCGCATCGCGGGATTGTGAACCGGTTGGCGTGGATGCAGGCCGAGTATCAACTCGGTGTAGCTGACCGGGTGTTGCAGAAGACGCCGTTCGGGTTCGATGTGTCGGTGTGGGAGTTCTTCTGGCCGCTGCTGGAGGGTGCGACGCTGGTGGTCGCCCGTCCGGGTGGTCATCGGGACCCGGCCTACCTGGCCGAGCTGATCCAGCGCGAGCGGCTCACCGTGGCGCACTTCGTACCGTCCATGCTGCAGGTCTTCGTGCAGGAGCCGGCTGCGGCGGGGTGTACGGGTCTGCGGGCGGTGTTGTGCTCGGGTGAGGCGCTGCCCGTTGAGTTGCGGGACCGCTTCTTCGCGGTGCTGGATGTGCCGTTGCACAACCTGTACGGGCCGACGGAGGCGTCGGTCGATGTGACGGCGTGGGACTGTCGGGAGGGGATCGGTGGCGCGAGTGTGCCGATCGGTCGCCCGGTGTGGAACACCCGGGTGTATGTGCTGGATGCGGCTCTGCAGCCGGTGCCGGTGGGCGTGCCAGGGGAGTTGTACCTGGCCGGCGTGCAGCTGGCGCGCGGCTACCTCAACCGCCCCGGCCTGACCGCCGAGCGCTTCGTCGCCGATCCGTTCGGTGGGGCTGGTTCGCGGATGTATCGCACGGGTGACCTGGTGCGGTGGTCGGTGGATGGTGTTCTGGAGTACTTGGGCCGTACCGATTTCCAGGTGAAGGTCCGTGGTCTGCGGATCGAGCTGGGCGAGATCGAGCACGCGCTGACCGCCCACCCGGAGGTCGCTCAGGCCGCCGTGCTGGTGCGTGACGAGAACCTGGTGGCCTATCTCGTCCCCGATGGCGACCTGGACCAGGCCGCACTGCGCACCCACCTCGCCGCCACGCTGCCCGAGTACATGGTCCCGGCCGTCGTCGTCGTCCTCGACGCGCTGCCCGTGACCGCCAACGGCAAGCTCGACCGCAATGCCCTCCCCGCCCCCGACTTCGTCGTCGCCGTCACCCACCGCGGCCCGGCCACCGCGCGCGAGGAGGTGCTCTGCGAGGTCTTCGCCGAGGTGCTGGGTGTGCCGCTGGTGGGGGTGGAGGACAACTTCTTCGAGCTGGGCGGGCATTCGCTGCTGGCCGTGACGCTGGTCGAGCGGCTGCGGGCGCGCGGGGTGCGGGTCGACATCCGGGCACTGTTCGCGGCGCCGACGGTCGCGGGCCTCGCGCAGGCCGCCGCCGGTACGGAGGTCGTCGTGCCGCCGAACCGGATTCCGGCGGGTGCGGAGGTGATCACGCCCGAGATGCTGAGTCTGGTGGAGCTGTCCGCCGCCGAGATCGTGGCGATCACCGAGGTGTTCCCGGGCGGTGCGGCGAACATCGCCGACATCTACCCGCTCGCCCCGCTCCAGGAGGGCATCTTCTTCCACCACCTGATGGCGGCGGGCGACGACCGCGCCGACGTGTACGTGCTGCCGACCGTCCTGCGGTTCGACTCGCGCGAGGGCCTGGACGCCGTGCTCGGCGCGCTCCAGCAGGTCGTGGACCGGCACGACATCCTGCGTACGGCTGTTCTCTGGGAGGGCCTGCGCGAGCCGGTCCAGGTGGTGGCCCGGCATGCCGAACTGCCGGTCCGGCAGGTCGAGATCGGCGGCGCGGACCCGGCTGCCGAACTGCTCGCCGTCTGCCCCGCGGCCCTGGACCTGGCCCAGGCGCCGCTGCTGTACGCGTGGGTGGCCGCCGAACCCGGTACCGACCGCTGGCTGTTGCTGCTCCAGCGGCACCATCTGACCACCGACCACACCGCGATGGAGGTGCTGTTCGCCGAGATCAACAGCATCCTCGCGGGCCGCCGCGACGAGCTGGCCGCTCCGCTGCCGTTCCGTGACTTCGTCGCCCTGGCGCGTCTCGGGATCACCCGGGAGGAGCATGAGCGGTTCTTCACCGGGATGCTGGGCGACGTGGACGAGCCGACCGCGCCGTTCGGCCTGCTGGACGTGCGCGGCGACGCCTCGGGCGCGGCGGAGGCCAAGCTGCACCTCGCTCCCGGCCTCGCCACGCGGCTGCGCGAGCGGGCGCGGCTGCTCGGGGTGAGCCCGGCCACGGTCTTCCACACGGCTTGGGCACGCGTGGTGGCGGCCACGTCGGGCCGCGACGACGTGGTCTTCGGGACGGTGCTGTTCGGCCGGATGAATGCCGGCGGCGGCTCGGACCGGGTGCCGGGCCTGTTCATCAACACGCTGCCGGTGCGGGTGCCGACCGCCGGGGTGAGCGTGCTGGATGCCACGCTCGCGATGCGCGGCCGGCTCGCCGGTCTGCTGGTGCACGAGCACGCCCCGCTCGCCCTCGCTCAGCGGGCCAGCGGCATCGGCGGCGGTGCGCCGCTCTTCACCGCGCTGCTGAACTACCGCCACAGCTCGGCGGCCGTGCCCGACGCGGACCCGAACGGTGTCGAGGTGCTGCACAGCCACGAGCGCACCAACTACCCGGTGACGGTGTCGATCGACGACCTCGGCACCGGCTTCGTCCTCACCGCCCAGACGGTCGCGCCGATCGATCCCGACCTGGTCTGCGCCCTGACGCAGGAGGCTGTCGCGGGCCTGGTCGAGGCACTGGAGACGGCGCCGGAGTCGGGGCTCGCCCGGATCGAGGTACTGGACGACGCGCGGCGGCGGACCCTGCTCGACGGTTGGCACGAGACCGAGCTCCCCACCGGCACGTTGCCGGGGATGTTCGCGGCGCAGGTGGCGCGTACGCCTGATGCGGTTGCGGTGGTGGCTGGGTCGGTTGTGCTGACGTACGGGGAGCTGGATGCTCGGGCGGGCGCGCTGGCCCGCCGCCTGGCGGCGCGGGGGGTCGGTGCGGAGACAGCGGTGGCGGTGTTGATGGAGCGCTCGGCCGATCTGGTGGTGGCGTTGCTGGCGGTGGTGAAGGCGGGCGGCTACTACGTGCCGTTGGATGCTCGGTATCCGCAGGCGCATCGTGAGTTGATCGTTGCGGAGACGGGGGCGACGCTTGTGCTCGCCGATGCGGCGTTGCGGGTGGAGGCGGAGAAGCTGCCCGCCACGGTCGTGCTGCTCGCGGAGGATGCGGAGGACGTGGAGGACGTGGAGGTCGACGGGGTCGACTTCCCGGTCCAGGGCCCGGTCCAGGTCGAGAGCCGTGCCGGGCAGCTGGCGTATGTGATGTACACCTCGGGCTCGACGGGTCGTCCGAAGGGTGTGGCGGTCACGCAGGCGGATGTGGTGGCGTTGGCGATGGACCGGCGCTTCGGTGGGGAGGCGATGGAGCGGGTGTTGCTGCATTCGCCGTACTCCTTCGACGCTTCGACCATGGAGTTGTGGGTGCCGCTGTTGAGGGGCCGCCAGGTGGTGGTGGCCCCGGCCACCGACCTCACTCCGGAGGTGCTGTCCGGGCTGATCGCGGAGCGCGGGGTGACGGGGCTGTGGCTCACCGCGGGTCTGTTCGGCCTGGTCGCCGACGAGCGGCCCGAGAGCTTCGCGGGTGTGCGGGAGGTGTGGACGGGCGGTGACGTGGTCTCCCCGGCCGCCGTCACCCGTGTGCTGGAGGCTTGTCCGGGCACGGTGGTGGTGAACGGTTACGGTCCCACCGAGACCACGACGTTCGCGGTCACCCACACGGTGACCGAGCGGCCCACCGGGGCGCTGCCGATCGGGCGTCCGTTGGACAACACCCGCCTGTACGTGCTGGATGCGGCGCTGCGTCCGGTGCCGGTGGGTTGTGTGGGGGAGTTGTATCTCGGAGGTGCCGGTCAGGCGCGCGGCTATCTGGACCGTCCGGGCCTGACCGCGGAGCGTTTCGTCGCCGACCCGTTCGGCCCGTCCGGGGGTCGCCTGTACCGCACGGGTGACCTGGCCCGCTGGAGCCCGGCGGGTGTGCTGGAGTTCGCCGGGCGAGCCGATCGGCAGGTGAAGCTGCGCGGCTTCCGCATCGAGCTGGGTGAACTGGAAGCCGCCCTGCTGGCGCTGCCGCCGGTGGCCCAGGCGGCAGCCCTCGTCCGCGAGGACGCGCCCGGCGTCAAGTTCCTGGTCGCTTACGCCGTCCCGGCCACCGATCAGGAGATCGACCTGGCCGCGGTGCGGGCCGAGTTGGCCGCCACCCTCCCCGAGTACCTCGTCCCCACCGCGATCGTCGTCCTCGATGCCCTGCCGCTGACCGTCAACGGCAAACTCGACCGCAACGCCCTGCCCGCCCCCGACCACACCCCCGCCACCGCACACCGCGCCCCACGCACCCCGCAGGAGGAGGTGATCGCCGTCCTCTTCGCCGAGACCCTCGGCCGCGAGCAGGTCGGCATCGACGACAGCTTCTTCGACCTCGGCGGCCACTCCCTGCTCGCCACCCGCCTGATCAGCCGCGTCCGCACCGCCCTGGACGTGGAGTTGGCACTCCGCGACCTCTTCGAGGCCCCCACCGTGGCCGGCCTCGCCGCGCGGCTGACCGGCCTCCTGGACACTGACGGCGCCGACCCGGGCGACAAGTTCGCCGAGCTGATGCCGCTGCGCCGGGACGGCGAACTGCCGCCGCTGTTCTGCGTCCACGCGGGGTACGGCGTCGGCCTCGGCTACAGCCGCCTCCTGCCACATCTGCCCGGTCGCCCGCTCTATGCTCTGCAGGCCGCCAGCCTGACCCGGGCCGACGGCCTGCCGGAGACCGTCGAGCAGATGGCCGCGGACTACGTGGCGTTGATCCGCGAGGTCCAGCCGAGCGGGCCGTACCACCTGCTGGGCCACTCCTTCGGCGGCCTGGTCGTCTTCGCGATGGCCGAGCACTTGCAGGCCCTCGGCGAGGAGGTGGCGCTGCTCGGCATCATGGACGCCTACCCGCACGCGGACTACACCGTGTCCGGCACCGAGCGCGACGAGCAGGAGACGCTGGCCGTCTTCCTGGAGATGTTCGGCGCCGAGCGTCCGGCCCCCGCCGGCACCGCGCTCACCCGGGACCAGGTGGTCCAGGCCCTGGTGGACAGCTCGGCCGCCGCCTTCTCGGCGCAGGACCTGCTCGCGATGGGCGAGGCCTGGGAGCGCCACATCCGGCTGATGCGGGCCTACCGGCCCGGTCGGTACCGCGGTGACGTGCTCTTCTTCACCGCGCTGCGCGAGCGGCCCGAGGGCACACCCGGCTCAGCCGTCTGGCACCGCCATCTGGACGGCGGTGTGACCGACCACGCGGTGGACGCCACCCATCACGGCCTGATGAACCCGGGCCCGATCGCCCGGATCGCCCGCGCCATCACCGGCCACCTGGAGGCCTGAGGCGAGGGCCGGGGGCGGGCAACCGCGGTGCGCCCGCCCCCGGGTCACCTGCCCCGGCCCTCCGCGAGGGTGTGGGCGACGAGGGCGTTGGCGTGGCCGTGGCCGAGGCCGTGCTCGGTCTTCAGCCAGGAGACCAGTTCCATGTGCTTGCCGAGGGGCGAGGCGTGGATGAGCTCCTGCCACTGCGCGATCGGGCGGCCGTACTTCTGCTCGATCGAGGGAAAGTAGCTGGCGGGGCCCTTCACCGGTGCTGTCATGAGGAGGTCCTCCCTGTCGTGCGGGTCTTCGCGGACGATGCCCGCAATCTGGCGATGCCCGCAATCTAGGACCCGGGTCCGACAACAGCGCCTCCGACAACAGCGCCTCCGACTACAGCGCCTCCGACAACAGCACCCGGGCCCCGCGGGGGAGAACCCTGCGGAGCCCGGGGCGAGTCATCCACCTGACCGAAAGGTCAGCCGGCCAGCTCCTCCGCCTGACGGCGCAGCAGCTTCTTGTCCGGCTTGCCGACGTCCGTGAGCGGCAGCGCGCCGGTGAAGGTGATCCGGGCCGGTTCGTACATCGCGCCGCGCTCCTCGCGCACCATCGCGCGCAGCTCGCGCTCGTCCACCTCGACGCCGGGCGCGGTCACCACCACGGCGTGCACCTGCTCCATCCGGTCGGCGTCGGGGACGCCGAAGACGGCGCTCTGCAGGACCTGGGGGTGGGAGTTGAGCACCTCCTCCAGCTCGGTGGTGTAGACGTGGCCGCCCACCACGATGATCATGTCCTTCAGTCGGTCGAGGATGTAGAGGTAGCCCTCCTCGTCGAAGCGGCCGAGGTCGCCGGTGTGCAGCCAGCCGCCGCGCAGCACCTCCGCGGTCAGCTCGGGCTGCTTCCAGTAGCCCTCCATGACGGCGTCGGAGCGCACGCAGATCTCGCCGAGCTCGCCGACCGGCAGGGCCCGGCCCTCGGGGTCGCGGATCTCCACCTCGACCCCGGGCAGCACCTTGCCGGCCGAGCGCAGCAGCTCGGGGCGCTCGGGGTCGTGATCGGCGGTGCCGAGCGTGGAGATCCCGCCGACCTCGTTCTGACCGTAGAACTGGAAGAGCACCGGGCCGAACCGCCGCAGGGCGTCGAGCAGCCGGGCGGGGGAGGCGGGGCAGCCGCCGTAGACGATGCTGCGCAGGGTGGAGGCGTCGGTGCCGGCCGCGTCCGGGTGGTCGAGCAACTGGTAGAGCAGCGGCGGCAGGACGAACAGCTGGGTGATCCGTTCCCGCTCGACGGTGGCGAGCACCTCGCCGGCGTCGAAGTCCTCCAGCAGCACGACCGTGCCGCCCCCGCCCAGCGTCCGGTCGGCCAGGTGGCCGGCCACGTGGGCCAGGGTGGTGCAGACCAGCTGGCGCTCCGATTCCGTGAACTCCTCCAGCTTGCTCTGGAAGGCCGCGGCTTGCCGGACGGTGGTGCAGATGCCCTTGGGGTGGCCGGTGGTGCCGCCGGTGTGGCGGATGCTGATGATGTCCGTGGGCTTGGCCAGCGGCGCCAGCCGCTCGGCCGACTGGCCGGCGGCCAGCTCCAGCAGGTCCTTGCCGACCGTGGCCGGGCCGAGCGTCAGGACGGTGGGCACCGCTGCGAGGGCGAGCAGCTCGGTGGCCCGGTCGGTCAGCCGCGGGTCCACGATCAGCGCGGTGGTCTCGATGTCTTGCACGATCGCGGCCTGCACGTCCGTCGAGAGCTTGTTGTAGAGGTGGTTGACCGTGCAGCCGATCAGGTTGGCGGCGTAGCGCACCGCCAGCGTCTCGGGCAGGTTGCCGCTCAGCAGGGTGACGGTCGTTCCGCTGCCCAGCCCTTGGTCGAGCAGCGCGCGGGCCATCCGGTAGATCAGTCCGCGCAGCTCTCCCGCGCTGATCCGCCGCTCCCCGTGGACCAGTGCCTCCCGTTCGGGCCAGCGCGCGAGCGCGTTGAGATTTTCCTCCACGTACATGCCAAATTCTTGGTCGTCGCCAGGCATGGCGGTCGGTCCCTTCTGCGGTCGGCGCGCGCTCCCCCTGCTCGCCGGCCTTTCGTCATATCCGTTGGTGTCAGCCTATGGTGACGGACCATCAGATCTCCAGGGGCCCGGGCATGCCCCGTCTCCGAACGGCTGGTTGCTTAAGGCAACCATACGTACGGTAATCGTATCCACACGCAAGATCAAGTGCCTGGTGACGGCGTGGTGACCCCGGGTAGGCGTCCCGAGGGGTCCTCCGGGAGTTCTCCGGGGGTTCCCCGGGATCCTCTGAGGGGCCCCTTGGGGGCTCACGCCCCGCGCAGGTCCCGGACCCGGCGGATCTTGCCGACCGAGCGCTCCAGCGTCTCCGGCTCGACGATCGCCACCTCCACGCTCACCCCGATCCCGTCCTTGACCGCCCTGGCGATCGCCCGGGCGGCGGCCTCGCGCTGCTCGGTGCCGGTGCCGGTGCCGGTGCCGGCGCCGGTGTGGGTGCCGGGGTGGGTGCGGGTGCCAGTGCCGGTGGTGCCGGTGGTGGCCGAGTCCGCCTCCACCAGGACGGTCAGCCGGTCCAGTCGTCCGTGGCGGGTCAGCTGGAGCTGGAAGTGCGGGGCCACGCCGGGGGTGCGCAGCACGATCTCCTCGATCTGGCTGGGGAAGAGGTTGACCCCGCGCAGGATGATCATGTCGTCGCAGCGGCCGGTGATCTTCTCGATCCGGCGGAAGGCCGGCCGGGCGGTGCCGGGCAGCAGGCGGGTCAGGTCGCGGGTGCGGTAGCGGATGACCGGCAGTGCCTCTTTGGTGAGCGAGGTGAGCACCAGCTCGCCGTGTTCGCCGTCGGGCAGCGCCCGGTCGGTGAGCGGGTCGACCACCTCGGGGTAGAAGTGGTCCTCCCAGACGTGCAGGCCGTCCTTGGTCTCCACGCACTCCTGGGCGACCCCGGGGCCGATCACCTCGGACAGGCCGTAGATGTCCACGGCGTGGATGTCCATCCGCGCCTCGATCTCGCGGCGCATCTCCTCGGTCCACGGCTCGGCGCCGAAGATGCCCACCCGCAGCGAGGTGGCCCGCGGGTCGAGGCCCTGGCGCTCGAACTCGTCGAGCAGGGTGAGCAGATAGGAGGGGGTGACCATGATGATCTCGGGTCGGAGGTCCTGGATCAGCTGGACCTGGCGGGCCGTCATGCCGCCGGATGCGGGGATCACCACGCAGCCGGCCCGCTCGGCGCCGTAGTGCGCGCCGAGGCCGCCGGTGAACAGCCCGTAGCCGTAGGCGATGTGCACCTTGTGCCCGGGGCGGCCGCCGGCGGCGCGGATCGAGCGGGCCATCACCTGGGCCCACGTGTCCAGGTCGCGCTCGGTGTAGCCGACCACCACGGGACGCCCGGTGGTGCCGCTGGAGGCGTGCAGTCGGCGCACCTGGTCCATCGGCACGGCGAACATGCCGAAGGGGTAGGTGTCGCGCAGGTCGGCCTTGGTGGTGAACGGGAACCTGGTCAGGTCCGCCAGGCTGCGGCAGTCCTCGGGGCCGACTCCGGCGGCGTCGAACTTGCGGCGGTAGAGCTCGACATGCTCGTAGGCGTGCCGCAAGGTGGCGCGCAGTCGGGTGAGTTGGAGCGCCCGTAGCTCCTCGGGCGGCAGCCGCTCGGCCTCGTCGAGCAGTTCGGCGGGCAACGGCTCGCCCAGGCGCCGGCCGCCCGCGTCGGAGGTCTGTGTCATGGAGTCCACCACCACTCTGGTACCGACCGACCATTCGGTCTGTCTGCGGCAAGGCCCAGTAATCCAGCATCCCCACGGCATGTCAAGGGTCGACACCCCGCCCGACGCCCGGCCCGGCATCCCGCTCGACGCCCCGCCCGACGCCCCGCCCCGCGGACCGCCGCCACCCGCCCCGGCCTGTGATCTGCGTCATATCCGACCCCCGTCCCTGCCTGGTGCGTACAGCGACGACCCGCACCCGCCCGACGGCCTGCCGCACAGCCCCGCCCACTCCGGCAGCCGTTGTCCGTGAGGGGCGCTAGCTTTCCCACATCACCGCGAAACGGGTGTCCGGACCCCCGTTCAGCTGCGGGATTTCTGACGACGTGTCGAGCATGAGGTGGGGTCCGTTATGGGTTGGCTGGCGGCGGGTGACGGGTACGAGGTCGCCCTGGTGGAGGGCAGGGTGACGGCGCGGTCGACGCGCGGTCGCTCCGGTGGCAGGGTGCTGAAATCGCTGCCGAAGGCCGTCCGGGAGCACCCCGAGACGGATCGGCTGCGCCGGTTCGCCACCTGGCTGGAGCGCCACGCCGCCTCCTGCCGGGAGCAGGTGGACGCCTGGATGGTCTCCTCGCTGCCGGTGCCGACCGGGCTGCTGGCGCGGGTGTGGCCGGACGAGGCGTGGCAGGCGGCGCTGCGCGATCTGGCCGTGGTGGGGGAGGGCGCCGACGAGGTCGGATTCCTGCGGGACGCGACGCCGGACGGCGAGCTGCGGCTGGTCGACCTGGACGGTGAGACGGTGCGCATATCGCCCGCCACGGTGACGCTGCCGCACCCCGTGCTGCTGGCGGACCTGGACGAGCTGCGTGAGTTCGCGGCCGAGCTGGGCGTGGTCCAGGGGGTGGAGCAGATCCACCGGGCGACCTGGCGCAAGCCGGCCGAGCAGCCGGAGAAGGCCACCGAGGTAAGGGAGTTCGCCGGCGGCCGGTTCTCCTCACGGTTCGGTCTGGCGGCCCGGGCCACCTCGCTCGGCTACCGGGTATCCGGCGGCTACGCGACCGGGCGGGTGCGGGACGGCGGGCACACGGTCGAGCCGACGGTGTGGATCGGCGAGCCGTACTGGGACGGTGTCGCGGAGACCGGCGCGCTGTGCTGGCGGGACGCGGACGGCCGGTCACTGACGCTGCGTGAGGTCGGCCCGGTCGCCTGGTCGGAGGGGATGCGGATGGCCGCCGCGCTGTACGCGGGCCGCACGGTCGAGGAAGGCAAGCAGGCATGAGCACGCCGACGATCACGCGGACGGGCGCGAACGGGAACAGCACGCCGACGATCACGCGGACGGACGCGAAAGGGAACAGCACGGTGACCGAGAACGGGAACAGCACGGTGATGACGACCGAGATGCGGGCCGCCGAACTGCTGCGGGCCGGCGCGGTGTTGCCGCCGGGCACCGAGGGCGCCGGCGAGCGCGCCGTGCCGCTGACCACCCGCGGCTACCGCCACCCCGGCCTGGAGGGGCGGGTCGTGGTCCGGCTGGTGCCGGCCGAGCTGGGCGCCGCCGAGGACCTGGTCGCCGGGTTCCTCGGACTGGAGCCGGACGGGGTGCCGGCCGAGGTCGGGCTCGGTCTGCGCCAGGCACTGGGATTCCCCGAGTGGGTGCTGGCGCACCACCCGCAGGACGGCCACCACGCGCTGGGCGTGGTACCCGAGTTGGAGAGGCTCGCCCGGCAGGCCACCGGCCGGCCCAAGGCCGCCCTGGACGGCTACCTGGCGCTCGGTCAGCGACTGGCCGCGGCCGTGCCGCACTTCCTGCCGACCTTCTACGAGCAGGCGGGGCGGGTCTTCCTCGGTGCCGAGAACCCGCAGTACGCCGCCCAGTTGTTCACCAGGGCGCGCAAGGCCGAGGCCCAGCACGGCCTGACGGTGGACGAGCAGCGCCTGGACGCGGTCTTCCTGGAGTTCGCACTGGCCGGCGCGCTGCCCGTCAAGGTGCTGTCCGGGTACGCCAAGGAGCTCAGCACCCGGGTGCCGGCCGACGAGGCGTTCGAGCGGTTCCGGCACCTGTGCGTGCGCCGCACCGCCGGGGGCCTGGAGCCGTCCGCCGTGATGGCCACCGACCTGCGCCGGCTGGCCCGGGAGGCCGGGCTGGACCCGAAGGCCGCCGAGGGCGACTACCTCGCCGAACTGCTGGAGCTGCCCGCCACCCTGCGCGCCGCCACCGGCTGGTGGCGGCGCCACCGCGAGGGCCTGGTGGCGCTCGGCCGGCGCGAGGCGGCCGTCCGCGGCCGGCTGCTCGACCTGCTGCCGTTCGCCCACGACGACGAGGCGGGCGCGCTCTGGCTGGACATCCTCGCCGAGACCGGTGCGAGTGCGGGCCTGTGCGACGGCACGCTGCCGGCAGAGCAGCGTCCGTCCGACGGCACCGCCGGGTGGCTCACCCGCTTCCTCGACCGGCACGGCAGCCGCTGGGGCGGCCGGGCCCGGATCCCCGCGCTCTACCCGCTGGTCGACGAGCTGGTCGACCAGCTGCGGGCCGAACTCGCGGCGTCGGGCACGGCGGTGCGGATCCCCGAGACCGACCTGGACCTGCTGGACCAGCTGCTCGCCCTGGGTGTTCCGGTGGCCGATCCCACCGAGCGCACCAGCCTGCGGCTGGACAACTGGGCGCAGGAGGAGGAGCGGCGCGACCTGCTCGCGCTGGCCGCCGACCCGCGCTTCCGGGCCGCCTTCCGGCGCGGCGCCGACCGGCTCGGCAACAACCCGGCGGGGCGGCAGGCCCTGGGCCTGCTGGCCCGCTCGCCCGGTGGTCGCCCGCTGCTGGCCGACTGGATGGCCGAGGTCGCCCGCAGCTCCGCCGCGGTCGGCCTGCCCCAACTGGCGGGCGCCTTCGACCGGCTGGACTGGCTGCCCGGCGAGGTCCTGGTGCTCGCCGAGGACGAGGTCCGGGCGGCCGCCCGCACCGACCTGACCGGCCTGCTGGCCCGCAGCCTGCGGGCCGGACTGCTCGACGAACTGGGCTGGCCCGCCTGGGACCAGGCCGCCGCCGAGCTGGTCCCCCGCAAGGACGTCGACGAGATCGTGGTCGCCGACGCCTGGCCGCACCTGATCGCCTCCGGCGCCACCCAGGCCCGGGTGCTCGGCGCCGAGGGCACCGTGCTCACCCACGACCTGCGGTTCCCGGCCGGCGACCCGACCGAGCGCGGCTTCCACTACGTGGACGGCTCGCTGCTGGTCCAGTGGCGCTCGAAGGCGAACAACCGCCGGGTGCTCGGCTACTGGCACACCGCCGCCGACCAGGTGTTCACCATGCCCGAGGGCACCGGCTGCCGCGGTATCCGCACCTACTGGCTGGGCTCGCTGGACACCCACGGCCTGCCGCTGCCCGGCGGCGGCCGCAGCACCGGCCACGGCGTGGTGCGGGCCGGGGACACCGCGCTGCCCGCCGAGCGCGCGGTCATCAGCGACGGGCGGTCCTGCTGGGTGTGGGCCGACCCGGAGGGCAACCGCCACCCGGCCTGGCACGAGTACGACCCGGCCACCGGCGCCATCGGCCGGGCGAGCGCGCCCGCCTTCCTCGCCGACGCGCTGCGCGAGGCGCCGGCCGAGAGCGTGCTGGAGTCCGGCTGGGTGAAGCCCGCGCTCGGCGGCGGCCTGTCCGGCGGCGGTCCGCTCGGCGGCGGCCTGTCCGGCGGTGGCCTGCTCGGTGACGGCCTGTCCGGCGGTGGCCTGCTCGGTGACGGCCTGTCCGGCGGTGGCCTGCTCGGTGACGGCCTGTCCGGTGACGGCTTGCTCGGCTGGCGGGTGATCCACCTGCCGGACGGCTCGCACCGCGGCGAGGACCTGGCCGGCGGGGCCATCACGCTGCCCCCGCACCGGGGCACGCCACTGCGCCTGGTGCACTTCCCCGGCGCCGCCCGTCCGCAGGCCGTGGTCCGCGACGGCAGCTACGGCATCCGGCTGGTCGACGCGGACGGCGCCACCACCGCCACCGCCCGCACCGACGCCGCCCCCGGCGCCTTCGCCCAGGGCACCCTGATCCTGCCGCCGCTGCGCTTCTGGCACTACCTGCGCCCGCGCGACCCACAGGGCTCGGCCGCGCTGCGCCGGCTCACCGACGAGACGGCCGCCGCCCTGCTCAAGGCTGCCACCGCGGCCGACCCGGAGCGCCCGGCCGACCCGGAGCGCCCGGCCGACCTGGCGGCCGAGATCCGCGCCCGGTTGCCCGAGGTCACCGACGAGGCGCTGATCGCCGGCATCGCGGGCGTGGTGCGCTGCGCGGTGAGCCCGCGGCAGCGGCTGGCCGCCGTCGCCGAACGGCTGGAGCTGGAACTCGCGGGCGGCGCGGCCCCGGCCGAGGAGGCGCCCGGGCCCGGCGACGAGCCGCTCGGGCTCGCGCTCGACGGTCTCGGCGCGCTCGGCGGCTGGTACGGCTCGCGGGACTCGCGCACCGGCGCGGAGCAGCTCTGGTTCCTGGCCAAGGCGGCCCGCCCCGCAACCCCGGCCGCGGCGCCGGGCACCCTGCACCTGGACGCCCCGGAGGCGCCCTGCCAGCGGCTGCTCTGGACGGAGCTGCCCGCGCTGGCCGAAGCCGTGGCGCTGCGCGCGGTCTCGGCGGCCAGTACCCCCGATGACCGCACCACGCTGCGCGGCCTCGCCGAGGCGCTGGCCGAACTCGGCCTGACCAGCACGGCGGGCGCCGCCCGCTGGCGCACCGTCCGGCTGCGGCTGCCCGCCGCACAGGCGGCCGGCCGTGACGCGGCCGCCCTCGGCGGCCGTGTCCGGCACCACAACCAGGTCCGGCTGCTGGCGCTGGGCGAGGGCGCTTTCCTGCTCTTCGTGCAGAGCACCGCGCGGGACAACGGGGACATCGAGAGCACCGCGCTCTTCCACGACCCGGCCGAGCGGTTCACCGTGCCCGCGCCCTACGCGCTGCTCGCCGCCGAAGCACCGGCGGGCGCCGTGCCGGACGACCGGGCCGCCGCGCTGCTGGCCGTCGCGGCCGAGCGCGAGCCCGCCCCGTGGTTCCCCGAGGCCGCCGCGCGGTTCGCCGAACTCACCGGCGTCACCGGCACGCTGGCCACGCTGGTGCTGGCGGGCCTGCCGCGGATGGAGGGCTGGCAGCGCAACTTCCTGCCTGCCGGAACCCGCGCGCTGCTCGGGCTGAAGGTCGCGGACGCGGCCGTGGCCCGGGACGAGCTGCGCGCCCTGACCCCGCTCACCCGGCGGCGGCTGCTCACCGCGCTGCTGCCCGCCGACCCCGGGCTGCTGTGGACCAGCGGCCCGGACGCCGAGGCGGCCGCCCGGGTGTGGAACGAGCTGGTGGGCCGCCGGGTCGCCGTCCCGGAGGCACTGCTGGCCGAGGCCGGCCGCGCGGTGCGCACCGACTGGCCGGCCCGCCAGGCGTTGGCCGCGGTGCTCGACCCGGCCGCCACCCGGGAGTTGACCGAGGATCTGGCCTGGGCCATCAAGGGCGACCGGGCTCATCCGACCGACCCCGGGCGCCCCGGGTTCACGGCGGCCGCCCTGGTCGCCGCGGTCACCATGGCCGGCTGGCTGGCCCACCGGCTGCCCGCCGGGGACCCGCTGCGGGCCAGGCTGCCCGGGGCGCTGGACGCCGTCCGCGCCCGGCTGGCCAACCCCGAGCTGCTGCTGGACCTCGGCCGGTACGTCAGCCTGTCCCGCTTCCGCAAGGTCGCGGGTACCCCGACCGAGGCCGGCCAGGGCTATGAGCGGTACGGCGCGGTGCTGCTGGCCACCCACGACGACCAGCCCGCACCCGCGATCCGCACCGCCCTGCTCGACGCGGTCGGCGAGGACCCCTACCTGCCGGTGCTGCGGGCCGACGGGGCCGAGCCCTTCCCGGTCGAGACCGCCCTCAAGGCGGTGCGCTCGGCCGACTTCGCGGCGCTGCTCGGCGACCCGGGCGACCCGGCGGCCGGCGAGCGCGGCGCGGACGGCACCTGGTGGCCGCAGGACCCGTCGCGTTCGGTGCCCGAGCTGGTCGAGGCCGTCACCGAACGGCACGGGCTCGGCGCGGACGCCGCCGTGCTCTACCTGATGCTGCTGGCGATGCCCGACCCGACCGACCGCAACACCGCACGCTGGACGGGCTGGAAGCCGGCCCGGCTGAAGGCCGCCCGGGCCGAGCTGGCCGCGAGCGACCTGGTCGTGCAGGCCACCCGGACCCGCGCCGGACGCACGCTCTTCCTCCCCGGCGGCTGGAGCGAGCAGAGCAGCCCCCGGCTGCCGCTGGAGAGCTGGAAGCTGCCGCTGTTTGGTGGCAGTGGCAGTGGCAGTGGCAGTGGCAGCGGCGGTGGCGGTCTGCCGGGTGCCCAGGTGCCCGGCGAGCCGGCGGCGGACCTGTACCGCCGGGCCTGGCAGCGGCTGCTCGACGGCGACCTGCCGCGCTTCGAGGAGCTGAAGACGCCCAGGGCCCGCCGCGGCCGCCGTCGCTGACCCTCCGCCAGGGCGGGGTGCGGTCCCGCCCCCCGCCCGCCCCGCCGTACCCCACCATCCGACCTGAGGACCCGAGGACCGCGCCCATGCCCCCGACCGCCACCCCCACCACGACCGATCCCGCCCCCGAGGCCGCCGCCCCGCCGCCGGCCCGGCAGGTGCTGCCCGTCGAGGAGCGCCACGCCGCCGAACTCGCCTTCCTCGCCGCCCACGACGAGGGCCCCCGCCCGCCCGGCTGGGCGCTGACCCCGAGTGCGGTGGTGACCTTCGTGTGCGGCAGCCAGGGCCGGGCGCTCACCCTGCCGCCCAAGCGGCGCAAGGACGGTGCGCTGCCCGCGAAGCTGGTGATCGCGCCGAAGTTCGTCGGCGAGCGGGCCCTGGTGGAGCGGTGCGTGGTCACCCTGGCCGGCGAGCGCGGGCTGCTGCTGGTCGGCGAGCCCGGCACCGCCAAGTCGATGCTCTCCGAGCTGCTGTCGGCCGCCGTCAGCGGCAGCAGCGAACTCACCGTCCAGGGCACCGCAGGCACCACCGAGGACGCCTTCCGGTACGGCTGGAACTACGCGCTGCTGCTCGCCCAGGGCCCGACCCCGCAGGCCCTGGTCGCCTCGCCGGTGCTGACCGCGATGCGCAGCGGCAAGGTCGCCCGGATCGAGGAGGTCACCCGCTGCCTGCCGGAGGTCCAGGACGCGCTGGTCTCGATCCTCTCGGACCGCCGGGTGAGCGTGCCGGAGCTGGCCGGCACCCCGCACGCCACGGTCCCCGCCGTCCCCGGTTTCACCGTGATCGCCACCGCGAACCTGCGCGACCGCGGTGTCTCGGAGATGTCCGCCGCGCTCAAGCGGCGCTTCAACTTCGAGACGGTGCACCCGATCGCGGATGCGGCCGCCGAGACCGAGCTGGTCCGTACCCAGGCCACCGCCGCCGTGCGGCGGGCCGGCGCGGCCTTCGGCGTGGACGACGCCGTGCTGGACGTCCTGGTCACCGTCTTCCGTGACCTGCGCACCGGCCGCTCCGCCGAGGGCTGGGACATCGAGCGCCCCGGCACCGTGCTCTCCACCGCCGAGGCCGTCCAGGTCGCCGCCTCGCTCGGCCTGGCCCGCGCCTACCTGTCCGGTGGCGACGCCCTCGACCTGGTCCCCGGCCACCTGCTGGGCGCCGTCCGCAAGGACGACCCGGCCGACCACGGACGGCTGCTGGGCTACTGGGACGGCCCGGTCCGCCGTCGCGCCGAGGACGGCTCCGCCCTCTGGCGCCGCCTGTGGGACCTGCGGGAGAACCTCCGATGACCGACCCCCGTTCCGCGCCGGTGACGTCCCCGGTGACGTCCCCGGCGGCGCTGACCGCTCCGGCGGCCGCGGCGGTCCCGGAGATCCCGAAGGTCTCGGAGTCCCCGGAATCCCCGGAGTGCCCGATGGACAGTGCCGACCCGCGGGCCGCCGTGGCGGCGCTCGCCGGCTGCACCCGGCCCTACCTGATCGGCGTGCGGCACCACAGCCCCGCGCTGGCCGCGGCGGTGCCGGCGCTGCTGGCGCGGGCCGACCCGCAGGTGCTCTGCGTCGAGCTGCCGACCGACTTCCAGCACTGGCTGCCGCACCTGGCCGACCCAGGCACCGTCGCCCCGGTCGCGCTGGCCGGGGCCCGGGAGGACGGGCCGCTCGGCTTCTACCCGTTCGCCGACTTCTCGCCGGAGCTGGCCGCGATCCGCTGGGCGCGCGAGCACGGCGTCGACGTGCTCTGCTGCGACCTGCCGTTGACCGACCCCGGCTGGTCGGCGGACACCCCGGCACCCGCCACCCCGGTCGCCGCCGCCCCCGCCGCTTCTACTGCCCCCGCCACCCCCACCCGCCCCCGCTACGCGGACGCGCTGGACGCCGCCGGCACCGGCCGCGAGGGTGACGACCTGTGGGACCGCTCGGTCGAGGTGCGGGCCCCGGGCAGTGCCCCCGAGGAGGTGCGCCGCGCGGCGCTGGCCGTCGGCTGGGCGCTGCGCCGGGACGCGGCCGCACGCGGCGGGGTGCCGGCCGGCGACCTCGCCCGCGAGGCGCACATGCGCCGGGTGATCGCCGGGGCGGGTGCGGGCGGTCGCCGGGTCGCGGCGGTGGTCGGCGCCTTCCACGGGCCCGCACTCATCACCGCCGAGCAGCCGGGCGACCCCGTGCCGACGCCCGACCCCGTGCCGACGCCCGACCCCGCGCCGCCGACGCCCGACCCCGCCGCTGCGTCGTCGGTCACCTCCCTCGTCCCGTACACCTTCGACCTGCTCGACGCCCGCTCCGGCTATCCGGCGGGCATCCGCGACCCGCGCTGGCAGCAGGCCGTGCTGGCCGCCCAGGGCGACCCCGGGCGGGTGCGGGACGCGGCGGCCCGCGCGATCACCGAGGTCTGCCGGGAGCTGCGCGCCGCCGGCCACCCGGCCGGCACCGGCGAGGCCACCGAGGCGCTGCGGCTGGCCGGTGACCTGGCCCGGCTGCGCGACCTGCCGGCCCCCGGCCGCGGCGAGCTGCTGGAGGCGGTGTCAGCCGTCCTTGGCCAGGGCGAGTCCCTCGGCCGCGGCCGGGCGCTGGCCAAGGCGCTGGAGACGGTGCTGGTCGGCGCGGACCGCGGCCGGCTCGCCCCCGGCACCCCACGCTCGGGCCTGGGCCCGTCCGTGGAGGCCGAGTTGGCCGAACTGCGGCTGCCCGGCCCGGACGACCCCGAGGCCCGCGAGCTGCGGCTGGAGCCGCTGCGCTCCCCGCTGGACCGGCGCCGCGAGGTGCTGCTCCAGCGGCTGGCGGTCTGCGGCATCGACTACGGCAAGCCGCAGGCGGTGGCGGGCACGGGGGACAGCGCCGCCCTCTCCACCCGCTGGCAGCTGTCCTGGACGCCGTCCACCGCCGCCCGCCTCGACTTGACGGGGGTGCGCGGGGTCACCGCCGAACTCACGGCATCGGGCACCCTGCGGGAGGCCGCGCGCACGGCGGTGGCGGACGGCGGGCCGACCTCGCAGCAGGTCCTGGCCGGGCTGCGCGCCGCCGCGAGCTGCGACCTGCCCGAGCTGGTGACGGAACGGCTCGCGGAGGCCGCGCAGGTGCTGCCCGCCGCCGCGACCCTGCCCGAACTCCTCGACGCGCTGGACCTGTTGGAGGCCCTGCGACTCGGCCATCTGCCCGGTGCCGGTGCCGATGCCGGTGTGCGGGCCAGGGCGCGGGCCGCCGAACTCGCCGCCACGCTGCTGGACGCGGCCGTCCGCGGCCTGCCCGGTCTGTCCGGCAGCGAGGACCCCGCGGACGCCGTCGCGCTGGTGGCCCTCGCCACCCGGGCCGGCGACCACCGGCTCGGCCTGCGCCTGGACGAGGCGCTCGACACCCTCGCCCGTGACGGCTCGCCGCTCGTCCAGGGCGCGGCGCTCGCCGCCCGGGTGCTGCTCGACCTGGACCCGGCCGCCCGGCTGGGCGCCCGCGCGGCCGGCTGGCTCGACGCGGCCGCCGAACCCGCCGGGCGCCGCCGGCTGGCCCGGCAGCTGACCGGCCTGCTGACGGCCGGCGGCCCGCTGCTGCAGTACGCGCCGGACGCCCTCGACCCGCTGCTGGGCCGGATCGACGGCCTGCCGGACGCGGGCTTCCTGACCCGGCTGCCCGCGCTGCGGGCCGGGTTCGACGCGCTCAGCCCGGCCGCGCGCGGCCGCCTGCTGGAGACCGTCACCGAACGGCTGGGGGAGCGCCCCGACCTGACGCTCGCGGCACCGGCCGAGCTGATCGCGCTCTGGGCGGCGGCGGACACGGCCGCGGCCGGTGCCCTCACCGCCCTCGGCCTGCCCCTGCCGACCGCGCCGGCCGCCACCAGCTCGACTGGCGCACCGTCAACTCGGCGCGAGCCAGCGGTGAACACCTCACCCGACCGGCTCTCGCCGGCCGACCGCTGGCGGTTGCTGCTCGGCCGCGAGCCCGAGCGGCTGCCCCAGGGCGCCCGCCGCTACGCGCACGCCCTGGACGAGCTGTACGGTGCGGGCCGCGGCGAAGGGGCCGCCGATCTCGACGGCGGCAGCGGCGCGGGCGGCGGGCAGCAGGCCTCCTTCCCCACCGCCCGCGAGTGGTCCGAGGAGCTGGCGGCGCTGTTCGGTCCCGAGGTCCGCGAGGAGGTGCTCGCCGCCGCGGCGGACGCGGGCCGCACCGATGTGCTGACCCAGCTCGACCCGGCGGCCGTCCGCCCGTCGATGGAGTTGCTGACCTCGGTGCTCAACCTCGCCGGGGGGATGCCCGAGCACCTGCTCGCCCGGCTCCGCCCGCTGGTGCGGCGGCTGGTCGAGGAGCTGTCCCGGGAGCTGGCCACCCGGCTGCGCCCCGCGCTCACCGGCCTGGCCACCCCGCGCCCGACCCGCCGTCCGGGCGGCCGGATCGACCTGCCGCGCACCCTGCGCGCCAACCTCGCGCACACCCGCAGGCTGCCGGACGGGCGCACGGTCGTGGTGCCCGAGCGGCCGGTGTTCAGCACCCGCTCCCGGCGGGAGGCGGACTGGCGGCTGATCCTGGTGGTCGACGTCTCCGGCTCGATGGAGGCCTCGGTGATCTGGTCCGCGCTGACCGCCGCCGTGCTGGGCGGGGTGCCGACGCTCTCCACGCACTTCCTGGCCTTCTCCACCCAGGTGGCCGACCTCACCGACCGGGTGAGCGACCCGCTCTCGCTGCTGCTGGAGGTCAAGGTCGGCGGCGGCACGCACATCGCCGGCGCGCTGGCCCACGCCCGCTCCCTGGTGACCGTGCCCAGCCGCACCCTGGTGGTGGTCGTCAGCGACTTCGAGGAGGGCTACCCGCTGGGCGGCCTGCTCGGCGAGGTCCGCTCGTTGGCTGCCTCCGGGGCGCACCTGCTGGGCTGCGCGGCCCTGGACGACACCGGAGCCCCGCGCTACTCGGTGCCCGTCGCCCGGCAACTCGTCGCCGCCGGTATGCCGGTGGCCGCCCTCAGCCCCCTCGCCCTGGCCCGCTGGGTCGGCGAACGCCTCCGTGGCGACGCCCGATGACCGGAGCCGCCCGATGACCGGAGACGCATTGACCACCGCCGCCGCCACAACCGCCGCCCCTGCCACCACCACTGCCGCCGAGGACCTCCGCCTGCCGCCCGTCGCCCCCGAGGTGCTGGCGGCCGCGGTGGAGGCGCTCACCACCCGCCTGCGCAAGAGGCTCGACGACGCGGTCGAGCAGTACGCCGCCCTGCCGCTGCACCCCGCGCCGGACCAGGGTGCGGGCGCTGCGGGCGCGGTCGCCGTCCGGTGCGGCGAGGACGCCCTGGTCACCCTGACCCCCGGCCCCGGCGGTGCGGTCACCGAGGCGGACCAGGCACGGTGCAGCTGCCTGCTCGCACCGCGCTGCCTGCACCGGACGGCCGTGCTGGGCTGCTGCCCGCTCGCCGATCCGCTCGCCGATCCGCCCGCCGATCCGCCCGCCGACCCGCCCGCTGCCTCCCCGGCTCCGGAGGCCCGCGCAGCGTCCGAACACCCCGCCCCCGCGGGGGAGTCCACGCCACTCGCCGTCACCCCGTCCGCCGTCACCCCGCCGGCCCCCGCCGAGCCGACCCCGGCGCAGCGCGGCGCGGCCGAGGTGCTCTGGACGGCCGCCGCCGCCGTGCTCGCCGCGGGCGTACCCGCCGCCGGGGCCGTCCCGCAGGCCGAGTTGCTGCGCGCCGCGCACACCGCCCGGCTGGCCGAGCTGTACCGCGCCGAGGCCGCCGCGCTGCGGGTGGTGCGCGGCCTGCGCGGCGCCCGGGCCGGCCATCGCGGCCATCGCACCGCCGACCTGGCCGCCGCGCTGCGCGAACTGCTGCTCACCACGGCCCTGGTGCGCTCCGGCCCGGCTGGCCCTGCCGGCCCGGGGAGCGCTGCCGGCCCGGCGGTGCTCGGCAGCGCCCGCCGGACCTACCGGCCCGGCGGCGCGCTGCGGGTGTTCGGGGCCTGCCGCGAGCCGGTGCTGACCGCCACGGGGTACGGCGGCGTGGTCACCCACCTGGTCACCGAGGACGGCCGGTGGCTGTCGGTCGCCGACGTCAAGCCCGGCGGTGCGGCGCGCGCCCGTGGTGCCGCCGCCGCGCCCCTCGCGCTGGGGGCGGTCGGGCTCGACCACGCCCAACTGTCCCGCGGCGCCCTGCTGATCTCGGGGGCGACCCTCTCGGCCGACGGCCGGCTCGGCGCCGGCCGCGGGGTGCGGGCCACCCCGGTGGCGGCACCGGCCTGGAGCGAGGGCCCGGTGGCCGCGCTGTTCGCCCGCCCGCTGGCGGCGGCCGTCGCCGAACGGCTCGCCGAGGACCCGCTCGGCGACCCGGAGCAGACCGAGCCGCTGCGCCGGCCGGTCGGCTGCGACCTGGTGCTGCTCGGCGCCGCCGGTGACGCCGTCCTGGCCCGCGAGCTGGACCCGGCCACCGGCGCGCCGCACGGCCCGTTGGTCCGGCTGGTGGCCGCCAACGGGCACCCGGAGCTGGCGCACACCGCCAACCTCGCGCGGCTGGCCGGTCGGCCCGGCCTGCGGGTGCGGGTGCTCGCCCGGGTCGACCCGGACCGGGCCGCCACCCTGCGGCCGCTGGCCGTGGCGCCGGTGCCGGGCACCGAGGCCACCCTCACCCTGCCGCCGCACTGGCAGGGGCGCGCCGATCTCGGCTACGACCTGCTCCAGGGCGCCCAGTTGCCGAGCGCCGAGGTGTGCGAGGCGCCGGCCACCCCGCCCGCGTCCACCCCGCCCGCCTCCGCCCAGCCCGCCTCCACCCCGCCCGCCTCCGACCCGCTGGCCGACTCCCCGCTGTGGCGGGTCCGCCGCCAGGTGGAGCTGGCGATCACCGGCGGCCGGCGCGCCGTCATCGAGTCCGCCCGCAACGGCAGCGCGGCCACCGATGCGGCGGCGCTGCGCCGCACCGGCTTCCGCACCGCCGCGGACCTCACCACCGTCCTGGCCGCGGCAGCCGACCGGCGCCGGCGCGACGTCTTCGGCCGCCTCGGCGACCCGGACGACGACCACTACGCGCAGACCTGGCTGGCCGCGGCGCTCCACCTCACCGCGGCCGAACGCGAACTCGTCCGCGCCACCTGGCAGTCCGCCTGACTCAAGTGACTCAGGTGACCCAAGTGACCCGGTGCCCCCGGTGACCCCGCCCGACCCCAGTGCCCCTGGTGACCCCACGCCGGATCATTGGCGTGTTTCTTAGCATGAACACTTCACAAAATGCGCGTACCCGACCTCCGGGCGGGACAAGGATCCGAGACAGCGTCAACCAACGACCGATCCGGAGGATTCCCGTGCGCAAGAAGCTGCTCGTCTCGGCTGCGGCCGCGGCCGCTCTGCTGCTGACCGTCCCGGCCTCGGCGGCCGCCCCAACTCCGGGGGCGCCAGGGGCCGGCGACCCGTACTACCCGACCTACGGGAACGGCGGCTACCGCGTCTCGCACTACGACCTGCGGCTCAAGTACCAGCCTGCCACCGACCAGTTGGAGGGCACCGCGACGCTGCTGGCCACCGCCACCCAGGACCTCTCCCGCTTCGACCTGGACTTCGCGCTGGACGTCAGCCAGGTGCTGGTCAACGGCCATCCGGCGAAGTTCACGAACACCGGGGTCCAGGAGTTGCAGATCACGCCCGACGCGCCGCTCGCCAAGGGGAGTTCGGCCACCATCGTGGTCCGGTACTCCGGCGTGCCGTCCAAGGTCACCCGGTACGGGTTCGACGCCTGGCTGCGCACTCCGGACGGCGCGGTGATCGCCGACGAGCCGGAGGCCGCCTGGTGGTGGTTCCCCAGTAACGACCACCCCTCGGACAAGGCCACCTTCGACGTCTCCGTGCTGGTCCCCGACGGCACCCAGGCGATCAGCAACGGCGTCCTCACCTCGAAGAGCTCCGAACTCGGCTGGACCCGCTACAACTGGCGCGAGAACAAGCCACAGGCGACCTACCTCGCGACCCTGGCCATCGGGAAGTTCGACATCACCACCGGCACCAGCCCCAGCGGCATCCCCGTCCTCAACGCCTACAGCCCGGACCTCGGCGACAATGCCGACGCCGCCCGGGCCAGCGTCGAGCGCACCGGCGAGCTGGTCGACTGGCTGAGCGGCTACTTCGGCCCGTACCCGTTCAGTTCGGCCGGCGGCTACGTCCCCAACGTGTCCACCCACTACGCGCTGGAGACCCAGACCCGGGTCTTCTACAGCCCGGCGCAGTTCGCGGGCGGCGCCAACGCCTCGGTGGTCGTCCACGAGCTGGCGCACCAGTGGTACGGCGACAGCGTCTCGCTGGAGCGCTGGAGCGACATCTGGCTCAACGAGGGCTTCGCCACCTACGCCCAGTGGCTCTGGTCGGAGCACGAGGACGAGGGCACCGCCCAGCAGCTCGCCGACTACGTCTACGCCTCGCACCCGGCCGGCGACGCCTTCTGGACCGTCAAGCCCGGCGACCCCGGCGCGGCCGACCAGTTCGCCGACGCGGTGTACGACCGGGGTGCGCTCGCCATCCAGGTGCTGCGCAACACCATCGGCGACGACGCGTTCTTCAAGCTCCTCAAGGCCTGGCCCGCCGAGCACGCCTACGGCAACGGCACGATCGCCCAGTTCCAGGCGCTCGCCGAGAAGATCTCCGGCAAGAAGCTCGGCGACCTGTTCCAGGCCTGGCTCTACACCCCGTCCAAGCCGTCCCTCCCGACGGCCGCCAAGGCCCGCCTGTCCGCCGCCGCCCCGGTTGCCGCGCCCCGCTCCTGGCAGCAGATCAAGGCCGCCCAGCAGCACTGACCTGACCCCGGCTGCGGCCGCCCGGCCGCAGCCCGTTGACGACTGCCCTGATGATGGCTCGTTCCCGGCAGCAAGGCTGCCGGGAACCGGACCGGACCGGACCGGACCGGGCCGGACCGGGCCGGACCGGTCACGCCGCGACGCCGAGCTCCTCGCGGGTCCGGTGGAGGAAGTCGATGACCTGCGGCTCGCGGCGCCAGGGGGTGAGTGCGGTGTTGAACTCGCGGACGTAGTCCTTCGCCCGGCTGGACTCGACGCGGGCGAGGATGTCGACGGCCTGGTGGCCGAGCTGGAGCCCGTGGTCGAGGTCGCGGTCCTGGAGGTGGACTGTTCCGACGATCGCCAGCCGCATCCCGACCGAGCGGGTGAACACCCCGGGCGCCATGGCGGCGGCCTGCGCGTTCCACGCCAGCGCGGCCTTCGGGTTCTTGAGGTCGCGAAAGATCTCGGCGGCGTCCGCCGAGAGCCGGGCGTGCTGATAGAAGTCGATCCAGGCGGGTTCCTCGCCGCCGTCGCGGGCCTGCCCGAGGAGGGTCTCGGAGGCGGCCAGCGCGGCGGAGGCCGCCCTGGCGTCGCCGTCGCGGGCGTGGGCCCTGGCCTCGATCAGCTTGGTGAAGGCCAGCACCCGCGGGGCCGCCTCGCCCTTGGCGCGCTGGAAGGCGCCCTGCGTCATGTCGATGGCCTCGCCGGCGAAGCCCCGCAGCAGGGTCTGCATCGCCATCGTGGTCAGGACGTAGCAGCCGAGCTGGACATCGCCGCCGGCCCGCGCGAGGCGCAGGGCCTGGATGAAGTGCCGTTGGGCGGCGTCGTGCTGGCCGACGTCGAACGCGGTCCAGCCGGCCAGGCGGGACAGTTCAGCGGTCACCGAGAACAGTTCCCGGCCGACGCCGTCGGTGAAGGAGCCGTTCAGCAGCGGGATCGCCCGTTCCTGAAGGCAGGCGGTCACGGAGTTGGCCTTCCAGTTCCCGCCGCCGTACTTCGAGTCCCAGCGGCGGGCGTCGTCGGCGGCGTCCCGCAGTTCGGCGAGGTCGACGGCGCCGACGCGCACGCTGCCGCGGTGGGCGGCGGTCTCGTCGGCAGGGGTCCCCAGCCAGCGGGTCACCGGGGTGGCGAACGCGGACACGGCGAAGCCCGATCCGGTGAGGAAGGCGCGGCGGTTCACGGAACTCCAGAACGAAGTGGCGACGCGCACGGCGTCGGCGGGGTCTCGCGGGAAATCCAACCCCACATCCGCGTCCGGTGTCTGCGCGTCGGCCATACCGATCTCCGCGAGTTGAACGGGCCGCCCCAGCCGCTCCCCGATCGCCTGAGCCAGGAGCCTGGGCACCGGCCACTTGGGGATCATGCCGCGTCGGCACCAGTTGGCCACCGAGGTATGCGAATAGTCCGTGGTCAGCCCGGCCTGGGCGGCGAGCTGGTTCACGCGGTGGGCCAAGGATTTGTGGCTGGCCCCGCCGCACATCTCGATCATCCGGGCCAGGTCCGCGTTCGGCGGCCTGGTCCGGCGGGTGGTCGACGCCACAGCGTCCCCCTCAGGAGTCCCGCCGGCTCGGCAGCGGGTTCGTACTCGACTGGGCACGAGAAGTCGTACGCCCGGCATCTGACACCGGATCACCGAGGGTAGTGCCTTCGCTGCTCGCGGTGAACCGCTTTCGCGAGTTGTGAGCCCCCCTGCGAGCCCTGCCCCTTCCCTGCGGCAGACGGTTGTCTGGTGCTCCGGGCCTCCGCCGGGAGCCGGGAAAACCTCCCGGCGGAGGCTTCCACCGATTCACTCTCGGGGGTGAGGCAGATGTGCGGAATCGCAGGACTGGCCGGACCGGACGCCGCAAGGCACAAGAGCACCGTCGCCGCGATGGGGCTGGCCCAGCACCACCGCGGGCCCGACGGCACCCGCCAACTCGCCTCGGCCGACAGCCGGGCGGTGCTGTCCATGAACACTCTGCTGATCGTCGACCGCACCGCCCAGCCCGACCCCTACCGGGACCCGGCCACCGGGGTGCTGCTGACCTTCAACGGCGAGATCTACAACTACCGACAGCAGGCAGCGGCCTGGGGCATCGAACTGGAGCCGGGTGAGACGGACGCCCACCTCGTGCTGCGGGCCTGGGCCAAACTCGGGCCGGCCTGCATGGACGGGCTGGACGGGATGTTCGCCCTGGCCGCCTACGACCCGCGCGAGGGCCGGCTGTTCCTGGCGAGGGACCGGCTCGGCGAGAAGCCGCTCTACTGGCGCCTCGATGGCGGACGGCTCGCGTTCGCCTCCGAGGTCACCACTTTGACCGGCTACGGCACAGCCCCGCTGGTCGTCCGCCCCGAGATGCTCTCCATCGAGACGCCGACCGGCGTCGACACCCCCTTCCAGGGCATCCAGCTCCTCGCCCCGGCCACCCTGTTGACCTTCGAGGTCGCCACCGGATCGCTGGACCAGCGGACCTGGTGGCGCTTGGAGGACTGTGAGCCCTGGCAGGGCGACTACGAGGCCGCGCTGGCCCGGTTCTCGGTCCTGCTGGCCGACCAGGTCCCGCTGCGGGCCCCCGGCGGGGACTTCGCGCTCCTTCTCTCAGGCGGGCTGGACTCCTCGGTGCTGGCCTACCTGATGCGGCCGCCGGTATGCGTGACGGTCCGCTACCCGGGCCAGGACCGCCTCGACGAGTCGAAGATCGCTGCGATGGTCGCCCGAGACATCGGGGCCGAGCTGCTGGTGATCGAGCCCGCGATCGAGGACTTCACCCAGTCGCTGCCGGAGATCATGGCCGCGCTGGACTACCCGATGGGCAACGCGTCCACCTTCTCCGAGCACATGGCCTACCGGGCCGTCGCCGAGCGCGGCCTGCGAGTCGTGGTCGGCGGGCTCGGCCCGGACGAGTTCCTGATGGGCTACGTCCGCCACGCACTCGTCCTCTTCGGCCCCGAGGCCGTCCTGACGGCGGGTCTGGAGGCCTACCGGCCGCTGGCCTCAAAGCTCCTGCACGCGGCCGACCAACCGCTCGGACCGGCGGAGGCGATCGTCCGGCTCATCCTGCGCGGATCGGACCCCGACGGGCGGGTCCGCGAGTTGGCTGCCGACGCCCTGGCGCGGGCCGGCGGCGACCTGGCACGGGGGCTGACGCTGGCGGACCTGGCCACGGCCTGGCGCCCGCTGGTGATGACCTCGGACAAGCTTGCCTCCGCGTTCGCCCTGGAGCGGCGCTCGCCGTTCCTGGCCCGGGACCTGGTCGAGTTCTCCTACCGCCTGCCGGCCGAGCACAAGATCGCCGATCCGGCGGCGGGCAAGCGGATCCTGCGGGACGCCGCCAAGGCGCTCGGGCTGCCGCCGGAGGTCTGGGGCAGCCGGGACAAGCTCGGCTTCGCCTCACCGGTCCCCAGCTGGCTCAGTGGCCTACTGGAGGGCTGGGCAACCGCGCACATCACTGCCGCCCTCACCGAGGCGCCACGGAGCTTGCGGCCGCTGCTGGAGGGCGGCCTGCGGCCGGGCGGGCGGTTCGACCGGACCCGGATGCAGGCCCTGATGGCAGCCGCCTGGTTCTTCGACCAACGGGTGAGGGCTGCGGCATGACCGGCCGTCAGGTGACTACGTTGTGCGGATGGACTCCCAGACCCTTCCCGACGAGCCGTCCGCCGCCGAGCCCCGCGGCGCGGTCGCGATCATCATCAACCGGCGCGGCCAGCTCCTCTTGCACCTGCGTGACGATCTCGGCCACATTGCCTGGCCCGACCACTGGAGTCTGCTGGGAGGCGGCTGCGACCCCGGCGAGACCCCGGCCGAGGCGATCGTCCGCGAGCTCCAGGAGGAGGCCGGCCTCACCGCCGAGCACGGTCTGGTCGAGCTGTTCGAGATCAAGGACTCGCACGGCTCCGGGCAGATCATCACCTTCTACATCGGCTCCTGGGACGGCGACGAGAGCGCGCTGCCGCTCGCCGAGGGCGTCAAGCTCCAGTTTTTCGACCCCGAGCACCTGACCGTCCTGGACATCCCGCCGTTCATCCTCGACGGCATCCACCGCTTCCTGGCCGCCCGGCCTGCCTGACCCCCCCGGTCGGGGTGAGGGCGGGCTGCCTTCCCGCACCGCCCCTACCGGAGGACCCACCGTGAAGATCAGCGTCATCGGCACCGGCTACCTCGGCGCCACTCACGCCGCCGCGATGGCCGAGCTCGGCCACGAGGTGCTCGGCATGGACACCGACACCCACAAGGTCGAGGCCCTGAACAAGGGCCAGGCTCCGTTCGTCGAGCGCGGTCTGGACGACCTGCTCGCCAAGCACACCACCGCGGGCACCCTGCGCTTCACCGCCTCTTACGCGGAGGCCGCCGATTTCGCCGACATCCACTTCCTCGGCATCGGCACACCGCAGCAGCCCGACAGCGGTGCCTACGACCTCACCCACCTCCAGGCGGCCGTCCGGCGCCTGGCGCCGCGGCTGCGCGACCACGCGCTGATCGTCGGCAAGTCCACCGTCCCGGTGGGCACCACCGCTCAGCTGCGGCAGATCCTGGTCGAGCACGCCCGGCCCGGCTCCAACCTCCACCTGGCCTGGTCGCCGGAGTTCCTGCGCGAGTCCTTGGCCGTCGAGGACACTCTGCGGCCGGACCGCATCGTGCTCGGCATCGAGGACGGCGACACCGCCAGCGAGGCGATCTTCCGGTCCGTCTACGCGGAGATTCTCGGGGCGGGCTCCCCACTGATCGTCACCGACCTGCCCACCGCCGAGCTGATCAAGGGCGCCGCGAACGCCTTCCTGGCCACCAAGATCTCCTTCATCAACGCGATGGCCGAGCTCTGTGAGCTGACCGGCGCGGACGTCCAGCAGCTCGCCCTCGGCCTGGGCTACGACCAGCGGATCGGGTTCAAGGGGATGCGTCCGGGCCTGGGCTTCGGCGGCGGCTGCCTGCCCAAGGACCTCCTCGGCTTCACCCACCGCGCCGAAGAGCTCGGCGCCGACCAGGCCGTGAGCTTCCTCCGCCAGGTCGACGCGATCAACCGGCGCCGACGCGAGCGCACCGTCCAGCTGGCCTTGGAGATGCTCGGTGGCACGGTGGCGGGCAAGCGGATTGCCGTCTGGGGAGCGGCGTTCAAGCCCGGCACCGACGACATCCGCGACTCGCCGGCCCTCGCCGTTGCCGAGGTCCTGCACCGGGCCGGGGCCGAGGTCACCGTCCACGACCCCGCCGCGATGGAGAACGCCCGCCGGGCGCACCCGTCGCTCGACTACGCCGACGACCCCGTCTCGGCCCTCACCGGCGCCGCCCTACTGCTGCACCTGACCGACTGGCCCCAGTACTCCGAGACGGACCCGGCCGACCTGCGGCAGCACATCGCCGTCCCCAAGGCCATCGATGCCCGCGGCACCCTCGACACCGACCGCTGGCGCCAGGCCGGCTGGACCTTCCGAGCCCTCGGCCGCCCCTGACCGGCGCCGGGCCACCCAACAGCCCCCCCCCGCACAGCCGACGCCGCCCCGGAGGTCTACTCGGCCGTCGGCGCGGCGGACTGCACCGGCAGCGACCTCCCCCCGCGTTCGACCGCACCCCCTGAATCACCACAACGAGTGCCCCGAGCAGTCCGGATAGCTCGGGGCACTCGTGCAGCCAGGCACCGTCCGCCTGCTTGCGACCCACCTCACGGGAATTGGTCAGCGCTCGCCGAGCCACGGGGCATTGAAGATCTTCGAGAGTTTGATCTCCCACAGATCGCTCTCCAACTTCCCCCATCCCCATGACCTTCTGAATGCGCCGCCAGAGCTCTTGAAACGCCACGATCGCCAACTGGATCGTGCTGTCCGAGACATCGGCGGGCAGGTGCCAGTGCAGTCGCTCAGGGGGCCTACCTGCTGACGTTCCCTCGTCGACGGCAACACCGTCCCAGCTGCCTGCTCCGAGCTGGACACCTCCGCTGGACAGGGAACGGCCCTCAACCCTCCAGGGACATCCGGACCAGGGCGTGTTCGGGCGACAGCAGCCGGGCCAGGTGGCGTGCCGAGCCGTCCCAGGACCACTCGCGCCGGGCCCAGCGGCGGCCCGCGGAGCCCAGCTCCGCGCGTCCGGGGTCGAGCAGGGTCAGGGCCAGCGCGCGGGCGACCGCCGGCAGGTCGCGGCCGTCCACCACGTATCCGGTGCGGCCGTCCAGCACGGTGTCCGGGGCGCCGCCGGAGTCGCCGACCAGCACGGGCAGACCGCTCGCCGCCGCCTCCAGGAAGACGATCCCGAGTCCCTCGGCCTCCAGACCGGCCCGCCGGGTGCGGCACGGCACGGCGAAGACGTCCGCCGCGGCGTAGTACGGCGCCGTCCCGGCGTGCGAGGTTCCTCCCGCGAAGTACACCGAGCCGTCGGCGTGACGCCGCGCCAGCCGGCGCAGCCGGGCGGCGTCGGGGCCCTGGCCGACGATCAGCAGCACCGTCCCCGGCACCAGCTCCCGCACCAGCGGCAGCGCCCGGATCAGCGTGTCCTGGCCCTTGCGCGGCACCAGGCGGGCGACGCACAGGATCACCGGCCCGCCGGGCAGGCCGAGTTGCTCACGCACCTCGCGCCCGCGCCGGGCGTCGGGACGGAACAGGTCGGCGTCGACACCGGGGACCAGCCGGCTCAGCCGGGCACCCGGGCCGAGCGCCGGTGGGCTACCTGCTGAAGGACCGGGTCGGCGAGGTCGCGGAGTTCCTGGACGCACTGGGCCGGGTGGCGGCGGGTCAGACCGTCGTCGACCCCGAGGTGATCCGGGTGCTGCTCCAGCAGCGGACGGCCGCCCGGCCCCTGCAGCGCCTGACTCCCCGTGAGCGGGAGGTGCTGGCCCTGATGGCCGAGGGCCTGAACAACCAGACCGTCGCGCGGCGCCTGACCGTCACCGAGGCCTCGGTGGTCAAGCACGCGAGCAACATCTTCATGAAGCTCGACCTCGACCCCACCGAGGGCAACCGCCGCGTCCTCGCCGTCCTCGCCCACCTGCGCGAGGAGCGCCCGGCCCCCTGACGGGACCGGGCACCCGCCCGGCCCCGCGACCGGACCGGCAGCTGCCCGGGGCACCCCGGGGCACCTCGGGTCAGCCCGGCAGGACGGTCAACTCGCGCTCCGTCAGGTTGAGCCGCTCGCCGCCCTCGGGCGTGCACACCACGATGTCCTCGATCCGCGCGCCGTAGCGCCCGGCCAGGTAGATGCCGGGCTCCACGGAGAAGGCCATGCCCGGCTCCAGGGGCCGCGCGGACCCGGCCACGATGTAGGGCTCCTCGTGGGTCTCCAGGCCGATGCCGTGCCCGGTGCGGTGCAGGAACCGCGGTCCGAAGCCGGCCTCGGTGATGATCTCCCGGCCCACGGCGTCGAGTTCCTCGGCGGTGATGCCCGGCCGCACGGCCTCGGTCTGGGCCCGCTGGGCGCGCAGCAGCACCTCGTACAGGCGGCGGAACTCCGCCGGGGGCTCGCCGAGGGCGTAGCAGCGGGTGGAGTCGGAGCAGTACCCGGCCGCGGTGGTGCCGCCGATGTCGACGACCACCGGATCCCCGGCCTCCAGCACCCGGTCCGACAGTTCGTGGTGCGGGCTGGCGCCGTTGGGCCCCGAGCCGACGATCACGAAGTCGACCTTGACGTGGCCCTCGGCGATGATCGCCGCCGCGATGTCCCGGCCCACCTCGCGCTCGGTGCGGCCCACCCGGAGCCACTCGGCCATCCGGGCGTGCACCCGGTCGATCGCCGCGCCCGCCGCGCGCAGCGCCGCGATCTCCGCCGGGCTCTTGCGCATCCGCAGCTCGCTCAGCACCGGACCGGCGAGCGTCTGCCGCCCGCCGGGCAGCGCGGCCTGGAAGGCGATGACCTTCTCGGCCCACATCCGGTTGTCCACACCGACGCCGGCGCGCGCGGGCAGCCGCTCGGCGGCGATCGCGTACGGGTCCTGGGTCTCCTGCCAGCTGACGATCTCAAGGCCCAGCCCGGCGGCGGGCGAGGCCTGCGCGACGGGCTCCTCCAGGGCCGGCACGAGCAGGAACGGCTCGCCCAGCGCCGGCAGGACGAGGCAGGTGAGGCGTTCCAGTGGCGCGGCGTGATACCCCGTCAGGTACTGCAGGTCCGCGCCCGGCGAGACCAGCAGGGCGTCCAGGCCGGCCTGCGCGGTGAGGTCGCGGGCCTGCCGCAGCCGGTCGGCAGAGAGCGTGGACGCGGAGAGTGCGGACGCGGAGGGTGCGGACGCGGAGGGTGCGGAGGTGGAGGTGCGGTCCGGGTCGGGCATGCGAGCGTCTCCTCGGGGCCGGTGCGGGCGGGCGGCAGCGCCGTCACTCTACCTACCAAACGTTTGTTACGCACTCATCGGGATCGGCCCCGCGCCGGCCCTGGTGCCATGACTTGCCATCAGGCCCTCCTACCCACCGGGCCGTCCGGTGTCGTGGTGAAACTTGTCACGGCTCCGCCTCCTTAGTCCGCCGCGCCGGGGCGTGTAGGTTCCTGCGGCCAAGGGGAGGTCCCTCCCCTGACCGCAGATCCCCGGCACCAGCTCCTGTGACGAGAGAGAGCCACGAGATGTCTGCACACGGCTCCACGCACCACCCCCCGCAGCGCATCGGTGTGGTCGCCGAGTCCGCCCCAGGCGAGACCCGTGTCGCGGCCACTCCGTCGACCGTGCGCGGGTTGCTCGCGCTCGGCTACGAGGTCGTCGTCGAACCCAAGGCCGGCTCGGGCTCGGGCTTCACCGACGAGGCCTACACCGAGGCCGGAGCCGGCATCGGCGACGCCTGGGCGGCCGATGCCGTCCTGAAGGTCAACGCGCCGTCGGACGAGGAGATCGCCCGGCTGGGTGACGGCGCGACCCTGGTCGGCCTGCTCGCCCCGGCCCAGCGGCCCGAGTTGCTGGCGGCGCTGTCCGCGCGGCCGGTCACCGCGCTGGCGCTGGACGCGGTGCCGCGGATCTCGCGGGCGCAGTCGATGGACGTGCTCAGCTCGATGGCGAACATCGCGGGGTACCGGGCGGTGATCGAGGCGGCCCACGTGTTCGGGCGCTTCTTCACCGGTCAGGTGACGGCCGCGGGCAAGGTCCCGCCGGCGAAGGTCCTGGTGGCCGGGGCCGGGGTGGCGGGACTTGCCGCCATCGGCGCGGCCTCCAGCCTGGGCGCGATCGTCCGTGCCACCGACCCGCGCCCCGAAGTCGCCGACCAGGTCAAGTCGTTGGGCGGCGAGTACCTGGCCGTCCAGGTCGCCCAGGAGGCGAGCACCGACGGCTACGCCAAGGCGACCTCCGCCGACTACGACCGCGCGGCCGCCGAGCTCTACCACGAGCAGGCACGGGACGTGGACATCGTCATCACCACCGCGCTGATCCCCGGCCGCCCCGCCCCGCGGCTGCTCACCGCCGCGGACGTGGCGGTGATGAAGTCCGGCAGCGTCATCGTCGACATGGCCGCCGTACAGGGCGGCAACGTCGAGGGCACCGTGCCGGGCGGCGTGGTGGTCACCGACAACGGCGTCACCATCATCGGCTACACCGACCTCGCCGCCCGGCTGCCCGCCCAGGCTTCGCAGCTGTTCGGCACCAACGTGGTCAACCTGCTGAAGCTGCTGACGCCCGGCAAGGACGGGCGCCTGGTCCTGGACTTCGACGACGTGGTCCAGCGGGCGGTGACCGTGGTGCGGGCGGGGGAGACCACCTGGCCGCCGCCACCGGTGGCCGTCTCGGCGGCCCCCGCCGCGCAGCCCGTCGCCGACCGGGAACTGCCGCCCGCCGCGCCGAAGCGGCCGAAGCTCACCCCCGCGGGCCGCTTCGCGCTGATCGGCGCCGGGATGCTGGCGATGTTCGCCGTCGTCGCCTGGGCACCGGCCCAACTCGCGGAGAACTTCACGGTGTTCGCCCTCGCGGTGGTCATCGGCTACTACGTCATCGGCAAGGTGCACCACGCCCTGCACACCCCGTTGATGTCGGTGACCAACGCGATCTCCGGCATCGTGGTGATCGGCGCCCTGCTGCAGATCGGGCACGAGAGCGTGCTCGTCACCGTGCTGTCCTGCGTGGCGATCCTGCTGACCAGCGTGAACATCTTCGGTGGCTTCGCCGTCACCCGCCGCATGCTGAACATGTTCTCGACGTTCTCGACGGACCCGGAAAGGCGCTGAGTCCCGATGACCGCCACGACAGCCTCGCACGCCGCGGACCTGGTCGCCGCCCTGTTGTTCATCCTCAGCCTCGCCGGGCTCTCCCAGCACCGCACCTCCCGGGCCGGTGTCGGCTACGGCATCGCCGGCATGGCGCTGGCCCTGGTCGCCACCGTGGTGGCGGCCGCCCAGAGCATCACGGCCGGCGCGGTCGTCCTGATCGTCCTCGCGATGGCACTGGGCGGCGCGCTCGGCCTGTGGCGGGCGCGGCAGGTCGAGATGACGCAGATGCCCGAACTCATCGCCGTCCTGCACAGCTTCGTCGGCCTGGCCGCGGTGCTGGTCGGCTGGGACAGCTACCTGGAGGTCGAGTCGCACGGTTCGGCGCAGACCCGGATCGCCGCCGACCTGCTGGGCATCCACCACGCCGAGGTCTTCATCGGCATCTTCATCGGCGCCGTCACCTTCACCGGCTCCATCGTCGCCTTCCTCAAGCTCTCCGCCAGGATCGCCTCGCGCCCCCTGACGCTGCCCGGCAAGAACGCGCTCAACGCCGGTGCGCTCGCCGCGTTCGTGGCACTGACGATCTGGTTCACCGTCAGCCCCGGCCTCGGCCTGATGGTCGCGGTCACCGTGCTCGCGCTCGCGCTGGGCTGGCACCTGGTCGCCTCGATCGGCGGCGGCGACATGCCCGTCGTCGTCTCCATGCTCAACAGCTACTCCGGCTGGGCCGCGGCGGCCGCCGGGTTCCTGCTCGACAACAACCTGCTCATCGTCACCGGCGCGCTGGTCGGCTCCTCGGGTGCCTACCTGTCCTACATCATGTGCAAGGCGATGAACCGTTCCTTCCTCTCCGTCATCGCGGGCGGCTTCGGCATCGAGGCCCCCTCGACCGGCGACACCGAGCAGGGCGAGCACCGCGAGATCCGCGCCCAGGAGGCGGCCGAACTGCTCGCCCAGGCAAGCTCGGTGGTGATCACCCCGGGCTACGGCATGGCGGTGGCGCAGGCCCAGCACCCGGTCGCCGAGCTGACCCGCCGGCTGCGCGAGCGCGGCGTCGAGGTCCGCTTCGGCGTCCACCCCGTGGCCGGCCGCCTGCCCGGGCACATGAACGTGCTGCTCGCCGAGGCGAAGGTGCCCTACGACATCGTGCTGGAGATGGACGAGATCAACGACGACCTCGCCGCCACCTCGGTGGTCCTGGTCATCGGCGCCAACGACACCGTCAACCCCGCCGCCACCGACGACCCGTCCAGCCCGATCGCGGGCATGCCGGTGCTGCGCGTCTGGGAGGCCGAACAGGTCGTCGTCTTCAAGCGCTCGATGGCCTCGGGCTACGCGGGAGTCCAGAACCCGCTGTTCTTCCGGGAGAACACCAGCATGCTCTTCGGCGATGCGAAACAGAGCGTCGAGGACATCCTCCTGGCCCTCGCCGCCCTCCCGCAGCCCGTCGCCGTGCGTTAGGGCCTCGCGGTGCGTCAGGGCCTCAGGGTCGCCGCTGTCCTCGCGCCGGCCTCGGCCGGCCGGGGCGAGGGCACGGCCTGCGCCGACTGCCGCAGCCCCACGCCCTTGGTCTCCTCCGCCCACCGCACGCTGACCAGCAGGCCGACCGCGGTGAGCGCGGCCGCCATCAGCATGGTCGGGCCGATGCCGACACCGGTCAGCGCGATCGGCAGCAGATAGGTGCCGACGGCCGCGCCGATCCGGCTCACCGAGGTGGCGAAGCCCACGGCGGTGGCCCGGACCGAGGTCGGGAAGAGTTCGTTGGGGTAGGTCCAGTCGAGCACGTTCGGCCCGCCGCACAGGAAGGCGTAGGCGCACAGCGCGGAGAGCGCCAGCAGCGCCGGAGCCGTGGGCCAGAGCCCGAGGAAGACCAGCGGCACGATCATCAGCGCGAACGACCAGATGATGGTCGGTCGCCGGCCGTGCCGGTCGATCGCCCGCAGCGCCGGGTAGCAGCCGAGCAGGAAGACCAGGCTGATCACTCCGGTGCCCAGGGTGTCCATCACCGTGCCGCCCGGCATGCCGAAGGAGCCCAGGATGGCCGGACCGAAGGTCAGCATCGCGAAGAGCGGCGCCACCTGGCAGAGGAAGAACAGGCCGCAGAAGAGCGTCCGGCGCCGGTAGGCGGGGCTGAACAGCACCCGCATCGAGCCGGCGTCCAGCCGCTCACCGCCCTCGGCCGGCCCGCCGCGCAGCTCCTCGGCCGTCACCTCGCGCCCCAGATGACGGCGCACCAGCTCGACCGCCTCCTGCTCCCGGCCGTGCTGGGCCAGCCAGAGCGGAGACTCCGGCGAGCCGCGCCGCACCACCAGGAAGAACGCGCAGAGCACCGCCGAACTGGCCAGCATCCAGCGCCAGCTGCCGTTCCCGCCCAGCTGGAGGAAGAGGTAGCCGACCCCGTAGGCGAGCACCGAACCGGCGTACCAGGCGATGATCTGCTTGCCCAGCAGCCGGCCGCGGTCCTTGATCGGCAGCCACTCCGCGAGCAGCGAGGTGGCGATCGGGTAGTCGGCGGCGATCGCCATCCCGAGCACGAACCGCAGCGCCACGATCGCCCACACGTCGGTCACCCAGAACGAGCCCACCGAACAGGCCGCGATGACCAGCAGATCGGCGGTGTACATCACCTCGCGCCCGATCCGGTCCGTCAGCATCCCGAACAGGGCGCCGCCGACGAACATCCCGATCAGCGCGGCGGCCCCGATCAGGCTCACCTCCGCGGTGCTCAGCCCCAGCTCCGGCTTCATGCCGATCAGGGCCACCCCGACGATGCTCAGGATGAAACCGTCCAGCAGTGGCCCACCGGAGCAGGCCAGGGCGAGTCGGCGGTGGAACGACGTATAAGGGGCATGATCGATGATCGCGGACATTCACCCCATGCTGCGTTGCTCCCCGGATCCCGCCCAGAGTCGAAGGTCCCGCCCGCTCGGGACCCTCGACCCACCCGTCGGGGCCGGACCGCCGTGGACCCGCTCAGTCCCGCGGGAACGGTGCGAGCGTCACCGTGAGGGCGCAGGACGGGTCCTCGGCCCCCTGCTGGAACGTGACCCGCGCCCGGTCGCGCCGGGTCGAGTCGGGGAGCAGCGTGAGGGCCTCGACCCAGCAGGGCCGGTCGAGTTCGACGTAGTGTGAGAACTCGCACTCCATCGCCACGGCCAGCACCGGAGCCGGACAGGCGAGCGCCTGGGCCGCCTGGCCGGCGGCGTCCAGCAGCAGCGCGCCGGGGACGTGGTCGACCGGGTGGTCGAAGTAGGCCGGATGGGCCGTGTCGACGCGCAGTTGCCAGCGGTGCGACCGGTCGGTCGCGGCGAGGGTCACGTCCCGCGGGGCGGAGCGCCCGGCCCGGGCCGCGGGGATGGGGAAGGTCAACGGCACGGCGCGGGACATCTGTTGGGGCGCGTCCCCGCGTCCGGCCCGCAGCCGCTGGTAGACCGCCGGAGTCTGGACGGTGAACCGGGACTGGGCCGTGGCGAGCGGCACACCGGCGCGGCTGACCACGTAGGCCAGGGTCAGGGCGGTGACGCGGGTGCCGCGCCGGCGCAGGTCCTGGCAGACGACGTCCAGCTCGACCTCCTCGCCCCCGGGGGCGTCGACGCTCAGGCCCTCGGGTACCAGGGCGTAGCTGAACTGGTCCCAGATCAGCTGGTGCCCCAGCGGGACGTCGAAGACCGCGTGCGAGAGCAGCGGGAAGGTCTGCCGGATCGTCTCCAGCAGGAGCTGCGGGTCGTGCAGGCCGCGGCGGGCTCCGTAGATCCGGTGCCGGCGGGGCCAGCGGGCGCTCACCCGGTAGGCCGATGGGCCGGTGGGCCGCCAGCCGGTGAGCAGGACCTCGTGGGCGGCGTTCTTGTGGACCAGCTGCTTGGGCACCGCGGGTGCGAGCAGGGTGGTCGTGCCGGTCGTGCCGGTACCGTGCGCGAGCGGGCCGGTCAGCGCCGCATTGGTCGCGATTCGTCCGGTTTTGGGCATGGCGGTGCTGTGGTCTGTGCCGTACATGTGTGCACTCCCCCGAAATGGCCACAGGCATGGTCGTCGACGCCCGCTGGATGGCGGGCGCCACGGCGAATAACATAGAGGTCGTTCTTTTTGTTTGTCGAGCAGATCTCTGGAGCCACCGTGTCGCGAGCGAAGCAAGACCGAGCCGTACGCACCCGTGGGACGATCCTGCGCGCAGCCGCCCTCGTCTTCGACCAGTACGGATTCAGCGGATCGAGCGTCAGCAAGATCATCACCGAGGCCGGGGCGACGCAGGGTGCGATGTACTTCCACTTCAGGTCCAAGGAGGACCTGGCCAAGGCGGTCATCGACGAGCAGGCCTCCGACCTCGTGCTGCCCGCGCAGCCGGCCGGGCTGGAGCAGCTCATCGGTCTGAACCTGTACCTGGCCGACGAGTTGCAGCAGAACGTGCTGCTGAGGGCCGGTGTGACCCTCGCGGTGGAGCAGAGCCAGCTCGGGCTGCGGGACTTCAGCCCCTACGAGATGTGGGCCGGGCAGTTCCGCGGCGAGCTCGAAGCGGCGCGGCGGGCCGGTGAACTCCTGGCGGACGTCGACGTGGCGGAGGTCGCCCAACTGCTGGTGGCCGCGTACACCGGCTCGCAGATCATGTCCCATCTGCGCACCGGCCGGGCCGACCTGCCCGGGCGGATCATCCGCCTGTGGTGGTACCTGCTCCCCGGCATCGCCACCGCCCCCGTCACGCAGTCGCTGCGGCGCGACCTGGCCGAGCGCGGCACGCAGGACGGGGCATCGGCATGACCGCCCGCACCGTGCTGCTGACCGGGGCGAGCGGCTTCATCGGCTCCGCCGTGCGGTCCCTGCTGCGGGCGCACCCGGAGCACGGCATCCGGGTCCGGGTGCTCTCCCGCTCGCCTGCGACCGGTGTTCCGTCCGCGAGCGGCGCCCCGTCCGTGACCGGTGTTCCGTCCGCGAGCGGCGGGGAGGACCGGGTGCACGCGGACCTGGCCGACCCGCGGACGCTGCACGGCGCGGCCGCCGACGCCGACGTGCTCGTCCACCTCGCCTCGCTGGTCTCCGGAGACGAGGCGGCGTGCACGGCGGTCAATGTGCACGGCACCCGCGCGCTGATGCGGGAGGCGGCCAGAGCGGGGGTGGGCCGGATCGTCCATCTGTCCACCTCGGCCGTCTACGGGCGCGGCCCGCACCGGGGCATCGGCGTGGGCGAGGTCGCGGCCGCGCCGGTCTCGCCGGCCAGCCGGACGCGGCTGGCCGGCGAGCATGCGGCGCTCGACGCCGGTGCCCTGGTGCTGCGCCCGCATCTGGTGGTGGGTGCCGGGGACCGCTGGGTCGTCCCCTGCCTGGCCGAGCTGACCCGGCGGGTCCCGGGACGCTGGGCGGGCGGCGACGCCTTGCTCGGCATGGTCGCGGTGACCGACCTCGCCCGGCTGATCGTCGCGCTGGCCTGCTCCGCGGACCGGCTGCCCGGCGGGGTGCTGCATGCCGGCCACCCCGAACCGGTGCCCGCCCGGGCCCTGTTGGACACGCTCACCGAGCACGCGGTGCTTGCCCCGGTGCCCCGGCGGGACTGGTCCTGGCAGCAGTGCCTGGACCAGCTCGCCCGGGTACCGGGGGCGGCCGGCGCGCGCCAGCTCGAACTGTTCGCCGTGGACCACTGGTACCGCAGCGAGGAGGTGTGGCGGCTGGCCGGCACCGACCCCGGGCCCGGTCCGCTGGCCCGGCTCGCCGAGGCCGCCCCCTGGTACCGCTCGCACCTGGCCGGCGGGCCGGGGCCTGGCCCGGCCGGGTGAGTCGCGGCGGCGGCCGTCGGAGCCGGGAGTGCGAGGGCAGTTGCCAAAGCTGTCAGTGATCCGCCGTGAGCGGGCTGTCGCCGGGCAGGCTGGGCGTATTGTCAGAACTCCACCCGACTGCGGCATTTCGCCACCGCGCCCGCCGAAGGAGCCACACCCCGCCCATGTGGTTCAGCCTCTCCTCCTCCCAGGTCATCGTGACGGCACCGCCGTGCGGCCCGTGCGGCCGCCGCGGCGGGGAGCGGTACGGCCGCCCGTGAAACAGGAACGAGCGCAGCAGACGCACCAGGCTCTCCTGCGGGCCGCAGCGGTCGAGTTCGACCAGCACGGCTACACCGGCACCTCGCTGGCCCGGATCAGCCAGGCGGCCGGCGTGACCATGGGGGCGCTGACCTTCCACTTCGCCAGCAAGGCCGCCCTGGCGGACGCGGTCCGGGCGGAGGCGGCCGCCCTCACCCGCGCGGCGCTCGCCGGGGTTGCCGAGGGTGAGGCCCACGCCGCCGCGGGCCTCACCGATCTGCTCACCCGGCTGCTGCAGGAGGAGCCCGGCGTGCGCGCCGCGGCCCGGCTGAGCTGGGAGCAGCCCGAGGCCGCCGGCAACTGGTACACGAGCTGGCTGCCCACTCTGCGAAGCGCTCTGACGAGGGATCAGCAGGCGAGCGACGCCGAGCACGGCCTCGGGGCGCGGGAGCTGGAGGTGCTGGCCTACTGCCTGGTGACGGGTGCCGAGTCGGTGCGGCGCGGTGTCGTCACGCCACCGGGGGCCACCCCGGAGCGCGGCGAGGAGATCCGGCAGGACCTGCAGCGGATCTGGCAGCGCGCCCTGGCCGGACCGGCCGACCGGAACTGATCCGTCCGCCTCCCGTGGACGCGGCCGTGCCCGGCCGCGCCACCCCCTGTCCAACCTCGTTCCCGGAGCGGAGACTTGCCAAAATCGCGCCCGGGGACGCTCCGGAGTGAAAAACAAAGCGATCGTTCGCTATTCTTTTGGAGGTCGACACGCGCACCTCGGGGAGGTCTACATGGACGCGCAACCGCTGCCGCCCGCCGGCGAAGCCGCGATCACCCGCTTCACGGAGCAGGTCTTCGCCCACCTGACCCGGGTGGACCAGCGACGCTGGGCCCGCGCCTACCTGCACGGACTACTGGCCGCGCCGGGCCGCAAGTCGCTGTCGAACCTGGCAGCCAGCCTCTCCACCAGCCGCACCGCCGCGCTCTCGCTCCAGCAGTTCATCAACGACAGTCCCTGGGACTGGCGTCCGGCCCGCCGGGCGCTGACCCGGGTCGCCAGCCAGGAGGGCCCGGTCCGCGCCTGGACGGCCACCCTGGCGGTGATCCCCAAGCGGGGTGACCAAGCGGTCGGCGTCCACCGCCGCTTCGACCCGTCGGTCGGGCGCACCGTCAAGTGCCAGGTCGCAGCAGGGCTGTTCATCGCCTCCGGGCGGGAGGCCCTGCCGGTGGACTGGTCCCTGCTGCTCGACCCGAGCTGGACCGAGGAGCCGCAGCGCCGGGCCCGCGCCCGGATCCCCGAGAGCGCCGGTCCCCGCCCGGCCTGGCAGCTCCTGGTGGACATGGTCGACCGGCTGGCCGCCCACCAGCCGCCCGCCCCGCTGATCGCCGACCTCGGCATCACCGAGCAACTGCCGCAGCTGGCCGGCGCCTTGGCCCGCCGGGGCATCCCGTACCTGCTCGAAGCCCGTCCCGGCCAGCTCGTGCGGCCCGCCCTCCAGGCGGCCGCGGGCCGGCTCGGGACCGGCCGGTCGGGCGGCGTCGAGGCCGAGGCGCTCTTCCCGCGGCCGCGGCTGCGACCCGGCGGCGGGCCGCAGCCCACGCTGCGCGGGGTGCCGGTCCAGCTGCCGGCCGAGAACGGCGCGCCCGTCCACTGGCTCTGGGCGCACAGCTGCCACCCGGGCGGCCCCCGGCGGTACTGGCTGACCGGCCTCACCGAGGAGGCTCCCGGGATCCTCGCCCTGATCGAATCGGCGGCGAGCACCCGCGGCACCGTGGACCGCCTGGGTGCCGAGTTCGGCCTGCGGGACTTCTCCGGCCGTTCCTACCTCGGCTGGCACCACCACATGACCATGGTCTCCGCCGCCTACGCGTTCGGCCGTCACTCGGCGGGCCGGCCGGACAGGGTTTCCCGGGAGAGCCTGTCCACCTCCGCCTGAGCTGCTCCGGTCTGCCCCGAACCGGCCTGCCCCGAATCGTCCTCTTCCTTCGGCCTGTCCCGGCGCCGTTCCGCGCACCGGAATGGGCCCGTGCGCAGCAGCGAAACACGGACTTGCCGAAGTTGTACGACCCGAATTGACCCCGCCCCGGTCAACGGCAGAGGATTCTTTCACAGCCGAAAGGAGGTGATACACAATGAGCACCACAACGAGCACCACAACGAGCACCACAACGAGCACCACAATGAGCGCCACCGCATGGGGGAGCAGTACCGAGGAAATCGCCCAGGAGCTCTGCGAAAGGCTTTTCTCGTCCGTCGGCCGGGCCGACTACCGCATCAAGGCGGCGGAATACCTGCGCGGACTTCTCGGAACTCCCGGACGCAAATCCATCCGCAACATGGCCCGGTCGCTCCAGGACCACGGGGCGAACCAGCGGCTGCACCACTTCGTCTGCAACTCGCCCTGGCAGTGGGACGCGGTGCGCCGGTCGCTGGCCGCCCGGCTGGTGGAGGTCTCGGCCCCACGGGCCTGGCTGGTCGGCGCCATGCCGCTGGCCAAGTCCGGCGCGCGGTTGGGCGGCAGAGTCGCCGCCGCGCCCGCGGGCCACGGCGGGCCGGGCCCGCACCCGGCCGCCGGGCGTGAACCGTTCGACGGCGACCAGCAGGCACTCGGGCTCTGGTACGCGGCCCCGGGCCTGACCGCACCGGTGGCCTGGCAGCTCCAGTCGGCCGGCGCCCCGGCGGCCCCGGCGATCGACGCGCTGCTGCGCCCGCTGCGGGCCCAGCTGGCCGCCACCCCTTCGGCGACGTTGCTGTGGGACGGTGCGCCGGTCCAGCCGGGCGCGCTGTTCGAGGCCGGTCGGCGGCTCGGCCTGCGGGTGGCGGTGCGGATCGCCGCGGCCACCCGGCTCACCGTGCCGGCCGCACCCGGCCACGGCCGGCCCGAACCGCTGGCGGCCCAGCTGCTCGGCTGCTCGCCCGGCGCCCGGCTGCTGCCGGGCAGCCACGCTCCGCCCGGGGTGCAGGCCCGGGTCGTGCGGGTGGCGCTGCCGCACGCCGCGCCGGGCCGACCGGGCGACGACCTGTTCCTGTACAGCGAATGCGGTCCGCGCGCCCTGCCGGGCTCCGGATTCTGGCTGACGAACACCGAGCCCATCCGGGCCCATGATTTCCACCGGCTGATCCAGCTGGCCGACGAAGTGGAAAGGGACCGCGCCGGTACCGTCCGGCGGGCCGGCCTCCGCGATTTCGAGGGAAAGTCCGAGCCGGGCTGGCACCGGCACATGACGCTCGCCTCCGCGGCGTATGCGGCCCTGGCACTCGGCCGGTACCCGCATCGCATCGGCCGTTGAACCGCAGGACACCTGAAAGTCACCAAGCGATTTACAGGGGGAAACCAATGAACACCGATGAAACGCATTCCAGCAGTCTCGACTTCAGTGAACTGTCGAATTCCTGGCGGGTCCGCGCGGTCAAGCCGGTCGACTACGAGGTCCGGATCTGCCACGACGTGTTCGAGCCGGGCAACCGCGCGCTGATCGAGCACGCGGCCCCCGCCCAGGGCCGCAGCCGCCGGTTCGTGGTGATCGACGCCGAGGTTGACCGGTGCCACGGGGACCGGATCCGCCGCTTCTTCGAGCACCACGACATCGACTACTTCCTGCAGGTGGTCCGCGCCGAGGAGACCGTCAAGGAGTTCGAGACCGCCTCCGAGATCGTGGTCGCCCTGGACTCCTTCGGCCTGGACCGGCGGCGCGAGCCGATCATCGCCATCGGCGGCGGCGTGCTGCTGGACATCGTGGGCCTGGTCGCCAACCTCTACCGCCGGGGCACCCCGGTGGTCCGGGTGCCCACCACGCTGATCGGTCTGGTCGACGCGGGCATCGGGGTGAAGACCGGGGTGAACTTCAACGGTCACAAGAACCGCCTCGGCACCTACTTCGCGCCCTCGCTCACCCTGCTCGACCGGTCCTTCCTGGCCACCGTCGAGCGCCGGCACATCGCCAACGGGATGGCCGAGATCCTCAAGATGGCGCTGATCAAGGACGCCCAGCTGTTCAACCTGCTCGAAGAGCACGGCCCGCGGCTGATCGACCAGAAGTTCCAGGGCGGCACCGACCCGGCGGACCCGGCCGAGCAGGTGATCCGCCTGGCCATCCACGGCATGCTCGAAGAGCTCCAGCCGAACCTGTGGGAGCACACGCTCGAACGCATCGTGGACTACGGCCACACCTTCAGCCCCACCCTGGAGATGCGGGCCCTGCCGGCCCTGCTGCACGGCGAGGCCGTCTGCATCGACATGGCGCTCACCACGGTCCTCGGCTGGCGGCGCGGGCTGCTCGACACCCAGCAGCGCGACCGGGTGCTCGGCGTCATGCGCGCGCTGGAACTGCCGCGCCACCACGACCTGCTGGACGCCGACCTGCTCGCCCGCGCACTGCAGGACACCGTCCGGCACCGGGACGGCGAGCAGCGGCTGCCGCTGCCGGTCGGCATCGGCGACGCGGTCTTCGTCAACGACGTCAGCCACGGCGAACTCGCCGTCGCCGTCGAGGACCTGCGCACTCTCGCCGCCCGGGAGCTCAGCCGTGTCTGACGGTTCGCGCGCGATCCTGGTCGCCGACACCCGCGAGGCCGCCGAGATCTACGGTGTGCACGGCGCCCCGGGCCTGACCCACTGGAAGTGCCTGGCCAGCCGCCGGCACCTGGCCGGCGAGTGGGAGGCCGTGGAGGTCGCCGCCATCCCGCCCGGCGGCCTGAGCGGGGAGCACCGGCACACCCGCACCGAGGAGATCTACTTCATCCTCAGCGGGCGCGGCGAGTTCCTGGTCAACGGGACGACCCGGCCGGCCGAGCCCGGGTCCCTGCTGCTCACCGGGATCGGCACCGTGCACGGCCTGCGCAACACCGGCACCGAGGCGGACGGCCCGCTGGAGTGGCTGGTGATCGAGATGCCCGCCCCGGCCACCTCGGCGGTGCTGCACCAGCTGCCCTCGCCCGCACCGGACGGACCGCCCGCACCGGACGGACCGCACGCACCGCACGCAACCGAAAGGCACTCCGACACCATGAAGCTGCACGACCTGCGCGCGGAGCGGACGGTGGACCCCACCGGCGTCTTCACCGGCCCACTGCGCCTGGTGGAGATCCGCACCCTGGCGGCCGGCGACGAGCAGGCGTTCTCCTCCCGGGCCGGCGAGCACACCATGTTCATCCTGACCGGATCGGGCCGGGTCAGCTCCGGCGACACCACGGTGGCGCTCGGCGCCGGAACCGCCGTGACGCTGCCGCTCGGTGTCGACGCGACCATCAGCGCCGACCAGGAGGGCCTGGAGTTCTTCCACGCCGAGCTCGCGGTGCCGAGGGCGGAGCAGCGGTGATCATCAGTCGCACCATCAGGCCCGTGCGGTCGCTGCCGACCGCCGCCCCGGCCGGCCCCGCCCGGCTCTGGAACTGCCTCGCGCGCCGCGGCATGCTGCACAGCGAGTGCGAAGCGGTCGACCTGTGGCAGCTCCCGCCCGGCGACCGGCTCACCCACCTGGCCCAGGACGGCGTGGAGGAGGCCCTGTTCGTCCTCGCCGGGGACGGCACCGCGCTCCACAGCGCGGCGCTCCACGGCACCGCGCTCCACGGTGACCAGCAACAGCGGCTACTGCCGGGCGGGTTGCTCCTGCTGCCGGCCGCCGAACAGGTCGCCGTGACGGCCGGACCGGACGGCCTGCGGCTGCTGAGCGTGCGCGTGGTACCGGGCGCCCTCAGCGACGCACTGCCGCCGCGCATCCCCCAACTCGACTGACCACGACCAGATCTGACAGAGAGCGAGAAGAGCACCATGCGTAATCTCAGTCGCCGGACGTTCGTGGCCGGCGCCGGGGCCACCCTGGGCACCGCCACCGCGAGCGGCCTGGGCCTCGCGTCCGCCAGAGCGGCCGAGCCGGGCCCGGCAGCGGCACCCAGAGCGGTGGCCGACGCCGAGCTGCTGACGGTGGCCCCCGACGCGCCGCGCTACATCGACCTGATCTCCGGCTTCAACCAGCGCTGGCAGGGCAAGCCGAAGGGCATCCGGCTGCCGCGCAGCACCGACCAGGTGGTGCGGGCGGTGCAGGACGCCGCCGACCGGTCGCAGCGGCTCACCGTGCGCGGCGGCGGGCACTGCTACGAGGACTTCGTCTTCAACCCCGACGTCGAGGTCGTGGTCGACATGAGCCTCATGAGCGCCGTCGGTTACGACCCGCAGCGCCGGGCGTTCGCGGTCGAGGCCGGCGCCACCCTGCTGAACGTCTACGAGGCCCTGTACGAGGGCTGGGGGGTGACCATACCCGGCGGTGTCTGCTTCGCGGTCGGCGTCGGCGGCCACGTCCAGGGCGGCGGCTACGGGAACCTGTCGCGCAAGCACGGCCTGGTGGTCGACCACCTCTACGCGGTCGAGGTGGTCACCCTGGACGCCACCGGGCGCGCCAAGGCGGTGGTCGCCACCCGAGAGGCGGGCGACCCGAACCGCGAGCTGTGGTGGGCCCACACCGGCGGGGGCGGCGGCAACTTCGGCGTGGTCACCCGCTACTGGTTCCGCTCCGCCGACGCCACCGGCGACGACCCCGCGGACCTGCTGCCCAAGCCGCCGGCCGAGGTGCTGATCGCCCTGCCCTCCTGGTCCTGGGCGAAGGTCACCCAGAGCGGGTTCAGCTCGTTCGTGAAGGCCTACGGGACCTGGCACGAGCAGAACAGCGGTGCCGACTCGGTCTACACCGCCCTGACCACCTGGCTCTTCCTCAACCACCGGGCCTCCGGCAGCCTGGGCATGCTGTTCCAGCTGAACGGCGACGTCCCACAGGCCGAGCAGCTCGCCGAGGCCTTCCTGCAGAACCTGGACCAGGCCCTGGGGGTTCCCCACCAGGGGGCGGTCACCCGGCTGCCGTGGCTGAAGGCGGTCCGCTACATCGGCACCATGGCCGACTCGCAGACCGACCCCAACATGCGCGGCGGGCACAAGTCGGCCTACATGAAGCGCGGGTTCACCGACAACCAGATCGCCGCGATCTACCGGAACCTGACCCGCACCGACTACGCCAACAGCGAGGGCGGCCTCGCCGTCGTGTCGTTCGGCGGCCGGATCGGCGCGGTCGCGCCGGACGCCACCGCCGTGGCCCAGCGCGGCGCGATCCTCAAGCTGCTCTACCAGACCTACTGGACGACGCCGGCCGACGACGCCCCCAACCTGGCCTGGCTGCGCCAGTTCTACCAGGACGTCTACGCGGACACCGGCGGCGTCCCGGTCCCCAACCGGAACACCGACGGCTGCTACGTCAACTACGCGGACCGCGACATCAGCGACCCGGCGTTCAACACCTCGAACGTGCCCTGGACCACGCTCTACTACAAGGACAACTATCCCCGGCTGCAGCAGATCAAGCAGCAGTACGACCCGCGGGACTTCTTCCGGCACCGCCAGTCGATCCGGCTGCCCGCCGCCCAGGGGTCGTGATGACGACCCGTCAGATCGACTCCAGGGCAGGACAGTCCAGGCTCCCCTCGCTGACCGGCATGCGGTTCATCGCCGCGCTGCTGGTGTTCCTGACCCATGCGTCGGTGGCCAAGGCCTTCACCGACCAGGGCATCGACTCCTTCATGGGCACCTACCTCAGCAGGGCGGGATTCCTCGGCGTCGGCTTCTTCTTCGTGCTCAGCGGGTTCGTGCTGACCTGGTCGGCCCGGCCGGCGGACCGGACCGGCCGGTTCTACCGCCGGCGGTTCTTCAAGGTCTACCCGAACCACCTGGTGACCTGGTTCGTCGGACTGCTGCTCATGATCAAGGTGGGCACCGACCTGACGGCGACGGCCACCGTGCCGAGCCTGCTGCTGGTGCAGAGCTGGGTGCCGAACCTGACCGCACTGGGCGGCACCAACGGCCCGAGCTGGTCACTGGCCTGTGAGGCGCTCTTCTACCTCAGTTTCCCGCTGCTGCTGCGCCTGGTGAAGCGGATCAGGGCCGAGCGCCTCTGGCTCTGGGTCGCCCTGCTGACCGTCGGGTTCTTCGCGGTTCCCCTGGTCTCCCAGCTCCTGCCGGGCACCCCGCTGTCACCCTGGCAGCCGGTCTCGATGCTGCGCTACTGGTTCGTCTACTTCCTCCCGGCCACCCGGCTGCTGGACTTCGCCCTCGGCATCCTGATGGCCCGGATCGTCCAGACCGGCCGCTGGATCGGCCTGAGCTGGCCAACCGCCCTGCTCCTGCTGGCCGGTGGCTACGCACTGATGGTGTACCTGCCGGACTCCTACGGCCTGGTGGCCCCCACCGCCCTGCCGGTAGCGCTGCTGATCGCCGCGGCGGCCGTCCAGGACGTCAAGGGAGAGCGGACGCCGTTCGCCGGGCGGCGGATGCGGTGGCTGGGCGAGATCTCCTTCGCCTTCTACATGGTCCACTTCCTGGTCTTCCAGTACGGGCCCCTGGGCCTGGCGGCCACCACCTCGGCCGGCGCCCGCAGTTGGCACACCCCCACCGCACTGGGCATGCTCGCGATCACCCTGCTGCTCAGCGTCGCCTTCGGCTGGCTGCTGTACCGGCTGGTGGAGCAGCCCGCGATGCGCCGCTTCGGCCACCCGGCCCGCCGGCCCGCCACTGCCGCCCCCACCGGCAGTACGCCGGTCGCCGTCCCCACACCGGCGGCCGACTGACCGATGCCCGACCAGCCACACCCGCACCGGCCGACACGTTCGGCCAGGCCAGGCGGTGTCCGTGCACCGCCTGGCCGCCCACCGGCCCCCATGAATGAAGAACCCGCACCACTGTCGTAGCACCCACATCGCTAGGAGAACGCAGCATGACCACCGCGACGAACACCGCAGCCGGCACCACCGCCCAGCCCGACCGGAAGACCCTCCAGCTCGGCGAGCTGACGGTCCGTCGGATCGGCTACGGCACGATGCGGCTGGCCGACACCCCGGACATTCCGCCGACCGAGGCGGTCGTGTGGCAGCCCCCGACGCCGCGCGCCGACGCCGTCAACGTGCTGCGCCACGCCGTCGACCGGGGCGTGCAGCTGATCGACACCGCCGACTGCTACGCCCTGGGCGGCAGCGAGGAGCTGATCGCCGAGGCCCTCCACCCCTACGCGGCCGACCTCGTGCTGGCCACCAAGATCGGCATGACCCGCCCGAGCCCCAGCGAGTGGGTGCCGGTGGGCCACCCGGCCTACCTGCGCCAGCAGGCCGAGCTGAGCCTGCGCCGGCTGCGGGTGGAGCGCATCGACCTGCTCCAGCTGCACCGCATCGACCCCGAGGTGCCGCTGGCGGACCAGATCGGCGCGCTCAAGCAGCTCCAGGACGAGGGCAAGGTCCGGCACATCGGCCTGTCCGAGGTGACGGTCGAGCAGCTGCGCGAGGCGAGCGGGATCGCGCCGATCGCCTCGGTGCAGAACTGGTACAACCTGGCCGCCCGCCAGCACGACGACGTGCTGGACTACGCGACCGAGCACGGCATCGCCTTCATGCCGTTCTTCCCGATCGCCATCGGCGGCCACGCCGGCGCCGACAGCCCGGTCGCCGCCGTGGCCCGCGAGGTGGGGGCCACCCCGGCCCAGACCGCGCTGGCCTGGCTGCTGCACCGCTCCCCGGTCGTCCTGCCGATCCCGGGGACCACCTCGGTCAAGCACCTGGACGAGAACCTCGGCGCCCTGGACATCACCCTGACGGACGACCAGATCGCCCGCCTGGACGCCATCGCCGACGCGGCCGAGACGGAGTGACCCGGTGCCCACCCGGCAGCATGTGCCGCCGGGTGGGCCGCATGCGGAAAGGGCCCCGAGTGATCTCGGGGCCCTTTCCGGTCCTGCGCGTTCTTGCCGCTGCCGGGAGTTGCCGGGAGTTCCTGCGCCGGCTTCCCGGCTTCCCGGCTTCCCGGCCTCCTGGCCGGCCGCGGTGCCGCGGCCGGCCAGGAGCGGCTCGCTCAGGAGCGAGGTGCGGTCGGCAGGCCCAGGTCGGCCACGTCCGCGGCCAGTGCCTTGAGCAGCGAGCCGGCCCGCTTGTCGTCCGGCCCCAGCGCGATCAGGCGGTTCATCACGTACGAGACGCCCAGGCCCACCCGCGGCCAGGCCTGGTTGGCCGAGCCGCCGCCGCCGTCGTGCCCGAAGGTCTCACCGTCCGGCCCGGGGCGCTCCGCGGTGCGCAGCCGGTAGCCGCCACCGCCGTAGGCCATCACCACGTCGATCAGCTGGTCGGTCTTGCGGGCGTGCACCCGGCGCGCGTCGTCCAGCGTCCGGCGCGACAGCAGCAGCGGCGGCTCGTCCGGCGAGCGAACGGCGTCGGCCGCCAGGATGCCGTACAGCTTGGCGAACGCCCGTGCCGTGCCGCTGACGTTGATCGCCGGAATCAGCGCGGCCCGCCGCTCGGGGGTGGCCCAGACGCCCTCGTCGTCCGGGAAGGGCTGCGGGTTCTGCCAGATGCGTTGGGTGAGCGGGTCGCCGCTGTGGAAGAAGCCGGTGAACTGGGCCAGGAAGTTGGTGCCGTAGCTGGTCCGGGCCAGCCTCGGCCACAGCTCGGGCCCGGTGCCGAAGTGGATGTCCAGGTCGAGCGGCCGGGCGAGCTCCGCCTGGAAGAAGCGGTCCAGCGGCCGCCCGTCCACCCGCCGGACCAGCTCGCCCATGATCCAGCCGGCCGTGAACGGGCCGTAGAGGATGCCCTGGGCACGGTCGTCGCTCTCCGGCTCCTGGGCGGCGATCAACCGGGCCATCTCGACCGGGTCGTTGGCCTGGTGCTGGCTGACGGGCGCCCACAGGCCGGGCAGCCGCCCGGTGAAGGTGACCACCTCGCGCACCGTGATCCGGCTCTTGCCCGCGGCGGCGAACTCGGGCCAGTAGAAGGCGACCGGACGATCGAGGTCCAGGTCTCCCCGGTCCACCAGGCGCAGCAGCGCGGTGACCGTGATCCCCTTGCTCCCGGAGAAGATTGTCTGCAGCGTGTCGCGCTCCCAGCGCGCGGCGGTGCCGGCGTCGGCGACTCCGCCCCACAGGTCGACCAGCGGCTGGTCGCCGAGGTGGACGGAGAACGCCGCCCCCAGCTCGTCGCGCTCGACGAGATTGCGCTCGAACTCCGCGCGCACGCGCTCGAATCCCGGCGCCACATAGCCGGCTATGTGCAACTCGGCAGCGATGGTCACATGGATCAGCTCCATTCGAATGGTGGACAGAACTCTGCGATTGCCCTCCCAGCACAGCACAGGCGATGGGGGCCGTGAATATCCGCGCCCCCACTTTGGCACCTTGACACACTTCCGCCCGGACGGTTGCCCGCCGGGTGAATCAGCGGCATTCTCAACGGAGTTGTCCGGCAGAATCCCGGGGGGCCACCCGCGGGAGTGAGAGAGCGAGGTTCGCATGACCGGAATACCGGGCGCCAGGTCCGTTCACCACATCGCGTACACCGTCCCCGACCTGGCCCAGGCGGTCGACTTCTTCGTGGACGTGATCGGTGCCGAACTCGCCTACCGGCTCGACGCCGTGCAGGACCAGGAGGGCGACTGGATGACCCGCAAGCTCGGGGTCGACCCGCGGGCCTCGACGAACATCGCCATGCTCCGGCTCGGTCCGACCACCAACCTGGAACTGTTCGAGTACACGGCACCGGAACAGGCCCGCCGGCTGCCCCGCAACAGCGACGTCGGCGGCCACCACTTCGCCATCTACGTGGACGACGTCGACAAGGCGGCCGACTACCTCCGGCAGCAGCCGGGCGTCACCATGCTCGGCGAGCCGGAGACCATCACCGACGGCCCGATCGCGGGGGACCGCTGGGTCTACTTCACGACCCCCTGGGGCATGAGCATGGAACTCATCAACATGCCGGAGGAAATGCCGTACCAGGACACCACCCGGACCCGCCTGTACCACCCCCGAGAGGATTGGCAGGAGGGTTAGCATGACATCCAGAACGGTTTCCCAGCCGGTTTCCCAGCCGGTTTCCCAGCCGGTTTCCCGGTCGGTTTACCGGCTGGTTTCCCGGTCGGATTCCCCCATCGCCGGCCGGGCGGCTCCGGAAGCCTCCGGAAACCGGCTCGCCTTCGCCGCACTGGCCCTGATCGCGTTCGTCATCGGCACCTCCGAGTTCGTCGTGGTGGGTGTGCTGAGCCCGATCGCCCGGGGCTCGGCGACCCCGCTGGGCACCGCCGGACTGCTGGTGACCGGATACGCCCTCGGCATCGCCCTCGGCGGCCCGCTGCTCACCGCGCTGACGATCCGGCTGCCCCGCCGGACCGTCCTGCTGACCGCGCTCGCCGCGTACCTGGCCGCGAGCGCCTGCGCGACCTGCGCCCAGGGGTTCACCGTCCTGCTGATCGCCCGCTGCGGGGCCGGCCTCGTCCACGGCGTGATCGTCGGCGCCGCCACCAGCGTGGCCGTCGCGCTGGCCGGCCCCGGGCGCCAGGGCCGGGCGATCTCGCTGGTCTTCGGCGGCATCTCGGTCGCCACCGTCCTCGGGGTCCCGGCCGGCACGCTGATCGGCCTGAACCTGGGCTGGCGCGCGCCGCTGACCGCGGTCACGGCGCTCGGGGCGCTCGCGCTGCTCGCGGCGTGGCGGCTGATCCCGCCGACCCCGGCCATGGGGGCCCGGAGCCTGTCCGGGCAGCTGCGCAGCGCGCTGTCGAGCCGTGTCCTCGCGCTGCTCACGGTGGCACTGCTGCTGTTCACCGGGCAGTTCACCGCCTACACCTACCTGGCGGCCTACCTGCAGGAGATCACGCACATCCCCGGCGGGCTGGTGAGCGGGTATCTGCTCGCCTTCGGCGCGGCCAGCGCGGTGGGCACCTTCCTCGGCGGCTGGGCCGCCGACCGCCGCGCCGCCCCGACCCTCACGGCGGCCGTGGCCGGCCTGACCCTCGCCCTGCTGGCGTTCCGGCTGGCCGGCCAGTCCGCGCCGTCCGCCGTCGTCGCGGTCGGACTGTGGGGGCTGGTCGGCTTCGGACTGGTGCCCGCACTTCAGTCCCGGATCGTCGAACTGGCCGGGCCCGGTGGGGACTTCGCCGCCACGTTGGGCGTGTCCGCGGCCAACCTCGGCATCGCCGCCGGCGCGGCCCTGGGCGGCTGGGCCATCTCCGCCCACGGGGTGGGCACGGTCGTCCCGCTGGCCTGCCTGATCTGCCTGGCCGCTCTGCTCGCGGCGGCGGCCACCCAACGGCTGCGCCCGCCCGTCCACTGACCCGCCCGTCCACTGACCCGCCCGTCCACTGATCCGCCACCCGCCTGCCCGCTGCCCACCTGCCCGCCCTGCCCGCCACCCGTCGACCCGCACCAGGCCGGTCGCGGGCCACGAAAGGAACTCCCGCACGTGATCGCCACGTTGGCACGCCCTGTCGCCGGTCTCTCCGTCTGGCTGCAGCACCTCCCCGCGACCACGGCCGACCGCGACGAGATCCGTCAGCTCGCCGAGTCCGGCCGGTTCACCGATCTCAGCATCACCGGCCCCGGCAGCACGGGTCCCGACGCCGTGGACCACGCGCGCTGGGCCTGCGACCTGCTCCGGGCCGGCCACCGGCGAAGCGGTGGGCGCGAGGGCCTGGTCGCCGCACCCGTCACCGCCCTGACCAGCAGCACCGAGGGCTATGTGAACGCGGCCCGGGCCCTGGCCCGGGCCGTCGACCGCCCCAACCTGCTGGCCGCCCTGCCCGCTTCCGACAACGGCATCGCCGCCATCGCCCCGCTGCTGGCCGAGGGCATCGGTGTGCGCACCGGACCCGTCTTCTCCGCCGAGCGCTACCGACGGGTCGCCCGGGCCCAGTTGAGGGGTCTCGCACTGGCCCACCGGCAGGGGCGCGACCTCGCCGTCCTCGCCTCGGCGGCCACCTTCGGCGTCGGCGGCATCGACGTCGAGATCGACGCGCTGCTGGACCGGGCGGGCAGCCACGAGTCGAAGGCGCTGCGCGGCCTGGCCGGCATCGCCGGCGCCCGATCGGCGCAACGGATCCTCGCCGAGACCTTCGATCCGGGCATCGATCCGGGCATCGATCCGGGCATCGATCCGGGCATCGATCTGGCCACCGCCCCGGCCAATGACCCGGCCAATGACCCGGCCACCGACCCGGGCTGGCGGATCCTCGCGGCGGCCGGAGCCCAGCCGCCGCGCCTGGTGTGGAGCCAGTTGTACCTCGGCGTCCCCGGCCATCGCAGCGCCCACTACCTGGCCCGGCTCAGCGCTCCCGGTGAGTCCGTGGAGCTGTGCCCGGCGGCGCTCGCCGAGGCCGGCCCGCTGCGGGCGGGCCTGCGCCGGCTGCCGGAGGAGCACGAGTCGGACGAGCGGCTCATCGGTTATCTGCGATGGTTCGGCATCCACCAGGAGGACGTCCTGCAGGGCCTGGAGACCGCGTAGCCGCCGCCCGCGTGCACACCTGAGAAGAGGAGACGATGGCACCCCGAGCCTGGCCGGCCGCCCCGCCGGCTGCCCTGCCCCCCGCCCGTACCACCGCACCGCCGACAGCTCTGACAGCCCCGACAGTCCCGACACCACCGACCCCGCGACTCGCGCTCTGCACGGCCGTCGTCGCCCTCGGCGGACTGCTCTTCGGCTTCGACACCGGAGTCATCTCCGGCGCCCTGCTCTTCCTGCGGGAGCAACTCGGCCTGAGCTCCTTCCAGCAGGGCACGGTCATCTCCGTCCTGCTGCTCGGTGCCGCCGCCGGCGCGCTCGGCAGCGCCCGGCCCGCCGACCGGTTCGGCCGCAAGAAGGTGCTCGTCACCGTCGCGGCCACCTTCACCCTCGGCCTGCTGCTGGCGACGCTGGCCACCGGCTTCTGGACCCTGCTCGCCGCCCGCGCCGTCCTCGGCCTCGCCGTGGGCAGCGCCTCGACCGTGGCGCCGCTCTACCTGACCGAGGTCGCCCCGCCACGGCTGCGCGGACGGCTGGTGACGGTCAATCAGATCCTTCTGACGGTAGGGATCCTGATCTCCTACCTGGTCGACTTCGCCTTCGCCGGGGCCGCCAACTGGCGTGCGATGTTCGCGGTGGGCCTCATCCCGTCGGCGGCCATGCTCCTGGGCACCTTCGCCATCCCGGAGACCCCGGCCTGGCTCGCCCAGCACTCCCGCCCCGGAACCGCCGCCCCTGCCAACGCCGGCTCCAGGTCCACGCCGGGTGCGCTGAGCGCGCTCGGCGCACCCGGTACCCGCGCCGCCCTGCTCATCGGGGTCACCCTCGCCGCGGTCCAGCAGTTCGGCGGCATCAACTCGATCATCTATTACGCGCCCAGCATCATGGCCCGGGCGGGCATGGGCGCGGCCAACTCGATCGGCTGCTCGGTGGCGATCGGCACGGTCAACGTCCTGATGACCATCGCCGCCGTCCCGCTGATCGACCGGGCCGGCCGGCGCCCGCTGCTCCTGTGGTCGCTCTCCGGCATGGCCCTCTCCCTCATCGCCCTGGGCATCGCCCTGGGGCCCGCCCCGGGTCGCGGCGGTGACCTGGTCGCACTGATCGCGATGGCCGCCTACGTCGGCTCCTTCGCCATCGGCCTCGGACCGGTCTTCTGGGTCCTGGCCGCCGAACTGTTCCCCCCGGAGTCCCGCGCCCGCGGCGCGAGCGCCTGCGCCCTGGTCAACTGGGCCGCCAACTTCGTGGTGGGCCAGACCTTCCTGCCGGCCGCCGACCTGGTCGGCGAGCGCTGGGTCTTCTGGTTCTTCGCGGCCGTCTCCACCGCCGCCATCGTCTTCGTCCTCCGCCGCGTCCCGGAAACCAAGAACCGCCCCCTCAGCGACATCCACCGCAGCCTGTAGCCCCACCTGCTGCCCACCCCCTGACCCGCGAGACCGTTCCCCGAGGTGGCCGGGCGCCGGCGGATTTCGCTGCGCCGCCGATTTCTGCGAGCGTGTCACCAGCCCCTCGAACAGGAGATCGCCCAGTGGCCACCGCACCCGTCCCCACCGAGCAGCTCCGGGCCCGTATCGCCGGATACGGGCACCGGTTCGGCACCCTCTTCGAGGAGTACTTCCAGCGCTTGGGCGCCACCCTCGACGTGCCGTCGTTCAGCCGATTCACGCCCGAGTGCGTGCAGTTGCTGCGGGACCTGTCCCTGCGCGGGGGCAAGCGGGCGCGGGTGGTGCTCCTGTTCGAAGCGGCCCGGCTGGTGACCGCCGAGCCCGTCGAGGGGCTCGATGAGGCGGCGCTGAGTATCGAACTGCTGCAGACCCACGGGCTGATCCACGACGACATCATCGACGACAGCCCCACCCGGCGGGGCGGCCCCTCGACCTACTACGCCTACCGCGAGAGGTTCCCCGACCGGCCACAGGCCGCCCTGGGGCTCGCCGTGCTGGCGGGCGACCTGGCGCTCGCCCTGTCCCTGCAGGTGCTCCTCGACTCCAAGGCCCCGCTCGCGGTGCGCCAGGCCATGGTCGAGGCGCAGACGCGGGCGGTGTCGGCCACGCTGGTGGGCCAGATCACCGACATGGAGCGGGACTTCACCACGATCCCGGACGAGGACGTGCTGCACGCCGTGGCCGACTACAAGACCGCGCGCTACTCGGTCCTGGCCCCGATCCAGCTGGGGCTGCTCGCCGCCGGCGAGCAGCCGGACCGGTTCGAGCCGGAACTGCGCCACTACGCCCGGCTGGTGGGGATCGCCGGCCAGATGCGCGACGACTACCTGGACCTCTTCGGCGACGCGGCGACCATGGGCAAGCCCACCGGCACCGACATTCGTGACGGGCGCCGCAACTACACCGTCGCCGCCATCCTGAGGGCGGCCACCGACGCCGAGCGGGCCACGGTGGAATCCGCCCTCGGGAGCGAGACCTGCTCCGCGGAGACCATCGCCGCCATCCGTGACATCGCGCACCGCCACGAGGTCCCCGAAACCATGCGCGCGGACATGCGCCGCTATGCGGAACTGGCCTCTGCCGAAGCCGCCACGTGGCGTCCGCGCTGGCGGGACGAGGCGGTCGCCTTCTTCGAGTACCTGCCGCTGTGGAGTGTCGACCGAGTCGGGTGACCAGTGACAACCGCCCACTGAAGTGTGCGGTCCGGGGCGGGAGCGTTTCGCGCTGCCGCACGCCAAGATCATGCTTCACCAGCCGGGGCAGCAGACCTGCCCCGGCCTGTCCGGCGTCCGCCCCCGGGGGGCCGGGGACGGCTGTCGAACGGGGACGTCGGCGGGGGCGACTACTGTGCCGTTCATGTCTGACGATCTGTGGAGTCATGGCTCACGGCCTGAGGTCTCACCGGCGTGGGCGGGTCGGACGGACGACCTCCTCGCCGGCCGCACCGGGGCGAATGCCTGCGCACTTCCCGCGCTCCGCGAGGTGGCACCGCTGCCCCGTCCGGTGGCCGCCGGTGTTCCTCGGCTGGTCGGCCGGGAGGCCGAGGCCGAGGACGTGCTGGCGGCGCTGGGTGAGCTCACCTCGGGCCGAGGGCGTGCGATCGCGCTGGTCGGGGAGCCGGGCATCGGCAAGAGCGCGCTGATGTTGACGGCGACCGCGTACGCCCGGGCCGCCGGAGTCCGGGTGCTCATGGCACACGGCGAGCACATGACACACGGCGAGCACGCGCCCACGTCCCGCGATGCCCGCCCGCCCCGTGACGCCCCCACACCCCTTGGCGCCCGCCCGTCGGCGGACGGCTGCTGCGACCTGCACGAGCAGGTGGCGCACGGTACGGCCACCCTGGTGGCCATGGACGACCTGCATCAGCTGGCGGCCGATCAGATTCCGGGCGTGGAGCGGTTGCTCCACACGGTCGCCACCGGTCCGGTGCTCTGCCTGCTGGCCTACCGGCAGCGCCAGCTCTCGCCCGCGCTGGCCGCCGTGCTCTCCCGCGCCGCGTCCACGGGCCGGCTCGAGGTGTGGCACCTGGGACCGCTCTCCCGCGAACAGGCCCTCGCGCTGCTCGGTGACCACCCCGACGCCGAGGAGGTCCACCGCGCGTGCCTGGGCAATCCGCAGTACCTCAAGGTCCTGGCCACCAAGGGCGAGGCGAGCGCTGACGCCGCTCTGGCAGTCCTCGGTGAGTTGGCCGATCTGGACCGCACCGCGCTCGCCGTGGTGCAGACCGCGGCGGTGCTCGGTGAGCCGTGCCACCCGGAGCTGCTCGCCGCGGTCGCCGGCCTGGAGACGGCCGCGACCATGCGGGCCTTGGACGCCCTCTCCCGCCTCGACCTGGTCAGGCCGGCCGACCCCGCGCCCCAGCTGATGCTGCGCCACCGCGCGGTCGGCGAGGTGGTCTACCAGCGACTCGAACCCAGCCGCCGGCTCGCCCTGCACCGCAGCGCCGAACTCGCGCTGGCCGAGCGGGCGGCGCCGATCGCCCGGCGCGCCCACCACGTGGTACGGGCCGCCGACCCGAGCCGGCCGGAGCACGTGACGACCTTGATCGCCGCCGCCCGCGACTCGCTGCACAGCTCGCCCGCCGCCGCGGCCGAGTACCTGCAGGCCGCGTTGTCCCTGCTCCGCGAGGGTGAGCCGCACTGGCACGAGGCGCGCGTCCTGCTCGCCCAGACCCGGTTGCTGACCGGAGACGCACCGCAGAGCCGCGCGCTTCTCGACGCCCTGCGGACCGCCGGGCCCGGACAGCCCTCGCACCAGAGCAGTGCCCCGACCGCCCTGGCCGACGCCAGCCGGGTCGAACGACGGCTCGGCCGCTTCACCGAAGCCGGAGCCATCGCCCGCGCCGGGCTCACGGCCCTGGCCGACCAGGACTCCGCGACGGCCGCCGCCCTGCACGCCGAACTCGCCGACTACACCTACGACCTCCAGGACTTCGCAACCTCCCTCCAGCACGCCGAGACGGGCGCGGCGATCGCGCGCCGCCACCATGACCGAGTCGGTGAGGCCAACGCCCTGGCCCAGGCCTCGCTGGCCTACCTGTTCACCGCCGATCTGGCCACCGCCTTGACGACGGTGGCCAGATCGGCCGAACTCATCGACGCCACCTCGGACGCCACCCTGCTGGCCAACCTGGAGGCCGCCTACCAACTGGGTATGGCCGAGGGGATGCTGGGGCAGCTGACCGACTCCGAGCGCCATCTCGCCCGCGGCGCGGCGCTGTCCCGGCGAACCGGGCAGACGTATGTCCGGCCCATGACCCTGATGAGCCTGGCCAACACCCAGCTGCGGGCCGGGAACCTGCGCCGCGCACTGGCGACCCTCGACGAGGCCGCCCCGCTCGTCGAACGCGCCGGCAACCCCGCGACCCGGGCCGGCCTGGCGGTGTTCCGCTCCGAGGCGCTGCTCTGGCTGGGCGGCGCGGAGAACCTGGAGGAGGTCCTCGCGCTGGCCGACCGGGCCCAGGCGATCGCCGACGGAGAGACGCCCGGGTGGGCCGTCGGCGTCCGCTGCCTGGCTGCGGACCTCGTCCTGCTCACCGGCGACCCGACCCGCGCCGGCTGGCTGCTCCTGGACGCGGCGGGTGGCACCGAGCTGCCCCGGCTCACCACCTGGCGCCGACCGCGCTTCTGCGACACCTTGGCACAGACGGCCCTGGCCGAGGGCGATCGGGCCTCGGTCGAGCACTGGGCGCGGCTTGCGGAGCGTGCTGTCGAACAGCTCCCCTCCGCGAGTCGACTCGGCTTCGCCCTGCGCGCGCGGATGCGGGCCTACGCCATCCGGGGGGAGACCGAGCGGGCCCTGCTCGGCGCGCAGCAGGCGATCGCGCACTTCGCCGCAGGCGGTGAGCGTATCGAGGTCGGCCGCACCCTGCTCACGGCAGCCGCACTCGCCCTGGACGCGGGACAGAGCGAGCAGGTGGCCGACCGCCTGGACCGGGCGGCGCTGCTGGCCCACCAGTGCGGTTCGGCCCGACTGGCCGAGCAGGTCGCCCACCAGCGCGGTCGGCTCGCCGCGCACACCGCGGGGACCGGGGCCCCGGCGCTCCCGGACGCGCTGGCCGCGCTCACCGCGCGGGAACGAGAGATCGCCGGCCTCGTCAGCACCGGCATGACCAGCGGCGAGATCGCCGAGGCCCTGGTGCTCAGCGTGCGTACGGTCGACAGTCACCTGGGCCGGATCTATCGCAAGGTCGGCGTGCCCAACCGGGCGAGCCTCACCCACGCCGTGCTCGGCGCGACCCCCGACAGCGCCTGACCCGGCCGGCCAACCGCCGTGCGGTGGAGCCGTGTCGGTCCAGCATCGGGACCGAGCCTGGTCCCGGACGAGGACGGGACGGACCAGCCCGCTGCGGGCGGCTACCAGGCGAGCCGGGCCCAGGGGCTGTCCTCACGGGTGAGCAGGCGCTCGGAATTGAGCTGGAACATCGAGACGTCCCGCGCGATCTTCTCCGCGTCCGCTCCCCCCATGCCCATCTGCCAGAACGCGCGCCCGAAGATGAAGCCACTGTTGAACTCGGTCCAGGACGAGTGCTCGGCGCGCGCGAGCTGCACGGCCTGCGCGATCGCTGCCCAGGCCTCGTCCGGCTGGAGGAATCCGGCGTCCAGGAAGAGCCGGCTGACGTGAACGACGCGGGCCGCGTCCCAGCCGGCGATCGACTTCGGGAGCTGCTCGGGAAGGTTGCGCCGCACCTCGTAGATGGTCCTGGCGTAGCCGCCGAAGTAGCGCAGCACGTCCTCGGGTGCGAGCTCGTACTGCAGCGCCACCTCGGGCAACTCCTGTGCCCCGCGCCGCTGGACGGCGACGTACTCGCTGCGCTTCTTCGCGTTCCCGAGCTCTTCGAAGTACGGACGCACCAGCTGGTAGTAGCCCCGGTGCCCGGAGCCGATCAGGTAACGGTAGGTCTCCCGGGCGGACTCGGCGTCCACCACGCCCCACGGGCCCCGCAGCACCTTGGCGGCGGTCTTGGCGTCGGCCTCCATCGTCAGGGCGTTGATCGGCAGATCGCCCTCCAGCGCGTACACCGCACCGAGCGCGAGACCGCGTTCCTGTTCGGTGGTCAGCGCCGGTGCGTCGGCCAGGGTGTTGTAGCTGAACGTGAAAAGGCCCTTGATCGAGCCGAAAATACCCATGCGTTGCGTTTCTCCGCGTTCACTCTGTCAGGGGTCGGCGATGGCCGGGAACGTCAGCTGATGGCACGCCGGTCCCGGCGGAGCGCTGAGTGGATCTCGCCTCGACGCCGTACGACCATGCTCCCGAAGATCGCGCACGGGGACATCGGTAGAACTACCTAACCTGCTCCGGGCCTGCTGCGAACCCGGCCGCACCCGGTCACTGGCGCGGATTGGTCCGCTGCACCTCGCCCTTGAGGTCCGCCGACAGGTAGGCAGAGCCGTACGCGTCCTTGACGTAGACCATGATGGCCTGCCCCGAGGTGTACACGCTGTTCTGCACGATGACGTACTCGTCGGTCGGGTGGGCGATGCCGAGGGTGGTGTAGGCCTGTTGCAGGAGCCCGGGAAGCTTGTCCCAGGCGACGGCGTCGAGGTCCAGCACGTCGCCCTGGTCGGACATGGTGCCGCCACCGTTCGGATCGCGGGTGGTCTTGCCGCCCCGGTAGGTGAACTTGTCGTAGAGCCCCGGGTTCCCCGGGACGGGCGCACGGGCGTACGCGTTGTCCGCGGAGAGCCAGAACTCCACGACCCGAGTGCCTCCCAGCTGTGGGCTCATCGCCTGGATCACCGAGCGCGCGCCCTGCGGGGTGATCAGCCCCGGGTGCTCGGGAGAGGCGGTGACCGGTTTGTCGTTCGACGGATTTCCCTGCCCGTAGCCGTAGTTCACCGTCCACAGCACGGCGGCGGCCAGCACTGCGGCGGCGGACCAGCTGGACCGGACCGCCTTGCGCTTGGAGTGGCTCCAGGCCGGGCGGGCCTTGACCGTCCCAGGGCGTACGTCGTCGAGCCGCGTCGCAGACGGGGGGACCGGGCGGGTGTTGTTCAACCGCACGGTGTCTATCGAGGCGCGCACGGTCTCGGCTGTCGGCTGCGCCGGTCCGGCCGCTCCCTCGGCCGCTCCCTCGGCCGCTCCTTCGGCCGTTGGCCGGGTCGCTGGTCGGGCCGTTGGTCGGGCCGCCGTTTCGGCTGCGGCGAGCAGCCGGTCGAGTTGCTCGGCGTCCGGGCGGGCCGCGGCATCCCGGACCAGGAGGGCACGGAGCACGGGGCCCAGCGGTCCGGACCGCACGGGCGCCGGGATCGGCTCGTCGAGCACGGCGGCGAGCGTGGCGAGGCTGGTGGCGCGCCGTAGCGGGTGGTGTCCCTCGACCGCGACGTAGAGCATCATCCCCAACGACCAGAGATCGGAGGCCGGGTTGCCCTCCTCACCGCGGATCCGCTCGGGAGCGATGTAGTCGGGTGAGCCGATCAACGTCCCGGTCGTGGTCAGACTGGTCGACTCCGGGAGCGTGGCGATGCCGAAGTCGGTGAGCACCGGTGTGCCGTCGGGCCGCAGCAGGACGTTGCCGGGCTTCACGTCGCGGTGCTGGATACCGGCCGCGTGTGCCGCGCTCAGCGCGGACAGCACGCCCCGGCCGAGCCGGGCCGCTCGGGCCGGCGACAACGGGCCACGGGCCAGGCGGTCGTCCAGCGAGCCACCGGTCACCAGCTCCATGACCAGCCACGGATGCGGGAACTCGGGCAGATCGACGATGTGATAGATCGTCACCACGTGTGGATTGTTGAGCCGTGCCAGCGACCGGGCCTCGCGCAGCACCCGCTCACGCACCACGCGCGCGGCCTTCGGGTCGCCGCCGAGCAACGCCGGATCGGGCGGCCGTACCTCCTTCATGGCGACTTCGCGGTGCAGCGCGGTGTCGCGGGCCTGCCAGACCAGCCCCATGCCTCCGCCGCCGAGCCGCCGAAGGAGCTCGAAGCGGCCATCGATGAGCTGGGTGTTCGGTCCCCCTGTGTTCATGGCGGTCATCGTAAGGGGACCCGAACCCCCTGCCGGAGCGGCGTGGGCTGCCCGCCGAGTCAGGTCGTACACAGGAGGACTTCCGAATCCGGGCCGGCAGCGGTGAACTCTCCGGGATACTCGGGCAGGTGACCGCCGCACCGCCGCCACAGCCCTTCGCCCACCTGAGCGCGCCGAAGGCCAAGCTGTACGGGCAGGTGCTGGGCGTGTTCGCGCAGGCCCGGGAGCGGTTCATCGTCCACCTGCGTCCGGAGGACGTGGCCGGTGAACTTCGCCAGGGCGCGGGCGTGGCCGCCGGCACGGTCTCGCTGGCCGCACGCACCCTGCTCGGCCGACTCGCCGCCCGGGGCACCCGTCTCGCCTACCACGGGGACTTCGACTGGGGCGGCGTCCGCATCGCCGCGGACGTGCTGAACCTGCCCGGCGCGGTCCCCTGGCGCTACGACCACTGCGCGTACCTCGCCACCGTCCGCGGTGGGCTCGGCACTCCGCTGACCACGGGCAGCCCGCCGCCGACCCCGTGGGACCCGCCCCTGCGCGACGCCATCGAGCGCCATGGCATCCGCGTCGAGGAGGAACTCCTGCTCGACGAACCGCTGTCGGACCTGCAGGGGGACCTGCGCCCGTAGGCCGCCGCGACGCAGGCGTCGGCCGGGCTTGGGCTGGGCCGGCCCAAGCCCGGCCCAAGCCCGGCCCAGCCCCAGCCCAGCCAGGAGAGCTACGTCTTCGTCGTGCTCCGACCGGCGCTCACCGGGATCGACCGTGCATCCGCTTGGGGCGGTGGGTGCGCAGGGCAAGTGCGGGGCACTGGTTCACGGCACGGCGGGCGTCGTGTTCCTGCCAGGGGGCGACGGGGATGCTGGTCGACAGGGGAAAGCCGTGCGGGCCGAGCCGGACGAGGCCGGGAGCCAGTACACCGCACAGTCCGTGCCCGGCGCAGCGGGACCAGTCCACTTCCAGGCGGGTGCCTTCGTGGTGGGGGAGCGGCAGCAGGCCGAGGACCGGCCGCCCGCACCCGGGGCCGGCGGCGTGGGCCTCGACGTCCCGGGCGAACACGTCGAGTGCGCTCAGCACGAAGCGGGCCGTGCCGTCGGGGTGCGAGCAGGCGCCGCTGCCTCGTGCGCCGCCGAGGGTGCGCCGCACGTCCTCCAGTGCCGCGGGTCCGCCGGCGCCCGTGGTCAGCGTGGTGAGGGCCTCGGCGGCGTCGGGCAGCCCGCGCTTGCAGGGTCCGCACTGCCCGGCCGACTCGCTCGCCAGCCAGGCCGCAACCCGGCTGATCTCGCCGAGCGGGCAGGTGGCGGCAGGGAGTGCGACGATCGCGCCGGCGCCGAGGGTGCCGCCGCGCTCGGCGAGACCCGTGCGCGAGAGCGGTGCGCCAACGGCGTCCACCGGGTTCAACCAGCCGCCGTGATAGCCGCCCACCAGCACGCCGTCGCCGGGCAGGAGCCCGCACGCGTCCAGTACTTCTCCCAGCCGCGTGCCGGAGGGGGCCTCGACAACCAGTGGCCCTGCCTCGGGGCGGTTGACCGTCAGCAGGACCGTGCCGGGCTCGGTGGTGGTGCCGACGGCGGCGTACCCCGCGGGGCCGAGCCGGGCGGCTACGGCGAGCTGCGCCCAGGTCTCGGCGTTGGACAGCAGTGTGGGGCGCCGCCGAACACCTGCGGTTCCGCCGTCGGCGGCGCGAGCCTTCACCGTGGGAGGCAGCACCGGAAGCCCGTTGACGCCGCGGATCAGTGCGCCGGACTCGCCGGCGACGAAGCGTTCGGGAAGGCACACGGTCCGGGCCGGACACGGCAGGTCGCGTTCGTCGAGGGCGGCGGGGATGGAGACCTCACCGGGGCTGCCGGCGGCGACGCCGATCACGATCTCCTCGGCCCCGAAGGCGGCCGCGGCGAGGCAGGCACCGTCCAGCACGAGATGCGGGGCGCGGGCGAGCAGCATCCTGTCCTTGGCGCTCGGGGGTTCGCCCTCCGCGCCGTTCACCACGATGACCGGCCGCGTCCCGGTCCGGTCGGCAACGGCCACCACGGCCCGGGCCTTTCGGGCGAACGGAAAGCCCGCGCCGCCGCGCCCGCGCAGGTCGACGCGCTCGGCCAGGTCCAGCAGGGTGTCCCGGGTGGCGTGGGGGAGAGGCGGGTGGACGCGGGTGTGCGCGGCGAGGTCGAGCCGCTGGAAGCGGTCCAGGCCGGCGATCAGCCGCGCCGGCCCCAGCCCGCGCACCTGCGGCGGTTCGAGCCGGGCGCTCACAGGCCACCGCCGGGCTGGGCCAGGCCCAGGGGCCTGGGTGCGGGTGGCGCGGAGTGCCGTGGCTGCTGGGGCAGTTGGCCCCTGGGCGTGGTGAAGGCCGCCGCCCCGGCCCGCGCGGCGGACGGGCCGCCCCACGCGGTCGGCCGAGCGCCCGGGGCGGGCGCCGCGGAGGTGGCGGTCAGCAGGGCTGGGCGTGGTGCGCCGGGCCGGTGCGCCTTCGAGTGGTGTCGGTGCCGGACGATGCTCCGGTGGCGTCCCAGCCAGGAGAGGGCTCGCACCATCAGGGCGAGGGCGACCAGCGCCGCACACAGGCCGTACCCCCACAGGACCCAGGCGTGCGCCGCGCGTCCGGCGGTCAGACCGTGGGCCAGCGCGATCGGCCAGCAGGCGTACGCGCCCGCGTGCATCACCCGCCAGAGCCAGGCGTGCCGACTGCCGGCGAACCGCCCGCGGAGCGCGCCCGTTGCCGCGACCAGGACGAGCAGGTCGGCCGCGACGGTTCCCAGACCGACCGCGAGGGCGCTCCCGCCGGTGAAGGGCAGCACCGCGTCCTGGGGGCCGGCATGGTGCTCGGCGACCTTGACCGTGATGTGGACTGCCAGGAATCCCAGGGCCGCGACGGCGGTTGCCCGGTGCACCGACTGGACGGCCACCCGCAACCGGGGCGTCAGGACCAGGCGGTCGGTGGCAGCCAGCCCGCATACGACCGCCGCGGTCAGCGAGAGAAGGGTGAAGACCCCGGCGAAGTAGTCCAGGAAGGCCATGACACGGCCGGTCACGCCGACTGGCGCCGCGCCGAGCGCGACGCCTGCCAAAAGGGCTGATCCGGACATCTGGACACCTTCTTCCGTGGGTTCGGGTCAGCCGGCGCGGCACGGGCCGGCAGCGGTAGTCGGATCGGCGGACCCACCTCGAAGCCACATGGGGGAGTGCGCCACCCGGCTGTGGGGCGGGCGGCGCAGTTTGACCCGCCCATTCTTAGCGGCCCTCGAAGGGCCGACAAAGGTCCCCGACTACGACACCGGGCAGTAGGAGGCCCCGCCGCAGGTGCTCCATCCGAAGTCCGAGCCGGGTGGCCGTGTCTACGGCAGAACGTAGTGGATACCCGGAGTGACGTAACCGGGCTCACGTTCCGAGCCCCACACGGCCACGGAGGGTCACTGAACGACTCACCCGGTCCGGTACTCGCCGCGCCTGCCAGGACCGACGAGTTCGAAGGCGATCTGGACACAGCCGGCTTTCCTGAGCCGGAACGACGGTTCTGCCGCTGGCGGAGCGCAAGAACGTGGTGCCGTGCCGGAGGGCCGGTCCGGCACCGCGATGCGGACGATCGCGTTGGTGGACACAGGGACGGGGCGCAGCAGGCCCGACCAGCTTCACCAACGCGCACAGGGTCCCACCGGTCCATGAACCAGCTGCACCACAACGCGACTCTGTGAGCCGGCGTTTTCCCGGGCCTTGGTAAAACGGCAGATGACCTGATCGGCAAGCCGATCAGGTCATCTGTCAAATGTGTCCGAGGCCGGACACAGACCGTGAGCCGACGGCGATCCGGGGTGTTGGGGGAGCTGGATCTGGCTGCTTCCCGATGATCGCAGGACTGCCGACAGCGATCGAAGTCCGGGTGACCTCAGTAGCAGCATGCCGGTGGCGGTAGGGAGGCGGCTCCGGTTCGCTCCTTCGAGCGATGGCAAATCCCACGCTGGTGAGTCAGGGCAGTCGAAGTGGTGGTCGGTAGCGTGGTCGGGACAGGGGCGGCATTCGAAGATGTAGATCCTGCCGGCGTCGCCGAGCATGAGTCTGACCGCAACCAGAGCCGACCGGACCACCCCCGCGCTCGCGGGGAATAGACGGCCATGGTGGCCATCGCGCCGACACCGTGCCTGGCCACGGCTGTTGGCAACCGGCAGTCAGGGCAGCTATGGCTCACGGAAGAGCGAAGGGAGCATCCGGACGGACCCCACCGACCACCTGCTACCCCTGGATACTCCGAGGGTGTGCCTACCTGTCGTTCGGTTGAACTGGCAGATTTTCAGGTCGTAACCCCGCTGCAGAACGTATCCTTGTGGTGCCAGTGCGCAGCCGATCGTAGTTGTCTACGGCGGCAGCCAGCGAGTTGGCCGGTAGAACTGACTTGGGGGGCCGATGGAACAACTACTCGCTATGGAGCTGGAGAGCGGCAGTTCATCGGTTGCCGTGTTCGAGGTTGATGGCTACTTGGCGGGTTCGGATCTCGAACTTGCTGCTGGCGCCGGAGGCACGGTTCTGCGGGCACGAGTCTCCTTGGAGGAGGCTCTTGAGCAGGTCAGGCCGACGCTTGCGAGGGTCATTGAGACGGTACGGTCACTGAGCCCTGATGAGGTCGAGCTTGAGTTCGGGCTGAAGATCGGCGGCGACACCAACGTGATCATCGCCAAGGGAACGGCTGAGGTGAACTTCGCTGTACGCCTGAAGTGGAAGCAGTCATAAGAGGTGTCGGTTGGTCGGGAAGGCTTCGTCGTCAGAGTCCGGAAGATCGGCACTGAGGAGTCCGTGGGCGTTGGCTTCGTGGTCGGCGCCAGCCAGATCGTGACCTGTGCCCACGTGATCAACGCCGCCCTCGGCCGCGAGAAGGCAGCGACGGATCGTCCAGCGGACAGTGTCCGTATCCAGATCGAGTTCCCGCTAGTCGGCGACTCGGACGGAGCGCCCCTGCGTAGTTGCAGGCTCCAAGCGTGGGATCCTCCTCCGCGTGTGGGATCGACAGGCCGTGACGTGGCCGGACTCGTGCTGGTAGGCAGTGACAATCTGCCGAACGGCGCCGGGCCAGCACGGCTTTTTGACCATGGCATGCTCCGAGACGTGAGGGCCAGTGCTTTCGGATACCCAGGAAACCCACCTGGGCGGGTGCATGGAGGATGGAGCCGCTGCGTTCTTCGCGGGGCAATCGGTGGCGGCTTGATTCAGCTCGACACGGAACTCGACGCAGCACTGCGGACTCAGCCGGGTTACAGCGGTTCACCGGTGGTCATCACTGATGAGCTGGGGGACGCGGTCATCGGCATGGTGTCCATCGCGAGCCGGGACGGGACGGCTGGCGACGCATATGCGGTGCCCTCAGTGCAACTGGGGGCTGCATGGCCTCAGGCCTTGGCCAACAGCACACCACCGCCGTGCCCGTACCGCGGGCTGCGTTCTTTCACCGCTACCGACGCAGAACAAGGACTCTTCGTTGGTCGGGAAGAGGAGGTTTCGCGCCTACGAGCCATGGTAAGGACGAAACCACTCGTAGTCGTCGTCGGACCGTCCGGGGTCGGCAAGTCGTCAGTTGTAGCTGCCGGCTTACGCCCAGCACTGGCGGAGGATGGATGGACGGTCGCTTCATTCCGTCCCGGCTTCGCGCCTTTTGATGCTGTCGCACGTGCACTGCTTGAGGTGGAACGGGGTGGTACCTCCTACTCCCTTGATGACATGCTGGCTCGTTCGGCTCAGCTTCGGCGTGACGGTTTCTGGCGTGTCGCATCGCAAATAGCACTACTGACCGGTAAGCGTATAGCGCTGTTGGGCGATCAGTTCGAGGAAGTCATTAGCAATCGAGCCGATGATGCCAGTCATATAGAGTTTCTAGAGCGGATACTACCGCCGCTGGATGGCCGCGAGGCTGCGGCTGACGTCCGGTTGATCTGCACACTGCGTGCGGATTTCCTTCCTGATCTACTGGCTCTTTCAGATATTGGTCCGCGCTTGCAGGACCGGCAGTTGAACATCTCTCCATTGGACGCTCGGGCCTTGGCTCGTGTAATTGTCGAACCTGCCAGGACCGCAGGGGTGACATATGTGCCAGGCCTGGCCGAGGTGATCGCTCGTGATGCTAGCCGTGGTCCTGGCGGTCTTCCCCTGCTTGAATTTGCGCTGACCGAACTGTGGCCACTTCAGCATGGCCGGCAAATCAGCTTTGATTCATTCCATCAGCTCGGAGGGGTTTCCGGGGCTCTCAACCAGCACGCTGAGATTGTCTTCTCATCTGTGCTGGAGAGCTTTGAAGCTTCAAGAATCCGAAGAGTGCTCCTGGCGATGACCCGAGCGCGCGGAGGCGCAAGCAGTGCTGTCCGTGTAGTCGCTCGACGCGAGCGTCTTGGCACCGATTGGGAGGTCGCAGAGGCGCTCGCTCATGCCGACCATCGGCTCGTGGTGATCGGCCCTGAGGGGCCAGGATCAGCCGAGATTGCCCATGAAGCACTCATTCGCGAGTGGGCGCGCCTTGCTGACTGGGTAGATGAGGACGCTGAATTCCAGCGCTGGCTCGCCGTCATGGAGGAGCGAGCCGCTGAAGCCGATTTCCTGTCCGAGGTGCGTGTCACCGAGGCCGAGAGGTGGCTGGCTGAGAGGGGCATTGATGTACCTGAGGAGATCATCGGACTCGTGGAACGCAGCCAGTCCGCCATCCTTGCCCACCGGGCCACTGAGGAACGGTTGGACCAGTCAGAACGTCGGACGAAGAAACTTGTCGAACAATCACGACAGCTGCGTGAAGAATCCTGGATCTCTGGAAATCTGGCTCGCATCTCAAATCTACTCCAGGGACGTCGAGAACTTGAGGCCACCGCCGCCCTCGTGATCGCCGAGGTCTCACAGGTAGTGTCTGCCGGCTACGGATCCTTCTATCTGCTCGAGGAGCTCACCCGCACTGTCCCAGAGATAATCGCTGCCGCCAGCGCACCTCAAGGGGATTCAGGCCTCTTCTTTCGTCTCGCGGCGCGCCACGGCCACCACCCGGGACGCAGGAAGGTGATGATTCGGGCAGGCGAGACAGCGGCTGGCAAGGCGGCGGAGACGAAGTCCGTGATCGTGCAGGACACTCCTCCGGGGTACTTGGAGTGGTCAACGGAGCTCATGCTGCTGTCAGCACAGCTTGTCGAGCTGCCGGTCGTTCACGAGGGGCGAGTGCTAGGTGTATTGGAGCTCGCATCGGCCAAGCCCTTCGGCGCCGCAGCGCTTAGCTTTCTCCAGCAGATTTCTGCCACGATCGCTGTGTCAGTCAACACTATCGCGGTGAATAGCAAGACAGAGGGTCTTCTAATGGAGTCGCAACGACTCACCGCTCTGATCTCAATGCGGTCAGCCGAGCTGGAAGCCCGGCAGACGGAACTTGAGTACACGAACAACGAACTGCAAGAGAAGGCCGAGCAGCTCGCCCGACAGAATGCCGACATTGAGATCAAGAATGCTGAGATCGAGGAAGCCAGGCGGACCTTGGAGGCCCGTGCGGAACAACTCACGCTAGCCTCGCACTATAAAAGCCAGTTCCTTGCAAATATGTCGCATGAACTGCGAACTCCGCTCCAGTCGCTACTGATCCTAGCCAAGCTTCTTACTGATAACACTGACGGCAATCTGTCTTCGAAGGAAATCGAATTCGCCGAGACCATATACGGCTCAGGTGCCGACCTGCTGCAGCTCATAGATGACATTCTCGATCTATCCCGAGTCGAGGCTGGGAAGATGGCTGTCCGCCCAGCAAGTACTCCCATTAAGAAGATAGTCGACTATGTTCGGGACACCTTCCAGCCATTTGCTACCGACATCGGCCTTGACTTCTCGATCCAGGTTTCAGAGAGCCTTCAGGATGCACTGCACTCAGATGAACAGCGCATCCGCCAAGTTTTGCGAAATCTGCTGCACAATGCGTTCAAATTCACCAGCACGGGCAGCGTAATACTTTCGATCCATTCCGGTAATGAAGACATACCGCTGCATGTCCAGAAGCAGTTGCGGGGTGCAGGTGAAGCGGCAATGCAGAGTGAACCGATTGTTGCGTTCTCGGTCTCGGATACTGGACCAGGAATTCCCGGCGACAAGTTCCAAGAAATATTCGAAGCCTTCACCCAGGTTGAAGTCGGCACTGGGAGGTTCTACGGCGGCGGCACAGGCCTCGGATTGTCCGTCAGTCGCGAGATTGCTCGGCTGCTCGGTGGCGAGATCCACGTTGAGAGCGAGCGGGGTCACGGTTCCACGTTTACCCTGTATCTACCGCTCCATCTGCCCCAAGGCTCGCTTCTTGGTGGCACCCCGGCCTTCAGGGAGCCTGCCGCGATTCTGCCTATGCCCGCACCTGAGCCGGCGGGCGTGAAATTCAACGATGAGCGAGTCATCCTTGTCGACGGAGACATCCGGGCTGTCTTCTCCCTCACTGGCTTCCTGGAAGATCTTGGGCTCTGCGTCCTGTATGCCGAGAGCATCGCCGAGGCAGCTATAGCGCTCGAACGAGGAGATATTGCGCTGGTCATCGCAGAGATGCAACTAGTTCAGAGGGAGGGATACTCGACCATCGAGGAAATAAGACACCTTCCTCACTTCTCGAATCTACCATTCATAACCTTCGAGGCCGAAGTGCAAGGCGAAAGGAAAATTGGTATGCATTCGGGGGCTGATGCTTACTTCACAAAGCCAATAGCAGAAAAGGAGCTCGCGAAAGTCATTCATCAACTCCTCCGGCCAAAAATAGACCCGAGTGTCTCGAAGGCCACCCCATGCGGCACTTGGGTAGCAGAGTCGTGATGCTGTGGGTGCCGGAAATGACGTCTGTGCAGGTCGGGCGCATGGCGTGGGTTTGTGTGCTGCGGCATGATGATCGCCTATCAGGTTTCGCCTGACGTACCTGATGATCTCGAACGCGTTCGCTGCGCTGCGTTTGCTGCCGCTGAGCGATCGTGACAAGGACGTTGAGATCTGGCTCTTCGTCATCAGATCACAGCGCTGCAGGGGCAACTCGGCTCGGCGAGGGTGCAGTTTGCCACTGAGATCGGTATACCGGCTGCTGACGAGGGGGTGCTTGACGGTCTGTCCCAGTCAGTCAAGCGCGCAGGGGTGTTGTTCGGACTCGGGGAACAGCGAGCGCGCCCGGGTGTGCTCCGCGGGGGAGTGCTGGGCGCACTCGGGGCGCGTCAACTCCGGCATCGGCACGGCGAGTTCCGCTACGGCCGTGCGGTCCCTGGCTTCGACGCGGTCCGGGACGGACGCAACGGCCAGGACTGCAACGGCCACGGTACCCATCTCGCCGGCACGGTCGGCGGTGCCACCTACGGTGTCGCCCGTCAGGCCACCCTGGTCGCCGTCCGGGTGCTCGACTGCAACGGCCACGGCAGCGACTCGCAGGCCATCGCCGGTTTCGACTGGGTCGCGTTGCACGCCAGGCAACCAGCCGTACTCAACGCCTCGTTCGGCGGTACAGCCTCTCTGGCCACCAACCGTGCCCGCAACCTGCGGGTGTTCGGCTGGTGGCTGCCCGTCCGCTCCGCCGCCGCCCACCAGGCCCCGCCCGGCTACCGCTGGGTCCTGCTGGCACAGCTCGGCGACGTCGCCCCGGACGACTCCGTCCGGCTCCGGGAGCTGGCCGCCGCCCTGGTCGCCCATGGCGACGACCGGCCACCGCCCGCCGTGATCGAGCGCACCGTGCACCGGCTGATCGGTACGGTGCCGCGGCTCGACCGCCCGCAGGCGCCGGCCGCGGTGGTGGTGCTCGGTCCGCCCGCGGTCGGCAAGAGCACGCTGCTGCGCCGGTTCGCCGCGCAGCAGAGGGGGATCGAGCACGTGCCGGACATCGTCCCGGTCACCCGGGGCCCGGGCCGGGAGAACCACCTCACCCGCTACCTGCGCGGCGACAGCTCGGCCGCGCTGCTCTGCCAGTTGGAGGCGCTGCTGCTGAGGGTCCTGCAGAACCTGCGCACCGGCCGGGCCGGCGTCCTCGACCAGGACGTGCACAGTTCGCTCGCCTACGCCAAGGCGCTCTACCTGAACGGCGACCTGACGGCCGACCAGTACGAGGCCTACTACCGCTACCACCACCTGCTGACCGCCGTGGTCCACCTCACCGCCCGCACCGAGGTGCCCATGCGCCGGATGCGCCGCCGCAACCGCACGCTGGAGCGCATCTTCACCAGCCGGTACGTCGCCCTGGTCGCGCAGTGCTTCGAGGACGTGGCGGAGGAACTCGCCACGCGCGTCCCGGTCCACCGCGTGGACGCCTCGGAGCTTGGCCCGCAGGACGTCCTCGACCGCTTCCACCACCTCCTGCCCGACACCGGCGCACCGTTTTCCTCCGAGGAGCCAGCCTGATGACCTTTTCCACCGACTGGCGCAACCCCGGGCAGGCTCCCACCGAGGGGCCGCTCGTCGACACCCTCGGCCGGGTCGCCGGCGACCTGCGGATCTCCGTGATTGACAAGTGCAACCTGCGCTGCACCTACTGCATGCCGGCCGAGGGCCTGCCCTGGCTGGGCCGGGACGAGATCCTGACGGTGCTGGAGATCGAGCGGCTCGCCCGGCTGTTCCACAGCCTCGGCGTGCGCGAGTTCAAGATCACCGGCGGTGAGCCGGGAGCTCCCGGAGATCGTCGGCCGGATCTGCGTGCTCGGCCCGGACCTCGACGTCCCGATGACCACCCACGGGCTGCTGCTCGACCGCCTGGCCGAACCGCTGTACGCCGCCGGGTCACCGGCTCCTACGACTCCCTGCTGCGCCACCGGTACCAGGAGATGACCAGGCGCGACGCGTTGGCGCGGATGCGGCGGGCCTGGCCGCCGCCCGGGCGGCCGGCTTCGACCCGATCAAGATCAACTGCGTGGTGATCCGGGGCAGCAACGACGACGAGGCGGTGGACTTCGCCCGGCTCACCCGCGAGCACGGCTACGACGTCCGCTTCATCGAGTACATGCCGCTGGACGCCGAGCAGTCCTGGGAGCGCGGCAAGGTGGTGCCGGCCGAGGAGACCCGGGCGGCCGTCGCCGCCGTCTTCCCGCTCACCCCGGTGGCCGCCGACGGCCTGCAGCTGGCCAGTGTGTTCCGCTTCACCGACGGCGTGCCCGGCTCGATCGGCTTCATCCCCTCCGTCACCCAGCCGTTCTGCGTGAGCTGCAACCGGATGCGGATCACCTCCGAAGGGCAGTTCCGGGTCTGCCTGTTCGCGCTGGAAGAGCGCGACCTGCGCGGGGCACTGCGCGCCGGGGCGGACGACGCGGAACTCGAACGCCTGGTGCGCGAGGCCCTGTGGCACAAGTGGCCCGGCCACAAGATCAACCACCCGGACTTCGTCCGGCCCGCCCGCAGCATGTCGATGATCGGCGGCTGACCGAACGGCTCCATGACCGCGAGGACGGAAGGGAACCCGGTGCGCGTACTGGTCACCAACGATGACGGGGCACAAGCGGAAGGCCTGCGCCGACTGGCCGCCTTCGCCCTCGCCCGCGGCATGGACGTGCTGGTCGCGGCGCCGGAGGGGGAGACGAGCGGCAGCGGCACCAGCCGATCGGTGCCCGCGGACGGCCTGGTGCGGCTGGGCACCCGCACGATGAGCGGCCTGGGCGGTGTCCCGGTCCACACCGTGGCCGGACCCCCTGCGCTGATCGTCACCCTGGCCTGCCAGGGCGTCTTCGGCAGGGCCCCCGGACCTGGTCCTGGCGAGCGTGAATCCGGGTGCCAACGTGGGCAGTTCGGTGCTGCACTCGGGCACGGTCGGTGCGGCGCTGACCGCCGCCCGGTTCGGCCGCCCGGGGATCGCGGTCTCGATCGACCTCGGCCCTCGGCAGCACTGGTCGACCGCCCTGTTGGCCCTCGCCCAGGTCCTGCCGGTCGCCCTGCCCACCGCCGGCCCAGGCGGGCCCGCGGTCGTCCTCAACGTCAACGCGCCCAACGTGCCGCCGGACCGGCTGCGCGGTGTGCGGGCCGTTGGCCTGGCGGACGACCCCGCCGTCCGGCTCACGGCTGCTCAGGTCGGGCCGGGGCTGGTCAAGGTGGCCTACTGGGAGACCGAGCCCTTGGGACGGCCGGGCGATATGACCGCGCTGGCCGCCGGGTACGCGACGGTGACCGCGCTGCGCGGAGTCCGGGAGGATCCGTCGGTGCCGCTGCCGCTGCCGCTGCCGCTGCCGGTGCCGGGGGCACTCGCACCGGAGGCGGGCGGATGAGTGAGCGGGTCGTCTCCTTCGCCTGAGGTCGCGGCCTCGGCCATGTCTCCCGGCTGGCCGCCGTCCACACCGAACTACGGGAACTCGGCTGGGAGTCACTCTTCCTGACGGATCGCGAGCAGCGGGCTCACGACGGACCACGGCTTCCCGCAGGTGGTGCTGCCCACCGACGCCGACAGCCTGGTCGGCGAGCCCCTGCACGGCACCGAGCCGCGCGTGGACCACCGGCTGGCGCAGGCCCTGGTGGTCCGGGCGCTGACCCCACGGGACACCGTGCTGCGCGACGTCACCGTGCAGCGGGAGCTGTACGAGCGGGTCGCCCGGCTCGGTTGCCGGCAGCTCCTGGTGCACCGCTTCCAGCGCAACCGGCCCGACCCCGCCGCCTGGGTGGCCCGGCACGCACCCGCGATCGAGCGCGTTTACCTGATGGGCGAACCCGGCCGGGACGAGACCGCCCACGGCGTGCGCCTGACCGGCATGCCGCACGTCGTCCGCAGGCTGCTCGGCACCCGTTCGCCCTGGCCGCCAGAGGCCGGGGTGCCGCGGATCGCCGTGGTCGCGGGCGGCGGCGGCCACGCGGACGCGCCCGCATTCCTCGACGTGGCGCTGCGCGCGGTACTGGCGTACGGGCTGCGCCACGACCCCCGGCCTGCGGACGTGCTGGTCCTCACCGGGCCGAACCTCCGCGGCGAAGTGACCGTCCCACCTGGTCTGCGCGGCCCGGTCCGGGTGGCGCCGTACGTCGGGCCGGAGCACGACGTGTACCGGCACGCGACGGCCGCGATCACCCACGGCGGCTACAACACCGTGCAGGAGCTGGCCCGCTCGGGCGTGCCAGCAGTGGTGGTGCCGGACCCGGGCGCGATCGCGCAGGCCCTGGACCTGGTCCTGCGGGTGGGCCGGCGCCCGGCGGCGCGGCCGTCGCCGGCGGACGACGGCGCCGCCTGGCTGGCCCGGCAGATCGCCGGACCGGTCGATGTCGGGTAGCCGCTCAGTGCTGCTGCCGCGACCGTGCCTCGGGTGGTCTGCCTGCCCGAGCACGGCGCTGACCGCCGCGAGGACTTCGGGCAGGCGGGGGTGCAGCAGCGGCTCGCCGCCGAGGATCTTCACGTGGTCGCGGGAGGAGGACCGTGCGCGGCCAGGTCGCGGGCGATCCGGGCCGGCGCGGCAAACTGGGGCGGCGAACCGGACCGGCAGCACGGGTGAGAGACGGCTGCACCCGCTGCACCGCAGCTTGCCGAGCACCGCGACGAGCAGTTCGCAACCCCTCGGAGCTGTGCAGGCGCCCGTCGACGATCCGGTGGTCGCCTGCCGCAAGGGCGGGGCGTCGGCCCTGGTGGCAGCTCCCTCGGGATAGGGGGTGCGCGGATCAAAGGGCGAGCGGTACACGGCGTAGGGCGCCATCCGGTCCAGTGCCCGGATCCCGCGGCGGGTGACGGCGCCGCGCAGCAGGCGGGGCAGCATGCCGTCGTGGCCGCGCCACCAGCCGCTGGCGGTGGCGTGCCGGCGCAGGCCGCGCAGGTAGGCGGCGCGCGCCGGAGCGACGCGGAGGGTGTGATCGCCAGGTTGCGCAGGGTCGCCACGTTGTCGGAGCGGTAACCGGTGCGGATCTTCGAGGCGTCCTCGGCGAAGGCGGTGTCACGAACGAAGTGGAGCCGGTTCTCGATGGACCCGGACGGCCCGGCCATCCACGGCGAGATCACCGCCACCCGCATGTTCAAGCGCCCCCAGGAGGCTATCACCCCCTCCTGACCTGCCCGGTTGCGCCCGTCCCGGCGATGGAAACGAGTGGACGGGACGTGCCGCACTCTGCGGACACCTGCCGCCGGGAGCCCGGTGGCAGGTGTCCGACCCCGACGGTGTAAGAAAAGGATCAGTAACTTCCGGAGGGGATGTTCATGCGAACCACACGCGACAGAAGACCCGCGGCGCTCAGACGCGCCGCCGCCGCCGTCCTGCTCGGGGCGACCGCGCTCGCGACCGCAGCACCCGCGGCCGTGGCTGCGCCGTCGGCGGCCACCACGATGCTGGCGACCGGCTCCACCTCGGTGGACCAGTCGATTCTGCAGTCGGGTCAGTCCCTGCAGCCGGGCCAGAGCCTGGTGAACGGTGAGATGACCCTCATCATGCAGGGCGACGGCAACCTCGTGCTCTACCTGGTCGGCCCGTACGGCAACCACGGCCCGGCGCTCTGGAGTTCCGGCACCTACGGCAATCCCGGGGCCTACGCGGTGATGCAGGCCGACGGCAACTTCGTCGTCTACCGCCAGGGCCGCAGCGACCCGGCCGGCGCCCTCTGGTCCTCCTGGACCTGGGGCAACCCGGGCAGCACCGTCGGGATCCTCAACGGCACGCTCGCCGTCGAGGGCATGAGCGGTGTCCACTGGCAGGGCTATTCGAACACCCTCTACGGCAACACCGTGACCGGCATGATGTCGTCCAAGACCTATGCCGAGTCGGCGTCGGTCTGGCTGGTCATGCAGGCCGACGGCAACCTGGTGCTCTACCGCAAGCGCGACGGCGCGGTGCTGTGGGCCAGCGGCACCTGGAACCACCCCGGCGCCTACGCCGTGATCAGCGGCGGCCGACTGACCGTCAGCACCTCGGGCGGGCAGCTTTGGTCCAGCCAGAGCGGGGACCTGCGCGAGTCCTCCTACCTCAAGGTGCAGGACGACGCCAACGTCGTCGTCTACCTCCAGGGCCGCAGCGACCCGGGCGGTGCCATCTGGTCCACCGGGACCTGGGGCCGCGGCTGATCCGGGCCGCCGCCCACCCGGTGGACGGGCGCGCGGCCCTGCGACACCTTGTCGGGCTCGGAAAGTCATCGCTGCAGGTGGCAGTGGTAGGGCGATCTCGGCTGGCACTGTCTCCGGTGATCGTCTCGCTGCTGTACAAGGTGGCCCGCAAGCTGTTGTCCGTCCCCGGGGGTGCTGTTGCGCCGCGACACCGCGAAGGATGCCGAGTTGCTCGTGCTTCGGCACGAGAACGCGGTGCTGCGTCGCCAGATCGCCGGGCCGGTCCGCTACGAGCCGACGGACCGGCCCCGCCCATCCAACGCGGGACTGGGCTGTGCAGCAGCCCCGCAACATCGCGGCGGACTTCGGCACGCGTATCGAGTCGCTGCGCTTTTTGGTGCGCGACCGCGATGGCAAGTACGGACCGTCCTTCGACGCTGTCTTCGAGGCTGACGACATCGACGTGATCAAGAGCGCGCCGCGAGCTCCCCGGATGAACGCCCACTGTGAACGGGTGATCGGCAGTATTCGGCGTGAGGCCCTCGATCACGTTCTGATCGTGAACGAGGCCCAGGCTCGGCAGGTTCTGGGTGCCTGTCAACGGCACTACAACGAGCACCGGCCGCACCGGGCCCGCAAGCAGCTACCGCCCGACGCCCACGAGCAGACCACCGGCGTACATGACCTCGAAGCCCGCAGGCTCCTGCGAACCCGTGTCCTCGGCGGCGTCATCAACGAGTACCGATACGCAGCTTGACCAGCAACGATGACTTTCCGAGCCCCACAGGTCAAGGTACGGCCGTCGTCGCGCCGAAGGCGCTAAGAAGCCGGCGGCCTCAAGCGCCGGCCGGATCGGGCTCGCTGCCCTGGTCCAGGCAAGATCAACTCTGTTGGTCACGCGAGTGCCTGGAAACGCAAAAAACCCTTGATAAACAAGGGTATCTGCTGGTGTCCGAGGGGGGACTTGAACCCCCACGCCCGATAAAGGGCACTAGCACCTCAAGCTAGCGCGTCTGCCATTCCGCCACCCGGACTAGGTGGTGTCTGCGGGGCTTGCGGCCTCGCTGACATGCATAACTGTAGCAAAGATCGGCTCAGGGGCCCAAAAGCCTGGGGGAGTGGGGGTGGCCGGGCGGTGGACGGGAGGGTTCGGAGAGGTTCTGGGGGGATTTCCTTGGGGTGGGGCAGGGCGTGGGGGAGGATGAGCGGGAGGGTGCTCGACGGTTCCCGGCGAGGTCGGGGGCGGCCGGACGTGTGCCGGGTCGGGCGGACGAGGAGGAGTGGGTGTGGTCGAGTCGCAGGCGCAGCAGGCGGGTGGGTCGCGGGTGACCGGGGAGTCGGAGGTCGCCGATATCTGCCGCGATCTGATCCGGATCGACACCAGCAACTACGGCGACGGGTCGGGCCCGGGGGAACGGGCGGCGGCCGAGTACGTCGCGGAGCAGCTGGCCGAGTTCGGGCTGGAGCCGCAGATCATCGAGTCGGCCAAGGGCCGGGCCTCGACCGTGGTGCGGATCGAGGGTGAGGACCGATCGCGGCCGGGGCTGCTGATCCACGGGCACACCGACGTGGTGCCGGCCAACGCGGACGACTGGACGCACCACCCGTTCTCCGGCGAGATCGCGGACGGCTGCGTCTGGGGTCGCGGCGCGGTGGACATGAAGGACATGGACGCGATGACCCTGGCGGTCGTCCGGGACCGGCTGCGGACGGGGCGCAAGCCCCCGCGTGACCTGGTGCTCGCGTTCCTGGCCGATGAGGAGGCCGGCGGCACCTACGGCGCGCGGTACCTGGTGGACAAGCACCCGGGGCTGTTCGAGGGCGTGACCGAGGCGATCGGGGAGGTCGGCGGGTTCTCGTTCACCGTGGACGACAAGACCCGGCTCTACCTGATCGAGACGGCCGAGAAGGGCATGCACTGGATGCGGCTCACGGTCGAGGGCCGGGCCGGGCACGGGTCGATGATGAACGACGACAACGCCATCACCGAGCTGTGCGAGGCGGTGGCCCGGCTGGGGCGGCACGAGTTCCCGCTGCGGATCACCAAGACGGTCCGCGCCTTCCTGGACGAGCTGTCGGACGCGCTGGGGGTGCCGCTCGACCCGGAGAACATGGACGAGACGCTGCGGATCCTCGGCGGGGTCGCGAAGATGATCGGCACCACGCTGCGCAACACCGCGCAGCCGACCATGCTGGGCGCCGGCTACAAGGTGAACGTGATCCCCGGGCAGGCCACGGCGCATGTGGACGGGCGCTTCCTGCCGGGCTACGAGGAGGAGTTCCTCGCCGAGCTGGACAGTGTGCTCGGTCCGCGGGTGAAGCGCGAGAGCGTGCACTCGGACAAGGCGATCGAGACCAGCTTCGACGGCCCGCTGGTGGAGGCGATGCAGCTGGCGCTGCGCGCCGAGGACCCGATCGCCCGGGCGGTGCCGTACTGCCTGTCGGGCGGCACCGACGCCAAGTCGTTCCAGGACCTGGGTATCCGCTGCTTCGGGTTCGCGCCGCTCCAGCTGCCGCCGGAGCTGGATTTCGCGGGGATGTTCCACGGTGTGGACGAGCGGGTGCCGGTCGACGGACTGAAGTTCGGCGTGCGGGTGCTCGACCGCTTCATCGACGCGTGCTGACCGCGACCGTGATCACCCGGAGTGCGATCAGCCGGACCGTGATCACCCGGAGTGCGAGCGCCGGGCAGGTCGAGCGGTAGCCGATCGGTAGTCGAGCGGTAGGTAGGCAGAACGCGAACGGCCTGGCGATGGGCCCGCTCCGGGAGACTGAAGAACCTCCCGGAGCGGGCCTTTTTGTGTGAGGTGATGATGAGTTGCCGTCGAAATACACCTCTGAAGAATCGTTTCTTCCCCCTTCTTCCCGGTCGCTCATCAGAGCGAAACCTCACCGCTGCGAGTGAATGCCGAGTGAGTGGCGTACCCCATTCGGCAGAGTCCTCGTTCACTCCTATGGCGGCTCGGGGACCGGGCTGCTCAGATGATCAGGAGGAAAAGATGAACGCGAAGAAGATTGCCGTCATCTCGGCTGCCGCCGGTGGGCTGATGCTGGCCGGAGCGGGTGTCGCGTCCGCGCACGGCGGGGCCGGCGCCGAGGGTGCCGCAGTCCACTCGCCCGGCGTCGTGTCCGGCAATGTCGTCCAGGTTCCGGTGCACGTTCCGGTGAACGTCTGCGGCAACACGATCAGCGTGGTCGGCGTGCTGAACCCGGCCTTCGGCAACGGCTGCCAGAACGTCTGACCAGCCGTCCGGTCAAACGTCCGACCGACGTCTGACCGACCGTCTGGCCATATATCTGAACCGAACATCTGACCATAGGTGAGTCGGTTTGATGATGCACGAAAGAGGGGCGTCCCGGTCGGGGCGCCCTTTTCGTTGTTCAATCCACCTGATCGGGTGAGGCGCGTCCGTCCGGGTCAACCTTTTCGAAGCCGGCTCGTTAGGCAGTGGGCGGGAATGGATTTCGTCGGAAATACCGACCATCACATGTCAGGGGTACCTATGCGACAGGTTGCCAGGAAAGGGATCCTTACGGCGGTGGCCACCGGCAGCGTGCTGGCCTCCACGGCGGGTTATGCGTACGCGAGTGCGGATGCGAGCGGCGCGGCGGTCGGCTCTCCGGGGGTCGGCTCGGGCAACACCGTGCAGGTGCCGGTGGACGCGCCGGTCAACGTCTGCGGGAACACGGTCGATGTGGTCGGGCTGCTGAACCCGGCTTACGGGAACCAGTGCGGGAACAGCTCCCCGCACGGCGGATCCGTGCACGGCGGCCAGCACAGTGGCGGCCAGAACGGTGGCAGCCAGGGCAGCGGCCAGAACGGTGGCACGCAGAACGGCGGGGGCCAGAACGGCGGTCAGGGCAGCGGGCAGCAGGGCGGAGGCAGTCAGGCCGGCGGCCCCGGCGGCGCGGGCGGCCAGAACGGTCCTGGCGGTGGCCCCCAGCAGGGCAATTGGCCTGGCACCCCGGGCGTGCCCGGTGTCCCCGGCACGCCCGCCATGCCTGGCGGCGGCAGCTCGGGCCCCCAGAGCGGACCGGTCTCCCACACGCCGGCCGGCAGTTCGACCAGCGGCGGCAGTTCCGCCTCCGGGGTCAGCTCGCACTCGCCCGGCGTCGCCTCGGGCAACACCGGCCAGCTGCCGGTGGACGTGCCGGTCAACCTCTGCGGCAACTCGATCGACGTGATCGGCGCGCTCAACCCGGTGATGGGCAACGACTGCGCCAACCACGAGAGCGCCCCCGTCACCCCGGCCCCCATCGCGCCGCCGGTCTACACGCCGCCCGCGCAGACTCCGCCGACCCAGACGCAGCCCACCGGCTCCACGCGCGCGCCTGCGCCGCCCGCCGTGGTGCCCGTGGCGGCCCCGGCGGCCGGTGTGCCGGCCGCAGCCCCTCAGCCCGCGGCGCCGGCGGCGGTCAAGCAGCTCGCGTTCACGGGCTCCCAGGGGCTCGATGTGATCGCGCCGGCCGGACTCGCGCTGCTGATCGCGGGCGGGGTGCTGTACCGCCGCTCCCGTACGGCTGCCTGAGCTGCGCCTTCAGCAGCTGTAGCGGCCGCACGGACATCGCGGCCGACCGAGTTCGACGCGGGCCGGCGCTCTCCTGGGAGCGACCGGCCCGCCTCGCCTTCCCGTTCCAGCTACCGCGCACGCAACTATCCAGCTACTACCCGCCGCTACCAGCTACCGCGCACGCCGCTACCACCTGCTACCAGCTGCTGCGTACCTGCCGGATGATCCGGCGGCGCAGCAGCACCGTGCGGCTGCCGTCGGGGAAGAGCCGTAGCCTGTCCAGCTCCCAGTGTCCGTACTCGGCGTGCTCGGTGAGCAGCTGCCGTGCCGCGTTGCGCGTCGTACCACGCGGCATGCGCAGCGACTGGTACTCGTACTCGGGCTGTCGGACCAGCTTCGGTGGGGTCAAGATTCGCCTCCTGCGCGACGTCTTCAGGCAAGCCTACGACCTGCCTCCGACGGTGACACCGGCCCGGTTGTAGGCCCGGACCGGCCTCAAGTCGGCCTCGAGCCGGGCTTGAGTCGGACTTGAGTCGGAGCTCCAGGGAAACGCCGGCTGATGTTCGGTCAATTCCCCTAGAGCAACGGCTTCCGCCCTCTGCCAGGAGGTCCTACCCGCGTCGGCGGCCACGAATGCGCCGCACCTGAGGTGCGCGATGGCGGGCGGCGGTGGGCGCACCACCCCCGCGTGCGTTCTCGGACGGACATCGGGAGGGCGCGGTGGGCGGTGCTCGGGGCGGGCGCAGAAGCACATGGTTCGGACATCACGGGTCAAGTTGCCGGGGTTTCGGAAACTGAGAGCGGAACCCCTGTGCGCCCCGGGCCCTGGTACGGATAGCGTCTGACTCATGTCTGATGCCGCGCAGCTCACCCGCACCGAGGTACGCGAAGCCGCCGAGGCGGTCAAGGCCGCCATCGACCGCCATTTGGAAGCGGTGTCCAGCACCACCGCCGACGATGATCCGGCGGTGTTCGCCGCGTACGAGGAGTTGGCCGCGGCGGCCATCCACTACGACCAGCTGCTGTACGAGGTCTATGACGAGGTCACCCCTTTCGAGGTTCCCGGCGACGGCGGACCCGGCAGTTACCAGGGCCCGGAGGAGCCGGAGGCGATCAGCGTGCTGATCCGCCGCGACTACCGGATCGCCGACCCCCGGCGACTGCGCGTCCAGGCGGAGCGCCTGGACGACTCGCTGCCCGCCGTGGCGGACGCCGCGGAGGGGGTCACGGCCGCGGTCGGGATCGTCTTCGGCGAGTTCGACCCGGACGAGATCGCCGCCCGCGCCGAGGAGTTCGGCCTGGAGGAGGGCGACTCGACGCTCTGGGTGACGGTGACCGAGTCGGCCGAACCCGGGGAATGGCTGGCCGAGCCGTTCGACAGCCCGGACCCGCAGCTGCTGCTCTGCCGGTTCGACGTCAGCGAGGTCTATGACGACGACGAGGTCGACTGAGGGCCGGCCCGAGGGGGCGGTGCCAGAGCCACCGCACCCCTCGGGCTGAGCTCAGCGCCTGGCTCGCTCAGCTCACCTCACCTCAGCCCAGCCCAGCCCGCCGCCGTCAGTACGCCTGCTCCGTGTGCTCCGCCAGGATCGCGCGCAGCCGGGTGGTGCGGGCGGTGGCGGGGCGTTCGGCGACGGCCTGGGCGAGCGCGGGGCCGGCGGCGTGCACCACCGACAGGTGGCGCTCGGCCCGGCTGAACGCCGTGTACACCCACTGGCGGGTCAGGCCGGCGGCGGCATACTCGGGCAGTACCACCACGACGCCCGGCCAGCGCCGCCCGACGGCCTGATGGGCGGTCAGCGCCCAGCCGTGGCGCAGCCGGTCCACCTGGGCGGGCGGCAGCAGCAGCTCCTCGCCGTCGGCCAGGGCCAGCCGCAGGCCGGCGGCCTCGCCGCCGAGCACGGAGCCGGGGCGGTTCACCCCGGGCAGCGGGGAGTAGACCACCCGGTCACCGGGGTCGAAGCCGGCGAACCGCCCGGGACCGGGGTTCAGCTGGGCCTTGGCGGCGCTGTTGAGCGCGCGGGTGCCCGCCTCGCCGCCGTGGCCGGGGGTCAGCAGCACGGTCTGCTCGGCGGGGATGCCGAGCGCGCGCGGGATCGAGTCGGTGAGCAACTGGACGGCGCGGTGGACGGCCTCGCCCGCGCCGCGCGCGGTGAGGATCACCACCTCCTTGTCCGGTGCCTCGACGCTCTGCAGCTCACCGATGCCGATCCCGGAGACCAGCTCGCCGATCGGGCTCAGATCGGGGGTGCGGGAGGCGACCACGGGGCAGGCCTTGGCGGCGAGCAGGTCGGCGAAGAGTCGGCCGGGGCCGGCCGACCAGAGCTGGCCCGGATCGCCGGACAGCACCAGCCGGGTGCCGTCGGCCAGTGCCTCCACCAGGGTGGCGGCCAGTTCGAGGTCGAGCAGCGGGGCGTCCTGGACGATCAGCAGGTCGACGGCGAGTGAACCGTCCGCGGCCCGCCCGGGGGCGTTCCCGGACGGGCCGGCGCCGCCGAGCAGCTCGGCCAGGGTCAGCGAGGGGACGCTGCCGGAGGCAGTCCCGGCCGGCAGCAGCGCGGTCAGCGCGTCCCGGCCGTGCTCGCTCCAGGCGGCGGCCCAGGCCCGCAGGCCCAGGCCGCGCGCGGCGGCGAGCAGCGCGGCGAGTTCGGCGCGGGCGGCGGCATCGCCGGTGTGCAGCACGAGGGGGTTCGTGGCGACGGCCCGCAGCAGGGCAGCCGCCGAGGAGGACGGCGCGGCCGCGGCAGCGGCTTCCCACGCCTCGGCGGTCGGCTGCGCCGGGACGTCCGCGGCGGCCGCCTCAGCGTCGGCGGCCCCGTCGGTCGGCTCCTCGCCCGTGGGCTCCTCCTCGGTCGCGGCATCCGTGCCGGCCTCGGCGTCGTCCCCGGCGTCGTCCCCGGCGTCGCCCCCGGAAACGCCGGCATCCGGCTCGGCAGCATCCGGCCCGGCAGTCTCCGGAGCGGGCGGCTCGAAGGTGGACATGATCCGGACCAGCCCGTCCGCCGCACTGTCCTCGGCGAGCGCCAGGCGCTCCAGCGTGAGCAGCATCCGAACCGGCGGCTCCTCGTCCTCGTCGGCGGAGTGCGCGCCGGGGCCGGTCTCCTCCTCCTGGAAGGGCATCACCCGGCCGTCCAGCACGGCCTCCTGAATCGCCTGCTCGGGCTCGGGCAGGCCGAGCTTGGCCAGGCCGGCCCGCAGCTCGCTCGCCTCCAGCGCGGAGTGGCCGCGGACGGCGGCCTGCTCCAGCAGCCAGACGGCCAGTGCCTGCCCGCGGCGGGGGTCGCCGGGGCCGGCCTGCGAACCGAGCAGCGCGCGGGCGAAGCCGTCCGTCTGCTCGGGACGCACCCCGGGGAGCGCGAGCAGCGCCCACGGGTCAGCACGCAGGGCCTCGGCGGCACCCTCGCCGAACGCGGCCAGGGCGGCCGACGCCAGCCCGGCGACGGCGGGCGCGGGAGCGCCACCGGCGGTCAGCACCTCGCCGACGGCCCGCAGGGCGGCCGCCCGTGCCTCGTCGGGGGCAGTGGCGGGCGCGGAAACCGGCGCGCTGGGGGCAGGCGCGGAGCCGGAACCACCGGCAGAACCGGTGGCCGCAGCTCCGGCCCCGGCAGCCCCGCCCCCGATCGTCCGGATCGCCTCGGCCAACGCGGCCACCTCGGCGGCCCGCTGTGCCGCTTCGGCAGCCCCGGCCCCACCAACCGCGGCCTCACCAGCCCCAGTGGCGCCGGCCCCACCGGCCTCAGCCCCACCGGCCCCGGCGTCCGCCCCACCCGGCACCGCCTCCGAACGCGGCTCGGGCACCGCCTCCGAGCGCGTCTCCGGCCCTGCCACCGCCTCCGAGCGCGCTTCAGCCCCCGTCACCGGCTCAGGTGCCGTCCGGGCCTCGGGCTCCGTCTCCTGCGGGCCCTCGCCCGGGTCCTGCGTCTGACTCACAGTTCGTTCCAGTCCTGATCAGGGTAGCGACGCACCGGCGCCGAGATGTCGTCGAGCGCGCCGCGGATCTCATCCGGAAGCGTAAGCGCCTCCACCGACAGCGCCGACTGCAGCTGTGCCGCCGTGCGCGCCCCGACGATCGCGCTCGCCGTGCCGGGGCGGTCGCGCACCCAGGAGAGCGCCACCGCCAGCGGGCTGCTCGCCAGGCCGTCGGCCGCGGTGGCCACGGCGTCCACGATGCGCCGGCTGCGCTCGCCGAGGTAGGGCTGCACGAAACCGGCCAGGTAGGGCGAGGCGCCCCGGGACTCCGGCGGGATGCCGTGCCGGTACTTGCCGGTCAGCACTCCCCGCCCGAGCGGCGAGGAGGCGAGCAGGCCGACGCCGGCGTCCTGCGCGGCCGGCAGCACCTCGCGCTCGACACCGCGTTGCAGCAGCGAGTACTCCATCTGTGTGCTGGCCAGCGGCACCCGGCCGACGGCGCAGCGCTGCCAGGTGGCGGCCTTGGCGAGCTGCCAGCCGCTGTAGTTGGAGACGCCGACGTAGCGGGCACGGCCGGAGCTGACGGCCAGGTCCAGCGCGTGCAGGGTCTCCTCGGTGGGGGTGGCCGGGTCGAAGGCGTGCACCTGCCACAGGTCCACGTGGTCGGTGCCCAGCCGGCGCAGCGAGGCGTCCAGCCCGGCGAGCAGCCGTCCGCGCGAGGCGTCGAAGCGGCGGGTGGCCTCCGTGGCGCTGCCGGACTTGGTGGCGATCACCAGCTCGGAGCGCGGGATCAGATTGTCCGTCAGTCGGGAGAGCAGGTATTCGGCGCCGCCGTCCGCGTAGACGTCCGCGGTGTCGACAAGGGTGCCGCCGGCGTCCACGAACTCCTTCAACTGCTCGGCGGCCTCCTGCTCGTCGGTGTCCCGGCCCCAGGTCATGGTGCCCAGGCCGAGTCGCGAGACGCGCAGACCGGTGCGGCCGAGATGACGCTGCTCCATGGCAGGGGGACCCCCTCGATCGTGATGTGAACGCCGTGGCCGCGCGCTGGTCCGCGGCGGTGGAAGCGCCTGGCGGGGACGGCGGAAGTCGGCACTGCCGAGCGTAGTGGGCGGCCCCCGGCCCGCCGTGCAGACCCGCAGGGCGGCGCCGCCAGACCTGCGGAAACGGTGCACCCGGGCCGGCGGAGGGCAGCGCGCGTGATGTGACCCGCGCCACCACTACCGGCCAGTAGCAGGCCTTCGCCCACCCGGCTACTCTCGGCTCGGAACCCCCTCCCGAAAGGCGTGGCAGCTATGCGACTTGGCATCAACCTCGGTTACTGGGGACTCGGCCTGGACGCCGACAACATCGCCGTCGCCCAGGAGGCGGACCGACTGGGCTACGCGGTCTGCTGGGCCGCCGAGGCGTACGGCTCGGACGCGGCCACCGTGCTCTCCTACGTCGCGGCGAAGACCGAGCGGATCGACGTCGGCTCGGCGATCTTCCAGATCCCGGCCCGTACCCCGGCGATGACCGCGATGACGGCCGCCACGCTGGACACCCTCTCCGGCGGGCGGTTCCGCCTCGGGCTCGGGGTCTCGGGGCCGCAGGTCTCCGAGGGCTGGTACGGCGTGAAGTTCGACAAGCCGCTCGCCCGCACCCGGGAGTACGTCGAGATCATCCGCAAGGCGATGTCGCGCGAGCGGTTGACCCACGAGGGCGCCAACTGGACGCTGCCGCTGCCGGGTGGCCCGGGCAAGGCGCTCAAGCTCACGGTGGTGCCGGTGCGCGAGCGCATCCCGCTCTACATCGCGGCGATCGGACCCAAGAACCTGGAGCTGACCGGCGAGATCGCCGACGGCTGGCTCGGCATCTTCTTCTCGCCGGAGCACGCCGCGGCCTCGCTCGACCCGCTGGCGGCGGGCCGGGCCAAGTCCGGGCTGACCCTGGAGGGCTTCGACCTCTGCCCCACGGTGCCGATCTCGGTCGGCGAGGACATCGCGGCGGCCGCCGACACCCAGCGCGACTACACCGCGCTCTACATCGGCGGCATGGGCAGCAAGGACAAGAACTTCTACAACCAGCAGGCGCGGCGGATGGGCTTCGAGCAGGCCGCCGAGGAGATCCAGCGACGCTATCTGACCGGTGACAAGGCGGGTGCCGCGGCCGCCGTGCCGCAGGAGCTCATTGACGCCACCGCGCTGCTCGGCACCAAGGAGCGGATCGCGGACCGGATGCAGGCCTACGCGGCGGCCGGCGTCAGCACCCTCACCCTGTCCCCGGCGGGCTGGACGCTGGAGGAACGGGTCGCGGCGCTGCGCACCGGCGTCGAGGCGCTCGAACTGGCCGGCCTGGCCTAGCGAGAGCCCAGGGCCGGTCCGAAAGCCCAGGGCCTGTCCGGTACCCAGAGCCTGTCCGGTACCCAGGGCCTGTCCAGCAGGGCCCGGCGCCCCGCCCCTGGTCACGGCCCGTCAGGCGGCCCGCGCCCCCGCCGGTACCCCTCGCCCTACGGAACGTCCCGCCCGGACCGTAGGCTTGGGGCATGCCCACTCTCCTGTTGGTACGCCATGGCCGGTCGACCGCGAACTCCGCCGGGATCCTCGCCGGTTGGACACCCGGTGTGGACCTGGACGAGAACGGCCGGGCGCAGGCGGACGCCCTGGTCGACCGGCTGGCCGGGGTGCCGCTGGTCGCCGCGGTGAGCAGCCCGCTGGAGCGCTGCCGGCAGACCCTGGCCCCGCTGCTGGCGGCCCGCCCCGAGTTGGGCGAGCCGACGCTCGACGAGCGGTTCGGCGAGTGCCACTACGGCGAGTGGACCGGCCGCCCGCTCGCCGAACTGGCGCTGGAGCCGCTCTGGCGCACGGTCCAGGACCACGCCTCGGCGGCCGCCTTCCCCGGCGGCGAGACGCTGCGGGCGCTGAGTCACCGCACGGTGGCGGCGGCGCGCGAGTGGGACGAGAAGATCGCCGCCGAGCACGGATCCGACGCGGTCTGGATCGCCTGCACCCACGGCGATGTGATCAAGGCGGTGGTGGCCGACGCGCTCGGCCTGCACCTGGACCACTTCCAGCGGATCAACGTCGACCCGTGCACGGTCACCGCGATCCGCTACACGCCGCTGCGCCCGTTCCTGCTGCGCATGGGCGACACCGGCAACCTGCGCGGCCTGGGCCCCAAGCCGCACGCCGGGAACCACGGCAAGAGCGCCGACGGCGCGTCCGGCGACGCGGTGGTCGGCGGCTCCACCGGCACCGACTGACCAGGGTGCCGAAGCCGTAGGGTGAAAAGGCGCGCCCGTCCCGTCCCAGACGCCCGTCCCGTCCCCACCCCCGACACCCCAGACCCCCGACCCGTTACACACCCCGGAGCGAGAGAGTGCCCCGACAGGTCTTCTTCTATGACCAGCCCGAGCGGTTCGTGGCCGGCACCGTCGGCCAGCCCGGCTCGCGGGCGTTCTTCCTGCAGGCCAGCGCGCGCGGCCGGATCACCAGCGTGCTGCTGGAGAAGACGCAGGTCGCGGCGCTCGCCGAGCGGGTCGAGGAGGTGCTGGACGAGGCGCTGCGGCGCAGCGGCGGACAGGCGCCGATCCCGGCCATGGCGCCGACGGAGCTGGTCGACACCGCGCCGCTGGACCTGCCGCTGGAGCAGGAGTTCCGGGTCGGCACCATGGCGCTGGCCTGGGACAGCACCGAGGGGTACCTGGTGGTCGAGGCCCAAGCGGTGATCGAGGACGCCGAGGACGCGGAGGACGAGGAGGCCGAGCTGGCCTTCGAGGACGACGAGAACGGCCCGGACATGCTGCGGGTCCGGCTGACCGGCGCGATGGCCCGGGTGTTCGCCAAACGCGCGCTCGACCTGGTGGCGGCCGGCCGCAAGCCGTGCCCGTTCTGCAACCTGCCACTGGACCCGGAGGGCCACCTGTGCCCGCGTCAGAACGGTTACAAGCGCTGAACACCGACCAGGATCCGACGGACCAGGACGGCGCCCAGGACGCCCCGGACAGCCAGGACGGCCCGGACAGTCAGGACGCCGCGGACAGCCAGCACGATCAGGACGCCCAGGACATACCGGAGGCCGACCCCGCCGTCGGCGCCGCCCTGGCCGCCGACGTCCCGGCGGCGCTGGAGCTGCTGCGCTCCGGCGAGCTCACGGTGCACGGCCGGATCACCGACGCCTCCAACGCGGCGCTCTACTGCTCCCTCACCCTCGACGGCGTCTCGGCTCGGTGCGTCTACAAGCCGGTGGCCGGCGAGCGCCCGCTGTGGGACTTCCCTGACGGGACCCTGGCCGGGCGCGAGGTGGCGGCCTACGAGCTGGCGGCGGCCACCGGCTGGGCGCTGATCCCGCCGACCGTGCTGCGCGAGGGCCCGTACGGCACCGGCATGGTGCAGATCTGGGTCGAGCCCGACCCCAAGGCCGCCCCGCTGCTCGCCCTGCAGGACCCGGCCGGGCCCGAGCAGGGCTGGCTGCCGATCATCGAGGCCCAGGTGGGCGAGGGGCGCACCGCGCTGCTGGTGCACCTGGACGACCAGCGGCTGCGCCGGCTCGCGGTCGTCGACGCCGTGCTCAACAACGCCGACCGCAAGGGCGGCCACCTGCTGCCGGCCGCCGATGGCCGGATCTACGGGATCGACCACGGCGTCACGTTCGCGGTGACCGGCAAGCTGCGCACGCTGCTCTGGGGGTGGGCCGAGCAGCCGCTGACCGAGGAGGCGGTGGAGACGCTGGAGCGCCTGCGGGGTGAGCTGGCGGGCGGCCTGGGGGAGCGGCTGCGGCCGCACCTGACGAAGGCCGAGCTGGCGGCCGCCGGTGAGCGGGTGGCGGACCTGCTGCGCGCCGGGCGGCACCCGGTGCCCTCGCAGGAGTGGCCCTCGATCCCCTGGCCGCCGGTCTGAGCACCGGCCGGCCCTGAGCGACCGCTTATTTCAGCCGATTCCGCATACTGGTTAGCCTTTCAAATGATCGCAAGGTTAGAGTCATTTTCATGCATGCCTGGCCCGCCTCCGAGGTTCCCGCCCTGCCTGGTCAGGGACTCCCCCTGCGTATCCACGACACCGCCGCGGGCACGATCCGGGAGGTCGTGCCGAGCGGTCCGACCGCCCGCCTCTATGTCTGTGGCATCACCCCGTACGACGCCACCCACCTGGGCCACGCCGCCACGTACAACACCTTCGACCTGATCCAGCGGGTCTGGAAGGACGCCGGCCACGACGTCCACTACGTCCAGAACGTGACCGACGTGGACGACCCGCTGCTGGAGCGCGCGGTCGCCACCGGCCAGGACTGGACGAAGCTCGCCGAGCGCGAGACGGCGCTCTTCCGCGAGGACATGACGGCGCTGCGGATCCTGCCGCCGGCCCACTACATCGGCGCGGTCGAGTCGATCCCGTGGATCGTCCCGCTGGTCCAGAAGCTGCTGGAGAGCGGCGCCGCCTACCGGTTGGACGGCGACATCTACTTCTCCGTCGAGGCCGACCCGCGGTTCGGCGAGGTCTCCGGGCTGAGCCGCGAGGAGATGCTGCCGATCTTCGGCGAGCGCGGCGGCGACCCGCAGCGCCCCGGCAAGCGGCACCCGCTGGACGCGCTGCTCTGGCTGGCCGCCCGTGAGGGCGAGCCGGCCTGGGACACCGAGCTCGGCCACGGCCGCCCCGGCTGGCACATCGAGTGCGTGGCGATCGCGCTGGAGTACCTGGACATGTCCTTCGACATCCAGGGCGGCGGCAGCGACCTCGTCTTCCCGCACCACGAGATGGGCGCCGCGCACGCCCAGGCCGCCACCGGCGTTCACCCCTTCGCGCGGGCGTACGTGCACGCGGGCATGGTCGGCCTGGACGGCCACAAGATGTCCAAGTCGCGCGGCAACCTGGTCTTCGTCTCCGCCCTGCGGCGTGACGGGGTGGACCCGGCGGCGATCCGCCTGGCGCTGCTCGCACACCACTACCGGGCCGACTGGGAGTGGACCAAGACCGCGCTGGACGAGGCGCTGGAGCGGCTGGCCCGCTGGCGCGCCGCCGTCTCCCGCCCGGACGGGCCGTCGGCCGAGCAGCTGCTCACCGAGGTGCGGGCCGCGCTCGCGAACGACCTGGACGCGCCCGCGGCGCTGGCCGCCGTGGACCGCTGGGCCGAGCAGCAGGCCGCCACCGGCGGCCAGGACACCGGCGCGCCCGGCCTGGTCTCGCGCGCGGTGGACGCGCTGCTGGGCGTCGCGCTCTGAGGCGACACCGCTGACGTAGCCCTGACCACCCCTGACGTACCGGCTTCGACGCCGAACACCGGCGCCGTCGGCCCGGCACCCGCGGTCTCCTACCGCCCGGTGTCCGGACCGGCGGCGCCGCTGCCGTTGGGGGAGCCGGGGGCCGGGGCCGGGCGGTGGCCGTTGGTACCCGGGACGGTCAGCGCGCCGAACTCCAGCGCCTCCTGGCCGGGGACCTCCACCCGGGGCACCTGCACGGGCGGCACCTGTACCGGGGGCAGCTGTACCTCCACCGGGGGCACGTGCACCTCCACCGGCGGCACCTCCACGGGTGGCAGCTCCGCCGCCGACAGGTCCGCCGGCGCGGGTGCCACCACCGGTTCGGCCGCTGCGGTCGCGGCCGCCTTCGCCGCGGACTCCGCGGCCGGGTCGGCGGCCCGGTCGCGCTGGGCCTCCTGGTTCTTCGTCGAGCTGTCCAGGAACCGCAGCAGCTCGACCGGGAACGGCAGCACCAGCGTCGAGTTCTTCTCGGCGGCCACCTCCACCACCGTCTGCAGCAGCCGCAGTTGGAGCGCCGCGGGGGTGGCACTCATGATCGCGGCCGCCTCGGAGAGCTGCTTGGAGGCCTGGAACTCGCCGTCCGCGGTGATGATCCGGGCCCGCCGCTCACGGTCGGCCTCGGCCTGCCGGGCCATCGAGCGCTTCATCGACTCGGGCAGCGCGACGTCCTTGATCTCCACCCGGTCGACCTCGATGCCCCAGCCGAGCGCGGGGCTGTCCAGCATCAGCTCCAGGCCCTGGTTGATCGGCTCGCGGTTGGCCAGCAGGTCGTCCAGCTCGCTCTTGCCGATGATCGAACGCAGCGAGGTCTGGGCGACCTGGGAGATCGCGAACTGGTAGTCCTGCACGGTGACGGTGGCGCGCACGGGGTCGACCACCCGGAAGTAAACGACGGCGTCCACCCGCACCGTCACGTTGTCACGGGTGATGCCCTCCTGGGCGGGGATCGGCATGGTGATGATCTGGACATTCACCCGGCGGATCCGGTCGGCCACCGGCAGCAGCATCACCAGGCCGGGCTGACGGATCTCGCGGCGGACCTTGCCGAAGCGGAACACCACACCGCGCTGGAACTGCTGCACCACCCGGATGCTCAACGCCCCCCAGGCCGCGCCCAGCACGGCGATTCCACCGATCGCCCCCAGGATCGCATCCAGGATCAACATGGCTGATCACCTCGGCCCGCAGCACCTCGAACCTCCACGGTACTCCGCAGGTGGGACGGGTGAGGCAGGCCCGGGGACCGCTCGACGAGGCCGCTGAACCGGCCGCTCGACCGGCCGCCGGCCAGGCCCGGCCGATTTCGGCCCGCCCGACCCCGCACCGCCCGCCCGCCGGGCCCCGACCAGCCGGCGGACCGGCCACGCAGACGCTCCCGCCGAGCGGTTCGGGCGGCGCGCCGCGTTGGCGGAAAATGGTCTAGACCCTTGACAGGTATCGGTCCTGACGGGTGGACTGGTCGCGGTCGATGACCGGCGGCTGCCCGACGCCGGTCATCGACCGCGACCAGGGCCTGTCCGGCCGTCCGCTGACGCTCCCTCAGCGGGAGCTGCCCTTTCCGTCGGCTCCGTCCGCACCGGCGCCGTCGGCCCCGGCTCCGTCGCTGCCTCTGTCGTCCGGCCCGTCGCCCGTGCTGCCCTCGGTCCCTCCGTCGCCGGCCTCGCCGTCGCCCGCGCGGTGCTCGTCGGAGCCCGCCTCCGGCGCGTCCGGCTCGGTGGTGCCGGTGTTCGGACCGCCGCCCGGGCCGTCGGCCCCGCGCTCCGCGATCGCCCGCCCGGCCACCGGCTTCTCACCGGCCGGCCCCTGGTTGTCCCGGCGGCGCAGATAGCGCTCGAACTCCCGGGCGATCGCCTCGCCACTGGCCTCCGGCAGCTCGGCGGTGTCCTGGGCCTCCTCCAGCTGCTGCACGTACTCGGCCACCTCGCTGTCCTCGGCGGCCAGTTGGTCCACGCCCAGCTGCCAGGCCCGGGCGTCCTCGGGCAGTTCGCCCGGCGGGATCCGCAGGTCGAGCAGGTCCTCCAGCTTGTTCAGCAGCGCCAACGTCGCCTTCGGGTTCGGCGGCTGCGCCACGTAGTGCGGCACCGCGGCCCAGAGCGTCACCGCGGGCACGCCCGCGTGCGCGCAGGCCTCCTGGAGCACGCCGACGATGCCGGTCGGGCCCTCGTAGCGGCTCTCCTCCAGGTCCAGCCGGCGTGCCAGGTCCGCGTCCGAGGTGACGCCGCTGACCGGCACCGGGCGGGTGTGCGGGGTGTCCCCGAGCAGCGCGCCGAGGATCACCACCAGCTCCACGCCCAGCTCGTGGGCGAAGGCCAGCAGCTCGTTGCAGAACGAACGCCAGCGCATGCTCGGCTCGATCCCGCGCACCAGGACCAGGTCCCGGGGGGTGGGATCGGTCAGCCGGACCACCGAGAGCCGGGTGGTCGGCCAGGTGATCCGGCGCACGCCGCCGTCCAACCAGACCGTGGGCCGGTTGACCTGGAAGTCGTAGTAGTCCTCCGCGTCCAGGGCGGCGAACACCTTGCCGCCCCAGGTCTCGTCCAGTTGTCCGACCGCCGTGGAGGCGGCGTCGCCCGCGTCGTTCCAGCCTTCGAAGGCACAGACCATGACCGGGGCGATCAACTCGGGAACATCTTCCAGCTCGATCACCCAGCGTCTCCCTCCGGCCGGCGCGACCGCCTCTGCCGCCCGCGGGCCGGTTCACGGCGACCCTGCGGGCAGTTGCGGACGACCGGCTGCCGACTGCTCTCCTCACGTGGAACGCTCCGTTCCACGGACCTACCTGCCCAGCCTACGGGCTTTGAAGCGCGCCGATCCCGACGGGCCACCGGCCTGCCGGGGCCGTTGGGACATGCGTGCGGACAGTCTCGGCCGCCCGCCGCGCGAGTGCCACTGGTTATCGCCGGTGCACACCCGGCTCATCGCCGGTGCACACCCGGCAACAGGCACCGTGGCAGCTGCCGGGACGCACCCCGCCCGGTCCGCCGGGGCCGTCGTGGGCGCGCGGACCGTCAGCCGCCCAAGGCGTTCGCCACCGCGGGGAGGTAGCCGTGCGCCTGGCCGTCGGCGGTGGGATGGAAGGACTCCCAGAGGTGCAGCAGCACGATGCCGGTGATCCACTCGGAGCCGCCAGGCGCGCAGACGCCGTGCCCGTCGAAGGCCGTGCGCGGGTCGGCGAACCGGATGTGGTGCGCGGCGGCTTGTTGCCGGATCAGCTCGTCGAGCTGGTCGGTCAGCTGGTTGAAGCGGGTGCGGCGCGACTCGGTGCCCGCCCAGCAGGTGCCGGCCACCTTGGCCTGGAGCAGATGCGGATAGCCGGTGACCACCACCCGGGCACCCGGCGCGGCCTGCTGGATCGCCCGGAGCAGCTGGTCGTACTTGCCCGGCAGGGTGTCGCGCAGCAGCTGGGCGCTGCGGTCCAGCGCGCCGCCGCAGGCGCTCTCGGTGGTCAGCGGCTGCAGGCAGTGGACCACCGCGTCGGTGAAGTCCAGGTCGTTGCCGCCCACGGTCAGCGTCACCTCGCCGGTTCCGGCGGGCAGTTGGGGGAGCTGGCCGGTGCGGACGTCGTCGGTGGTCGCCGAGCTGCAGGCGCGGTCGGTGAACGCGCCGCCCCGGTGAGCGGCGGCCCACAGTGCGGGGTACGCCCGGGTGCTGCGGTGGCAGTCGCCGCTGGCCGAGTCGTAGGCGCCGGCCGCGACGCCGGCGGCGTAGGAGTCGCCGAGCGCCACATAGCCGGTGGGCGCGGCCGCCGCGCGGGGTGCGGCGGCCGCCAGGAACAGCAGGGGCAGTGCGACGAGAGCGGCCAGCCCGCGGCGGCTCGTGCGGTGGCACGGAGAGCTCATGGCCACGCATCGTAGTGGTTCGAACGCGATGCGTGGCCGAGGCTCACGGGCTGTCGGCCGAGGCGCACCGCCGACGGCACGGCCACAGACCTGACGGCAGGGCCTCACGCCTGACAGCAGAGCCTCATGCCCGGCAGCCGGGCCTCAGGGCTGATAGATGAACGGCGTGGTGACGCTGAGCGGGGTGAAGCCGAGCCGGGCCAGGATCGGGCGGCTCTGGTCGGAGGCGTCCACCTGGAGGTAGCGGTAGCCGCGCTCGACCGCCAGCCGCGCGCGGTGGGCCACCAGCGCTCGGTAGAGGCCGCGTCCGCGCCACTCGGGTGCGGTGCCGCCGCCCCACAGGCCGGCGAAGGAGGTGCCCGGCAGCATCTCCAGCCGGGCGCCGCAGACCGGCTCGTCGCCCGCCAGCGCCACCACCACGGCGAGCGTCTGCGGCGCCGCGGCCAGCTGGTCGAGCAGTCGTCGGCTCAGGTGCGAGCCGTCGTTCTCGAAGGCCCGGTCGTGGGCCCGGGCCAGCAGCTCGATGCCCGTCCGGTCGGTCTCGGTGCGCAGCCGGATCCCCTCCGGCAGCTCGACCTCGCCGATCAGGGCGGCGGCCTCGGCCACCATCAGCGTCTCCGCCGGCTCGGGGACCAGGCCGGCCGCCCGCAGCCGGTCGGCCAGGTCGGCGGGTCCGTCGTGGCTGTAGTGCTTCCACTCGAACTCCCGGCCCAGCGCGCCGAAGTAGGCGACCTGCTCGGCGATCGCCGCGTCCGCTCCGGCCTCGTCCAGGTCCGACCAGAGGACGGCGGACCAGCCGTGCTCCCCGCCGTCCTGGCGCACCACGGGACCGACCCGCTCGACCACGGCCCCGGGCCCGTCGGGCGGCATCTCCTGACGGGCCTCGCGGTCGTATCTGGCCAGCACCTGCGCAGCATCCATGCGGTCAGCTCAACAGCAAGCGCGGGGTGCGGCAACTGGTTTTCCCCGTGCCCCGCCGTCGTGGCCGGCGGCCGGCACGGGGTCCGGGCCGGGCATCGAACGCAGTGCACGGCGGCCGTCCGCCGGGCGCCGGCCGAAAATCGATGACCCCTGCCGGACGGCAGGTCAGCGTCCTATCGTTGGGCCATGACGACTTCCGAGCAGAACCCGACGACCAAGGTCGACTTCTACTTCGACCCGATCTGCCCCTTCGCCTGGATCACCTCCCGCTGGATCCTGGAGGTGGAGAAGCACCGCGACCTGGACCTCAACTTCCGGGTGATGAGCCTGTCCGTGCTCAACTCGGGCCGCGAGGACCTCCCCGAGCAGTACAAGGACCTGCTGAGCCGGGGCTGGGGCCCGGTCCGGGTCTGCATCGCGGCCGCCGAGCAGCACGGCCCGAAGGTGCTGCGCGACCTCTACACCGCGCTGGGCACCCGGATCCACAACCAGGACAACAAGGACTACTCCGAGGTCATCGCGCAGGCGCTGGCCGAGGTCGGCCTGCCGGCCGAGCTGGCCGCGGCCGCGGACAGCACCGACTGGGACGAGGCGCTCAAGCGCAGCCACCACGAGGGCATGGACCCGGTCGGCGAGGACGTCGGCACCCCGACCATCCACATCGACGGCGTGGCCTTCTTCGGCCCGGTGCTGACCGCGATCCCGCGCGGCGAGGATGCCGTCAAGGTCTTCGACGGCGCCCGCCTGCTGGCCGGCTACCCGAAGTTCTTCGAGCTCAAGCGCACCCGCAGCGGCGAGCTCGACTTCAGCTGAGCCGAGCGAGGGTCTGACGCGTCGCCGGAGCCCGGGCCACCCGGCCGACAGGCTCCGGCGGCGCGCTCAGCTCCCTACGAGACGCGCCCCAGTTCGCGGGCCAGGAACCGCACCGATTCGGCCACCAGCGACGGTACGTCCGGGCAGCCCGCGAAGATGTGCGCGGCTCCCGGCACCAGGCGCAGTTCGGCGCGGCCGCCCGCCGTCAGCAACTCCTCGTACAGCCGCTCGCTGTGCGTGCTCGGCACCGTCACGTCGGCCAGGCCGTGGATCAGCAGCGTCGGCGGCGGATCGGTGGGCACCTGCGCCACCGGGCTGCCCAGGGTGGCGAGTTCGGCCAGTTCGCAGGGCGGGCCGCCGAGCAGCCGCCCCTCGCTGGAGTCCGGGTCCGTGGGCGAGCGGACCGACAGGTCGGTGATCGGGTACCAGAGCACCAGCGCCGCCACCGCCGTCGCGGCGGCGTCCCCCTCGGCCGAGCGCACACCGTCCGAGCACACACCGGCCGCCCGCACACCGGCCGCCCGCGCACCGGCCGCCCGCACATCGGCGAACGCCGCCAGCGCCGCGAGTGCGGCCCCCGCCGACTCGCCCCACAGCGCGATCCGCCCGCAGTCCAGCCCCAGCGCCGCCGCGTTGCGCCGCAGGAACGCCAGCGCCGCCGCCAGATCGGTCAGTTGGGCCGGGAACCGGGCCTCGCCGGAGAGCCGGTAGTCGACCGTGGCGACCGCGATCCCGGCCCCGGTCAGCGCCTCCCACAGCGCCCCGGGCGCCACCGTCTCCGGTGGGTGTCGGCGGTCGCCGAACTGGAAGCCGCCGCCGTGCACCCAGACCACCAGCGGCATCGGGGCGCCGTCGGCCGGGGTCGGTGGCAGGTGCAGGTCGAGCAGCAGCGGCCGGAACCCGGGCTCGATCGCGTAGGTGAGCCCCTCGAAGACCAGGCCGCCCGCAGCGGACTGACGCGGGGTCACCATCGGAAGATCAGCAGACATGCCCGCCACGCTACGCGGCGCCGGTCCCGGCCGGTGAGCCACCTGCCCGCCGCCAGGGCCGACCGCGCTCCCACCGCCCCCCGACGGCGCCTCCCACCCCGACAGCGCCTCCCACCCCGACAGCGTCGCCCACCCCGACGGCGCCGACCACCCCCGACAGCACCGCGCCGACCAGCACGGACGGGCCTGCTGCGGCCTGCCGCCGCCGACCCGGCCGGCCCCGGCGGCGTTCGCGGGGCCGCACCCCGTCAGCGAGTCCGGCCCGGGCCCTCGCGGACCTGACACACCCCGCCCGTCGTCCTCACGCGAACCGCCGCGTCGCCACCCGGAGCTCACTCCGATGGCCCACGATTCGGAATGCCCGCGATGGACGGTCCCCGGTCCGGATACGCTGACGGGGTGCGTCCCCGATCGGAGGGGCCCGCATAGCCGACAGCCGTCGCACCCAGGGAGTAGCCCCATGGCCACCAGTGTCCCCTCAGCTGCCCAGTCAGCCGCCCAGCAAGCCCGCGCCACCGCGCTGCGCGAAGCCCTCGCCAGCCGGGTCGTCGTCGCCGACGGTGCGATGGGCACGATGCTGCAGGCGCAGAATCCGACCCTCGCGGATTTCCAGGAGCTGGAAGGCTGCAACGAGATCCTGAACGTCACCCGCCCCGACATCGTGCGCGGCGTGCACGAGGCGTACTTCTCGGTCGGCGTGGACTGCGTGGAGACGAACACCTTCGGCACCAACTACGCGGCGCTGGGGGAGTACGACATCCCCGAGCGGATCTTCGAGCTGGCCGAGGCCGGCGCCCGGATTGCGCGCGAGGTGGCGGACTCCTTCAGCACCGAGGACCACCCGCGCTGGGTGCTCGGCTCGATCGGCCCCGGCACCAAGCTGCCGACCCTGGGGCACACCACCTTCGAGCTGGTCCGCGACGGATTCCAGCAGAACGCGGCCGGCCTGCTGGCCGGCGGCGCGGACGCGCTGCTGGTGGAGACCAGCCAGGACCTGCTGCAGACCAAGGCGGCCATCCTCGGCTGCAAGGCGGCGCTGGCCGAGGCCGGTCTGGACGTGCCGCTGATCTGCTCGGTGACGGTGGAGACCACCGGCACCATGCTGCTCGGCTCCGAGATCGGCGCCGCGCTGACCGCGCTGGAGCCGCTGGGCATCGACTACATCGGCCTGAACTGCGCCACCGGCCCGGCCGAGATGAGCGAGCACCTGCGCTACCTGGCCAAGAACGCCCGGATCGGGCTGTCCTGCATGCCGAACGCGGGCCTGCCGGTGCTCGGCAAGGACGGTGCGCACTACCCGCTGACCCCCGCCGAGCTGGCGGACGCGCACGACACCTTCACCCGCGAGTACGGCCTCTCGCTGGTCGGCGGCTGCTGCGGCACCACCCCCGAGCACCTGCGTCAGGTGGTCGAGCGGGTGCGCGGCCGTCAGGTCGTCGGGCGTGACCCGCGCCCCGAGCCGGCCGCCGCCTCGCTCTACCAGTCCGTCCCGTTCCGCCAGGACACCTCCTACCTGGCGATCGGCGAGCGCACCAACGCCAACGGCTCCAAGAAGTTCCGCGAGTCGATGCTGGCCGGCGACTGGCAGGCCTGCGTGGAGATCGCGCGCAGCCAGATCCGCGACGGCTCGCACCTGCTGGACCTGTGCGTCGACTACGTCGGGCGCGACGGGGTGGCCGACATGCGCGAGATCGCCGGCCGGCTGGCCACCGCCTCCACGCTGCCGATCGTGCTGGACTCCACCGAGCCGGCCGTGCTGCGCGCCGGGCTGGAGCAGCTGGGCGGGCGGGCCGTGCTCAACTCGGTCAACTTCGAGGACGGCAACGCCCCCGACTCGCGCTTCGGCAGGATCGCTTCGCTGGCCCGTGAGCACGGCGCCGGGGTGATCGCGCTGACCATCGACGAGGAGGGGCAGGCGCGCACCGCCGAGAGCAAGGTGGCGATCGCCGAGCGGCTGATCGAGGAGCTGACCCGCGACTACGGGATCGAGGAGGGCTCGATCCTGGTCGACTGCCTGACCTTCACCCTCGGCACCGGGCAGGAGGAGTCGCGCCGCGACGGCATCGAGACGATCGAGGCGATCCGCGAGCTGAAGCGCCGCCACCCGGGCGTGCAGACCACGCTGGGCCTGTCCAACATCTCCTTCGGCCTGTCCCCCGCGACCCGCCAGGTGCTGAACTCGGTCTTCCTGCACGAGTGCGTGCAGGCCGGCCTGGACTCGGCGATCGTGCACGCCTCCAAGATCCTGCCGATCGCCCGGATCCCCGAGGAGCAGCGCGAGGTCGCCCTCGACTTGGTCTACGACCGCCGCAGGCCCGCGGAAGGGGACCAGCCGGCCTACGACCCGCTGCAGAAGCTGCTCCAGCTCTTCGAGGGCGTCTCCTCCGCCTCCAGCGCGGCCTCCCGGGCCGAGGAGCTGGCGGCGCTGCCGCTGGAGGAGCGGCTCAAGCGCCGGATCATCGACGGCGAGCGCGAGGGCCTGGAGGCCGACCTGGACGAGGCGCTGACCCAGCGCCCGGCGCTGGAGATCGTCAACCAGACGCTGCTGGACGGCATGAAGACGGTTGGTGAGCTGTTCGGCTCGGGCCAGATGCAGTTGCCGTTCGTGCTGCAGTCCGCCGAGGTGATGAAGAACGCGGTGGCCCACCTGGAGCCGCACATGGAGAAGTCCGACGACGAGGGCAAGGGCACCATCGTGCTGGCCACCGTCAAGGGCGACGTCCACGACATCGGCAAGAACCTGGTGGACATCATCCTGTCCAACAACGGCTACACCGTGGTCAACCTGGGGATCAAGCAGCCGGTCTCGGCGATCCTGGAGGCCGCCCAGGAGCATCGCGCCGACGTGATCGGGATGTCCGGACTGCTCGTCAAGTCCACCGTGATCATGAAGGAGAACCTGGAGGAGCTCAACCAGCGCAAGCTGGCCGCCCAGTACCCGGTGATCCTGGGCGGGGCCGCGCTCACCCGCGCCTACGTCGAGCAGGACCTGCACGCCATCTACGAGGGCGAGGTGCGCTACGCCCGCGACGCCTTCGAGGGCCTGCGGCTGATGGACGCGCTGATCGCGGTCAAGCGCGGGGTGCCGGGGGCCGCACTGCCCGAGCTGCGCCAGCGTCGTCACGCGAGGGTGGAGGTGGAGGAGCCGGAGGAGGTCAACCTCGGCCAGGTCCGCTCCGACGTCTCGGTGGACAACCGGCTGCCCGCGCCGCCGTTCTGGGGCGACCGGATCGTCAAGGGCATCCCGTTCGCCGACTACGCCTCCTGGCTGGACGAGGACGCGCTGTTCAAGGGCCAGTGGGGCCTGAAGGCCGCACGTACCGGCGAAGGCCCCTCCTACGAGGAGCTGGTGGAGACCGAGGGCCGCCCGCGGCTGCGGATGTGGCTGGACCGGCTGCAGACCGAGGGCTGGCTGGAGCCGGCCGTGATCTACGGCTACTTCCCGGCCAACTCCAAGGGCGACGACCTGATCGTCTACCACGAGGACGGCACCGAGCGGACCCGCTTCACCTTCCCGCGTCAGCGGCGTGGGCGGCGGCTGTGCCTGGCGGACTACTTCCGCCCAGAGGAGTCCGGCGAGCGCGACGTGGTGGGCCTGCAGGTGGTCACCATGGGCAACCGGGTCTCCGAGGCGGCCAATGAGCTGTTCGCCGCCAACGCCTACCGCGACTACCTCGAACTGCACGGCCTGTCCGTCCAACTCGCCGAGGCACTGGCCGAGTTCTGGCACGCCCGGGTCCGCTTCGAGCTGGGCTTCGGCGACGAGGACCCGCAGGACATCCGCGACATGTTCCAGCTCAAGTACCGCGGCGCCCGATTCTCGCTCGGCTACGGGGCCTGCCCCGAGCTGGAGGACCGGGCCAAGATCGCCGACCTGCTGAAGCCCGAGCGGATCGGCGTGGTGCTCTCCGAGGAGTTCCAGCTGCACCCCGAGCAGTCCACCGACGCGATCGTCATCCACCACCCGCAGGCGACGTACTTCAACGCGCGGTAATCCACCAGTCGCGCGCCGTTCGCCAGGGTGCGCGTATCCTGGACGACCCCGTGACACCGGCGGGGCCCAGCAGCGAAGGGGCGTGCCCGCATGACGACCGTCGACACCAGCATCCCGAACCTCGATGCCTTCGGCCCTGCGGGCCCGCAGGCGGTGCTGGTGGACATGGACGGCACGCTGGTGGACACCGAGCACTTCTGGTGGGAGGCCGAGGCTTCGCTCTTCGCGGACCTCGGCCACCCGCTGGACGACACCCACCGGGTGCAGCTGGTCGGCGGCCCGATGAGCCGGGTGATCGACATCCTGCTCAAGGCCACCGGGCTGGACCTGGACCCGGCCGAGGTGGCCGCCGGGATCAACCAGCGCTTCATCGACCTGCTGGACGGCGGGGCGCCGCTGATGCCCGGGGCCGCCGAGCTGCTCGCGCTGCTGGCCGAGCACCGGATCCCGGCGGCACTGGTCTCCGCCTCGCAGCGGCGGATCATCGACCTGGTGCTCAAGAACCTCGGCGACCACCCGTTCGCCTTCTCGGTGGCGGGTGACGAGGTGACCCGCACCAAGCCGGACCCGGAGCCCTACCTGGCCGCGGTGCGCCGCTTCGGCGCCGAGCCGGGGCGCTGCGTGGTGATCGAGGACGCCCCGCTGGGCGTGGCGGCCGGCGAGGCGGCCGGCTGCCCGGTGATCGCGGTGCCCTCAGTGGCTCCGATCGCCCCCGCCCCCGGGCGCATCGTGCTGAGTTCGCTGGCCGAACTCGACCTCGCCCTGCTGCGCTCGGCGGTCGCCGCCCGGGTGTGACGCTGCTCACTCTCCGGCCGTGGGTGAACCCCGTGCCCGGCTGATCCGTTCGGGTCGAACCAGGACATCGGCTGACAACTCGCCGATACTCCCAGCGTTTTCTCATACTCCGTACGCCCTCGGCGGTCAAACGACGGTCCGGCGGTGTGGCAGGCTGCTGCGATCTATCCCGACACGCTTGGGCAGAGCGTGTGGGGCGATGCCCTGATCCGGGGCTGCCCTTCGGCCTGCCCGCCGGTCCCATCTCGGCCGGCCCGCACGGAGAAGGAACGCATGAGTTCAGCCATACGACGCGCGCCCGGCCGCCTGGTGACCCTGGGCTGCGCGGCCCTGGTGGCCACCAGTCTGGCCGGCTGCGGCTCGGTCAAGTCCCTGGCCGGCGGCGGCAGCAGTGCCATCACCCTGGGCACGGTGAACACCACCAGCGTGCTCGACCCGGCCGGCGCGTACGACAACGGTTCCTGGCTGATCCTGGAGAACACCTTCCAGGGGCTGCTCCGGCTCCCGGTCGGCGCCACCACGCCGGAACCCGACGCGGCGCAGGCCTGCTCGTTCAGCTCCGACGCGATGAGCTACCACTGCACCCTGCGCCCGGGCCTGACCTTCTCCAACGGTCACCCGCTCACCGCGCAGGACGTGGTCTTCTCGATGGACCGGATGAAGAAGATCAACGACCCGAGCGGTCCGGCCGCGCTCTTCAGCACCGTCAAGTCGGTCGAGGCGCAGGGCGACAGCGACGTGGTCTTCCAGCTCTCCGAGCCCGACGCCGTGCTGCCCGACAAGCTGGCCAGCGCCGCCGGCTCGATCGTCGACCACAGCGTCTTCCCGGCCGACAAGGAGCTGGCCAACAACCAGCTGGTCGGCTCGGGCCCGTACAAGATCGACTCGGTGGACGAGACCACCGGCTCGGGCGGCGCCAAGTCGCCCAGCAAGATCAGCCTGTCGGCCAACGCGAAGTACCAGGGCGACGAGAAGCCGACCACCTCGAAGATCGATGTCCGCTACTTCACCGATCCCGGCCAGCTGAAGAGCGCCCTGGACAGTGGCGCGGTCGACCTGGCCGACAACAGCCTCGACCCGAAGGTGGCCGCCCAGCTGCAGACCGACCAGCTGGCCGGCAAGGGCACCCTCAACGTCACCCAGGTGGACAGCAGCGACAGCGGCTTCGTGGTCTTCAACACCAAGGACCAGACCCTGGGACAGCAGGCGGTGCGTCAGGCCATCGCCCAGCTGGTCGACCGCGAGGCGCTCGCCAACGGTGTCTTCGCCAACACCGTCCAGCCGCTCTACTCGCTCGTCCCGCAGGGCATCGCCGGCCACACCACCGCCTTCTTCGACAAGTACGGCCAGCCCGACGTGGCCAAGGCCAAGGCGATCCTGGCCGCTGCGAAGATCCCCACCCCGGTCAGCTTCACCCTCAGCTGGACCGGCACCGGCGCCGCGGGCGACGAACCGGCCGCGCTGAAGAAGCAGTTGGAGGCCAGCGGGCTGTTCCAGGTGAACACCCAGCAGGTCTCGGACTGGACGACCTACCAGAAGGGCTGGCAGCAGGGCAGCTACCAGGCCTACACCACCGCCTGGAGCGCCGACTACCTGGACTCCGAGGACTTCGTGGCGCCGCTGGTGGTCGACGGCGGGGCGTTCCACAACGGCTTCGACGACCCGCTGATCAGCCGGCAGCTGCTCCCGCAGAGCCAGCGCCAGGCCGACCGCACCCAGGCCGCGAGCACCTTCGCCGCCATCCAGACCCAACTGGCCGTCGACGTCCCGATGCTGCCGCTGGTGCAGAGCAAGGCGCTGTACGTCTCGCGGCAGAACATCACCGGCGTGGAGGCCGCGGTGGACGCCACCTCCATCGTCCGGTTCTCCGAACTCGGCCGCAGCTGACCGGACCTCTCAACGGCGAAACGTTTCGCCGACCTGGACCGGTGACATGCATCGGCGGGCCGTCCGCGCGGGCGGACGGCCCGCCGGGCCCGGCAACGGAGCAGGCGTCAGGCGGCCCCCGGCCGCACCAGCCCGCTCTCGTAGGCGAAGACCGCGGCCTGCACCCGGTCGCGCAGGCCCAGCTTGGTCAGCACGTGCCCGACGTGGGTCTTGACCGTGGTCTCGCTGACGAACAGCTCGGCGGCGATCTCCGCGTTGGACAGGCCCTTGGCCACCAGCCGCAGCACCTCCATCTCCCGCTCGGTCAGCGTGGTCAGCGCCGGCGAGGGCGTCTCGTCGCCCGAGGGGAGGCGGGTGGCGTACATGTCCAGCAGGCGGCGGGTGATCGAGGGCGCCAGCATCGCGGCGCCGTCGGCCACCACCCGGATCGCCTGCACCAGCTCCTCGGCCGGCACGTCCTTGAGCAGGAACCCGCTGGCCCCGGCCCGCAGCGCCTCCACCACGTACTCGTCCAGGTCGAAGGTGGTCAGCACGAGCACCTTCACCGGGCCGTCGCGGCCAGGCCCCACGATCCGCCGGGTGGCCTCCACCCCGTCCATCCGAGGCATCCGGATGTCCATCAGCACCACGTCGGGCTGCAGCGCCCGCACCTGTTCCAGCGCCTGCTGACCGTCCCCGGCCTCGCCCACCACCACGAGGTCGGCCTCGGCCTCCAGGATCATGCGGAAACCGGTGCGCAGCAGCGGCTGGTCGTCGACCAGCAGCACACGGATCGTCACCTAGGACTCCTTGCTCATCGTGCTCATCCGAGCATCCCCCGTGGGATCCTCGACGGTTCGGGCCGCGGGTACCACGGGCAGCGGCAGGATCGGCAGCGGGTACGGCGGGGGAGTCCCGCCGAACTCCGGGCAGCTGGCCTGATGATCGCACCAGTCGCAGAGCCGGTTGCGCGTGGCCGGGAACTCGCCGCTGGCCACCGCCCGACTGATCGTCTCCCACAGGGCCAGCAGCTTGCGCTCCACCGAGCGCAGGTCCGCCTCGTCCGGGTCGTAGCTGACCACGTCACCGCCGCCGCCCAGGTAGACCAGCTGCAGCCGCTTGGGGATCACGCCCTTCCAGCGCCACACCACCAGGGCGTAGAACTTCATCTGGAACATGGCCTTGCCCTCGAAGTCCCGCGAGGGCGCCCGGCCGGTCTTGTAGTCCACCAGCCGCACCTCACCGGTGGGAGCCACGTCCACCCGGTCGATGTAGCCGCGCAGCTTCAGCCCGGAGTCGAGCACGGTCTCCACGTACAGCTCGCGCTCCACCGGCTCCAGCCGGGTGGGGTCCTCCAGCCGGAACCACTGGCCCAGCAGCTTCTCGGCCTCCGCCAGCCAACGGGCCAGCTGCTCGCCGATTGTCTCGGTGCCGATCCCGGTGCCGATCCCGGTGTCCGCCGCGGGGCTGTCCGGCGCCGGCGGGAACAGCTCGCCCAGCTCGGGCCGCTCGCCCAGCAGGCGCTCCCACTGCGGGCGCAGCAGCGCCAGCGCCCGCTCGGGGGTGCGCTCGGCGGCCGGGTGGTCGAAGAGCCGCTCCAGCACCGCGTGCACCAGGGTGCCCTTGGTGGCGGCCGGGCTCGGCGGCTCCGGCAGCTTGTCGATCACCCGCAGCCGGTAGAGCAGCGGGCAGGTCAGGAAGTCCCCGGCACGGGAGGGGGAGAGGCCACTCGGCGGAACGGCCGGGCGGGCGGTCTCGGTCTGCTGCATACCCAAGACCCTATGGGGTCGGGCCGTCATCCGGTGGCCACAGAGCGGGCCGGACAGTGTCCGGCCGCGCCCCGGACCGAAAGGCCGGAAAGCGGGTACAAGGATGACAAGGGGGCAGTCAGGCCATCGTGGTTCGAGATCACGTAGCGTGGGCAGCCTCCCGTCCGCTGTGGCCGGGGGCGCGGCGGGGACGACGACCTGAAGGGGTCACGGTGAGCGACACCACGGGGCAGCAGACCTCCCAGCAGCCACCAAGCCCGGACGGGCCGAAGAAGGCCAAGAAGCCGGACCGGCCGGGCGGCGGCATCCTGGTGGGCCGCCCCTTCGGCGTGCCGATCTACGTCACCCCCACCTGGTTCCTGATCGCGGCCCTGATCACCTGGCTCTTCGGCAACCAGCTCAGCAACGTGCTGCCGGACCTCGGCTACACCCGCTACCTGATCGCGCTCTCCTTCGCGATCGCCTTCTACGCCTCCGTCCTGGTCCACGAACTCGCCCACACCGTGGTGGCGCTGCGCTACAAACTCGGCGTGCGCCGGATCCAGCTGCAGTTCTTCGGCGGCGTCTCCGAGATCGAGAAGGAGGCCGAGACCCCGGGCCGGGAGTTCTGGCTGGCCTTCGTCGGTCCGCTGCTCTCGCTGGTGCTCGGCGGGATCTGCTGGCTCTTCCTGGACCTGGTCGAGCTGGAGACCGTGCCCGGCGTGCTGCTGGCCGGCCTGATGGTCGCCAACCTGGTGGTCGCCGTCTTCAACCTGCTGCCCGGCCTGCCGCTGGACGGCGGGCGGATGCTGCGCGCCGTGGTCTGGGGCGTCACCGGACGCCCGATGACCGGCACCATCGCCGCCGCCTGGGCCGGGCGGGTGCTCGCGCTGGCCGTGCTGTTCGGCCTGCCCGCCATCGCCGCCGCCCAGGACCACGGCCGGCGCAGTGGCGGCCAGTCGCTGCTCGACTCGGCGCTCGCCGCGGTGCTGGCCGTGGTGATCTGGAACGGTGCCGGCGCCGCGGTGCGCAACGCCCGGCTCAAGGAGGCGCTGCCGCGTCTGGCGGTGCGCGGCCTGACCCGCCGGGCCGTCTCGGTGCCCGCCGACACCCCGCTCGCCGAGGCGCTGCGCCAGGCCCGCGAGGCGCAGGCCGGGGCCGTGGTGGTGGCCGACGGACACGGCGACCCGATCGCCCTGGTCAAGGAGGCCGCGGTGCTCCAGGTCCCCGAGCACCGCAGGCCCTGGGTGGCGGTGGGGGCGCTGGCCCGCTCGCTGGAGCCGGGCCTGCGGATCTCGGCCGACCTGGACGGCGAGGAGCTGCTCGCGGCGCTGCGCAGCGTGCCCGCCAGCGAGTACCTGGTGGTGGAGGCGGACGGCGCGGTCTACGGGGTGCTGGCCGTCTCCGACGTCGAGCGGCGTCTGAGCGCGGTGCTGACCGGTCGATGACCGGCCGTCCCACCAGCCGCTGACCGGCCGTCCTGCCGGCCGCCGGGGTGCGGCCGGCGGGCGGCGCGGAGCGGTCTGCCGGTCGGGATAGGATTGTCCGCATGTCCGAACCGACCGGTGCCACCCGCAGGCGGGGGCCATTCACGGTCGGGGACCAGGTACAGCTGACCGACCCCAAGGGCCGTCACTACACGTTCACGCTCGAAGCCGGGAAGAACTTCCACACCCACAAGGGTGCGTTCCCCCATGACGAGCTGATCGGTGCCCCCGAGGGCACTGTCGTGCGCACCACGGGGAACGTTCCCTATCTCGCGCTGCGCCCCCTGCTCCCCGACTACGTCCTGTCCATGCCGCGTGGTGCGGCCGTGATCTACCCGAAGGACGCGGGGCAGATCCTGGCCATGGCCGACATCTTCGCCGGCGCCAGGGTGGTGGAGGCCGGCGTCGGCTCCGGTGCGCTGAGCACCTACCTGCTGCGCGCGGTGGGCGACACCGGCATGCTCGCCTCCTACGAGCGCCGCCAGGACTTCGCGGACATCGCCCGCAAGAACGTCGAGCGCTACTTCGGCGGCCCGCACCCGGCCTGGAAGCTCACCGTCGGCGACCTCCAGGACAACCTGGTGGAGGGCGAGGTCGACCGGATCATCCTGGACATGCTGGCGCCCTGGGAGTGCCTGGACGTCGCCGCCAAGGCGCTCGTCCCCGGTGGCCTGATCTGCTGCTACGTGGCCACCACCACGCAGCTCTCGCGCACCGTCGAGGCGCTGCGCGAGCACGGCAGCTTCACCGAGCCGCAGTCCTGGGAGACCATGGTCCGCACCTGGCACGTGGAGGGCCTGGCGGTCCGCCCGGACCACCGGATGATCGGCCACACCGGCTTCCTGCTCACCTCCCGTCGGCTCGCCGACGGCGTCGAGCCGCCGCTGCGCCGCCGCCGCCCGGCCAAGGGCGCCTACGGTGAGGACTACGACAACGGCGCGCCGGAGCTCAGCCTGGCCGAGCGGGCCGCCGCCCGCGCCGCCGCCAAGGACGCCACCCCGGTGATCGACCAGGACTGACACACCGTCCGCCCGCGGGGCGGCGCCTCCCACCCGAGTGGGGAGCGCCGCCCCGCAGGCGTTTGCGGGCAGCCCCCCTGCGGGCCCGGCACCGGTGATGTGCGACGATGCTGCCCACACACGTTCACCCCGGTTGGTGGAGGGGACCTCTTGGCGGACGCAGCGGACGCGGCGCTCGACCTGGCACACACGACCCAGTCGCCCGCGGGCCCGCCGGAACCCGCGGCCGCCCGCTCGGGCCCCTGGAGATGGGGCGCGGTGGCCGCCGCGTGCGCCGCCCTGGTGGCCGGCACCATGGCCGCCGCCCCCAGCGTCGCTCCCGCAGCCCAGAACGCCGCCGGCAGCGCCAGCGGGCGGCCGCACGCCCTGCCGGCCGGCCAGGCGCCGGATCCCGCGAAGGCCCAGCTCCCGCTGGACTGCGACCCGCTGCCCAGCACCGTCTCGCTCAGCTTCGCCGCCGACCTCGGCGACGGCACCCCGGTGACGGTGGCCGCCGCGCACTGCCAGAGCGGCGGCGGCACCGCCCCCGACGGTGTCTTCATCCTCGTGGCCGGCCCCGACGGGCGCCCGGTGGTGCGCGAAACCCTGCTCCGTTGGCAGGAGGGCTTCACCGTGACCCGCCTCGCGCTGCGCTCCGACGGCGGGGTCACGGCCGCCGCCAAGGGCTACTCCTCGGCCGACGTGCCACAGTGCTGCCCGGACCTCAACGTGCAGTTCGACTGGACCCGGCAGGGCACCGGCTACCAGCGCACCCAGCACGACACCCCGTCGGCCGCAGCCTGACGGGGTGTCACAAGCCCTCTGAGTCGGACCGCCGACCCGCTCAGTCCGCGTCGGGGCCGTAGACCTCGACGCGGTCCGCGGCCCGGCGCACGTGGATGCAGTCACCCGGGCACTCGCGCACCGAGTCCACCACGTCCTGAAGCAGTGTCAGCGGCACCGGGACGCTCGCGCCCGGCTGCTGGCGCAACTCGTCGTCCTCGCCCTTCACATAGGCCAGTCCGTCGATGTCCAGTTCGAAGACCTCCGGTGCGTACTGAACGCAGATCCCGTCACCGGTGCAGAGGTCCTGATCGATCCACACCTCGAGCTGCTCGGCCGCCTCGGCCCCACTGGTCACTGCCATCCCACTTCCTGCCGTTCTGATCCGCTGTCCGACGATCCGTCCAGGAGGAACGGTCACGATCGGGTATTGACTCGCTCGACCATACATCCGGCCGCTTTCCCGGCGGGTGCGGTGGGTATCTGGTTGGCAGAGGGGAAGCACACACGGGTGAAGATCGGACACACCCCTTCCGTCTTTCTTGATCTAGGGGTTTACACGACCCCTGGTGCAGGTAGGGTCTGGAAGCATCCCGCTCCCCGGAGGAGGTGAGGACCGTGGCAGCCCACGAAGACGACTACAACCGCAGTGCCGGAAAGCCCGCCCGTGGTTCCGACGAGGCCGCACAGGTCTCGTACCTGGAGCAGGAGATCGCCGTGCTGCGTCGCAAGCTGGCCGACTCCCCGCGCTCTTCGAGGGTTCTCGAAGACCGGATCGTCGAGCTCCAGACCAACCTGGCCGGGGTGAGCGCGCAGAACGAGCGGCTCGCCGCCACGCTGCGCGAAGCCCGCGACCAGATCGTCGCACTGAAGGAAGAGGTCGACCGGCTCGCACAGCCCCCGGCCGGTTTCGGCACCTTCCTCGACCAGAACGAGGACGGCACCGCCGACATCTTCACCGGCGGTCGCAAGCTGCGGGTCAACGTCAGCCCCACCATCGAGCTGGACGAGCTGCGCCGCGGCCAGGAGGTCCTGCTCAACGAGGCCCTCAACATCGTCGACGCCTTCGCCTTCGAGTCGATCGGCGACCTGGTCACCCTCAAGGAGGTGCTGGAGGACGGCGAACGCGCGCTGGTCGTCGGGCACACCGACGAGGAGCGGGTCGTGCGGCTGGCCGAGCCCCTGCGCGAGATCACCCTGCGCCCGGGCGACGCGCTGCTGATGGAGCCGCGCTCCGGCTACGTCTACGAGGTGGTCCCCAAGTCCGAGGTCGAGGAGCTGGTCCTCGAAGAGGTCCCGGACATCGACTACCGGCAGATCGGCGGCCTGAGCAACCAGATCGAGCAGATCCGCGACGCGGTCGAGCTGCCCTACCTGCACGCCGACCTCTTCAAGGAGTACGAGCTGCGCCCGCCCAAGGGGGTGCTGCTCTACGGCCCGCCCGGCTGCGGCAAGACGCTGATCGCCAAGGCGGTGGCCAACTCGCTCGCGAAGAAGGTCGCCGAGGTGACCGGCCGGCCCCAGGGCAAGAGCTACTTCCTCAACATCAAGGGCCCCGAGCTGCTCAACAAGTACGTCGGCGAGACCGAGCGGCAGATCCGCCTGGTCTTCCAGCGGGCTCGGGAGAAGGCCAGCGAGGGCACGCCCGTCATCGTCTTCTTCGACGAGATGGAGTCGCTCTTCCGCACCCGCGGCTCCGGTGTCAGCTCGGACGTGGAGAACACCATCGTCCCCCAGCTGCTCGCCGAGATCGACGGCGTGGAGGGCCTGGAGAACGTCATCGTGATCGGCGCCTCCAACCGCGAGGACATGATCGACCCGGCGATCCTGCGCCCGGGCCGGCTCGACGTCAAGATCAAGATCGAGCGTCCGGACGCCGAGGCCGCCAAGGACATCTTCTCCAAGTACCTCAAGAACTCGCTGCCGTTCCACCCCGACGACCTCAAGGAGCACGACGGCTCGGTGGACAGCACCGTCGCCGCCATGATCCAGTCCGTCGTCGAGCGGATGTACGGCGAGACCGAGGAGAACCGCTTCCTGGAGGTCACCTACGCCAACGGTGACAAGGAGGTCCTGTACTTCAAGGACTTCAACTCCGGCGCCATGATCCAGAACATCGTGGACCGGGCCAAGAAGATGGCGATCAAGGACTTCCTCGACCACGGCCAGCGCGGTCTGCGCGTCTCCCACCTGCTCGCCGCCTGCGTGGACGAGTTCAAGGAGAACGAGGACCTGCCGAACACCACCAACCCGGACGACTGGGCCCGGATCTCCGGCAAGAAGGGCGAGCGGATCGTGTTCATCCGCACCCTGGTCACCGGCAAGCAGGGCGCCGAGTCCGGCCGTTCGATCGACACCGTCGCCAACACCGGACAGTACCTCTGACAACGCCAGGCACGACCCGCGGCTGACGGATCCAACGGACCGTCAGCCGCGGTGCACAGCAGGGACGTCGGTGCCCCGCCCGCTCGGGGCGGGGCGACGGGCAAGGAGGGCCGCATGACCGTAAGGCGCGTGATGGGCATCGAGACCGAGTACGGGATCTCCGTACCCGGACACCCCAACGCCAACGCCATGCTCACCTCGTCCCAGATCGTCAACGCCTACGCGGCGGCGATGCACCGGGCGCGCCGCGCCCGCTGGGACTTCGAGGAGGAGAACCCGCTGCGGGACGCGAGGGGATTCGACCTCGCCCGGGAGGTGGCCGACGCGAGCCAGCTCACCGACGAGGACATCGGCCTGGCCAACATCATCCTGACCAACGGGGCCCGCTTCTACGTCGACCACGCACACCCCGAGTACAGCTCGCCGGAGGTCACCAACCCGCGCGACGCCGTGCTCTGGGACAAGGCCGGCGAGCGCATCATGGCCGAGGCCGCCGCCCGCGCCCTGGAGCTGCCCAACGGGCAGAACATCCTGCTCTACAAGAACAACACCGACAACAAGGGCGCCTCCTACGGCACCCACGAGAACTACCTGATGCAGCGGGCCACCCCGTTCGCCGACATCGTGCGCCACCTCACCCCGTTCTTCGTCTGCCGCCAGGTGGTCACCGGCGCCGGCCGGGTCGGCATCGGCCAGGACGGCTCCGCGAACGGCTTCCAGATCAGCCAGCGCGCCGACTACTTCGAGGTCGAGGTCGGCCTGGAGACCACCCTCAAGCGCCCGATCATCAACACCCGCGACGAACCGCACGCGGACGCCGAGAAGTACCGCCGGCTGCACGTGATCATCGGTGACGCCAACCTCTCCGAGATCTCCACCTACCTCAAGCTCGGCACCACCTCGCTGGTGCTGGCGATGATCGAGGACGGTTTCATCGCCGTCGACCTCGCCGTCGACCAGCCGGTGCGCACCCTGCACCGGGTCTCCCACGACCCCTCGCTGCAGTACCTCATCACGCTGCGCAACGGCCGCAAACTCACCGCGGTCCAGTTGCAGATGGAGTACTACGAGCTCGCCCGCAAGTACGTCGAGGACCGCTACGGCCACGACGCCGACGAGCAGACCAAGGACGTGCTGACCCGCTGGGAGGACGTGCTGGGCCGGCTCGAACGCGATCCGATGAGCCTGTCGAAGCAGCTCGACTGGATCGCCAAGAAGGAGCTCCTGGAGGGCTACCGGCAGCGCGACGGCCTGGACTGGGACAACCCGCGACTGCACCTGGTCGACCTCCAGTACAGCGACGTGCGCGAGGCCAAGGGCCTCTACAACCGCCTGGTCGCCCGGGGCCGCTTCGAGCGCCTGCTGGGCGAGGAGGACGTGCTGCGCGCCGTCCACCAGCCCCCCGAGGACACCCGGGCCTACTTCCGCGGCCGTTGCCTGGACCAGTACGCCGAACACGTCGCGGCGGCCTCCTGGGACTCCGTCATCTTCGACCTGCCGGGGCGCGACTCGCTCCAGCGGGTGCCCACCCTGGAGCCACTGCGCGGCACCCGCAACCACGTCAAGGAACTGCTGGACCGCTGTCGCACCGCGGAGGAGCTGGTCCGCTTCCTTTCCGGTGGGTGACTGATCGCTGACGTGGGGTGAAACAGCCCGGGCGGGGAATCATCCAGGTGAGGTCCGAGCGTTCATCAAGGAGCGGGACCGAACCGCGATCCGGCCGTGTCCGCGGCCCCCGTGGACACGATCCAAACGGGCAGCGCTAGTCGCCACCCGGTGTATAGGGTCTGAGCAGCAAGCCCGGACCAACGTGCCAGACGAATGCGAGCGGGGTGAGGGACATGGCGACCAAGGACACCGGCGGCGGCCAGCAGCGGGCCAACCGCTCCTCGGACGAGGTCGAGGAGCAGACCGCGGAGGCCCAGCAGTCCGAGGAGCTCAAGGAGCGCCAGGAGAAGCTGAGCGAGGACGTCGATTCCGTGCTGGACGAAATCGACGAAGTACTCGAGTCGAACGCCGAGGATTTCGTCCGTGGCTTCGTGCAAAAGGGCGGCGAGTAGTCAGTATCCGAATCGTATTTCGAGGCGGATTGCCCGAAATGCGGGCCGGCATTGCCGGCCGCTGATGTCGCAAAGAGCCGATCGGGATGGAACGGGCTGCAGGTGCGCTGTCGCGCCTGCAGCGCGTCCCGTTGTGCCCGGGCTCCCGCGTCCGGCCGGTGCTGGTGTGGGCCCGTCCGGACAAGCCCGCCGAGCATGTGGATCACGACCACGAAACGGGTAGGGTCCGTGGCATCCTCTGCTTCGCGGGCAACGCGGCGCCGGGGCGGATGCGAGACCGGCCCGACGCGCTCCGGCGGGCTGCCGACTATGTGGAAGGAATCGTGTGGAAGCCAACATGAGTGGCACCGGGCGTCTACCGGCTGCCTTCCTCACTCCAGGATCCTCCTCCTTCATGGACTTCCTGGCGGCTCACTCGCCCGAGCTGCTGCCCGGACGGCGGGCCCTGCCCGAGGGACTGACGATCGAGGCGCCGCACGGGACGACCATCGTCTCGGCGGTCTTCGACGGCGGGGTGGTGATCGCCGGTGACCGTCGCGCCACCATGGGCAACGTGATCGCCCAGCGCGACATCGAGAAGGTCTTCCCGGCCGACGAGTACAGCGCGGTCGGCATCGCCGGCACCGCGGGCCTCGCGGTCGAGATGGTCCGGCTGTTCCAGCTGGAGCTGGAGCACTACGAGAAGATCGAGGGCACCGTGCTCTCGCTGGAGGGCAAGGCCAACCGGCTGACCTCCATGATCCGGGGCAACCTCGGCATGGCGATGCAGGGCCTGGCCGTGGTGCCGATGTTCGCCGGCTACGACCTGAACCTCGGGCGCGGGCGGATCTTCACCTACGACGTCACCGGCGGCCGCTCGGAGGAGCGCGGCTTCGCCGCGACCGGCTCCGGCTCGGTCTTCGCCCGCGGCTCGCTGAAGAAGCTCTACCGCACCGGGCTGAACGAGGACCAGGCCGCCACCCTGGTGGTCCAGGCGCTCTACGACGCGGCCGACGACGACTCCGCCACCGGTGGGCCCGACCTGGCGCGGGGGATCTTCCCGATCGTCACCCTGATCACCGAGGACGGCCTGCGACGGCTCTCCGAGGAGGAGGTGGCCGCTGTCGCGGTCTCCGTCACCGACCGCCGCCGCAGCCAGCCCGACGGCCCGCAGGCCCCGCTCCTCTAGTCCGCCACCCTCCCTCCTGCCCGCCGTCGGGCGAGAGGGGCCCATCCAGAAGGGGATGACCAGCCGGTGTCCACACCGTTCTACGTCTCGCCGCAGCAGGCCATGGCGGACCGCGCGGAGTACGCCCGCAAGGGCATCGCGCGCGGCCGCAGCGTGGTCGTGCTCACCTACGCCGACGGCATCGTCTTCGTGGCCGAGAACACCTCCCGGGCGCTGCACAAGGTGTCCGAGATCTACGACAAGATCGCCTTCGCCGCGGTCGGCCGCTACAACGAGTTCGAGAACCTGCGGATCGGCGGCGTGCGCTACGCCGATCTGCGCGGCTACTCCTACGACCGGGCCGATGTGACGGCCCGTGGGCTGGCCAACGTCTACGCCCAGACGCTGGGCACCATCTTCTCCTCGACCGGTGAGAAGCCGTACGAGGTGGAGCTGATCGTCGCCGAGGTCGGCCGCGGTGCCGAGGACGACCAGATCTACCGGCTCACCCCCGACGGCTCGGTGGTGGACGAGCAGAACACCGTGGTGGTCGGTGGCAACGCCGACTCGATCGGGACCTACCTGAGCCAGCGTCACCAGGTGGGCCTGGGGCTGGCCGAGGCGCTCAAGCTGGCCGTCGAGTCGCTGGCCCGCGACCCCAACGGCGGCACGCCGCGCACCTTGACCGCCGAGCAGCTGGAGGTGGCGGTGCTGGACCGCAACCGGCCCCAGCAGCGCAAGTTCAAGCGGATCCTGGGCGCTCAGCTCAGCCGGCTGCTCAGCGGCGACGCGAGCGCCGAGGGCGCGGAGGACGCCGAGAGCGCCGAGGGCGGGACGGCCGCGGAGGCCACGTCCGAGGACTGAGGGCGACCCCCGCGTGGGGTGCGGAGCCGATGGCGCCGCACCCCACCGGTGTGCCCGGGCGTGACGGCGGCACCACGGATCGTGATCCGATTGGCGTGTCCGAAACGGTTTCAGAACCCCGGCAAAAGCGTAAAGTCCAGGCATGGACCGCCGAATTTTCGGGCTGGAGAACGAGTACGGCGTCACGTGTACGTTCCGGGGACAACGGCGTCTGTCTCCGGACGAGGTGGCCAGGTACCTCTTCCGCCGCGTAGTTTCCTGGGGCCGCAGCAGCAATGTCTTCCTGCGCAATGGCGCACGCCTCTATCTTGACGTCGGTTCGCACCCCGAGTACGCCACCCCGGAGTGTGATGATGTCACCGAACTGGTGACCCACGACAAGGCCGGCGAGCGCATCCTCGAAGGTCTCCTGGTGGACGCCGAACGGCGGCTGCACGAGGAGGGCATCGCCGGGGATGTCTACCTCTTCAAGAACAACACCGACTCGGCCGGCAACTCCTACGGCTGCCACGAGAACTACCTGGTGGCCCGGCACGGGGAGTTCTCCCGGCTGGCGGACGTGCTGATCCCGTTCCTGGTCACCCGGCAGCTGATCTGCGGCGCCGGAAAGGTCCTCCAGACCCCGCGCGGCGCGGTCTTCTGCGTGAGCCAGCGCGCCGAGCACATCTGGGAGGGCGTCAGTTCCGCCACCACCCGCTCGCGCCCGATCATCAACACCCGCGACGAGCCGCACGCGGACGCCGAGCGGTACCGCCGGCTGCACGTGATCGTCGGCGACTCCAACATGTCGGAGACCACCACGCTGCTCAAGGTGGGCGCCACCGACCTGGTGCTGCGGCTGATCGAGGCCGGTGTGGTGATGCGCGACCTCACCCTGGAGAACCCGATCCGGGCGATCCGCGAGGTCAGCCACGACCTCACCGGGCGGCACCAGGTGCGGCTGGCCAACGGGCGGGAGGCGAGCGCCCTGGAGATCCAGGAGGAGTACTACACCAAGGCGTTGGACTTCGCCGACCGCAAGGGCCTGAACACCGGCACGGTGGCCCGGGTGCTCGAACTGTGGGGCCGCACCCTGGAGGCGGTGCGCACCGAGGACCTCGCCAAGGTCGGCACCGAGATCGACTGGATCATGAAGTACCAGCTGATCGAGCGCTACCGCGAGAAGCACCAGATGAGCATGTCCAACCCGCGGATCGCCCAGATCGACCTCGCCTACCACGACATCCACCGTCGGCGCGGGCTCTTCTACCTGCTGCAGAACAAGGGCCAGGCACAGCGGGTGACCACCGACCTGAAGACCTTCGAGGCCAAGTCGGTGCCGCCGCAGACCACCCGGGCCCGGCTGCGCGGCGATTTCATCCGCAAGGCGCAGGAGCAGCGCCGTGACTTCACGGTGGACTGGGTGCACCTGAAGCTGAACGACCAGGCGCAGCGCACGGTGCTCTGCAAGGACCCGTTCCGTTCGGTGGACGAGCGGGTGGAGAAGCTGATCGCGGGCATGTGACGGCCCATCGGCGGCGGGGAGGTGATCAGGTCGGATGACTGATCACCTCCCCGCCGCATGTCGTCGGCCCGCCTTGCTCCGGTGACGGGGATCGACGGCTCAGGGCCTGTGCGGTCGATCGTGCCGGGCGCGCGACGCCGGGAATCCCTCCCCCAGCCTTCGGCCGGGGGGACCCCCACGGACGCACGCCCGAATCGCCCAAGTACGACCCAGTACGAGGACGACTCGGGCGCACGCCCAGCCGGGCCCCCAGCGCCGCGCGCTGATCCGACAAGATCGACCGGACAGGCCCTAGGGTGGTCGAGTCCACCGATCCGTAGATGATGTGACCGACAGTGAGGACCGCCGTGCGCCGCAGAGCCGGGTTGCTCGTACTCCTGCCGATGCTGGTGCTTGCCGCGTGCAGCAGCGGCACGCCTGCGAAGAGCGGGCCCTCCCCGGCTCCGACCAGCGCCTCGCCGAGTGTGCCGGCCCCGGTGGGCTCGGCCTCGCCGATGCCGATGGTGAGCGGGGAGTTCGGCAAGAAGGCGACCATCACGCTGCCGGGCGGCCAGCCCAGCGGCCAGTTCGTGGTGAGCACGGTGATCGAGGGTGACGGTGCCACGGTCAACAAGGGTGACTGGGTGACCGTCAACTACACCGCCAAGGACTGGACCACCGGCAAGGACGTGCCCAGCTCCTACGACCCGGGCGCCAAGCCGCAGCTCTACCAGGCGGGCCTGGGCCAGCTGGTGCCGGCCTTCGACCAGAGCGTGGTGGGCAAGAAGGTGGGCAGCCGGGTGCTGGTGGTCGCGCCGCCCGCGACGGCCTTCGCCGACAACGGCAACCAGCAGCTCGGGGTCGGCAAGAACGAGACCGTGGTCTTCGCGCTGGACATCACCCAGGCGGTGCCGCAGGACTCGGTGGTCACCGGCACGCCCACCACGCCGCCCGCGTCGATGCCGCAGGTGAAGGACAACGGCAAGGCCGCGCCGACGATCACCATCCCGTCCGGCGAGCCGGCGCCGACCCAGCTGCAGACCTCGGTGCTGATCACGGGGGACGGCAAGCCGGTGCAGTCGGGCCAGACGCTGCTGGTGCAGTACACCGGTGTGCTGTGGAGCAACGGCCAGCAGTTCGACTCGTCCTGGACCCACGGCGGCGCGCAGGCGCTCCAGGTCGGCAACGGCAGCGTGATCGCGGGCTGGGACCAGGGGCTGATCGGCAAGCCGGTGGGCAGCCGGGTGGAGCTGGTGATCCCGCCCGCGCTCGGCTACAAGGACCAGGCGCAGAACGGCATTCCGGCCAACTCGACGCTGGTCTTCGTCATCGACATCCTGGAGGCCGTCTGACCGGCGCCACGAGGGTCCGCCGGCCTCCACCGGCGGACCCTGCAGGTGCCTCGGGGCGGTGGTCCGCCGGTCGTGCGGGAAATTCCGGTGTGTCATGCACACTCGATGAGTGCCCGTGCTCAGGGCAAGCTGACATACTGCTGCCGATTCGCACAGCGGCGAGCGACCTGATGGCGAGGATGGGGAGAAATGGCTGAGAATCCACCGGACCCGAGCGAGACCGACGACGGCGTGAGCGGCGCGGTCACCGGCCCGGCGGCGTCGCGGCCAGAAGGCCCGCGGTCGGGTGATGGCGAGTCGATCGTCATTCCGCCCTCGGTGCTCAAGCAGCAGGCCGGCTGGACGGCGCCCGGCGAGCGCGTGGCCGCTCCCGCGGCCGGCACCCAGCCGGAGGAGCCGCAGGTCTTCGCCTCCACCGTGCGCAAGCAGCAGATCTCCGAGGCCGACTACGAGAACGTGGGCGGCGGCGGACGGCTGGGCACCGTGCTGGGCGTGGTGCTGGCGGTGCTGCTGGTCGGCAGTGGCATCGGCCTCTACGCCGTCAACCAGCACAACGACAAGAGCAGCAAGGCCGCGGACGCCGCGACCAGCGCGCCGAGCACGCCGCCCTCGCCCACCCAGGCTCCGGTGCCGCCGATCAAGGACACCGCCAAGGTGCTGCCGACGGTCTCCGGCGACTTCGGCAAGAAGGCGACCATCACGGTGCCCTCGGAGGCCCCCGACGGCACCTTCGTGGTCAAGCCGATCTCCGAGGGCGACGGCCCCAAGGTCAACAAGGGTGACTGGGTCTCCGTCGACTACACCCTGAAGGACTGGCAGAGCGGCAAGGACCTCCAGGGCTCCTACGACCTCGGCAAGCCGCTGCTGCTGCAGCCCGGCACCGGCGGCGTGATCCCGGCCCTGGACTCCAGCCTGGTGGGCCAGAAGGCGGGCAGCCGGGTGCTGGTCGTCGCGCCGCCGGCGGCCGCCTTCGGTGACCAGGGCAACCAGGGCATGGGCCTGGCCCCGAAGGACACCTTGGTGCTGGTGGCCGACATCCAGCGGGTGAACGCGCCCGACGCGCGGGTGAGCGGTGACATGACGGCGCCGCCGGCCGACTTCCCGCAGGTGAAGGTGAACGGCGACAAGAAGGCCGACACCATCACCCCGCCGGCCAACGTGACCGACCCGACCGACCTCAAGACCGCCGTGCTGATCCAGGGCAAGGGCCCGAAGGTGGCCAGCGGGGACCAGGTCCTGGTCCAGTACACCGGGGTGACCCTCAAGGACGGCAAGAAGTTCGACTCCTCGCTCGACAAGGGCCAGGCGTTCAGCTTCGCGGCCGGTGGCGGCAACGTCATCGAGGGCTGGGACAAGGGCGTGGTGGGTCAGAACGTCGGCAGCCGGATCGAGTTGGTGATCCCGGCGTCGATGGCCTACAAGGACCAGCCGCCGGCCGGCAGCGGCATTCCGGCCAACGCCTCGCTGGTCTTCGTGGTCGACATCCTGGACGCGGGGCAGGGCTCCGGCCAGAGCGGATGACAAGATGGGGGCTTCCGGTCCGCGGGGTGACCCGCGGCCGGGCCTGAACTGCACGGGCGGCGGATGCCCGTACGGTGGCTTGTGACCAAGCCTTCGTGCGGCGGGTCCGCCGCCGTGCTGTGTGGACGTGACGTGGGGCCGCCGACGGCGGCCGATGAAAAGAGGCAGTTGTGACGCAGAAGACGAAGCCGGAGATCGACTTCCCGGGTGGCGAGGCTCCGGCTGAGCTGCTGATCGAGGACATCGAGGTCGGCACCGGCGCCGAGGCCAAGGCCGGCGCCAACGTCGAGGTGCACTACGTCGGTGTCACCTTCGAGACCGGCGAGGAGTTCGACGCCAGCTGGAACCGTGGCTCGACCTTCCGCTTCCCGCTGGGCGGCGGCCGGGTCATCAAGGGCTGGGACCAGGGCGTGCAGGGCATGAAGGTCGGCGGGCGCCGCAAGCTGACCATCCCGGCGCACCTGGGCTACGGCAAGCAGTCGCCGACCCCGCTGATCCCGCCGAACTCGACGCTGATCTTCGTGGTGGACCTGATCTCGGTCTGATCCCGTTCCGGCGCCGGCCGCACCCCGCCACCGGCGGGCGCGGCCGGCGCCGTTCGCTTCCCCGCAGCCGCCGCGCGATCTCGGCTTTCGCCGCAGGTCCCGTACCCGGTACGGTCAGGGTCGCCGGGCCCGGAAGATCGGGCCGGCCCCGCGCGCGGCGCGGCCGACAGCGGTTCACGGAAGGGTCAGCGATGGCGATCGCCAAGGCAGAGCGGCTGATGAATCTCGCCCTGTGCCTGATGAACACCAGAAGGCCGCTCTCCAAGCGGGAGTTGAGGGAGTCCGTCGAGGCCTATCGGGAGGCCTGGCAGTCCGGTAGCGAGGATGCCTTCAACCGGATGTTCGAGCGGGACAAGGACGACCTGCGCGAGCTGGGCCTGGTGATCGACGTCGACGAGAACACCACGGACGGCGAGGCCGGCTACCTGGCCCGGCGCGACCGCAACCGGCTGCCGGAGATCGCGCTGGACGCCGAGGAGGCCGCCGCGCTGAGCCTGGCGGCCCGGGTCTGGCAGCAGGCCAGGCTCTCCGGTGCGGCCAGCGGCGCGCTGCAGAAGCTGCGCGCGGCCGGGGTGCCGTTCACCGATGACGGGGCCGAGGGTCGCACCGCACTGGAGCCCACCATCCCGGCCCGTGAGGCCGCCTTCGAGCCGCTGCTGCTCGCCGCCCGCGACCGGCGCCCGGTCGCCTTCGACTACCGCAAGGCCGGCGCCGCCGTCACCGAGCCGCGCTCGGTGGAGCCCTGGGCGCTGGAGTGCTGGCGCGGCCACTGGTACCTGGCCGGCTGGGACCGCGACCGCGCCGCGGCGCGGGTCTTCAGGCTCAGCCGGATCACCGGCAAGGTCCGCTCCCGGGCGGCCGCCTTCACCGCGCCGGTGCCCGAGCACGTGGACGTCCGTGCCTACGTGGCCACCTTCGCCGGTGAGGGCGCCACCGCCTCGGCCACCGTGCGGCTGCGCCGGGGAGCGGGCTTCCCGCTGCGCACCAAGGCGCTGGCCACCCGTCAGCTGGACGCCGACTGGGACGAGTTGGAGATCCCCTACGGCCACGGGCTGGGCGCCAACCTGGCCGAGTACGGGCCCGACCTGGTGGTGCTGGCGCCCGAGGACCTGCGCGCCGAGGTCGTCGACCGGCTGCGCGCGGTGGCGGGGCTGGCGCCGCTCGCCCCGGCCGGCGGCCGCACCGGTGCGGCCGGCACCGCCGTTTCCGCTGTCGACACCGTCGAAGGAGCCTGAGGGTGAGCAACGCCATCGACCAGACCCGGCGGATGCTCTCGCTGGTCACCTACCTGCGGGAGCGCCCCGGCGCCGAGGTCGCCGAGGTGGCCCGGGCGTTCGGGATCACCGAGCGCGAGCTGATCGCCGACCTGAACGTGCTGCCGATGTGCGGCACCAGCTTCCGCGGCGGCGACCTGCTGGACATCGACACCGACGGCGAGCGGATCTGGTGGCACAACGTCGACGACGTGGCCCAGCCGCTGCGGCTGGCCGCCGACGAGGCCACCGCGCTGCTGGTGGCCGCCCGGGCGGTGGCCGGTCTGCCGGGCCTGCGGGAGCGGGACCGCCAGGCGCTCACCCGGGCCGTCGCCAAGATCGAGAACGCGGCGGGGGAGAGCGCCGAGGGCAGCGCCCGGGTCGGGGTGACCTTCGAGGCCGAGGGCCAGGTCTTCGCCGACATCGACCGCGCGCTGAGCGAGGGCCGGCGGATCTGGCTGCGCTACTACTCGCACGGGCGCGGCGGCATGACCGAGCGCGAGGTGGACCCGATCCGGCTGCTGACGGAGGGCCACACCTACCTGGACGGCTGGTGCCGTACCTCCGAGGACCGCCGGCTCTTCCGGCTCGACCGGGTCGCCGAGATCAGGATCCTCGACGAGCCGGCCGATCCGCCCCGGCTGGAGCCGCGCGACCTCTCCCAGGGGCTGGTCAACCCGGGTGCCGACGATCCCGAGGTGGTGGTCGAGGTGGGCCCCGGCGGTCGCTGGGTGGCCGAGTACTACACGCACGACCTGGCCGAGGAACTGCCGGACGGCGGCCTGCGGATCACCCTGCGCAGCTCGGACCCCTCGGGCCTGCGCACGCTGGCCCTGCGGCTGGGCCGCGACGGGCGGATCGTGGCGCCCGCGCCGCTGGCCGAGCAGGCCAGGGCCGCCGCGCTCGCGGCGCTGGCCGGCTACCCGGAGCAGCCGTGACGGCCGACACCGCCGCGACGGCAGCCGACTCCGCGCAGACGGCTGCCAGCACCGCCGCGACGGCAGCCGACACCGCCATGACGGCAGCCGACACGGCCATGACGACCGACACGAGATTCAAGGTCTACTGCTCGCAGTGCCGGGAGAAGGTGGAGCTGGCCGCGGCCGAGTTCCGCCTGGCGCTCGGGCGCACCAAGGAGCGCACCTTCTACAGCTTCACCTGCCCCGCCTGCGGGGCCGCGGTGCGCAAGCCGGCCGGGGAGAAGATCGTCGCGGCGCTGACCGGCGCGGGGGTCTCCACCATCCGCCTGCTCCAGGCGGTGGAGGGGTGACGGAGACCTGGGTGCTGATGGCTGCGGTGGGCCTGGCCACCGCCGGGCTGCTGGTCCTGGGGGTGCTCGGGATGCGGCTGTGGCTGGACGTCCGGGGCCTGGCCAAGCAGGTGGACGGCGCCTCGCAGGCGCTGACCGGGGCGGCCGAGGAGCTGGGCGAGAGCGTGGAGAGCGTGCGGCGCTGAGCCGTCGGCCCGCCCCGGCCACCCTCCCGGGCACCGGGCGACGCCCAAACTTCACCCGTGGGTGAGCCGGGGGTCTCCTGCCGCCGGACCGCGCGGGTTAGGCTCTCACCGTGGTCCCGGGTGTACCCGCGGGCCGCGCCGTCCCGTCCAGCAGCGGCCGGGGTCCAGCCGGACCCTGGACAACCGCACCGAATCAGAAGGTAGCCGTCCATGGGCAGGATCCTGGCGTTCCTGGTGATCATCCTGATGGCGGCGGTCTTCTTCGGCGGAAAGCGGCTGCCTGATCTGGCCCGTGCCGTGGGACGTTCGCTGCGCATCCTGAAGAGCGAGACCACCGCCTTGCGCGAGGAGTTCGAGAAGGAAGCGAAGCAGCCGGTCGAGCCGTCGCCGGCCGACTCGGCGCCCACCATCAAGGCCGCACCCGGTGATGCCTCCACCGCGCGGCCGGCCACCGAGCAGCGAACCGGCCGCACGCGTTGAGCGTGCCGCCCGTTCACCCAGTGGCCGCCGCCCGGCGCGCCATGACGCACGAGTTTGAGGACCGGGGTTGAGCAAGTCTTCCAAGCCGCCCAAGAACGACGACGGACGGATGTCCCTCGGCGATCACCTGCGTGAGCTGCGCAACCGGCTGGTCAAGTCGGTCCTGGCGATCGTGGTCTGCACGATCGTGGCGGCGTACTTCAAGAACGAGCTGCTGCACTTCCTGATGCGGCCGCTGCCGGAGTGCGGGCCCGACGGGAAGCCGCTGGCCGGGGTCAAGCACTGCGCCAAGGTGGCGGTGATCGGTGTCACCCAGCCGTTCAACCTCACCCTGAAGGTCTGTTTGCTGGCCGGCCTGGTGGCCACCGTCCCGATCTGGCTCTACCAGGCCTGGGCCTTCATCTCGCCCGGCCTGCACCGGCACGAGAAGCGCTACACGCTGACCTTCCTGGGGCTGGGCACCCCGCTCTTCCTCGGCGGCGTCGCCTGCGGCTACCTGCTGATGCCGACCACCATCGAGGTGCTGGGCTCGTTCACCCCGATCGGCGCGGAGCAGATCCTGCCGGTCGAGGACTACCTCAACATCGCCACCCGGATGCTGCTGGTCTTCGGCCTGGCCTTCGAGTTCCCGCTGCTGCTGGTGATGCTCAACCTGGGCGGGGTGCTCTCCGGCAAGCGGATGCTCGGCTGGTGGCGCGCCATGGTCATGGCGATCACGGTCTTCGCCGCCGTCGCCACGCCGAGCGCCGACCCGGTCAGCATGCTGGCGCTGGCCTCGCCGATCTGGGTCCTCTACTTCGTGGCGGTCGGCTTCGCGCTGCTCAACGACCGCCGCCGGCTGCGCCGCAACCCGGACGCCGCGCTGTCGGACGAGGAGGCCTCGCACCTGGACCTGAGCGTCGAGGGCGTCGAGGGCGCGGAGGCGGTCGCCGCCTCGGCCCCCGCCGTCGCCTCGCCGACGCCGGTGGCCTCCGTCCCGCCCGCCCGCGGCGAGCAGGTCGACGACGACATCACCTGACGGTTGCCCGGCCCACGCTGTGCCGACGCCCCGGTCCGCTGCTGCGGACCGGGGCGTTCGCGCAGGGGCAGACCGGACCGCGGAGGACCTTGGCACACTGAAGGCAATGTGACATATTACTGGTGTGCTCACGAGACCATCCCATGACGTCGTGGTGATCGGCGCCGGCATCGTCGGCGCCGCCTGCGCGTACTACGCGGCCCGGGCCGGCCTGTCGGTCGCCGTGGTGGACCGCGGCCCCGTCGCCGGCGGGACCACCGGCGCGGGGGAGGGCAATCTGCTGCTCTCCGACAAGGCGCCCGGCCCCGAGCTCGACCTCGCCCAACTCTCCGCCCGGCTCTGGCGCGAGCTGGCCGAGGAACTGCCCGCGGCGATCGAGTACGAGGCCAAGGGCGGCCTGGTGGTCGCCGCCGAGCCGGCCGGGCAGCAGGCGCTGCGCGCGTTCGCGGCCCAGCAGCTGGCGGCCGGGGTGTGCGCCGAGGAGGTCGCCGCCGATCGGCTGGCCGACTACGAGCCGCACCTGGCGCCCGGGTTGGCCGGCGGCTTCCACTACCCCGAGGACGCCCAGGTGCAGCCCGCCCTGGCCGCCGCGCACCTGCTGCGCGAGGCCCGCCGGGCCGGTGCCGTGCTCCACTCCGGCGAACGGGTGACGGCCCTGCTGCTCGATCCGGCGGCCGGGACGGCCGGCACACCGGGCGTGCGCGGCGTGCGGACAACCCGGCGCGAGCTGGCGGCCGGCGCGGTGGTCAACGCGGCCGGCACCTGGGGCGGGGAGGTGGCCGCGCTCGCCGGGGTCGGCCTGCCCGTGCTGCCCCGGCGCGGCTTCGTCCTGGTCACCGAGCCGCTGCCGCGGGTGGTGCGGCACAAGGTCTACGCCGCCGACTACGTGGCGGACGTGGCCAGCGGATCGGCCGCACTGCAGAGCTCCGCCGTGGTGGAGGGGACCCCGGGCGGTCCGGTGCTGATCGGCGCGACCCGGGAGCGGGTCGACTTCGACCGGACGGTCTCCGTCGAGGCGCTGCGTCGGCTGGCGGCCCAGGCCGCCGCGCTCTTTCCGGTGCTGGCCGGGGTGCGCGTGCTGCGCGCCTACCGGGGGTTCCGCCCCTACCTGCCGGACCACCTGCCCGCGATCGGCGCCGACCCCCGCGCACCCGGCCTCTACCATGCCTGCGGCCACGAGGGCGCGGGCATCGGCCTGGCCCCGGCCACCGGGCTGCTGATCACCGACCAGCTGATCGGACGTCAGGCGGCGGACCGCGCGGGGGTCGACCTCGCGGCCTTCCGGCCCGAGCGCTTCGACGACTGACCGCCGGCCCCTCGCCCCTGCCCGCACCGCCCCTGTCCGCACCGCTCCTGTCCGCCCCCGCGCAGAACGGACCCCGCCCATGCGCCGTCCCCGCCTTGGTCCCCGCACCCCCGCCGCGCTGGTCGCGGCGACACCGGGGCCGGCCCACACCATCGAGTTCGACGGCCGGCCCATCCCCGCGCTGCCGGGTCAGAGCATCGCCGCCGCGCTCTGGGCGCAGGGCATCGTGGCCTGGCGCACCACCCGGGTGGGCGGTCGGCCGCGCGGCGCCTTCTGCGGGATCGGCGCCTGTTACGACTGCCTGGCCACCGTCAACGGCCGGCCCAATCAGCGCACCTGCCTGCTGCCGGCCGCGCCCGGCGACACCGTCACGACACAGGAGGGGCACGGCCGTGCTGAACTCGCCGTCTGAGCGGTCTGAGCCCTCCGGGCCGACGGGTGCCGAAGGCGCCGGCTACGACCTCGCCGTGATCGGCGCCGGCCCCGCCGGGCTCGCCGGGGTGGTGGCCGCTGCCGACCGGGGCCTGCGCTGCGTGCTGCTGGACGCGGGCGGCGGTCTCGGCGGCCAGTACTACCGCCATCCCGCCGCCGCGCTGCGGGCCGCCCGCCCCGACCGGCTGCACCACCGCTGGTCCACCTTCACGGCGCTGGCCGACCGGCTGGCGGAGCACCGCGCGGCCGGGCGGGTCGAGGTCCGGTTGCGGCACCATGTTGTTTTGCTGCAGGGAGTGCTGCTGCCCGGAGTGCTGCTGCCCGGAGCGCCGCCGACGCCCGGAGCGGCGACGGGCTGGCGTCTGCACGCGACGGTCGGCGCCGAGTCCGGCACCGAGACCGTCGGCCGGCTCGACGCCCGCGCGGTGCTGCTGGCCACCGGCGCCTATGAGCGCCAGCTCCCGTTCCCCGGCTGGACGTTGCCCGGGGTGGTCACCGCCGGTGGGGCGCAGGCGATGCTCAAGGCCGGACTGGTGCTGCCGGGCCGGCGCATCGTGGTGGCGGGCAGCGGACCGCTGCTGCTCGCGGTGGCCGCCTCGCTGGCCGCCGCCGGGGCCGAGGTGCCCGCGCTGCTGGAGGCGGGCGGCTACCTCGGGTACGCCCGTCGTCCCGGTCGGCTTGCCGCTGTCCCCGGCAAGCTGGCCGAGGGCGTCACGCACGGCGCCGCGCTGGCCCGGCACGCCGTGCGTCCGCGCACCGCCCATGCGGTGATCGAGGCGCACGGCACCGACCGGGTGCGCGCCGTCACGGTGGCCCGGCTGGACCGGGACTGGCGCCCGGTGCCCGGCACCGAGCGGCGGATCGCCTGCGACGCGCTGGCCGTCGGGCACGGCCTGGTGCCGCAGCTGGAGCTGGCCACCGAGCTGGGCGCGGCCACCAGGGCCGTGCCCGACGGCACCCTGGCGCTGCGGGTCGACGCCCGCCAGCGCACCACGGTGCCCGGGCTCTGGGCGGCGGGGGAGACCTGCGGGGTGGGCGGGGCGGAACTGGCGCTGGCCGAGGGCGAGCTGGCCGCGGTGGCGATCGCCGGTCAGCAGCCGCCCGCCGCGCTGCTGGCCAGGCGCCGGCGGCTGCGCGCCTTCGCCGAGCTGATGGCGGCCGTCCACCGGCCCGGGCCTGGCTGGACCGGGTGGCTCTCCCCGGAGACCGAGGTCTGCCGCTGCGAGGAGGTGCCGCTGGCCCGGATCACCGAGGCCGTCCAGGAGCTGGGCGCCGGCGATGCGCGCACCGTCAAGCTGCTCACCAGGGCCGGGATGGGCTGGTGCCAGGGGCGGATGTGCGGCCCGGCCGTCGCCTGCCTGGCCGAGGCCGAGGCCGGGGCCGGGATCGGGGATGCCGCCGCCGACCGCCGTCCGTTCTCCTGTCCGGTGCGGCTCGGCGACCTGGCGGACCTGCCGCCGGGCTGATCCGCCCCAGGCACGGCGCGTCGCCCGACACGGGGGAGCGCCCCCCTTGCACGACCTTGTCAATCCTTCATAAAATGTCACACCTCACCAAGGAGTCGCTCGTGACCAACCCCCAGCACGATCGCACCCGTCCGTGGCGCGGCATCATGGTCGCCACCGCGCTGCCGCTGCGCCCGGACCGTTCCGTCGACTACGACGCCTTCGCCGAGCACGTCCAGCGCCTGATCGCGGCCGGCTGCGACGGCGTGGTCCCCAACGGCTCGCTCGGCGAGTACCAGACGCTCACCGCCGAGGAGCGCGCCAGAGTCGTCACCACGGCCGTCGAGGCGGCGGGCGACGGCGCCCGGGTGATGCCGGGCGTGGCGGCGTACGGCAGTGCGGAGTCGCGGCGCTGGACCGAGCAGGCTGCCGAGGCCGGCGCCGGCTCGGTGCTGCTGCTGCCGCCCAACGCCTACCGCGCCGACGCTGCCGCCGTGCGCGCGCACTACGCCGAGGTGGCCCAGGTCGGCCTGCCGGTGGTGGCGTACAACAACCCGTACGACACCAAGGTCGACCTCACCCCCGAGCTGCTGGCCGAACTGCACGGCGAGGGCAGCATCGTGGCCGTCAAGGAGTTCAGCGGCGATGTCCGGCGGGCCTACGAGATCGCCGAGCTGGCGCCGGGCCTGGACCTGCTGATCGGCGCCGACGACGTGCTGCTCGAACTCGCGCTGGCCGGAGCGGTCGGCTGGATCGCCGGCTACCCGAACGCGCTGCCCGAGGCCTCGGTCGCGCTCTACCGGGCCGCCGTCGCCCACGACCTGACCACCGCGCTGCCGCTCTACCGGGCGCTGCACCCGCTGCTGCGCTGGGACTCCAAGACCGAGTTCGTGCAGGCGATCAAGCTCTCGATGGACATCGCCGGGCTGCCCGGCGGGCCCACCAGGCCGCCGCGCGGACCGCTGCCCGCACCCGTGGAGGCCGCCGTTCGGGCCGCGACCGAGAAGGCGCTCGCGGAGGGCCTGCGCTAGGGCCCGTCGGGCCCGTCCTGCTCCGCCGTCCTGCTCCGCCGTCCCACCCGCTTTCAGCTGACGAAGGGTCATCCATGCGCACCCGCCACGTCTTCCACGCCGTCGACTCGCACACCGAGGGCATGCCCACCCGGGTGATCACGGGTGGGGTCGGCGTCATCCCCGGTGCCACCATGGCCGAGCGGCGCGTCCACTTCCAGCAGCAGCTGGACCATCTGCGCACCCTGCTGATGTTCGAGCCGCGCGGCCACGCCTCGATGAGCGGCGCGATCCTGCAGCCGCCGACGCGGTCGGACGCCGACTTCGGCGTGCTGTTCATCGAGGTCTCGGGGCTGCTGCCGATGTGCGGGCACGGCACCATCGGGGTCGCCACCGTGCTGGTGGAGACCGGCATGGTGCCGGTGGTCGAACCGGTCACCACGGTCCGCCTGGACACCCCGGCCGGGCTGGTCACCGCCGAGGTCCAGGTGGTGGACGGCGCCGCCACCGCCGTCACCATCCGCAACGTCGCGTCCTACGCGGTCGCGCTGGACCAGAAGATCGAGGTGCCCGGCTGGGGCGCCGTCACCTACGACCTCGCCTACGGCGGCAACTTCTACGCGATCCTGCCGCTGGCCGAGTTCGGGCTGCCCTTCGAGCGGGCGCGCAAGCAGGAGATGCTGGCGGCGGGTCTGGCCCTGATGGAGGCGATCAACACCTCCGCCGACCGTCCCGTGCACCCCGAGGACCCGTCCTTCCACAGCGTCCACCACGTCAACCTGCTGGCCCCCGGCTCCACCGCCGAGCACACCCGGCACGCGATGGCGATCCACCCCGGCTGGTTCGACCGCTCGCCCTGTGGCACCGGCACCTCGGCCCGGATGGCCCAGCTGCACGCGCGGGGGGAGCTGGCGATCGGCCAGGACTTCGTCAACGAGTCCTTCATCGGCACCCGGTTCACCGGCCGGTTGGTCGAGTCGACCGAGGTGGCCGGGCGGCCCGCGGTGATCCCGACCGTCACCGGGCGGGCCTGGCTGACCGGCACCGCCCAGTACTTCCTCGACCCGAGCGACCCCTTCCCCGGAGGCTTCCTGCTGTGAGCGCCACTGTCACCTCCCACAACCCCGCCGACCCGGCCGACCTGGTCATCGAGGTCCAGGCCCCCGGCGCCTTCGGCACCACCGCCGCCGTCGAGCGGGCCCGGGCCGCGCAGCCCGGCTGGCTGGCGCTCGGCTCGGCCGCGCGCTCGGCCGCGCTGGGGCGGGCCGCCGACACGGTCGAGGCGCATGCCGCGGAGCTGACCGCGCTCGCGGTGCGCGAGGTGGGCAAGCCGGTCGCCGAGGCGCGGGGGGAGGTGGCCAGGAGCGTCGCCATCCTGCGCTACTACGCGCAGGCGCCCTACGCGCCGTCCGGCTCCGTGCACGAGACCGCCGCCGGGCCGGGGCTGCTCCTCACCCGCCGCCGCCCGCACGGGGTGGCCGGGCTCATCACGCCGTGGAACTTCCCGTACGCCATCCCCCTGTGGAAGGCCGCGCCCGCGCTGGCGGTGGGCAACACCGTGGTGCTCAAGCCCGCGCCGGAGGCGAGCGCCTGCGCGCTGCGGCTGGCCGAGCTGCTCGCGCTGCCCGCGGACGTGCTGACCGTGGTGCCGGGCGGCGCGGCGGAGGGGTCGGCGCTGGTCTCCGCCGCGGATGTCATCTCCTTCACCGGCTCCACCGGCACCGGACAGGCCGTGATCCGCGCCGCCACCGAGCGCTCGGTGCCGGTGCAGGCCGAACTGGGCGGGGTGAACGCGGCCATCGTGCTGCCGACGGCCGACGTCGAGCAGGTGGCGGCCCAGCTGGCCTTCGCCATCGCGGGGTACGCGGGCCAGAAGTGCACCGCCACCAGTCGGGTGATCGCGGTGGGCGCTGCCCTCGAACCGCTGCGCGCGGCGCTGGTCAAGGCACTGGCGGAGGTGGAGTGCGGGCCGGTGATCTCCGAGGCGGCGCGGGAGCGGCTGACCGGCGCGGTCTCCTCGGCGGTGGCGGACGGGGCGCAGGTGCTGACGGGCGGCGGGGTGCCGGAGCGGGCGGGCTGGTTCGTCGAACCGACGCTGCTGGACCGGGTGCCGGACGGACACCCGCTGCTGACCGAGGAGTTCTTCGGGCCGGTCGCGGTGCTGCTGGCCGCCGCCGACCTGGACGAGGCGGTCGCGCTGGCCAACGCCACCCGGCACAGCCTGGCCGCCTCGGTGCACACCCGGGACCTGGACGTCGCCCTCGCCGCCGCCGAGCGGTTGGCGGCCGGGATGATCCGGATCAACGCGCCGTCCACCGGGGTCGACTTCCACCTGCCGTTCGGTGGTACCCAGCAGGCCTCGCACGGCGCTCGTGAGCAGGGGGCGGCCGCGCTGGACTTCTACACCGCGAGCCGCACGATCTCGCTGCTGCCGGCGGGGGAGGCGCGGTGAGCGGGCCTGAACCGGGGTCGGCGTCGGGGTCGGCGCCGGGGCTCGAGGTCCGGACGGTGGACTACCACACCGCCGGTGAGCCGTTCCGGATCGTCACCGCCGGCCTGCCGCCCATCCCGGGCGACAGTGTGGCCGAGCGCCGGGCCATCGCGCTGCGGCTCGGCCCGCTGGAGACCGTGCGGCAGCTGCTGACCCGGGAACCGCGCGGGCACGCGGGGATGTACGGCGGGTTCCTGGTGCCGCCCGACGACGATGCGGCGCAGCTGGGCGTGCTCTTCTTCCACAAGGACGGCTACTCCACCGCCTGCGGTCACGGCACCATGGCCCTGGGCGCCTGGGCCGTGGACAGCGGGCTGGTCGCCGCACCGGACGACGGCACCGCCCAGGTCCGGATCGACGTGCCGTCCGGCCGGGTCACCGCACTGGTGCACCGCAGCGCCGGGCGCACCACGGCGGTGGGCTTCCGCAATGTGCCGACCCGGATCCTGGCCCGCAAGCTGCCGGTCACCACCTCGGTGGGGACGCTGGAGGTCGACGTGGCCGACTCCGGGGCCCGCTACGCCTCGTTGGTGGTGCCGGGCGGCGGACCGTTCGCGGCTGCGGGCGGCGGCACGGACGGAGGTGCCGACGGCGGCACGGACGGAGGCGCGGGCGCTGGTTCGGGTGCGGGCGCTGGTGCGCGGGTCACCCCGGCCGCGTTGTCGGCACTGGTCCCGCTCGGGCGGGAGATCCGGGCCGCGCTGCTCGCCGAGTACGACCTGTACGGGGTGATCTTCCACGAGGAGCTGCCCGACACCGGGGCCGGACCGAACCAGCGCAGCGTCACCGTCTTCACGGACGGCCAGATCGACCGCTCGCCCTGCGGCTCCGGCACCTCGGCGCGACTGGCCCTGCTCGCGGCGGACGGGCGGCTGGGCCCGGGGCAGGAGCTGCGCCACGAGTCGGTGATCGGCACCGTCTTCACCGGCCGGGTCCTCGGCGACGGTCCGGACGGCGTGCTGACCGAGGTCACCGGAGCGGCCAGTCGCACCGGCGAGCACCGGTTCGTGCTGGACCCGGCCGACCCGCTCGGCACCGGGTTCCTGCTGTGATCGCCGAGCTGGCCGTCGACCTGACGATGCGCCGGGCCATCGAGGCGATCGTGGGCGTACTGCGGGCCGGACTCGACGTGGAGGCCTGCCCGGGCCGCAGCAACGTGGCCGTCCCGAGCGGCGAGTTGCTGCTGATGCCGGCGGCCGCCGACGGGTACGCGGGCGTCAAGATCGCGGGCGTGGCCCCGGCCAACCCGGCGCTCGGCCTGCCCAGGATCACCGGCAGCTATCTGCTGCTGGACGGCGGCACCCTGCTCCCGCTCGCCCTGCTGGACGGTGCGGCGCTCACGGCGCTGCGTACGCCGGCCGTCACCGCCGTCGCGGTGGACCGGCTGGCCGCTGCCGACGCGGAGCACCTGGTGCTCTTCGGTGCCGGTCCGCAGGCCTACGGGCACCTTGACGCGCTGTCCGCCGTCCGGCCGCTGGGCCGGGTCACGGTGGTGGCGCGCCGGGCCGAACCGGCCGCGGAGCTGGTCCGGCACGCCCGGGCCCGCGGGTTCGCGGCCGCGGTGGGGGAGCCGGACGCGGTCGCCGGGGCCGACCTGGTGGTCTGCTGCACCACCGCGACCGCGCCGCTCTTCGACGGCGCGCTCGTCCCCGAGCACGCGGTGGTGGCGGCGGTCGGCTCGCACAGCCCGCGTGCGCGGGAGGTGGACGGCGCGCTGGTGGCCCGGGCCGCCTGCTATGTGGAGGCCCGGGCGGCGGCGCGGCTGGAGGCGGGCGATCTGCTGCTCGCGGACGGCGTGGCCGGGTCCGAGGAGTGGGCCAACCTCGCCGAGCTGGTGAACGGGACGGCGGCCGTCCCGATGGACCGGCCGCGCTTCTTCAAGAGCGTCGGCATGGCCTGGCAGGACCTCGCCGTCGCCGCCGAACTTCACCGCCGCCGGTGCTGAAGTTGACGCTGCGTCAAGGGCGTTGTGGGGACGGGCTGGACGCCGGTCTGCTCGCGGGCCGGCCTGCCGGCGTACCCGAGGACCGTGCGCGGGTCGCCCGACGGCGTCCGTGGGGGCGCCAGTGGGGGCGCCCGTGGGGCGTTCGCGGCTCGCTGGCCGGGTGATCCGCCGCCGATCCGCTGCCCAGCCGTGCTGACCAGTCGAAACGTGACATTGTACGCTGGGGGCTCCGCACTCTCCGGAGGACCGCAGTGACCGAGTCAAAGCCCCGCCCTCTCATCTCCGTTCAGGAGCGTCTGCGTGACCAGGTCGCGCACGCCCTGCGGGCCGCGCTGATCTCCGGTGAACTGCGCCCCGGCGTGGTCTACTCCGCGCCCGCGCTGGCCGCCGACTTCGGCGTCTCGGCCACCCCGGTCCGCGAGGCGATGCTGGACCTCGCCCGTGAGGGCCTGGTCGAGGCCGTGCGCAACAAGGGCTTCCGGGTCACCGAGATGACCGAGCGGGACCTGGACGACTTCACCGAGATCCGTGAGCTGATCGAGGTCCCGACGGTCGGTCGGGTCACCCGGAGCGCCACGGCCGAGCAGTTGGAGGCGCTGCGGCCGGTCGCCGAGGAGATCGTGGCCGCTGCCCGCCAGCACGACCTGATCGGGTATCTGGAGGCGGACCGCCAGTTCCACCTGACCCTGCTGGGCCTGGCCGGCAACGCCCGCCTGGTCGAGGTCGTCGGGGACCTGCGCAAGCGCTCCCGTCTCTACGGCCTGACCCGCCTCGACCAGCGCGGCGAGCTGGTCTCCTCCGCCGAGGAGCACCTGGAACTGCTGGACCTGATGATCTCCGGCGATGCCGAGGCCGCCGAGGCCTGCATGGCCCGCCACCTCAGCCACGTGCGCTCCCTGTGGGCGGCCGGCCGCGAGGAGGCCGCGGCGGAGAAGCCGGCCCTGCGTCTGGGGTCGCGCTAGCGGCTTCGGGGCAGGCCCGAGGGCCTGCCCGACAAGCCCTGGGCGGTGCCGGAGCGCGTCACCCGCGCAGGCGTCCGTCCGCCATCTGCAGCACCCGGTCCACCTCCCCCAGGAGCGCCCGGTCGTGGGTGACCATCACGGTGGCCGTGCCGTGCTCGCGGGTGGCTTCGGCCAGCAGCCGTACGATCTGCGCCCCGCGCTCGTGATCCAGCGCCGATGTCGGCTCGTCGACCAGCAGCACCGAGGGCCGGCCGAAGAGCGCCCGGGCGATGTTGACCCGCTGGCGCTCACCACCCGAGAGCTGGTGCGGGCGACGGCGCTGCTTGGACTCGTCCAGCCCGACCGAGGCGAGCAACTGCTCGGCTCGGGAGCGGGCCTGGCCGGGGCGGTCGCCACGCAGGTCGGTCAGGACCAGCAACTGCTCCACCGCCGTGAGCGAGGCGAGCAGATTGGACTGCTGGAAGACGATGCCCAGCCGCTCACGACGCAGCGCGGTGCGGGCCTTGGCGGACAGGGCGCCCGCGTCCTGACCGTCTATCAGCACCTGGCCGCGGTCGGGGCGCAGCAGGGTGGCGGCCACGGCCAGCAGGCTGGATTTTCCGGAGCCGGAGGGCCCCACCACCGCCGTGAACTCGCCGGGGGCGACCTCCAGGCTGACCTCGTCCAGTGCCGTCAGCCGCTGGTCGCCATCGGGGTAGGTGAGGGTCACCTCGCGCAGCGCCAGGCCCGTGCGGGTGCGCGGCGTGGTCACGGTACTGGTCATCGGGCGGCTCCCAGGGCGGTGATCGGGTCGACGGCGGTGATCCGGCGCACGGCCAGTACGGCGCCGAGCAGGCCGAGCAGGACCATGGCGACCACCGGCACGGCCACGCTGGTCACGCTCAGGTCGAAGGGGACGCCGGTGGCGGCGATCGCCCCGCCGACGGCGCCGGCCGCCCCGCCGAGCAGGGCGCCGGCCAGCAGCACCACGGCGGCCTGCGCGAGCGCGTCCCGCACCAGGTAGGCGCTGCTCGCGCCGACCGCCTTGAGGACGGCGATGTCGGGTTTGCGCTGGATCGTCCAGACGGTGAAGAAGGCGCCGACCACCAGGGCGCTGACCGCGAAGAGGAAGCCCTGGATCAGCTGCAGGCTGCCTTGTTCGGCCGCGTAGCCGTCGATGCCGGCCAGGGCGTCCTCAAGCGTGGCGGCTCTGGTGTTCTGGCTTCGATCGAGCGCGCCGAGGTCGGCGGTGTGGCCCGCGGTGATCGCCAGGGCGGTGGGCCGGGTCTGGCCGCTGAGCGCCTGCCAGGTCGACAGGGTGGTCCAGACGGTGGGGGCGTGGGCGTAGGAGCGCTGGTCCGTGATCGCGCTGACGGTCAAGGTCCGGGGCCCGAGCCGGACCTGCTGACCCACCGTCAGGTGGCTGTCGGCGGCGGTGTCGGCGCCCACCGCGACCTGGCCGTCGCCCGGTGCGGCTCCCGAGCGCAGCGGTGGCAGCAGCGGCCCGGCGGTGCCCAGCACGCTGACCGAGGAGGCGGTGCCACCGGCGGTCAGCCTGGTCATCGAGACCCCGAGCGGCTCGACCGAGGAAACCCCCGGCGTGCCCGTCCACCCCGCCTGCTGCTCGGGCGAGATGGAACTGGCGCTGAAGGAGACGGTCGGCGCGGCGCCGACGGGCGCGCCGAAGACGATCCGGCCGGCCGGCAGCCCGGCGATGGTGGAGGAGGCCGCCGAGGCCAGGCCGCCGGTCAGCCCGTACAGGAAGACCACCAGGGTGGTGATCAGGGTGACCACCGCGCCCATCAGGGCGAAGCGGCCCCTGGCGAAGCGGAGGTCACGCAGAGCGACGAACACGGGAACCTACTTGGTCGAGGGCGGGCGGGGTGTGGTCGTAACGGCGGTCTGGCCGAAGGGGGCGGTTGGACTGTGGCTCCACTCTGTCGCCCGTCGGGGTCCCTGCCATCGCCGAGAGGAGCGGCTCGCAAGCCGCTCCTCTGATGGAGCCTGGAATCCATCGAACGGTTGATGCCGCCAGGCGGTGATCTGCCGTGCCCGGGCCGTACCCTCGGAAGGCGTGAGCCGCCTCAACCGTGCCGACCGGGCCGATCACGCCGGTCGTCCTTCCCCCGCCCTCGCCCTCGCCGGACATACTGCGAGCACCCCCGCCCTGCGGGTGATGAACCTCGCCCTGCACGGGCTGTTCTTCACCCTCCTGGCGGTGCTGGTGCTGCGCGGCCTGCTGGACGGCCTGCTCGGGGCGGCAGGGCTGGCCGCTGCGCTGACGCTCGGCGCCGCCTACGCCGTCGGCGGCCTGGTGCGGCGTATCCGGGTCGACCGGCGCTGGGCCGGCGCCTGGCTCGCCGCGGTGGTCCTCCTCTGGGCGGTGCTCACGCTCGGCCACCCGGAGTTCTGCTACCTCGCCTTCCCGCTCTACTTCATCTGCCTGCACCTGCTCCCGGTGCGCTGGGCGGTGCCCGCCGTGCTGGGCCTGACCGGCCTGGTGGTGGCCGCCCAGGCCGGCACGGCGGGCGGGCTGACCACGGCCAAGGTGCTCGGCCCGCTGGCCGGGGCTGTGGTCGCGCTGCTCACCGCCTACGGCTACGCGGCCCTCTACCGGGAGAACCGCCAGCGCCAGCGCCTGATCGAGGATCTGGTGCGCACCGAGAGCAAGCTGGTGGCCAGCCAGCGCGAGGCAGGGCGGCTGGCGGAGCGTCAGCGCCTGGCCAGGGAGATCCACGACACCCTCGCGCAGGGGCTCTCCAGCATCGTCATGCTGGCCCGCGCGGCCGAGGCGGCCCTGCCCGCCGATCCGCAGGCGGCCGCCGGGCGGATCCGCGAGGTGGGCCGCACCGCCGCCGAGAACCTGGCCGAAGCCCGCCGCTTCGTCCGGGCGCTCACCCCGCCCGCGCTGGACGACGCCACCCTGGCCGAGGCGCTGCGCCGGCTGGCGGGCGGGCGCGGGGCGGTCTTCCACCTGGACGGTGAGCCGTACCCGCTCCCGGTGGAGGCCGAGGTGGCCCTGCTGCGGCTGACCCAGGAGGCGCTGGCCAATGCCGAGCGGCATGCGGCGGCCGAGCGGATCGCGGTGACCCTCTGCTATCTGGACGATGAGGTGACGCTCGACGTGTTCGACGACGGGGTGGGGTTCGATCCCCAGGCGGTGGCCGATCCGGCGGGCGGGAGCGGCTTCGGCCTGCACGGGATGCACGAGCGGATCGCGGCGCTCGGCGGCAGCCTCACCGTCGAGTCGGCCCCGGGGGAGGGCACGGTGGTCGCGGCCTCCCTGCGGCTGGTCGGGCTGGCGGCGCCGGCCGGGCTGGACGATCCGGACGAAGCGGCCGGCCCGGATTCCCCGGTCGGCCCACCTGGGCACGACGACTCGCACGAGCAGGGCGGCCCAGGTCAGTTCGCCGGACCAGGTCAGCTCGACGGTTCGGGCCGGCTCGACGGCTCGGGTCAGCACGAGGGGCTCGAAGCCCTGGCCGCACGTCTGCTGGGCCCCCGGGCGGCGAGCTCGGGCGAGAGCGTGGGGACCCCGCGATGATCCAAGTGCTGCTGGTCGACGACCACCCGGTGGTGCGGCGGGGCCTGCGCGCCATGGTCGACGAGTTGCCGGAGCTGGAGGCCGTCGGCGAGGCCGGTGACGGAGCGGAGGCACTGCGTCTGCTCGACGCCCTGCCCCAGCGCCCCGACGTGGTGCTGATGGATCTGCAGATGGGCGCCGGCATGCATGGTGTGGAGGCCACGCGGCGGATCACCGCGCTGCCCGACCCACCCGCGGTGCTCATCCTGACCACCTACAGCACCGACGCCGACATCCTGGCCGCCGTCGAGGCCGGTGCGACCGGGTACCTGCTCAAGGACGCCCCGCCACCGGAGCTGGTCGCCGCCGTCCAGGCGGCCGCCCGGGGCGAGACGGTGCTGGCCCCGCCCGTGGCGGCACGCCTGCTCGGCCGGGTACGGGCCGGGCGGCCCACGCTGTCGCCCCGCGAGGCCGAGATCCTCCAGCTGCTCGCATCGGGGCTGGCGAACCGTCAGATCTCCAAACGCCTCTTCATCAGCGAGGCCACCGTCAAGACCCACTTGGTGCACATCTACGAGAAGCTCGGCGTGGACAGCCGCACCGCCGCGATCGCCGCCGGGCTGAGCAGCGGGCTGATCCGCGCCGGGTGACGCCGCCTCGCTGCGGGCTGCCCGGAGCCGCTGGAGGTCAGCCCTGGGTGCCCGGAGCCCGGTTGTGGCCGGGCGGCTCGGCTTGACCGCACGTCAGGCCGGGCCGCCCGGGAACCGGGGGCGTCGCGGGGCTCAGCCCTGCTGTACGCGGGTACCAGTCATACGGCGGCGTGGCCTGCCGATGACGAGGGGTACCGAGGGAGTGCGGGGCGCATGGGGGTGACATGCATTACCCAAGCAGCCCGTCCCTGGGAGCGTCCATACCTCGGACATGACAAGGCGAAAGATTTTACGGATTACTGGTCAACAAACCGGACGATCCACTGACGAAACGGCCTCCATCAGGAGATCCTGATGGGCCTTGGCCATCGTGGCAGCGGTCGGTGGAGCGACGCCGGCCGACCGGGATCGCCGCCGCGCCGCAACGCCGCGCAGCGGCCTGGCCCCGCCCGGCGCCGTCCCGCCGTCCTGCCGTGCGCCCGGCGCCGTTCCGCCGTCCTGCCGTGCGCCCGGCGCCGTTCTGCCGTGCGCCCGGCGGCTGTGGGAGGATCGCGCAATGCCCCCCGCCTCGCCGTCGCCCGCCCCGTCTCCCACCACCGCGGTCGCACGCGGTGCCGACGGTCGCGCCCAGGTCCTCGCGGCCGCCGCCGAGTTGTTCACCCGGGACGGCTACGCGGCCACCACCACCCGCGCGGTCGCCGAGCGGGCCGGTCTGCGCCAGTCCACCCTCTACCACCACTTCGCGAGCAAGGACGCCATCCTCGCCACCCTGCTCGAAGGCACCGTCACCCCCGCCCTTGCCCATGCCAACCGCCTGCTGGAGACCGCCGAACCGGTGCCCGGTGCCCGGCTCTGGGCGATGGTCCACTTCGACACCGGCCTGCTGCTCGGCGGCTTCTCCAATCTGGGCGCGCTCTACCTGCTGCCCGAGGTGCGCGGTGAGCGGTTCGCCGACTTCCGCCAGCTCCGGTGCGAACTCGGCGCCGCCTACCGCACCCTGCTGACCGGGCTGGACGGCCTGCCGGCGTCGGAGCTGACCCTGCGGGGCGAACTGGTGCTGGGCCTGGTGGAAGGCACGGTGGCGGTGTCCCGGCAGTGCTCCGAGCACGCGACGGAGACCGTGTGCCTCGCGGTGGCCGACGCCGCGCTGCGCCTGGCGTGCGGGGCCGGCTGCCCGCCCGAGCGGCTCGCGGCCATCCGGCAGGCGGCGCGCGGGCTTTCCGGCTGACCCGCGGTCCGCGGTCCGCGGTCCGCGGTCCGCGCGCAGCTGGCCACCCGCGGCCCGCCCCGCGCACCGTCGTACAGTGGAACGCGTGTCCACTCTTCCCGAGCTGACCCTGCCGATCATCGCCGCGCCCATGGCCGGTGGCGCCTCAACCCCCGCGCTGGTCGCGGCCGTCAACGAGGCGGGCGGCCTCGGCTACCTGGCCGCCGGATACAAGAGAGCCGGCGCGATGAGCGAGCAGATCGCCCGGACGCGCGAACTGACGAGCCGTCCGTTCGGCGTCAACCTCTTCGTGCCGGCCGCCACCGACCCCGCCGAGCTGGCCGCCGTGCCCGCCTACCGGGCGGAGCTGCTCCCCGAGGCCGAGCGCTGGGGCGTCGCACTGCCGGAGCGGATCGCACCGGACGACGAGGACTGGGACGCCAAGATCGCCGCACTGATCGCCGATCCGGTACCCGTGCTCTCCTACACCTTCGGCCTGCCGACCCGTCAGGAGGCCGACGCCCTGCGGTCGGCGGGCACCGCTCAGGTGGCCACCGTGACCAGCGTGGCCGAGGCCCGTGCGGCGGTGGCGCTGGGCCTGGACGCGCTCTGCGTCCAGGGCCCGGAGGCGGGCGGACACCGGGGCACGCACCAGGCCGGCACTGAGCCGGGCAGCGAACCCCTGGCTGAGCTGCTCTCCCTGGTCCGCGCCGCCGTCGACCTGCCGCTGATCGCGGCCGGCGGGATCGCCGACGGCGCCGCGATCGCCGCCGCGCTGCGAGCCGGAGCCGGGGCCGTCCAACTCGGCACCGCCTACCTGCTCGCCGAGGAGGCCGGCACCTCCGCACCGCACCGTGCGGCGCTGGCCGACCCGGCCTTCACCGAGAGCGTCCGTACCCGCGCCTTCACCGGCCGGGTGGCCCGCGGTCTGCGCAACGCCTTCATCGACGAGCACGCCGGCCACGCCCCCCACGCCTACCCCGAGGTGCACCACCTGACCGCCCCCCTGCGCGCCGCGGCCACCGCCCGCGCCGACACCCAGCGCATGCACCTGTGGGCGGGTACCGCGTTCGCCAGGGCGCGCCCGGGGACGGCAGGCGAGATCACCGGGCGGCTGTGGCGCGAGGCGCAGGCGCAGCGGTAGCGGCGAGCGCCCTGGGAGGTGCGGGCGGTGCGCGCCGGTCAGATCCAGCCGTCGAACCGGATCCGCGCGTCCCAGGCCGCCGTTGGGACCGGGTGGGCCGTGCAGAGCGGCAGGAACGCCGCGTGATCCGAGCGGCGCCTGGCTCGGCGGCAGTCTCGCGTTCTTCCCGGTCTGCCCGGCCGTGATCCGGCTGGTTCACCTGGCCACCGGCGCGAGCTACGGGGACGCCGCACTGGCGGTGTCCCGGGTGGCGGGGGCGGTCGCGGCGGTGCTGCTCCACCGGCTGTTCGGGCGGTTGTACGACCGTCGGACCGGGCTCTTCATGGTGCTGCTGACGGTGGCTCAGCCGATGGCCGTGGTGTTCGGCATGGGGTACAGCGAGGCCGTCTTCCTGGCCTGCGCGGCGGGCGCGCTGCTGGCCGCGCACCGGGGCCGGTGGACGGTGGCCGAGGCCTGGGCGGTGCCGGCCGGGCTGACCCGCCCCGGCGGACTCGCGGTCGGCGCGGCGGTCGCCCTGGCCGCCTGGCTGGCGATCCATCAGAAGCAGCCATGGGTAAGGCCGTTGGCGGCCGCCGTGGCCGCCGTGGTCGCCTGCTCGGCCACGCCGGGGTACCTGCTCTGGGTGGGGCTGCGGACCGGCCGGGCCGACGGGTGGTTCCGGATCCAGCAGGCGGGATGGGGCACCGCGCTGGACTGGGGCGCGCACAGCTGGGACTACGTGACCGACCAGCTGACCGGCGGCACCGGCTGGGTGGACGTCAGCGTCGCGCTGCCGGTGCTGGCGGCGCTCGGCGGCAGCGTGCTGGCGCTGCTCCGGCGGCCGTGGCCGCCACTGGCGCTCTACGGGCTGCTGGTGACGGCGCTCGCGGTCGGCCGGAGCGACTACCCCTCCTGCAAGCCGCGTCTGCTGGTGCCGGCGCTGCTCTTCCTGCTACCCGGCGCCGTCGCGCTGGCCAGGGCCCGCGGGCGGGTGGCCTGGCCGATCGCGGGGGCGGCGCTGCTGGCCGGCAGCTGGTACGGGGCGTATCTGCTGGCGGTCTGGCAGTCGGTGGTCTGACCCGCTGAGCTGACCCGCTGAGCTGATCCGGTGATCCGGCCCCGCTCGTGATCCCGTCCCCGCTCGTGATCCCGGCCCGGCCCGTGATCCGGCTCCACTCGTGCCGCTGGGCGCCGTTCCCGGGAGGGGGAGCGGCGCCCAGCAACAGGTGGTCAGCCGCCGAAGGCCGGGATCTGGTCGAGCGTCGCGAGGCGGGCGTTGGAGGTCCGGATGCTGCCGCACAGCACCCGCGCGCCGCCGATCCGGTAGTCGTCCCCGGTGCCCGTCGCCTTCAGCACCGCGCCCTGGAGCGAGGTGTAGGCCTCGTCGGTGAGGTCGTTCTTCTTCAGGTCGCGCACCACGATGAGCTTGCGCAGCAGGTCGCTCGCGCCCGGCTGGGTGTCCAGCGCCTTGCGCTGGTCGTCGGGGAGCTTGGCGAAGGCGGCGTCGTCGGGGGCGAAGACGGTGACGTTGTCCATCGAGTCGAAGACGTCCTTGGCCTTGGCCGTCTTGACCAGCCTGGCCAGCGCGGTCAGGTCCTTGGACTGCTCGATCGCCGACAGCACGGGGATGCCGCCCATCGAGTCCAGGCTGCCCGGGCCGTCCGCGGGCAGCGCGGCGCAGCTCTGGCCGACGGGCTTCTCCGGCGGCGGGGGGCCGCCGGCCGCGACCGGGCTCTTGTCGGCGCCGGCGCAGCCGGCCAGGGGGACCAGGGCAAGGGCGAGGACCGCCAGCAGAGCGGGGCGGGTGGTGGGGCGGGGCATCGTGCGGCTCCTCCTCGGGCGAAAATCCGGCGATAACATGTCGGATACGCCCAGATAGTGACACTTCGTCAGTCCGCCGCCCGGGAGGCGGACGGCGGACCGACGCACCGTCACCCGAGCAGCGCCCCCATCCACTCCTCGATCCCGGCCACCGTGCGCGGCAGCGCGCCGGACATCAGGCGCGCGCCGTCCTCGGTGATCACCAGGTCGTCCTCGATCCGCACCCCGATCCCGCGCAGCTCGGGCGGCAGCGTCAGGTCGTCCGGCTGCAGGTAGAGCCCGGGTTCGACGGTCAGCACCTGGCCGGCTTCCAGCACGCCGTCCAGGTAGGCCTCCGCCCGGGCCTTCGCGCAGTCGTGCACGTCCAGGCCCAGCATGTGCCCGCTGCTGCACAGCGTGTAGCGGCGGTACAGGCCGCTCTCCTCCCGCAGCGCCTGCTCCGCGGGGACCGGCAGCACGCCCCAGTCGGCCAGGCCCTCGGCGATCACCCGCATCGCCGCGCGGTGGAAGTCGCGGAAGGCGGCGCCGGGGCGCAGTGCGGCGATGCCCGCGTCCTGGGCGGCCAGCACCAGTTCGTAGACCTGGCGCTGGACGGGGGAGAAGGTGCCGCTCAGCGGCAGGGTGCGGGTGATGTCGGCGGTGTAGCGGGTGTCGGTCTCCACCCCGGCGTCGAGCAACAGCAGTTGGGTCGGGTCGAGCGCGCCGTCGTTGCGGATCCAGTGCAGCACGCCGGCGTGCGCGCCCGAGGCCGCGATGGTCTCGTAGCCGGTGCCGGCGCCCTCGGCCCGGGCGCGCAGGTTGAACACGCCCTCGATCCAGCGTTCGCCGCGCGGGTGGCGCAGCGCGGTGGGCAGTGCGCGGACCACGTCCTCGAAGCCGGCGGTGGTGTGGTCGACGGCCAGTTGCAGCTGCTCTACCTCCCAGGCGTCCTTGACCAGCCGCAACTCGCCGAGTGCGACCGCGAGTCGGGCGTCGCCGCCGGTGTCGAGCAGGCCGTCGAGCAGGCCGTCGAGTACCGGGTCGACCCCGCCCAGCACCCGGGTCCCGCGCTGACGTCCGCTCAGCAGCTTCTCCAGGCCGTCCAGGTGTTCCGCGCGCAGGCCGGTCAGTTGGGCCGTCTCGGCCAGGTCGGGGCGCCGGCCGACCCAGAACTCGCCGTAGCGGCGGTCGCGGTAGAACTCCTCGCTGGCGCCGTCGCGCGGTGAGCGCGGCCGCAGGTAGAGCACCGCCTCATGGCCGGCGTCGCCGTCCGGCTCCAGGACCAGGACGCTGCCGGCCTGCTCCTCGCCGGTCAGGCCGGTGAGCCAGCTGAAGGCGGTGTGCGGCCGGAACCGGAAGTCGCAGTCGTTGCTGCGCACCTTGAGCTGCCCGGCCGGCACCACCAGGCGCTCGCCCGGGAAGAGCGCGGAGAGCCTGGCCCGGCGGGCCGGCATGACCTGGTGGCCGGGCACCCGGTCGGCAGGGGCCAGTGCGGTGGTGGCCCAGTCGGTGGCCATGAAGGCGGCGAGGGCCGGGGAGACGGGGAGGTCATGGCTCCCGGTGTTGGCGGACGGGAGGGGCTGGGTCACGGGAAGGCTCCAGAAGGGGTCCGGGCTCACACTGCTGAGCTGCGCTGATATCCGTGTGTTGCAAGGGAGCTGACTGACCGTTGGGACACAGCTGGGTAACGGGCCGGACAACCCCTTGCTTGTACAATTTCACATTACTATGTTACGGGTCACACCTCGGATGGGCCAGCCCCGGCACCGATCCCCCTGACAGCGGAGTGCATATGACCAGGCGTATCCATGCCGCCCTCGCCGCGGCGATCGCGGCGACCCTGACCCTCGGCCTCGGGGCGTGCAGCAGCCACGAGAGCAGCGGCGGCGGCAGTACCGACGCCGGCAACGGCATCACCACCGCCGGGGACGGCATCATCGGTGGCACTCCGGTCAAGGGCGGCACCCTGCACATCCTGTCCAACCAGGACTTCTCGCAGCTCGATCCGACCCGCAACTGGGTCGAGCCGGAGATGGACTTCGGCATTCGCACCCTCTATCGCACCCTGACCACGTTCAAGGCCGCGCCCGGCGCCCAGGGGCTGCAGATCGTCCCGGACCTGGCCACCGACCTGGGCGAGCCGAGCGACGGCGCGAAGACCTGGACCTTCCACCTCAAGGACGGCCTCAAGTACGAGGACGGATCGCCGATCGTCGCCGACGACATCAAGTACAACGTCGAGCGCTCGTTCTCCCCCGACCTGCCCGGCGGCCCGAACTACGCCAAGCAGTACCTGAACGCCCCCGCCGGATACGCCGGTCCGCTGCACGGCCAGCGGCTGGGTCCGGAGGCGATCGAGGTCCCGGACGCCAAGACGATCATCTTCCATCTCAAGCGCCCGGTCGCCGAGTTCGGCTACACGGTGACGCTGCCGACCTTCGCGCCGGTGCCGATCGCGAAGGAGGCCGGCGCCAACTACAGCAACCACCCGTTCTCCTCCGGCCCGTACAAGATCGAGACGTACGACCGCGGCAAGCAGCTGGTGCTGGTCCGCAACACCTACTGGGAGCAGTCCACCGACCCGGTCCGCAAGGCCTATCCGGACAAGATCGTGGTGGACCAGACGCTGGGTTCGGCCGGCATCGCCGACCGCCTGATCGCCTCGCAGGGCGACGACCAGGACGGGATCGCGTATGCCGACCTGGCGCCCGCCAAGATCCCCGACGTGATCACCAATCCGGACGTCAAGTCCCGGCTGGTCAGCGAGAACGAGAACTGCACGACCATGCTGACCATGGACAACAGCAAGCCGCCGTTCGACAACAAGAACCTGCGGCTGGCGGTCGAGTACGCGATCGACAAGCAGGCCTTCCAGTCCTCCGTCGGCGGCCCGGCACTGGCCGACATCGCGACCACCTACCTGCCGCCGGAGCTGACCGGCGGCAAGGCGGTCGACCACTTCGGCATCCCGGTCGGCGGCGACCTCGACAAGGCCAAGCAGTACCTGGCGCAGGCCGGGCTGAGCGGCGGGCTCTCCACCGAGATCACCGTCTCCACCGGCCAGCGCCAGCAGGCGGAGGCGATCCAGGCCGCGCTCAAGAAGATCAACATCAACGTCACGATCAACACGCTGGACGCCAGCGTGGTCAACTCGGTGGTCGGTGACAAGAGCAAGCAGACCGGCCTGGCGATCACCGGCTGGTGCCCCGACTACCCCTCGGCCGCCACCTTCCTGCCGATGCTCTTCGACAGCCGGGTGATCACCGACACCGGCAACCAGGGCAACATGGCGCGCTTCAAGGACCCGTCGGTGGACGCCGAGATGGACCGGATCGCCGGGCTGAGCGACGTGAACGCCGCCAACGCGGCCTGGCTGGCGCTGGACGCGAGACTCATGGACGCGGCCCCCACCGTGCCGCTCACCTGGCAGAAGAAGCCGCTGCTGGTCGGCACCAACATCGCCGGAGCGTTCGCGAGTCCGGTGTGGTCGGGCCAGATCGACTACGCCACCATCGGCCTGAAGTCCGTCAAATGACGGTCCAACAGGTGCCCGTCACAGCAGTTCTGACTGAGCGTCAGAAATCAGGATCGCCTTGGCGGCTGGCCTGGGGGCGACTGCGCCGCCGGCCGGTGGCCATGGTGGGCCTCGGCATCATCGCCTTCTTCGTGCTGGCCGCGCTGCTGGCCCCGGTGCTCACCGCGATCTCCGGCTACGGCCCCGCCGACACCGACAAGTACGCCATCGACCCCTACCTCGGCGGGCTGCCGCGCGGCGCCTTCGGCGGGATGAGTCCGCAGCACTGGCTCGGCGTCGAGCCGATGCTGGGGCGCGACATCTTCGCCCGGCTGCTCTACGGCGCCCGGATCAGCCTGCTGGTCTCGTTCAGTGCCGCGCTGCTGATCACCGTCGTCGGGGTGGCGCTCGGCGCCACCGCCGGCTACTTCGGCGGCCGCATCGACGCGGTGATCAGCCGGTTCATGGACGTCATGATGTCCTTCCCGAGCCTGATCTTCATGATCGCACTGCTCTCGGTGGTGAAGAACGCCAACCGGGTGCTGCTGCTGATCGTCGTGATGAGCCTCTTCACCTGGCCGTACATCGCCCGGGTGATCCGGGGGCAGACCATCTCGCTCAAGCGCCGTGAGTACGTCGAGGCGGCCCGGGCCAGCGGCACGCCGAGCATCCGGATCCTGCTCACCGAGATCCTGCCGAACCTGACCAGCACCGTCATCGTCTACGTCACCCTGGCCATCCCCGGGCTGATCGGCTCCGAGGCCGGCCTGACCTACCTCGGGGTCGGGGTCCGCCCGCCCACTCCGTCCTGGGGACAGATGATCACCGACGCCCAGCTGTACTACAAGGTCGATCCGATGTTCTTCGTCCTGCCGTGCGCCTGCCTGTTCCTGGTGGTGCTGGCCTTCACCCTGCTCGGCGACGCGCTGCGCGACGCCCTCGACCCGAAGGGCGGCCAGGGATGACCGCCTTCCTGATCCGCCGACTGCTCGGCATCGCCGGCACCCTGCTGGTGATCTGCGCGGTCACCTTCACCATCTTCTACCTGCTGCCGAGCGATCCGGCCGTGCAGTTCTGCGGCAAGGACTGCGCGCCCGACCAGATCGCGCTGGTCCGCAAGCAGATGGGCCTGGACGCGCCGCTGATCGTCCAGTTCGGCCGCTACGTGCTGGCGATCTTCGCCGGGCGCACCATGGGCACCGGGCAGTACGCGGTGCACTGCGGCTTCCCCTGCTTCGGCTACTCCTTCCAGAGCGGTCGCCCCGTCTGGGACCTGATGATGGACCGGCTCCCGACCAGCTTCTCGCTGGCGATCGGCGCGGCCGCCTGCTGGCTGCTGCTGGGACTGGGCGCCGGCGTCGTCTCGGCGCTGCGCAAGAACACCTGGGTGGACCGCACGGTGATGGTCGCCACCATCGGCGCGGCCGCGGTGCCGGTCTACTTCACCGCGATGATCCTGCTCTACGTGGTGGTCACGGTGCTCGGTCTGATCCCGTACCCGCGCTACGTCGACTTCTCGGTCGATCCGGTCGGCTGGGCACAGAACCTGCTGCTGCCGTGGATCACCCTGGCGCTCGCGACGGCCGCCATGTACGCCCGGATGACCCGCAGTTCGGTGATCGAGACGCTGGCCGAGCCGTATGTCCGCACCGCGCGGGCCAAGGGGCTGCGCGAGCGCAAGGTGGTCGGCAAACACGGGCTGCGCCCGGCCCTGACCGCGGTGGCGACCATGCTCGGCATGGACCTGGGCAGCCTGCTGGCCGGCGCGATGATCACCGAGTCGCTCTTCGGACTGCCGGGCGTCGGCAAGCTGTTCGCCGACTCGCTCAACAAGTCCGACCAGCCCGTGGTGATGGGCATCACGCTGCTGGCCTCCTTCTTCATCGTCACCTCCAACCTGGTCGTGGACCTGCTCTACGCCTGGATCGACCCGAGAGCGAGGCTTTCGTGACGCTGCTCCAGGTCCGCGACCTCGCGGTCGAGTTCACTACCGGCGAGGGGCCGGTGCGGGTGGTCAAGGGCGTCGACTTCGACGTCGAGCGCGGCCGCACGCTGGGGATCGTCGGCGAGTCCGGCTCCGGCAAGTCGGTCACCTCGCTGGCCGTGATGGGCCTGCACCCGGGCGCCAAGGTCACCGGCTCGGTCGACTTCGACGGCACCGAGCTGATCGGCGCACCCGCGGAGACGGTCCGCAGGCTGCGCGGGCGGCGGATGGCCATGGTCTTCCAGGACGCCCTCACCGCGCTGCACCCGTACTTCACCATCGGCGACCAGATCGCCGAGGCGCACCGCGAGCACTTCGGCTCCAGCCGCCGGGCCGCCCGGGCCAGGGCGGTGGAGGTGCTCGGCGACGTCGGCATCCCCGAACCGGCCCGCCGGGCGGGCGAGTACCCGCACCAGTTCTCCGGCGGCATGCGCCAGCGCGCGATGATCGCGCTCGCGCTCTCCTGCGAGCCCGACCTGATCATCGCCGACGAGCCGACCACCGCGCTGGACGTCACCGTGCAGGCCCAGGTGCTCGACCTGCTGATGCGGCTCAAGGCGGAACGGGGGCTGGGGATCATCATGATCACCCATGACCTCGGCGTGATCGCCCGGGTGGCCGACGAGGTGCTCGTCATGTACGGCGGCACGGCCGTCGAACAGGCGGGCGCCGACGCGCTGTTCGCCGCGCCCCGGCACCCGTACACCCAGGGCCTGCTGGACTCGCTGCCGCGCCTCACCGCCGGCTCCGGCGAGGGGCAGGAGCTGCGGGCGATCCCGGGCAGCCCGCCCTCGGTGCTGGCGCCGCCACCCGGCTGCGCCTTCCATCCACGCTGCCCCGTCTACGCCGCGGACCCGCGGCCGGCCTGCACCGGCGCCCGGCCGCTGCTGCGGCAGGTGACGCCCGACGGGCATCGCAGCGCCTGCGTCCACTCGGAGGAGACGGCATGACCACGGCGCTGACGGAACCACTGCTGACGGTGCGCGATCTCGGCAAGACCTTCCCCGGCACCCGTGACGGGCTGCGCCGGCGGCCCGGGGTCAAGGCCGTGGACGGGCTCAGCTTCGAGGTGCGGGCGGGCGAGACGCTCGGCCTGGTCGGCGAGTCCGGCTGCGGCAAGTCCACCACCGGGCGGCTGCTGGTGCGGCTGCTGGATCCCACCGCCGGGCGGGTCGACTTCCGCGGGCAGGACATCACCGGACTGGGGCAGCGTGAACTGCGGCCGCTGCGCAGCGAGTTGCAGATCATCTTCCAGGACCCGTTCGCCTCGCTGAACCCGCGGCGGACGGTGGAGCAGATCATCTCGGCGCCGCTGCGCGCGCAGCGGGTGGCTGGCGAGCGGATCCGGCGCGAGGTGCGGGAGCTGGTCCAGCTGGTGGGCCTGGCGCCCGAGCACCTGGACCGCTACCCGTACCAGTTCTCCGGCGGCCAGGCCCAGCGGATCGGCATCGCCCGGGCACTGGCCACCCGGCCCGCGCTGGTGGTCGCCGACGAGCCGGTCTCGGCGCTGGACGTCTCCATCCAGGCGCAGATCGTCGGCCTGCTGGAGCGGCTGCAGCGTGAACTGGGCGTCGCCTACCTGTTCATCGCCCACGACCTGGCGGTGGTCCGGCACCTGAGCCACCGGGTGGCGGTGATGTACCTGGGCCGGATCGTGGAGATCGGCGAGAAGGAGCAGGTGTACGCCGCGCCCGCGCACCCGTACACCAAGGCGCTGCTCTCCGCGGTGCCGCTGCCCGACCCGGCGGCCGAGCGGGCCAGGGAGCGGATCGTGCTGCTCGGCGACCCGCCGAGCCCGGCCAACCCGCCCAGCGGCTGCACCTTCCACCCCAGGTGCGCCAAGGCGCAGCCGATCTGCCGCAGCCAGGCGCCGCAGCTGACGGCCGACGGAACGGGTCGGCGGCAGGTCGCCTGCCACTTCCCGGAGGCCTGAGACCACCCCCAACACCCAGGAAAGGCAGAGCAACCGTGTCCCCTCTGAGCTGGGACGGCAGCGCGCCGCCCTCCGGTCGCAGCGAGTGCACCCGCCAGGTCGCCACCGGGATCCCGGGCCTGAGCCTGCGGGCCACCGCGATCGGCGCGCACGCCGTGGACGTCAAGGTCACCGCCGGTGACCGGCGGCTGCTCGTGGAGGTCCTGCCGCTCGAACCGGACCCCGCGGACGACGCCCCGGTGCGGGTGCGGGTGGAGTGGCGGCTGCCGTGCACCGGGGCCACCGCGCTGTGGACCCCGGCCACCGGCACCCGCTGGCTGCCGCCCGCCTGGCGCGCGCCGCGCACCGCCTCGCTGCCCGCGGGCGCGCCGGTGGGCAGCCTGGTGGGCACCGGGGACGCGGCGCTGTGCACCTTCGCGGTCGGCGAGCTGGTCCGCCCGGTGAGCATCGGCGAGGGCGCGGTGGAGGAGAGCGGCGAGTTCTCCTGGTGGGTCGAGCACGAGGCGGGGGCGCCGCTGCGCCTTCGACTCGATCTGACGAACCGTCACTTCGCGCGAACCGTGCAGGAGATGGCGCACTGGTGGGCCGGCCTGGTGGAGCCCGCGCGGGTGCCGGCGGCGGCCTTCGAGCCGGTCTTCTGCACCTGGTACGTCAGCCACCTGACGGTCACCGCCGCGCGGGTCGAGCAGTTGGGTGCTCTCGCGGCCCAACTGGGCTTCACCGCGGTGCTGGTGGACGACGGCTGGCAGACCGAGGAGACCTCGCGGTCGTACGCCACCGCCGGCGACTGGCAGCCCGCCGCCGGCCCGTTCCCGGACTTCGCCGCGCACGTCCGGCGCACCCGGGCGCTGGGTCTGCGCTACCTGCTCTGGTGCGCACTGCCGTTCGCCGGTGACCGCAGCGCGGCGGGCGCCCGCCCGGGCGGGCGGCTGGCCCGGATCGCGGAGCTGGAGACCTCGGTGCTGGACCCGGCCGATCCGCGGGTCCGCGCCCACCTGGTGGACCGGCTGGGCGAACTCGTCGAGCACGGCGGGCTGGACGGTCTGAAGATCGACTTCATCGACACCTTCGACCGGTACGCCACCGACCGGACGGCGGTGGCCGAGGGCGTGCGCAGCCTGCTGGCCGAACTGGACGCCCGGCTGCGGGCGAGCCGCCCCGAGCTGCTGGTCGAGCACCGCCAGCCCTACCTGGGGCCGGGTCTGTGGCCGTACGCCACCATGGTGCGCGCCACCGACTGCCCGCACAGCGCCGCGGAGAACCGCCAGCGCACCACCGACCTGCGGCTCACCGCCGGCCCGCTCGCCGTCCACGCCGACCCGCTGACCTGGCACCCGCAGGAGGAGCCGGCCGAGATCGCGGTGCTGCTCCAGTCGGTGCTCTTCGCCACCGCGCAGGTCTCGGTCGACCTCACCCGCCAGCGCCCGGACCAGCTGGCCGCGCTGCGCTTCTGGCTGGCCGTCATGCGCGAGCACGTCGACCTGTTGCAGCGCGGTGCCTTCCGCCCGCACCGCCCCGAACTCGGCTATCCGCTGCTGGAGGCCGAGCGCGGCGCGGCCCGCGCCTTCGGGCGCTACGCGCCGCTGCCGCTGCGGGTGCCGGGGCCCTGGGAACTGCTGCTGGTGGCCAACGCCGACCCGGACACCCTGGTGCGGATCGACTTCGACGCGCCGCCCGGGCGGCTGACGGTGCTGGTCCAGGACTGCCAGGGGGCCACCCGCGCCGCTGTCGAAGCCGAGCCGGTGGACCGCCAGTTCGCCGTCCGGGTGCCGCGCGGAGGTCTGTTGACCCTGCGCCGGGCCCAGTAGGGTCGGGCGATGTGACCACGCATCCGGTGGCAGCGCCCGAGCCGATCGCCGGCGCGGCCGGGCTCTTCACGCTCGACCCCGCGCTCGCCCACCTCAACCACGGCTCCTACGGCGCCGTCCCGATCGAGGTCCAGCAGGAGCAGGACCGGCTGCGGGCCGACCAGGAGGCCGATCCGGACGGCTTCCTGCGCGCCGCCCCCGAGTGGCTGGGCCAGGCCCGCGCCACGGTCGCCCGCTGGCTGGGCGCCGACGAGCAGGGCCTGGCGCTGCTCAGCAACGTCACCGAGGCCGTCGCCGTGGTGCTGGACAGCATTCCGTTCCGGCCGGGCGAGGAGATCCTGGTGCTCGACCACGGCTACGGCGTGGTCAACCGGGCCGCCGAACGCCGGGCCGCCGAGTGCGGCGCCCGGGTACGCACCGTGGTGCTGCCGCTGACCGGGGGCGACCCGGCCGAGGTGGTGCTGGCCGCGGTCGGCCCGCGCACCCGGCTGGCGGTGCTGGACCGGGTCACCTCGCCCACCGCCCGGGAGATCGCCACCGCGCCGCTGCTGCGGGCGCTGGCCGAGCGCGGGGTGCTGACCGCGGTGGACGCGGCCCACGGCCCCGGCATGCTGGACGCCGACCTGGACGTCGGCCGGCCCGACTTCTGGTTCGGCAACCTGCACAAGTGGGCCTTCGCGCCGCGTCCCACCGCCGTGCTGGTGGTGCGCCCCGAGTGGCGCGAGCGGATCCGCCCGCTCACCTACTCCTGGGAGCACGGGCGCGGCTTCCCGCTGAACGTGGAGTGGCGCGGCACCGCCGACTACACCGGGTGGCTGGCCGCGCCCGGCGCGCTGGCCCTGCTGGACCGGCTGGGCCTGGCCCGGGTGCGGGACCACAACGCCCGGCTGGCGGCCTACGGGCAGCAGGTGCTCGGCGAGGTCGCCGGGCTGGCGGCGCTGCCGGCCTCGCCCGGGGTGGCGATGCGGGCGCTGCGGCTGCCGCCCCAGGTCGCCGAGACCGAGGAGCAGGCGCTCGCGCTGATGACGGCCGTCCACGAGCGACTGGGCGCGCGGGTCGCGGTGCGGCCGTGGACGGGTGGCGGGGTGCTGCGGATCAGCGCCCAGGTCTACAACCGGGCCGAGGAGTACCAGGCGCTGGCCGCGGGCCTGGACCGGCTGCTCAGCCGACCTCCAGCGACATCTCGATCAGCTTGAGCTGGTGGCGGGCCATCGCCAGGTTGGACTGGTTCCGGTTGAGCGCCAGGTAGAGGAAGAGTCCGCGGCCGCTGGGTGTGGTCAGCGGCCGGATCAGGTGGTACTGGTTGCTCAGCGTGATCAGGATGTCCTCGATCGCGTTGTCGTGCAGGTTGAGCATCTCCATCGCGCGCATCTTGGCCCGCACCACGTCGGTGTTGCCGGCCGCCGCCACGTTCAGGTCCAGCTCCGGGCTGTCGCCCAGGGCGCCGAGCGCCATCCCGCTGCCGTAGTCGACCAGCGCGACGCCGATCGCACCTTCGATCCCGATCGCTTCCTTGAGCGAGGTGTCCAGGTTCGCCATGTCTCTTCGCCTCTCGTCATCCGGCTCTCGTCATCCGGTCTGGGGCCGTCCTCCGGTCCGGTCGGTGCCGCCGACTCTAGGGAGCGTGGCAACGCTGGGTTGACGAATGATCACACCTTGATCACGCCTGATCGAAGACGGTCGAGCGGGATCGGTTGGGAACGTGAGTGATCGGTACAGGTCGGAAAAACGGTGCGATCAATGTCAGCCCTGCCGGGTAATCTCAGGCTGAGATGCTGGAACACCACACCGACCACACCAGCTGCGCGCCCCTTTCGGACCAGTCCGAGGAGCCGGCCCCGCAGCCGCAGGCGTCACCGTCTGCGACCCATCACCACGGGAAGAAGAAGGTGACGCCGATGAGCAGCGCCCTGTCCGACGACGACGCGTTGAGCCCCTCCGAGGCCTACGTGGCCGCCCGCCGCCGCAACCAGGAGCGGGCCACCGCCCTGTACGAGTTCCGGGAGCTGTACGACTTCCCGCTCGACGTCTTCCAGCTGGAGGCCTGCGAGCGGCTGGAGGCCGGTGACGGCGTCCTGGTCGCCGCGCCCACCGGCTCCGGCAAGACCATCGTCGGCGAGTTCGCCGTCCACCTGGCCCTGCGCTCGGGCCGCAAGTGCTTCTACACCACCCCGATCAAGGCGCTCTCCAACCAGAAGTACGCCGACCTGGTCAAGCGCTACGGCGCGGCCAAGGTCGGCCTGCTCACCGGCGACAACTCGGTCAACGGCGACGCGCCCGTGGTGGTGATGACCACCGAGGTGCTGCGCAACATGCTCTACGCGAACTCGCGCGCCCTGGACGGCCTCGGCTACGTGGTGATGGACGAGGTGCACTACCTCGCCGACCGCTTCCGCGGCGCGGTCTGGGAGGAGGTGATCATCCACCTGCCGGAGTCCGTCACGCTGGTCTCGCTCTCGGCCACCGTCTCCAACGCCGAGGAGTTCGGCGACTGGCTGGACACCGTGCGCGGTGGCGTCAAGGTGATCGTCTCCGAGCACCGCCCGGTGCCGCTGTGGCAGCACGTGATGGCCGGCAACCGGATGTACGACCTCTTCTCCGACCCGGACGTGGACGGTCGCCCCAAGTTCAGCCAGAAGAACCCGGCCAAGGCGGTCAACCCCGAGCTGGTGCGCCTGGCCCGTTCGGAGGCCGACCGCAACCCGCGCTTCGCCGGGCGCGGCCGTGGCCGCTCGATGGCCAACGGCCGTCCGGGGCGGGTCTGGACCCCGGGCCGGGTCGACGTGATCGACCGGCTGGACGCCGAGGGCCTGCTGCCCGCGATCACCTTCATCTTCAGCCGGGCCGGCTGCGAGGCCGCCGTCCAGCAGGTGCTCACCTCCGGGCTGCGGCTCAACAACGAGCAGGAGCAGGCGCAGGTGCGCACCATCGTGGAGGACCGCTGCGCGGCGATCCCCGACGAGGACCTGCACGTGCTCGGCTACTTCGAGTGGCTGGAGGGGCTGGAGCGCGGGGTGGCCGCCCACCACGCCGGCATGCTGCCCCGGTTCAAGGAGGTGGTCGAGGAGCTCTTCCTGAAGGGCCTGGTCAAGGCCGTCTTCGCGACCGAGACGCTGGCGCTGGGCATCAACATGCCGGCCCGCTCGGTGGTCCTGGAGAAGCTGGTCAAGTGGAACGGCGAGATGCACGCCGACATCACCCCCGGCGAGTACACCCAGCTCACCGGTCGGGCCGGGCGGCGCGGCATCGACATCGAGGGCCACGCGGTGGTGCTCTGGCAGCGCGGGCTGGACCCGGAGGCGCTGGCCGGGCTGGCCGGCACCCGCACCTACCCGCTGCGCTCGTCCTTCAAGCCCTCCTACAACATGGCCGTCAACCTGGTCGGCCAGTTCGGGCGGCACCGCTCGCGCGAACTGCTGGAGACCTCCTTCGCCCAGTTCCAGGCGGACCGCTCGGTGGTCGGCATCTCCCGGCAGGTGCAGCGCAACGAGGAGGGCCTGGAGGGCTACCGCGAGGCGATGACCTGTCACCTCGGGGACTTCGAGCAGTACATGAGCCTGCGCCGGCAGCTGAAGGACCGGGAGAACGAGCTGGCCCGCGAGGGCGGCAGCCAGCGCCGGGCGGCCGCCGTCGAGGCGATCGAGGCGCTCAAGCCGGGCGACGTGATCCACGTGCCGACCGGCAAGTTCGCCGGGCTCGCGCTGGTCATCGACCCGGGCCTGCCGCCGGTCAGCCGCTCGCCGCGCACCACCCGCCACCCCGATTATCAGGACGGCCCGCGCCCGGTGGTGCTGACCGCCGAGCGGCAGGTGAAGCGGCTCGCGATGATCGACTTCCCGTACCCGGTGGTCGCCATCGAACGGGTCAAGATCCCCAAGTCGTTCAACCCGCGCAGCCCGCAGTCGCGCCGCGACCTGGCCTCCGCGCTGCGCACCAAGGCCGGTCACCTGGAGCCCGAGCGCTACCGCAAGGGGCGCGCGGCCGCCGCCGACGACAGCGAGCTGGCCCGGCTGCGCACCGAGCTGCGCCAGCACCCCTGCCACGGCTGCGACGACCGCGAGAACCACGCCCGCTGGGCCGAGCGCTACCACCGCCTGCACCGCGACACCGAGGTGCTGGAACGCAAGATGCGCTCGCGCACCCACACCATCGCCCGCACCTTCGACCGGGTCTGCGGCCTGCTCACTGACCTCGGCTACCTGGTCGGCGACACCGTGACGCCCGAGGGCAAGCGGCTGGGCCGGCTCTACGGCGAGCTGGACCTGCTCGCCTCGGAGTGCATCCGCGAAGGCGTCTGGAAGGACCTGGCCGCCGCCGAACTCGCCGCCTGCGCCTCGGCGCTGGTCTACGAGTCCCGGCAGGCCGACGACGCGGCGGCACCCCGGCTGCCGGAGGGCGACGCCAAGCAGGCGCTGGGCCGGATGGTGCGGATCTGGGGCCACCTGGACGCCCTGGAGGAGCAGCACCGGATCAACACCAGCGAGGGCGTCGGCCAGCGCGAGCCCGACCTCGGCTTCGCCTGGGTCGCCTACCGCTGGGCGCTGGGGCACAGTCTGGACGCGGTGCTGCGCGACGCCGACATGCCGGCCGGCGACTTCGTGCGCTGGACCAAGCAGCTGATCGACGTGCTCGGCCAGATCCAGGACGCGGCCGGCGAGGACGCCCAGCTGCGCACCACCGCGCGCAAGGCGGTGGACGCGCTGCGGCGCGGGATCATCGCCTACTCCTCGGTGGGCTGAGAACGCGTCACAGGAGGACGCGTCACAGGAGAACGCGTTCCAGGAGGACGCGTCACAGGGGGGCCGGTCCGCCGGCCCCCCTGCCTGGTGCGGTGACCGGTCAGCCGAGCTGGAAGGTGGCCTGGACCGGGTAGTGGTCGCTGGGGGAGTTGGTGTCCAGCTGCCCGGCGCTCCAGCCGGCCTGCGGGTCGAAGTCGGTCTGGACGGTGGGCAGCGCCGGCGGGGTGGGACGGCCCGGGGCGGTCAGGTAGCCGAGGTAGTCCAGGTCGTCGCGGTAGTCGACCGGGAAGGTCTCGACGCCGGACATGTACTGGCACCAGGCCGAGACGGTGCAGTCCATGGTGGTCAGGCTCTGGCTCGGGTCCAGCGCGGGCGAGCCCAGCACCCCGCCCACCGCCGCCTGGGCGTTGGCGTAGTCGCCGCGCGCCTGGCCGTGGTAGTACTCCACGTTCAGGTCGCCGCCGAAGAGCACCGGGGCGCTCGACCCCGCGATCCCGTTCACCCAGGACTTGATCTCGCCGAGCTGGGCGAGCCGGGTGGCCTGGGTGGTGTCGGTGGAAACGTCGGACTCGTCGGCCTGCAGGTGGGTGCCGGCCACCCAGGTCTTCACGCCGCCCTTGTCGACCTGCACCAGCGCCGCGCCCTTGTCGGCGTGGTAGTCCCAGGTGCCGGAGGTGGAGTTCGAGAAGACGTGCTGGTACTGGGCGGTGATCGGGTACTTCGAGAGGATCATCGTTCCGCCGTTGATCACGAACGGGGAGCTGGAGCAGTTGCCGCTGGTCCCGTTCCAGCCGCCGCCCGAGCAGGTCCCGCCGACCACCGGGGTGCGGTAGGGGTAGAGGTCGGCGAGCTTGCTGGTGATGTCGCTGATCGAGGAGTTGTTGAACAGCTCGTCCAGGATCACCACGTCGGCGCTGTGCTGACGGACGATCGACTCGATCACCGGGGTGCGGGTACTGGCCTTCTCGTTCTGGCTCCAGTCGACCACGGCGGTACCGAGGTCGACGTTCCAGGCGAGGACCGACAGCGTGCTGCCGGCCGGCGCGGTGGCCGCCGTGGCGGACTGGGGCACGAAGCCGCCGAGCAGGGTGATCGTGGCGGCGGCCGAGCAGAGCGCGGCGGCGGTGCGGCGCAGGGTCATGGGAGTACGGCTCCTGAGAAGGGGTCAGCTGTGCATGACAGCCGGAACCGTAGCTACCGGCGGGTACCTCCGGAAGAACGTGGGACGACCATTCTTCGGCAGAAAGATGTCTGCACAACGCCACCCGAGCTGTCTACACAACTGGAGGGTCCGCCGGTAGGGGGCCGGCGGACCCTCTTACCCATGACTCCGCCACCGGTTCAGCCCGCCAGCACCGCCAGCACCCGCTCCAGCGCGCTGCCCAGCCCCCAGCGGGTGGCCAGCTCCTCCAGCGTCATCGGGTCCAGCGGCTCACGCGGCAGCGCGGCGTCGAACTCCGGCAGCGGCACGTCGGTGGCGACCCGCACCACCTGCGGCGCCACGTCCAGATAGGCCGCGCCCTCCAGCAGGTTCTTGCGCCGGGCCGGGGTCAGCCCCGAGAACGGGTCGGCCGCCGCCGCCCGGATCCCGGCCAGGTCGCCGAAGCGCTCGATCAGCTGAGCCGCCGTCTTCTCCCCGATCCCCTTGACGCCCGGCAGGCCGTCGCTCGGGTCGCCGCGCAGCGCCGCCAGGTCGGCGTACTGGGCGCCGTTGACGCCGTACTTCTCGCGCAGCGCCGCCTCGTCGACGATCTGCGCCGAACCGACGCCCTTGACCGGGTAGACCACGGTGACCTCCCGGGCGTCGTCCACCAGCTGGAACAGGTCCCGGTCGCCGGTGACGATCCGCACCGGACCGGCGGCCCGGGTGGCCAGGGTGCCGATCACGTCGTCCGCCTCGTAGTCGGCGGCGCCGACCCGGGCGATGCCGAGGGCGTCCAGCACCTGCTCGATCACCGGGACCTGGGGCGAGAGGGTGTCGGGCACCTCCTCGGCGCCCGCACCGACCCCGGGGCCCTCGGCGGCCAGCCGGTGCGTCTTGTAGGTCGGAATCAGGTCCACCCGCCACTGCGGCCGCCAGGCGGCGTCCATGCAGGCCACCAGCTCGTCCGGGCGGTGGTCCTGGACCAGGCGGGCGATGAAGTCCAGCAGGCCCCGGACGGCGTTCACGGGGATGCCGTCGGGGGACTTCACGGACTCCGGGACGCCGAAGTACGCCCGGAAGTAGAGGCTGGCGGTGTCGAGGAGCATCAGTCGCGGTGCGGTCACGCCCCGATCATCGCGCACCGCGCCGACAACCCCCCAACCCGACACCGGGACTCAGGCGGCGGCCTGCGGCAGCGGCACCGCCGCGCCGGTCACCCGCACCCGCGGGTCACCGGCCGTCAGCCGCACCCGCAGCAGGCCGGGGCTGCCCAGGTCCTCGCCCTGGTGCAGGGTCAGCTCGGCCGACTCGCCGGCCTCGCCCAGCTCCCGCAGATAGGCGCCGAAGGCGGCGGCGGCCGCGCCGGTGGCCGGGTCCTCCACCACGCCGCCGACCGGGAACGGGTCGCGAACGTGGAAGACGGTCCCGGACTCGCGCCAGACCAGCTGCAGGGTGACCAGGTCACGGGCCGTCATGAAGGCCGCCAGCCGGTCGAAGTCGTAGGCCAGGTCGGCCAGCCGCTCCCGGGTGCGCACGGCGAGCACCAGGTGGTGGGCGCCCGCGTAGGCGATCCGCGGCGGCAGCTGCGGGTCGAGATCGGCAGCCGCCCAGCCGAGCGCGGCCAGCGCCTGCTCGACCTCGTCGGCCCCGATCGCCAGGACCTTCGGCTCGACGCTGGTCAGGGTGGCGTGCAGCACCCCGTCCTGCTCGGCGACCTGGACCGGCACGGTGCCGGCCTTCGTCTCGAAGACCAGCTCGCCGGGGCCGTCGGCGTGCGCCATCGCCACCGCGGCGGCGATGGTGGCGTGCCCGCAGAACGGGACCTCCAGGGTGGGGGCGAAGTACCGCACCTGGTAGCGGCGGTCCGCGGCGTCGGGGACGGCGGTGAGGAAGGCGGTCTCGGAGTAGCCCAGCTCGGCGGCGAGGGCCAGCATCTGCTGGTCCGTCAGGCCGGTGGCGTCCGGCACCACGCCGGCCTTGTTGCCGCCGGAGGGGTCGGTGGTGAAAGCCGAGTAACGCAGCACGGTAGTCATGGCCGACCCAACGCGGGCGGTCCGCTGATCATTCCGCGCCGAGTGCTGCGCCCGGCCGCCCGGCTCAGTGCGTGTGCGGTCCGGCCCGGTGGACGGGGCCGTGCGAGTCGGCGCAGTGCTCGGCGGACAGCGCGGCGGCGGAGTCGGTGATCTGCAGCAGCTGCTGGTCGTCGTCCTCGCCGAGGTGGTCGACCTGCAGGGTGGCGTGGGTGATCCGGTACTCCTCGCGCAGCCGGCGCTGCAGGTCGCGCCGGACCGCGTGGCAGTCGCCGCTGGGGGTGACCAGGATGTGCGCGGAGAGCGCCGGCTGCCCGGAGGTGATCTCCCAGACGTGCAGGTCGTGGATCTCCTCGACCAGCGGGGTGGTCACCAGGCTGTCGGCCAGTGCGTCGGGGTCGACGCCGGCCGGGGCGGCCTCCAGGAAGATCCGCCCGGAGTCCCGGACCAGCCCGGTGCCGGCCCGCAGCATCAGCGCCACCACGATCAGCGAGGCGATCGCGTCCGCCCGCAGGAAGCCGGTGGTCAGCATGATCGCGCCGGCCACGGCGGTGGCGATGAAGGCGTAGAGGTCGGTCAGCACGTGCTGGAAGGCGCCCTCGACGTTGAGCGAGCTGCGGTTGGCCTTGGACATGCACCAGGCGGCGGCGATGTTCACCACCACGCCGACCAGCGCGGTGACCAGCACCAGGCCGCCCTCGACCTGCGGCGGTGAGATCAGCCGGGTGACCGCCTCGTAGCCCAGCCAGGCGGAGAGCACCAGCAGGGTGACGCCGTTGGCCTGGGCGGAGAGGATCTCGGCGCGCTTGAGGCCGTAGGTGTAGCCGCCGCGGGCCGGCTTGGCCGCCAGCCGCATGGCCACCAGCGCGAGCACGATCGAGGCCGCGTCGGTGAGCATGTGCGCGGCGTCCGAGATCAGCGCCAGGGAGCCGGCGGCGAAGCCGACCACGACCTCGACGGCCATGAAGACGACGATCAGGGCCAGCGCGCTGGTCAGCCAGCGGCGGTCGGCGTCGGCCGCCACACCGTGCGCATGGCCGTGGCCGCCGTGCCCGTGCCCGTGGCCACCGTGCCCGCCCGGTTCGCCGTGTTCGCCGTGTTCGCCGTGGTCACGGCTGTGCTCTTGGTCGTCGTGCGTGTGGGTGTGCGGGTGCTCGGTGTGGCCGGCCATCGCGGTCGTCTCCTGAACGCGGGGAGGGATCGAGGACGGGTGCCCTGCAGGGAAGTGAACCGCATATCGGACGGAGATCCAAAGGCTGCAGTGGTGACCGTTGTCGTTCCACTTTTCGGGGGCCCGAGCAGCGCTCTCACCGTAATCTCATCCGAATCGACCCAATTGTGGCGCTCAGTTGATATCGCGTTTATCCGCCTGCCCATACATTTCCTGGTGTGAGCGATACGAAGATTCCGGCCGGGTGGTACCCGGACCCGCAGGACCCCGACGGTGACCCCAGGACCGAGCGCTGGTGGGACGGCGCCGGCTGGACGGCCACCACCCGTCCGGGCGGCAGCGCCGCCCCAGGTGCCTCCGGCGTCTCCGGCGTCGAGGCCCTCTCCGAGGTCGAGGCCGTGCCCGAGGGCGAGGGCATGGAGCAGACCGCCGTGCTGGACGGCGTCCAGGTGATCGAGGGCGAGGTGTTGGAGAACGGCACGGTGCGGTTCCCCGAGCCGCCCGTCGAGCCCGGCCCCAGCGGCGCCCTGTACGGCGAGCCGCTGCCGACGAAGCCCTCGGTCTTCAAGCGGATGAGCCGTCCGGTGCTGGTGGCGGCGGCGGTGGCCGGCGTGCTCGGGCTCGCGGTGGGCTCCGGCGTCACCTACCTCGCTGTGGACCACCACGACTCGCACAACCAGGTGCAGGCCGTCCCGCAGCAGCAGAACACCCAGCCGAACGGCAACGGCAACGGGACCGGACGCCAGCGCGGCGGTGGTCCGGGTGGCGGCAGTGGTGGCAGCGGCGGTCTGGGCGGTCTGCCCGGCTTCCCGGGCTTCCCGGGGCTGCCGGGTGGTGGCTCCGGCGGCAGCGGCAGCGGCGGCAGTGGCGGCGGCAGCGGGCAGAGCAGCGTGGCCGCCGACCTGAACAGCAACATCCAGCTGCCGGTCCCGAGCGGCTGGCAGGGCGGCACCGCCGATGACGGCACGGCGTTCCTGACCGTCGGCCAGTACCAGTGCCCGGGCTCCAGTGGCAGCGGCACCGGTGGCTCCGGAGGCAGCGGCGGCAGTGGTGGCGGCAGCGCGGCCCAGGTCTGCTCGCTCGGCGGCGTCAACACCGCCGAGCTCCAGGGCACCGACCCGCAGGCCGCCGCCAAGAAGGACATCCAGACCGCCGTGGACGCCTCCTACCCGGGCAGCAAGTCCCACCAGGAGCTCAAGTCCGAGTCGGTCACCGTGGACGGCCGCCAGGGCTACCTGGTCCGCTGGCAGGTCACCGCGGCCCAGGGCAACAACGGCACGGTGGAGTCGGTGGTCTTCCCCACCGCGGACGGCAAGAGCCTGATCGCGATCCGGCTCGGCTTCGACATCGCCGACAAGGCCCCGGCCGTCTCGCAGATGGACACCATCGTCAGCGGCATCAGCGACTACGCCGCCCCCGCCGGCAGCAGTGGCGGCGGCAACGCGGCCGGCGGCAGCAACACCTGACGCCGACCCAGCTCACCGATCGCGTGCCCCGCTGCCTCCCCGGCAGCGGGGCACGTCCGGTCACAGGAAGGTGCGCCCCTCGCCCCGGTAGGTCGGCACCGTGGCCACCAGCCGGTCGCCCGCCACCAGGTGCAGTTCGGCGAAGCGCTCGCACAGCTCGCCGGCCTTCGCGTGCCGGAACCAGACCCGGTCGCCGACCAGCAGGTCGTCCGCCGCCGAGCCGAGCAGCGGCGTCTGCACCTCGCCGGCCCCCTCCTGGGGGTCGTAGCGCAGGCCGGTCGGCAGGTAGGGCACGGGGGAGCGGTCGGCGCCCGCCGGACCGGAGGCCGGGTAGCCACCGCCGAGCACCGTCACCACGCCCACCCCCGGGCGCCGGACCACCGGCTGCGCGAAGAGTGCCGCCGGAGTGCCCCGGAACGCCTGGTAGTTGTCGAAGAGCCGGGGCAGGTAGAGCCCGGAGCCGGCCGCCACCTCGGTCACCGCGGCCTCGGCCGCCGTGCTCTGCACGCTGCCGGTGCCGCCCCCGTTGACGAACTCCAGGTCGGCCACCTGCCGCACCGCCCGCACCACCGCCGCGCGCCGCTCGGTGAGTTCGGCACGCGCCCGGGCCTGCATCAGCCGTATGACGCGTGAGCGCACCGGCCGGCCGGCCACCGAGTCGCCCACCCCGGCGATGTGCCCCTCGTAGGCCATCAGTCCCACCACCGCGAACCCGGGCCTGCGCCGCACCAGTTCGGCCAGTGCCACCAACTGCTCGGGCGTGCGCAGGGGTGAGCGCCGCGCGCCCACCCGCACCCGGCCACCCAGCAGGTGCAGCGAGGTGTCCAGATCCAGGCAGACCCGCACCTGCTCCTCGCCGCCGCGCGCGGCGTCGATCAGGCTCAGCTGCGCCGGATCGTCGACCAGCACGGTGATGTTGGCCGCCAGCTTCGGGTCGGCGGTCAGCTCGGCGAAGCCCGCCCGGTCGGCCGAGGGGTAGGCGAGCAGCACGTCCTGGACGCCGGCCCGGGTCAGCCAGATCGACTCGGCGAGCGTGAAGCTCATCACCCCGGCGAAGCCGTCCTTGGCCAGCACCCGTTCCAACAGGGCCCGGCAGCGCAGCGACTTGCTGGCCACCCGGATCGGTTTGCCCTGGGCCCGGCGCACCAGATCGGTGGCGTTGGCGTCGAAGGCGTCCAGATCAACGATGGCCAGCGGGGCGGTCAACTGCGCGGTGGCCCGGTCGAAGCGTGCTCGGTCGGCATCCGGTGAGCTCGTCATGGCCGCAGCGTGCCACAGCGGTCCTACCGCTGGGTATAGGTGTGCCGCAAAGAGGCCCACGCCCGGCCCTGCCCGGCCTCGCCCGACGCGGCACGGGGGCACCGGGCCAGCGGCTAGGCTCGCCGGGTGGACCGTAAGAACATTCCCCATCCCGGATTCGCCGCCGATGACGGCAGCGCCGACCCGGCCCTCGCCCAGGCACTGGCCGACTGGTCGCAGCGGCCGGCCGCCGAGCCGGCCCTGTTGGCCGCGCTGCGCCAGGCCCGTCTGATGGTGCCGATCGTCGCGCTGCTCGGCGAGGTGGAGACGGATGCGGCAGGCCTCAGGCACGAGAAGACCAGCGACATGGCGGTCCCGGTGATCGAGGCCGCCGACGGCCGCCGGGCGCTGCCCGCGTTCACCTCGCTGGCCTCGCTGGCGGCCTGGCAGGCCGACGCGCGTCCCGCGCCGGTGAACGCGCCGCAGGCGGTGATGACGGCCTACGCCGAGCGGGCCGACACCCTGCTGATCGACCCGGCCGGTCCGGTGACCTACCAGCTGACCGGCGCGCGGATGCGTGCGGTGGCCGAGAACCGGGCCTGGCTGCCGCCGGTGCACGACCCCGAGGTGCTGGACGCGCTGCGCGCGCTGCTGGCCGCCGAGCCGCAGGTGCGCCGGGCCGAGCTGACCCCGGGCGAGGTGACCGACGCGGTGCTCGGGCTCGCGCCGGCGGACGGCACCGATGTGCCGGCGCTGGCCCAACGGCTGGCCGCGGTGCTGGCGGCGGACCCGGTGCTGCGGGTGCGTCTCACCCGTGGCCTGGACCTCGCACTGCTGCCCGCCGGCGCGGAGCCGACGGGCAGCGGTTTCTACGAGGCCGAGTGACGGTCGGGGAGTACCGGGAACAGCCGGTCGGTCTCAGGAGTAGACGGGCCCGGTGAACTTCTCGCCCGGCCCGGTGCCCGGCGCGTCCGGCACCATCGAGGCCTCGCGGAAGGCCAGCTGGAGCGAGCGCAGTCCGTCGCGCAGCGGGGCGGCGTGGAAGTTGCTGATCTCCGGGGCGCCCGCGGTCACCAGGCCGGCCAGCGCGGTGATCAGCTTGCGGGCCTCGTCCAGGTCCTTGTCCTTCTCGCCGCCCTCGGCCAGACCGCACTTGACGGCCGCCGCGCTCATCAGGTGCACCGCGACGGTGGTGATCACCTCGACCGCCGGTACCTCGGCGATGTCGCGGGTCAGGTCGTCGTACCCGACGGTCTCGTCGAAGGACTCGGAAGCGTTGTCGGGCTGGCTGCTCAAGGAAGGCTCATTCCCTCGGGGTGGATCCGTTTACCCCTGGGAGGGTACCGGCAGACAGTGCTGTCGCCCGTAGTGTAAAGTGGCTTAACGACCGGCTGAGCGCTTCACCGTGCCCGGCCAGCAAGTGGAGGCTCCACCCAGGAGGCCCGAGAGGGCAACCGCGACAGTCTCCCACCCGATCGACCTCCGGGTCGACGGGTCCCGGTCCGCGACAGCAGCCGTTCGGCCGTGCGTCGCCGAGCAGCGCCCCTCACCGGGCGCAGCCCCCGGAAGTGTGGAGCCCCGCTTGTACGAGCGGGGCTTTTTTCGTGCCGCGGTGCTTCGGAGTACCGAACGGCAGCGCAGCACGAATGAAGCCCCGCCCAGTGGTCGAAGTCCACTACGTGCGACCGCCTCCCTGACGGCCGCATCGCAGAAGGTGCAACCAAGGAGGCCCCATCAGCACCGAGCCCCGCATCAACGACCGGATTCGCGTCCCCGAGGTGCGACTCGTCGGTCCCAGTGGCGAGCAGGTCGGCATTGTGCCGCTTGCCAAGGCGCTGGAGCTTGCGCAGGAGTACGACCTCGACCTGGTCGAGGTCGCGGCGACCGCCCGGCCGCCGGTGTGCAAGCTCATGGACTACGGCAAGTTCAAGTACGAGTCGGCCATGAAGGCCCGTGAGGCGCGCAAGAACCAGGCGCACACGGTCATCAAGGAGATGAAGCTCCGGCCGAAGATCGACCCGCACGACTATGACACCAAGAAGGGTCACGTCGTTCGGTTCCTCAAGCAGGGCGACAAGGTCAAGATCACGATCATGTTCCGTGGTCGCGAGCAGTCCCGCCCCGAGCTGGGCTTCCGACTGCTGCAGCGGCTGGCCAACGACGTCCAGGACCTGGGCTTCGTGGAGTCCTCGGCCAAGCAGGACGGCCGTAACATGATCATGGTTCTCGGCCCGCACAAGAAGAAGACCGAGGCGATGGCCGAGGCCCGTGCGGCGCAGGACGCCCGCAAGGCCGAGCGGCTGGGCCGTGGCGCCCAGGCCGACGAGGGCGACGAGGTCGAGGACGCTGACGCGACGTTGGCCGACGACGTCGAGCTGACCGACGATGTCGAGCTGACCGACGCCGAGCACAGTGACGACGCAGACCAGGCCGCCGAGGCGGTCCAGGACCAGGCGGAGGCCGGCGACACCGCCGCCACCGCCGAGCAGCCGGCCGAGGTCGCTCAGGACGCCTGAGCCTTCGGGCTTGGGCTCGGGTGATCCGGCCACCGCGGTCCCGGGGCTCCCGTCCCGGTGACCGGAGAACACCAAGCGCTCGGGCCCGCGTGGCAACGCGCGGGCCAGAGCGGACCGACGAGGAGATACGGCGACATGCCGAAGCAGAAGACGCACAGTGGCGCCAGCAAGCGCTTCAAGATCACGGGCTCTGGCAAGGTGCTCCGCGAGCGCGCTGGCAAGCGCCACCTCCTGGAGCACAAGTCCTCCAGGGTGACCCGCCGTCTGACCGGCACCGCCGAGATGGCCCCCGGCGACACCAAGACGATCAAGAAGCTTCTCGGTAAGTGATCGCCCGCCGCGGCCCTGTCGGCCGCGGAGCCCGGCTGATCCTTTCCGACCGATTCGATTGACGGACCACGTGAAGTAGTCCGTGGTCCAACCCCTAGGAGTAATGAAGTGGCACGCGTCAAGCGGGCAGTGAACGCCCACAAGAAGCGCCGGGTCATCCTTGAGCGGGCCAGCGGTTACCGCGGCCAGCGGTCGCGCCTGTACCGCAAGGCCAAGGAGCAGGTCACCCACTCGCTCGTTTACAACTACAACGACCGCAAGAAGCGCAAGGGCGACTTCCGTCAGCTCTGGATCCAGCGCATCAACGCTGCGGCCCGTGCCAACGGCATGACCTACAACCGCTTCGTGCAGGGCCTCAAGGCCGCCAGCATCGAGATCGACCGCAAGATGCTGGCCGAGCTGGCCGTGAACGACGCCAACGCGTTCGCCGCGCTGGTCGAGGCCGCCCAGAAGGCGCTGCCGACCGACGTCAACGCGCCGAAGGTCGCCGCTGACGCCGCCTGATCCACCGCAGTACCCGGACCCGCAGGCTCTTCGCGAGCCTGCGGGTCTTTTTGAAGGTCCGCCGGCAGGACCTCCCCCCACCCCGTCGAAAGTGACCATGGCCAGCACCGACACTCCCCAGCTCAGCTCGCTCCGCTCGCCGCGGGTGATCGCCGCCCGCAAGCTGGCCCGGCGCGCCCAGCGCGGCAAGGACCGCCGCTTCCTGGCCGAGGGCCCGCAGGCGGTCCGTGAGGCGGTGGCCTACGGCCTGCTGCCGGGCGGGCGGGAGCACGCGGTGGTGGAGATCTACCTCACGCCGGAGGCCGCCGAGCGGCACGGCGAGATCGTCGCCGCCGCCCGGGCGGTCGACCTGCCGGTGCTGACCGCCACCGACGAGGTGATCGCCGACATCTGCGACACCGTCACCCCCCAGGGCATCGTGGCGCTCTGCCGCTTCCTGGACACCCCCTTCGCCGAGGTGCTGAAGGCCCGTCCCAAGCTCGTCGCGGTGCTGGCCAACGTCCGCGACCCCGGCAACGCCGGGACCGTGCTGCGCACCGCGGACGCCGCCGGTGCGGACGCCGTGGTGCTCACCGACGCCTCGGTGGACCTCTACAACCCCAAGGCCGTGCGCGCCTCGGTCGGCAGCCTCTTCCACCTGCCGGTGGCCGTCGGCGTGCCGATCGAGCAGGTGGTGGCCGAGCTCAAGGCCAACGGGGTGCGGGTGCTGGCCGCCGATGGTGCGGGGGAGCGGGACCTGGACCAGGAGCTGGACGAGGGCACGCTGGGCGCCCCGAGCGCCTGGATCTTCGGCAACGAGGCCTGGGGGCTGCCGGAGGAGACGCGCTCGCTGGCCGACGAGGTGGTGCGCGTGCCCATTCACGGTCACGCCGAGAGCCTCAACCTCGCCACCGCCGCCGCCGTCTGCCTCTATGCCTCCGCTCGCGCACAGCGTTCGCCCGCAGGCTGTCGCGAGCCGGGTACGGAGCGCTAGGGTCAGTCTGACAACACGGTCCTACGGGCGAGGGCCGGGCCGGGCGGGGGCCCAGTCGGGTGTGCGGTCCACCTGGGGACGCGGCGCACGGATCGGCGGATCGGGAGGGCTCTCATGAGCGGCGGCGAGGAGTGGCGGCCGGCCGTGCCGGCTTCCCCACCGCTGGACCCCGACGAGCTGCCGGACGGCCTGGTGATCGCCGATCAGGCCGGCCGGGTGATCTGCTTCAACCGCGCCGCCGCCCGGCTGACCGGCATCAGCGGCCCCGCCGTGCTCGGCCGCCCGCTGACCGAGGCGCTGCCGCTGGAGGACCTGGACGGCCGTCGCTGGTGGCAGCTGACCGACCCGTACGGCGGGCTCGCGATCCGCACCCGCCAGCCCGAGCGCAACCTGCTGCTGGCCGGTGCCAATCGCGAGCTGCTGGTCTCCGCCTCCTACCTGCGCGAGCGCCCGCGCGGCCCGTTGCGCCAGGTGGTGGTCGCGCTGCGCGGCACCGAGGCCCGCCGGCGCACCGAACGCGCGCACGCCGAGCTGATCGCCACCGTGGCGCACGAGTTGCGCTCGCCGCTGACCAGCGTCAAGGGCTTCACCGCGACCCTGCTGAGCAAGTGGGAGCGTTTCACCGACGGCCAGAAGCGGCTGATGCTGGAGACGGTGAACTCGGACGCCGACCGGGTCACCCGGCTGATCGCCGAGCTGCTGGACATCTCCCGGATCGACGCGGGCCGGCTGGAGGTCCGCAAGCAGGTGGTGGACCTGGCGGCCGCGGTGCGCCGGCACGTCGAGGGCAAGGTGGCCGCCGGGATCGGGCCCGAGCGGTTCGACATCCGGCTCGCCGAGGGCCTGCCGCAGCAGTGGGCGGACCCGGACAAGATCGACCAGGTGCTCGCCAACCTGCTGGAAAACGCGGTGCGGCACGGCGAGGGAACTGTCACCATCGAGGTGGCGCCGGCCAAGGAGATCGTCGAGGCCGCCGGCTGGGAACACCCGGGCACCCCGCCCCGGATCGTGGAAGGAACGGCGGTCACCGTGAGCGACGAGGGCAGCGGCATCCCGGAGGAGTCGATGCCGCGCGTCTTCACCCGCTTCTGGCGCGGTAGCAAGCGCGGCGGCACCGGCCTGGGTCTCTACATCGTCAAGGGCATCGTCGAGGCGCACGGCGGGACGATCCGGATCGACCGCGCGCCCGGTGGCGGCGCCCGGTTCCGATTTATCCTGCCCGCCGGGGTGCCCGACTTCATGGTCTGACCACAGACCTCCAAGGGGCCCGGCGGGCTGCCAGGGCCTCTCGTATGGATCTTGCCGGGCGTGCGACAACATCCATACGAGAGGCCCTCGCACCGGCCGAAAACCAGGCGGTGTGCGCCCTGCGACTACACTCGACCTGGTGTAACGCCCTGTGCGGCCGAGCCGCGGACACCCTCCCCGCCCGATCCGGCGGGGTCTGCCTGCCCGCTGCCCGGCCACGCAGGACGTGGCGGTTGCGTATCCGCGGTTGCATATCCGAGCACGGACGAGCAGGAGCACGGGAAAGATAGAGATGTCGGCACCCAACAAGTCCTACGACCCGGTAGAGGTTGAGGCATTGAAGCCGGAAGAGGTCGAGCGTGCCCGGGACGAGGCCGTCGCGGCCTTCGCCGCCGCCACCAGCCTGGAGGAGCTGAAGCAGGCCAAGGTCGCGCACACCGGCGACCGCTCCGCGCTCTCGCTGGCCAACCGCGAGATCGGCGCGCTGCCCCCGCAGGCCAAGGCCGCGGCCGGCAAGCTGATCGGCCAGGCCCGCGGCGCGGTCAACCAGGCGCTGGCGAAGCGTCAGACGGAGCTGGAGGCCGAGCGCGACGCGCGCGTGCTGGTCGAGGAGGCGGTGGACGTCACGCTGCCCTTCGACCGCGCCCCGCGCGGTGCCCGGCACCCGCTGACCACGCTGGCCGAGCGGATCGAGGACACCTTCGTCGCGATGGGCTACAGCATCGCCTCGGGTCCCGAGGTCGAGGCCGAGTGGCTCAACTTCGACGCGCTCAACCTGGGCCCCGACCACCCCGCGCGCTCGATGCAGGACACCTTCTTCGTCGCGGCCGGCGACGGCTCGCCCGACTCGGGCCTGGTGCTGCGCACCCAGACCTCGCCGGTGCAGATCCGCGCGATGCTCGACAAGCAGCCGCCGCTGTACGCCGTCTCGGTCGGCCGGGTCTACCGCACCGACGAGCTGGACGCCACCCACACCCCGGTCTTCCGCCAGGTCGAGGGCATCGCGGTGGACGAGGGCATCACCTTCGCCGACCTCAAGGGCACCATCGAGCTGCTGGTCGGCAAGCTGATCGGGGACGAGCTGGAGCTGCGCTGGCGGCCCTCGTACTTCCCGTTCACCGAGCCGAGCGCCGAGGTGGACCTGGAGTGCTTCGTCTGCCGGGGCGCCAGCGTGGGCAACCCGGACGCGCCGTGCCGCACCTGCTCCTCCGAGGGCTGGATCGAGCTGGGCGGCTGCGGCGTGGTCAACCCGCGAGTGCTGATCGCCGCCGGGGTGGACCCCGAGCGCTACAGCGGTTTCGCCTTCGGCCTGGGCCTGGAGCGAATCCTGATGAACCGTCACAACGTCGCGGACATGCGCGACATGGTCGAGGGTGACGTGCGTTTCACTCTCCCGTTCGGGATGGAGATCTGATGCGCGTCCCGCTTTCCTGGCTGCGCGAGTACGTCGACCTGCCCGCCGGTGTGACCGGTCGGGAGCTGGCCGAGAAGCTGATCCGGGCGGGCCTCGAGGTCGAGACCGTCGAGCAGCTCGGCGCCGACCTCAAGGGTCCGCTGGTGGTCGGCGAGGTGCTGTCGATCGAGGAGCTGACCGGCTTCAAGAAGCCGATCCGGCACTGCTTCGTCAACGTCGGCGACGCCAACGGCACCGGCGAGCCGCAGGAGATCGTCTGCGGTGCCCGCAACTTCGCGGTCGGCGACAAGGTGGTCGTGGTGCTGCCCGGCGCCGTGCTGCCCGGCCCGTTCCCGATCGCCGCGCGGCAGACCTACGGCCAGACCTCGGCCGGCATGATCTGTTCGGCCCGCGAGCTCGGCATGGGCGATGCCGCCCCGAACGGGGAAAAGGATGCCGGCATCATCGTGCTGCCCTCGCACTACGAGCCCGGCACCGACGCGATCGAGCTGCTGGAGCTGGTCGACGAGGTGCTGGACATCGCGGTCACCCCCGACCGCGGCTACTGCCTGTCGATGCGCGGGGTGGCCCGCGAGGCCGCCGCCGCGTACGGGCTGCCGCTGGCCGACCCGGCGCTGCTCGACGTGCCGCCGGCCAACTCCTTCGGCTACCTGGTCAAGGTCGCCGACCCGGTCGGCTGCGACCGCTTCGTGGCCCGCACCGTGACCGGCATCGACCCGGGCGCCAAGTCGCCGATCTGGCTCCAGCGCCGCCTGCAGAAGATGCACGTCCGCCCGATCTCGCTGACCGTCGACATCACCAACTACGTGATGCTGGAGGTCGGCCAGCCGCTGCACGCCTACGACCGCAGCCGGGTGGACGGTCCGATCCAGGTGCGCCGCGCGCTCGCCGGGGAACGGCTGACCACGCTGGACGGCGCCAAGCGCGAACTGTCCACCGAGGACCTGCTGATCTGCGACAACTCCGGGCCGATCGGCCTGGCCGGGGTCATGGGCGGCGCTTCCACCGAGATCCTCGACCCCGTGGTGGACCCGGAGACCGGCGAGGTCACCGGCTCGACCGAGGTGATCATCGAGGCGGCGCACTTCGACCCGGTGGCCATCGCCCGCAGCGCCAAGCGGCACAAGCTGCCCTCCGAGGCCTCCAAGCGCTTCGAGCGCGGCGTGGACCCGGAGGCCACCCGGGCGGCCGCGCAGCGCGCCGTCGACCTGCTGGTGCTGATCGCCGGCGGCACCGCCGAGGCCGGGGTCACCGACATCGCGGCCCCGCACCCGGTGCGCACCATCACCATCGCGGCGGACCTGCCGGACCGGGTGGCGGGCATGGTGTACGGCCGCGAGACCGTCACCCGCCGGCTGCAGGAGGTGGGTTGCTCGGTGGCGGGCGCCGACCTGCTGGAGGTCACCCCGCCGACCTGGCGCCCCGACCTGACCGACCCCAACGACCTGGCGGAGGAGGTGATCCGGCTGGAGGGCTACGACAATGTCCCCGTCCGGATGCCCACCGTGCCGCCGGGCCAGGGGCTCACCGCCGCCCAGCGCCGGCACCGCCGGGTGGGCGTGGCGCTGGCCGGTGCCGGCTACGCCGAGGTGCACAACTACCCGTTCCTCGGTGCCGCGGCCTTCGACGGCCTGGGCCTGGACGCGGACGACGTGCGCCGGCGCACCGTCAAGCTGGTCAACCCGCTGAACGACGAGGAGCCGGCGCTGCGCACCACGCTGCTGCCGGGCCTGCTCGGCGCGCTGCGGCGCAACATCGGGCGCGGCAACACCGACCTGGCGCTCTTCGAGACCGGTCTGGTCTTCCTGCCCGAGGCCGAGCAGCAGGTCGCCCCCCGGCCGGCGGTCGACCGCCGGCCGAGCGACGAGGAGATCGCCGCGCTGAACGCCGCGCTGCCGCGCCAGCCGCTGCGGGTGGCCGTCGCGCTGGCCGGGGAGCGGCTGCCCTCCGGCTGGTGGGGCAAGGGCGAGCAGGCGAGCTGGGCGGACGCCGTCGAGGCGGCCCGCACGGTGGCGCGCGCGGCCGGTGTGGAGCTGACGGTCCGCCAGGGCCAGTACGCGCCCTGGCACCCGGGCCGCTGCGCCGAGCTGCTGGTGGCCGGCACCGACCGGGTGGTCGGCCACGCCGGCGAGCTGCACCCGCGGGTGGTCAAGGCGCTGCACCTGCCCGAGCGCACCGCGGTCGCCGAGATCGACCTCGACCTGCTGAGCGCCGACGGCGAGCGGACGGTCGAGGGCCCGACGGTCTCCGGCTACCCGGTCGCCACCCAGGACGTGGCGCTGATCGTGGACGCCGCGGTGCCGGCCGCCGAGGTGGAGGCCGCGCTGCGCGAGGGCGCGGGCGAACTCCTGGAGGCGATCCGGCTGTTCGACGTCTTCACCGGTGAGCAGGTGGGCGAGGGCAAGAAGTCGCTGGCCTACGCGCTGCGTTTCCGGGCCACCGACCGCACGCTGACGGCCGACGAGGCCTCGGCGGCACGCGAGAGCGCGGTGGCCACCGCGCTGGCGCGCACCGGCGCGGTGCTGCGCGGGGCGTAGCGGTCAGGCGTTGCGGCAGGGCGTTGCGGCGGGAGCCGGTGGCCAGGTGGCCACCGGCTCCCGCCGTTTGGGCCGGTGGAAAAACCCCTTGGTCGCATGGGCGTTCGGCCTGCTAGCGTCTGCGGCGTGCCGAAGCTGAATCAGATCATCGCCGTCGAAAAGGGCGTCAAGTCCAAGTCGTTCCAGGAGCTGACCCAGGCCCACCAGGACCTGCAGAAGCCCGCGCTGCTGGCGGGGATCTCCCGGACCTACCAGCCCAAGGACGAGGAGGGCGAGCAACTGCCGCCCGAGTCCACCCGGGTGCAGGTCAAGGCCGAGGACATCATGCGGGCCACCGCGGCGACGCTGACCCGGCTGTTCGACGTCACGGCCACCAAGGACTGGGCCAACCGCAGCGCGGCCGCCGACGTGGTGGTGGACGGACAGGTGCTGCTCGCCCAGGTGCCGGTGCCCTACCTGCTCTTCCTGGAGAAGCAGCTCACCGACCTGTTCACCTTCGTGCGCAAGCTGCCGGTGCTGGACGCGGCGGAGTCCTGGAACCTGGACCCGTCCACCGACTCCTGGAAGACCGATGCGGTGCGCACCATCCGCACCAAGAAGGTGCCGCGCAACCACGTGAAGGCCGAGGCCACGGAGAAGCACCCGGCGCAGGTCGAGGTCTACTACGAGGACATCCCGGTCGGCTACTGGACCACGGTGAAGTTCTCCGGCGCGCTGCCGGCCCGACGGGTCAACGAGCTGCAGGAGCGGGTCGAGAAGCTCCAGCAGGCCGTCAAGTTCGCCCGCGAGGAGGCCAACGGCGTCGAGGTCACCGACCAGCGGGTGGGTGACGCGGTATTCGGCTACCTGTTCCGGTAGCCTCATGATCGCCCCTCGTGCGAGCGGGGGGTGCGCTGAAGAGCGCAAGCTGACACTGATGTTGAAGCTGATACCGAGGTCCCCGTGGGGGTTCGAATCCCTCTCCCGGCACCACCTGCCGGGGTAGCCCAAGCAGGCAGAGGCAGCCTCGTCAATCTCAGACTCTCGCTCCAGTCTCAGCATTCGCCGCCGAACACCGGATCGACCGGGTGCGGACGAACATCGACGAATGCGGGTTCGAATCCCGCCTGCGCCGCTCTCCATGGCTCGGTAGTTCAACGGTAGAACGCGTCGGTTTCAAGATGATCCGCACTCTTCAACGTGCCGGTGTGAGCAATTGGGCGGCACCAGGGAGCCCGGGGGCAGGCCACGCCCCCGGGCTCCGTCGCGTCCTGCGGTTCGTTCGCGGGTCGGGCAGCTCAGACGCCGGCCGAGTAGTCGTAGAAGCCGCGCCCGGACTTGCGCCCGAGCAGGCCCGCGTCGACCATCCGGGAGAGCAGCGGCGGGGCCGCGTACAGCGGCTCCTTGTACTCGGAGTACATCGAGTCCGCGATCGAGGCGATGGTGTCCAGACCGATCAGGTCGCACAGGCGCAGCGGGCCCATCGGGTGGGCGCAGCCGGCCTCCATGCCCTTGTCGATGTCAGCGGCGGTGGCCACGCCGGACTCGAACATCCGCACCGCGGAGAGCAGGTAGGGGACCAGCAGGGCGTTGACCACGAAACCGGCCCGGTCGCGGGCCCGGATCGGCTCCTTGTCCAGGACCTGGATGGCGAAGGTCTCGACCCGGGTGGTGGTCTCGGCGGAGGTGGTCAGGGTGGGGATCACCTCGACCAGGCGCTGCACGGGGGCGGGGTTGAAGAAGTGCAGACCGATCACCTGCTCGGGGCGGGAGGTGGCGGCCGCCAGCTTGACGATCGGGATCGAGGAGGTGTTGGAGGCGATGATCGCATCGCGCCGGCGCACCACCTGGTCGAGGGTCTGGAAGATCTGGATCTTGATGTCCTCGCGCTCGGCGACCGCCTCGACCACCAGGTCACGGTCCGCGAAGTCGGCGAGATCGGTGGTGAAGTTCAGCCGGGACAGCGCCTGCTCACGCTGCTCCTCGGTGAGCTTGCCGCGCTTGACGGCGGTCTCCAGCGAGTTGGTCAGCCGGGTGCGGCCCAGCTCCAGGGCCTCGCCGGTGGCCTCCGAGACCAGCACGTCCAGCCCTGCCCGGGCGAAGACCTCGGCGATGCCCGATCCCATGAGTCCGCAGCCGACCACTCCGACGCGCGCGATGTCGCTCACTCAACTTGCCTTTCCGAGTTACCAGCGGGGCGGGGTCGCCACCCGTGCTACCCGACGTTACTACTTGTCGGTAGCGGTCCGGTCGCGGACCCCTGGAGAACGGCTACGCCGTTCGCATGAGCCGCGCTCTCCCGCCCGTGTGGTCGAAGGGGCCGGGCCCGCGCAGCCACCATGCTGTCCGACAGGACGGGGCCGTGGGCTCATCGGCGGGTACGGGGCAGAGGAGCTGCGATGCGCGGCGGTTCGCTGGCGGGACAGGTGGCACTGGTCACCGGTGCGGGGCGGGGGCTGGGCCGGGCGATCGCGCTGGGCCTGGCGGCCGAGGGCATGGCGGTGGGGCTGCTCGGCCGCACCCGGGAGACGCTCACCGACACGCTCAAGGCCTGTGTCCGGATCGGCGCCAGGGGCGTCGCGGTGCCCGCGGACGTGGCGCGGCCCGGCGCGGTGCGCGAGGCGGTGCGCAGCGTCGAGCGGGACCTGGGGCCGGTGGACCTGCTGGTCAACAACGCCGGGCAGATCGACCAGGCCGAGGTGCCGTTCTGGGAGGCGGACCTCGGGCAGTGGTGGCAGGTGGTGGAGGTCAACCTGCGCGGCCCGGCCAACATGCTGCGCTGTGTGCTGCCCGGCATGGTGGCGCGCCGACGCGGGCGGGTGCTCAACCTCAACTCCGGCCTCGCGGTGGGCCGGGACAGCAACTACACCGCCTACGCCACCTCCAAGGGCGCGCTGCTGCAGCTCTCCGGCAACATCTCCGACTCGCTCTCCGCGCACGGCGTGGTGGTCCTGGACATCAGCCCGGGGCCCTCGCCCACCGACATGACGGCCAGGATGCCGCGGTTCGCCGGGATGAAGGAGTGGAACAGCCTGCCCTATCTGGCCGCGATCGCGGTGGACACCGCGCGCGGGCGGTTCGACGCCCTGCACGGGCGGTTCCTGCACGCCGGGCAGGACAACCTGGAGTCGCTGGTGGCGCAGGCCGCCGAGATCCGGGCGGCCGACGCCCGGACCCTGCGGCTGCGCCCGTACGGCCCGGGCGATCCGCTGGCCTGAGTGGGGACCCACCGTAGTCGTGGTCCAGAGGCAGGGTCAGGAGCAGAGCTGGCTGGCCGTCACCGCGCTCAGGCCGCGCTGCTGGAGCGCCTCCAGCACGGCCGGCAGCGCGTCCACCGTGCCCTGGTGGCCCATGTGCAGGGCGACGATGGAACCGGGCTTGATCGAGCCGAGCATCCGGCGCTGGATCACCTCCGCACCCGGGTCGGCGTAGTCGCGCGGGTCCAGGCCGTAGGAGAGGCAGTGCTCGTAGCCGGCCTTGCGGGCCTGGGCCTTCACCCGGGCCGTGGCGAACTGCGCGGCCGAGGGGCGGAACCACCGCCCGATCGAGCCGGTCAGCGCCTTGATCCGGTCCGCGCAACCGGCGATCTCGGCATAGGCCTGGTCCGCCGAGAGCGAGGAGATGTCCAGGTGGTTGAGGGTGTGGTTGCCCAGCTCGTGGCCGCCGTCCAGGATCCGCCTGGCCATCTGCGGCTGCTGGTCCAGCCAGCTGCCGACCACCAGCACGGTGACCTTGGCGCCGTGCTGCTCGGCCGCCGTCAGCAGGGCGGTGGCCAGCCGGGGGTCGCCCTGCCCGTGGAAGGTCAGCGCGACCTGCGGGCGGTCGGACGGCCCGCTGATCACCTCGGCCGGAGTGTTCGCGGCCAGCGGCGGCTGCTCCGGCGCGCTGGGCGAAGCGCCGGCGCTCTCGGCGGACGGTGCGCCGCTCACGGCGGCGCTGGGCGTCGCGGCCGGGATCCGGTTGGGCGTCAGCACCGTCGGGGCGCCCGGCGTGGGGCTCGGGTGCGCCGGGTGCTCCGAGGCGGCGGCCCCGCCACCGGTGGCGGCCTCCTGGCCGCAGCCGGTGAGCAGGCCGCCGGCCGCGGTCAGAGTGGCCAGCTGGGCGGTGGTCCGCAGGATGCTGCGGCGGTTCACACTCATCGCGCACCAGCATAAAGAGGGACGAATCGCCGTGCGAGCCGGCGAACGCCGCGTCGGCCGCGAGCCGCCCGGTTGGTGACGCTGCGTCAGAGCCGGAAGACCCCGTAGGAGAACCCCCGGGCGCGCACCGCCGCGCCCTCGGCCGTCACCCCGTGGACCAGCAGCGGCTCGGCCACACGCCCCGCGAGCTGCGGCAGGGCCAGCTCGGCCGGCGCGCGGCGCGGGTTGACCACCACCAGATGGCGCTCACCGCGCAGGTAGGCGAACGGGTAGCCGTCGCTGAGCGCGGTCACCGCGCAGCCCGTGCCGAGCTCGGGCGTGTCGCGGCGCAACCGGATCAGCCGCTGGACGTGGCCCAGCGGCGAGTCGGGGTCCAGCCGCTGGGCGGCGACGTCCGGGCGCTGCGGGTCCGGGTCCAGCGGGAGGTAGAAGTCGGCGGGGGCGGCGCCGGAGAAGCCGGCGCCCGGGCCCTGGTCCCACTGCATCGGAGTGCGTGAGCCCTGGCGCGCCTCGGTACCGAACTGGCTGCCCTCCTTGTCGGGCAGGCCGGGCACGTAGCGCATGCCGATCTCGTCGCCGTAGTAGATCACCGGCAGGCCGGGCCAGGTCAGCAGGAAGGCGAAGGCACAGGCCAGCTGCTCACGGGTGCGCGGGCCGCAGGCCAGCCGGGAGAAGTCGTGGTTGGCGGTGGGCAGGGCCACCAGTCCGCGTCCCTCGATCGCGGCCTCGGCGCTCCGCCAGGCGGTCAGGAACTCGGCCATCGAGCCGTCGCCCTCCGGATCGAAGTAGCAGGGCTCGCCGTGCGCCCAGCTGCCCTGGCTGCCGGTGCCGTTGTCCCACAGCGAGCGCAGCCCGCGCCCGGCGAAGTGCAGGAAGAAGTCCGCGTGCAGCCCGGCGGGGACCGAGCGGGCCGGGTCGCCCCACTCGGCGATCAGCACCCGGTCGGGGTACTCGCGGTCCAGCCAGCCGCGCATCTCGCCCCAGAGCTTGGCGGTCTCCAGGTGCCCGGGGTCGTCCTTGACCAGCGAGGCGGCCATGTCCACCCGGAAGCCGGCCACCCCGAGGTCGAACCAGTGCGCCATGACCTCGCGCAGCGCGGCCCGGTTGGCCCGCGGGCCCGGCGCGTCCACCGGGCTGCGCCAGGGCTCGGCCGGGTCGGGCCGGGCGTAGCCGAAGTTGAGGGCGGGCTGGATCGGATAGAAGTTGGCCCGGTAGAAGCCGCCGCGCCGGCCCTGGTTGGGGATCCACTCGTGCACCGGGGCGGTGATCCGCTCGGACCAGATGTAGCGGTCGTCCGTGGGGTCCTGGGCGGCGTGCCGGAACCACGGGTGGCGGTGCGAGGTGTGACCGGGCACCAGGTCGAGCAGCACCCGGATGCCGTGCTCGCCGGCCGCCCGGACCAGCTCGACGAGGTCCTGGTTGCTGCCGTAGCGCGGGGCGATGGTCAGATAGTCGGCCACGTCGTAGCCCGCGTCGCCGAACTCGGAGCTGAAGCACGGGCTGAGCCACAGGGCCGTCACCCCGAGGGCGGCCAGGTGGTCCAGGCGGGCGGTGACGCCGGGCAGGTCGCCGATGCCGTCACCGTTCGAATCGGCGAAGGACTGCGGGTAGATCTGGTAGAGGACGGCGTCGGCGAGCCAGCTGGGGACGGCGGGCTGACGGGCGCTCAGGGGGGCCATGGCCTGCTCCTCCTCGGTGGGGGTACCGCGAGAAGCCGCCAGCGTAGCGGCGTGGGCCTGCGCTGTCCGCCGATCCGGTCAGGTTTCCCGCAACCCGGTGAGGTGGGCGAAGACCACCACGTTGGCGGTGTAGTCGCGGCGCTTGCGGTCGTAGACGCCGCCGCAGGTGATCAGCCGCAACTGCGCGTCCGGGGCCTTGCCGTAGACCCGGTCGTCCGGGAACTGGTCCTTGGGGAAGACCTCGACGCTGTCCACCGTGAAGGAGGCGGTCACCTTGTCGTCCCGGGCGATGTCGAGGGTGACGCCCTTGGTGAGCGAACTCAGGCTCCAGAAGACGGCGGGCGCCGTCTTGGTGTCGACGTGGCCCAGCACGATCGCGGTGCCCTTGTTGCCCGGCACCGTGCCGGCCTGGTACCAGCCGACCAGGTTGGTGTCGTTCGGCGGCGGCGGGTTCAGCACCCCGCCCGGTCCCAGCCCCAGACCGGTGAAGGGGGCGTTGACGCCGATGATCGGGATGGTCAGCCGGACGGGGTGCGCGTCGGGCACCACACGGGCGGGGGCACGGCGCACGGGGGAGGCGCTCGCGCTCGCGCTGGGCGAGGCGGCCGCGACGGCTCTGGTCTGCGGCGGGAGCGGGGGCGGCGAGCCGGAGTGGCGGATCATGACCAGGCCGAGCAGGCAGGCGCCCACGGCGGCGAACAGCACGCTGCGGCGCCGGCGGCTGAGCGCATCGGTGGCGGGCGGGTCACCGTTCGGGTCGGCGTGGTTGCCCATGGCGGGACCTTTCTGCGAGACGGGGGCGGGGCAGCGCTGGGCGGTGCGGAGCGGGGGGCGGACGCGGTGCGGGGCGAGGGTGGACGCGGGGCGGCGAGCACCCCGCGCGCCGTGCCACCGCCGGGGACAGGGCGGTGGCACGGCGCGTGCGGGGAGCGGTCGCTCAGTACTCGCTCGGCCGGCGGCGGCGCAGCGCGAGCGCACCCACGCCGATGCCGCCGGCCAGCAGCGCCGCGCCGGTGACCGCGCTGCCGCTGTTCAGCGCCGCGAATCCGCCACCGGTGTGCACGCCGCCGTGCGGGCGGCGGCCGTCCTCGTCCTTGCCCTTGTCCTCGTCCTTGCCCTTGTCCTTGTCCTTGCCGTCCCAGCGCTTGTCCCGGTCCTTGTCGCGGTCCTCGCCGCGCTTGTCATCGGCCTTCTTGTCGTCGGCCTTCTTGTAGCCGTCCTCCGCCTTCTTCTCGTCGTCGGTGGTGGACGTGCTCGTCGAGGAGGTCGCGGGACGGCCGCCGTGGGCGGCGGGGTTGGTGTCCGCGAAGGCGACGGCGGGGGCGGCCAGGCTCAGCGCGGCAGCGGAGAGGGTGGCAGCGGCCAGGTGACATACACGACGCATGAGTGAATTCCCTTCGCACCGCACGACGGACGGGCCGACGGTCCGTCGGCCTGGGGAACATCCGGGGGTGCATGCTCCACCGTCCGCTGCGTCAGGTGACCGTGCCACTACACAGCGTGCGAACGTGTGACGATCGGTTCGCAGCGTCGGTTTTCCGCTCACGGTGGGTGAGGCCGGGCGGGTGCATCCTGGAGGGGAGCGCTGGAGGTGACGGTGATGACACAGACGCTGGTCGGTTGGCACATCGAGCTGGAGTTCGCCGAGCAGGAGAGCCACACCAGGGCGGCGGCCATGGTCAGACTGCCGGACGGACGGGAGCTGCGGGCCCATGGCGACACCAGCCGCCACCCCGCCGATCCGGAGCAGTTGCGGGTGGGTGAGGAGGTCGCGGCCGCCCGGGCCCTGCAGGACCTGGCCCGTCAGCTGTTGGACAAGGCCCATCTGGAGATCGACGAACTCGGTGCGGTGCCGAGCTATCCCCTGATGTAGGGCGCGGGCGCGGCGGCGCCGTTCTGTTCTGTACCTGACGAATCAACATGGACATGACTGGGTACGGTCTCCGCTTGTGAGATCTCACCGCATCCGTCCGGTGGCCGCCTTCGCCACCGTGTTGCTCGCATTCGCCGCCGCGCTGCTCGCCCCTGCCGGCGCGGCCTGGGCCGGCACCGTCCACAACGGTGTCAGCCAGCCCGTGTACTCCTATGCCAACGCCGTCCGGGAGACCGTCTGGGTCGACACCGGCCTGGACGGGGAGGGCAACGGCCACCGGGACCGGGTGGCCGCCGACATCATCCGGCCCAGCGAACCGGCGGCGGCCGGCCGGAAGATACCCGTGATCATGGACGCCAGCCCGTACTACAAATGCTGCGGGCGCGGCAACGAGGACCAGGTCAAGACCTATGACGCGAAGGGCCATCCGGTCCAGTTCCCGCTCTACTACGACAACTACTTCGTGCCGCGCGGCTACGCCGTCGTGCTGGTCGACCTGGCCGGCACCAACCGTTCGGACGGCTGCGTGGACGTCGGCGGCACCTCGGATGTGACCAGTGCGAAGGCCGTGATCGACTGGCTGAACGGACGGGCCACCGGCTACAGCGCCCGCAGCGGCGGCAGCGCGGTCAAGGCCGGCTGGTCCAACGGCTCGGTCGGCATGATCGGCAAGTCCTGGGACGGCACCATCGCCAACGGCGTGGCGGCCACCGGGGTCGCGGGCCTCAAGACGATCGTGCCGATCTCCGCGATCAGCTCGTGGTACGACTACTACCGCTCCGAGGGCGCCCCGCTGTACGGCGGCACCCCCGCGGACCTGTCCAGCCTGGTCGAGGACCCGGCCACCACCAGCACCTGCGCGGCCGAACAGTCCACGCTGGCGGCCGGCGCTCCCTACGACGGCGACTGGACGCCGCTGTGGCAGCAGCGCGACTACGTGGCCAACGCGGCCAAGGTCAAGGCCAGCGTCTTCGTGGTGCACGGGATGCAGGACCTCAACGTCCGGACCGTCAACTTCGGGCAGTGGTGGGACGCGCTGGCCTCGAACGGGGTGCAGCGCAAGATCTGGCTCTCCCAGACCGGGCACGTCGACCCGTTCGACTACCGGCGCAGCGACTGGGTGGACACTCTGCACAGCTGGTTCGACCACTATCTGATGGGCGTGGACAACGGGATCCAGAACGCGCCGATGGCCGACATCGAGCGGGCCCCCGATCAGTGGTCCACCGACGCGACCTGGCCCGCGCCCGGCACCGTGCAGAGCACCGTGCACCTCAACCCCGCTACCCTGGGCGGCTCTTCGAACAGCGGGACGGTCTCCTTCACCGACGACCCGAGCCAGGACGAGAACGCCTGGGCGGCCCAGGTCGACCAGGTCACCCCGGACAAGACGGCCTTCACCACCGGGGTGCTCACCAAGGACCTGCGGCTGTCCGGCAGCGGCTCGGTGAGCCTGACGGTGACCCCGAGCACCAGCAGCGCCCACCTCAGCGCGGTGCTGGTGGACCTCGGCCCGGCCACCATCCGCAACTACCAGGCCGACGGGGCGGGCATCACCACGCTGACCACCCGCTCCTGCTGGGGCGAGAGCACGGCCGGTGACAGCGCCTGCTACCTGGACACGGCGGCGGACACCACGCAGGTCGACGCGACCGTCTTCAGCCGGGGCTGGGCGGACCTGGGGCACTACGCGGGGCTGGACCACACGGTCGCGCTGACGCCCGGCACGCCGTACCGGATGACCGTGAAACTGGCGGCCACCGACCATGTGGTGCCGGCCGGGCACCGGCTGGCGCTGATCGTGGCGGGCACCGACAACGGGCTGATCGACCCGCCGGACACCCAGCCGACCCTCAGCGTCGACCTGGCCGACTCCTCGCTCCAACTGCCGCTGGTCGGCGGCGCTCCGCACCTGCCGGTCGGCACCGCGCCGACGGCCCGGGCCGCGGTCGTGCCGCAGGCGCACCGTCAGGCGCCGCACCAGGTGGCGGACTTCCGGTAGCGACCCGGTGGGCGGCGCCCGGGTTCAGGGGGCGCCGCCCAGGGAGCGACCGGATCACCAGAGCGGGGCGACCCGCTCGCCGGTGGCCGCCCGGTGGACGGCGATGGCCTCCATCGGGCACAGCTCGGCGGCGTCGGTGACCTCGTCCACGGCGTCGCTGCGCGGCCGGCGCGGGCGGGCCCGGCCGTCCGGGCCGAGTTCGAGGTCGGCGGGCGCGGTGGCGGCACAGAGCCCGGTGCCCACGCAGCGGGCCCGGTCCACCGAGACCACCACCTCCTGCTCGGCGCTCACCAGGTCACCGGCAGGCTCTGTGGGCTGCGGGTGAGCAGGCCGGTGCGCCAGGCGATCCGGCCGGTCGGTACCGCCAGCCGCAGCTCGGGCAGCCGCTGGGCCAGGCGGTGCAGGGCCAGCTCCAGCTCCATCCGGGCCAGCCAGGCGCCCAGGCAGTGGTGCGGCCCGGCGCCGAAGGTCAGGTGCGGCGGGTTCGGCTGGTCGAACAGGTTCGTGCGCCAGTCGCCGGGATAGGTCTCGGGGTCGTGGTTGGCGGCGAAGGTGTCGGCGGCGACCACGTCGCCGGCTGAGATCAGCACCCCGCCTATCTCGACGTCCGCGACCGCCCGGCGCAGCAGGCCCGGCGCGACGATGCGGTCGCCGAGCGGCACCGCGCGCAGCAGTTGCTCGGCCACCGTGGCCGCCTGCTGCTCGCTGCCCGCCAGTTCGTGCCAGGCCTGGCGGTTCTCGTCGAGCAGGTACACCAGTGCGTTGCCGAGCGAGGTGATGGTGGTCTCGTGACCGGCCACCACCAGCCCGACGACCAGGGTGACGATCTGCGGCTCCGTCACCTCGCCGTCCTGGTCGGCCGCCTGGACCAGCGAACTCACCAGGTCGTCGCCCGGCTTGAGGCGGCGCTCGGCCACCAGCTGGGCCGCGAACGCGCCGAACTCCCGCATCGCGGTCCGCACTTCCTGCGGGGTGTAGGCGCTGGTGGCCAGCGCCTGGTCGCTCCAGTGCGCCAGCCGTTCGAAGTCGACCCCGTCCAGGCCCATCAGACGGCTGATCACCGCGACCGGCAGCGGCCGGCTGAAGGCGGCGACCAGGTCCACCGGGTGCTCGGCCGCGGTCAGGCCGGTGAGCAGATCCTCCACCACCGAGGCCACCCAGGGCCGCCAGCGGGCGATCGCCCGGGGCGTGAAGGCCCGCTGCACGGTGCGGCGCAGGCGCTGGTGCTCGGGGCCGTCCAGGTTGAGCAGGCCGTCCGGCTCGTCCGTCAGGTTCGGGTACGGGGTCAGCCGAGGGGCGTCCGGGGCGTAGAGCTCGGCGCGGCCCAGGCGCGGGTCGGTGAGCACCTGGCGGACGTCGGCGTGCCGGCGCACCAGCCAGACCGGGGTGCCGGTGAGCAGTTCGGTGCGGGTGGGCGGTCCGGGTTCCAGGGCGCGCAGGCAGTGCAGCGGGATCAGCGGCTCGGCGGCGGGCGCGTCACGGTGATCGAGGGACACGGGATCCTCCAGGCGTTAGCGGCTCGCTACCGACGGTAAGGGGTTGTGCTCAGGTCAACCAGGAGGCGTACGAGCCAACTTGGGGCGCACTGCGGTGTGCGCAGGGCGCGCGCCGGCAGAGCGCCCTGCGCCCCTGCTTGCCGGGCCGCCCGGCCCGGGCGCATCGTGGAGGAAGGGCTCAGGAACGAGGTGTCCAGTGGCCTGGAAGCAGGCTGGTGCGCCGGACAGGCGGCCCGGGCCGGACGAGGCGACGGGCCCGGTGATCCGGACCGAGGCGCTGACCAAGGTCTATCCCAAGAGCGAGATCGCCGCAGTGGACCGGCTCGACCTCGTGGTGAACCGGGGTGAGCTCTTCGGCCTGCTCGGTCCCAACGGCGCCGGCAAGACCACCACCGTCGGAATGCTCACCACCCGGGTGATCCCGACCTCGGGCGGGGCCTGGATCGGCGGGATCGACGTGATCGCCCGCTCGACACTGGTCAAGCAGGTCATCGCGGTCCTCTCGCAGCAGAACACGCTGGACCGCTCGCTGACCGTGCGGGAGAACCTCACCTTCCACGGACTGCTCTTCGGCCTGCCGGGCCGCCTCGCCCGGCGCACCGCGGACGAGCTGCTGGAGCGCTTCCACCTCAGCCGCTGGGCGGACGCCTCGGTCTTCGCGCTCTCCGGCGGCATGGCCCAGCGGCTGATGGTGGCCCGGGCGATCTACCACCGCCCCGCCGTGCTCTTCCTGGACGAGCCGACCGCCGGGCTGGACCCGCAGAGTCGGCTCGCGCTCTGGGAGATCCTGGCCGAGCTGATCGCCGACGGCCAGACCATCCTGCTCACCACCCACAACATGGAGGAGGCCGACCAGCTCTGCGACCGGGTGGCGATCATCGACCACGGCCGGGTGCTGGCCCTGGACACCCCGGCCGCGCTCAAGGCGGCGGTGGACGCCGACACCGTGGTCACCGTGTCCGCTGCGGGGGAGCCGGCCGCGCTGGCCGAGCTGCTGAGCCGTGAGGTGGCCGGGGTCAACCGGGCCCGGCTGCTGCCCGGTGGGGTGGAGCTCCAGGTCAAGGGCGGCGCCAACCGGCTGCTGCCCCGGGTGCTGGGCGCGGCCGAGGCCGGCGGCTTCGAGGTGGCCGACCTGTCGGTGGCCGAGCCGACGCTGGAGACCGTCTTCATCAGCCTGACCGGGAAGGAGCTGAGGGACTGATGACCGCCACGACCGTACCCATGATCAGCGTCCGCCCGCCGCGCTCGGCCTTCGCCGCCTCCCGGGCGGCGCTCGGTGCCCTGATCAAGCGCGACCTGCTGGTGCTGCGCAAGAACTTCGGCGAGTTCGCCGGGCGGACCGTCATGCAGCCGTTGCTGCTGGTCTTCGTCTTCCTGTACGTCTTCCCGACCATCGGTCAGGGAGTGGGCTCGGGCGGCGGCCGCAGCGGGGAGTCCGACTTCGCCACCGTGCTGGTGCCCGGGGTGGTGGCGGTCACCATCATGTTCCAGGGCATCCAGTCGGTGGCGATCCAGCTCTCCCAGGAGTTCGGCTACACCCGGGAGATCGAGGACCGGGTGCAGGCGCCCTGCCCGCTCTGGCTGGTCGCGGTGGCCCGGGTGCTCTCCGGCTCGGCCCAGGGGCTGATCTCGGCGGTGCTGGTCTTCCCGATCGCGGCGGTGGTGCACGCGCCGGGAGTGCACGCGCACCTGTCGGTGCACTGGTGGGTGGTGATCACCCTGATCCCGCTGGCCTGCCTGGCCATGACCTCGCTCGGGCTGGTGCTCGGCACCACCTTCGAACCGCGCAACATCGGGCTGATGTTCGGCTTCATCGTGCTGCCGCTGGTCTTCCTCGGCGGCACCTACTACCAGTGGACCAAGCTGGGTGCCGTCCAGGTCGGCGGGTTCCACTGGCTGCAGACGCTGGTGCTGATCAACCCGCTGATCTACATCGCCGAGGGCATGCGGGCAGGCCTGACCGACGCCGCGCACCTGCAGCTGTATGTGGTCTACCCGGTGCTGATCGCGTTCTGCGTGATCTTCCTGAGCCTGGGGCTGCGCAACTTCAGGCGCCGGGTGCTGTCCTGAAACGCCCGGGGCCCGGCCACCGTGCGGTGGCCGGGCCCCGGGATCGCGTCGGGCGGTGCGCCGCCGGGAGTGCTACTCCGCGCCGAACCGCTCGCGCCAGGCCGCCAGGTCCTCGTCGGTGATCTTGGCGAAGAGCACCGGCGGGACGGTGAAGCCGGTCCCGGCCGCGACGAAGTCCAGCTCGGCGGCCTGCTCGGCGGTCACCCACTCGGGCTGGTCGGCCTTGGCCGAGGCGAACACCGAGCGCATCGCGGCGCTGGTGCCCGGGATGAGCGGCGCCGAGATCACCCCGTACAGGTGGATCAGGTTCATCGCGGTGCGCAGCGTGAGCGCGGCGCCGGCCTCGTTGGTCTTGATCTCCAGCCAGGGGGCCTTGGTCTCCAGGTAGACGTTGCCCGCGCTCCACAGCGCGCGCAGCGCCTGGGCCGCCTTGCGGAACTGCAGGGTGTCCAGGTGGTTCTGGTACTCGGCCAGCAGGCCGGCGATCTCGGCGCCCAGCGCCCGCTCGGCCTCGCCCGGCGCCTCGCCCGCCGGGACGGTGTCGCCGAAGCGCTTGAGCGAGAAGGAGAGCACCCGGTTGACGAAGTTGCCCAGGGTGTCGGCCAGGTCCTTGTTGACCGTGGCGGCGAAGATCTCCCAGCTGAAGCTGGTGTCGTCCGACTCCGGGGCGTTGGCCATCAGGAAGTAGCGCCAGTAGTCCGCCGGCAGCAGTTCGAGCGCGGCGTTGGTGAAGATGCCGTGCTGCTGGCTGGTGGAGAACTTGCCGCCGTAGTAGTTCAGCCAGTTGAAGGCCTTGACGTAGTCGACCTTCTTCCACGGCGCCCGGGTGCCGATGATGGTGGCCGGGAACATCACGGTGTGGAACGGGACGTTGTCCTTGGCCATGAACTCGGTGTAGCGCACGTCATCGGCCTCGTACCACCAGGACTTCCAGTCCCGGTTGGCCGGGTCGACGTCGGACCACTCCTTGGTGGCGCCGATGTACTCGATCGGGGCGTCGAACCAGACGTAGAAGACCTTGCCGTCGGCGGCGAGCTCGGGCCAGGTGTCGGCCGGCACCGGCACGCCCCAGTCCAGGTCGCGGGTGATCGCCCGGTCGTTGAGGCCCTCGGTGAGCCACTTGCGGGCGATCGAGGAGGCCAGCGTCGGCCAGTCCTTGCCGTGCTCGTCGATCCAGGCCTCGACCTCGCCGGCCAGCTTCGACTGGAGCAGGAAGAGGTGGGTGGTCTCGCGGACCTCCAGCTCGGTGGAGCCGCTGACCGCCGAGCGCGGGTTGATCAGGTCGGTCGGGTCCAGCAGGCGGGTGCAGTTCTCGCACTGGTCGCCGCGGGCCTTGTCGTAGCCGCAGTGCGGGCAGGTGCCCTCGATGTAGCGGTCCGGCAGGAAGCGGCCGTCGGCGATCGAGTAGACCTGCCGGATCGCCCGCTCCTCGATGAAGCCGTTGGCCTTCAGCTCGCGGGCGAACTCCTGGGTGATCTCCCGGTTCTGCTGCGAGGAGCTGCGCCCGAAGTAGTCGAAGGAGAGCTCGAAGCCGTCGTAGATCGCCTTCTGCGCCTCGTGCTGCTCGGCGCAGAAGTCCGCCACCGACTGGCCGGCGGCCTTGGCGGCCAACTCGGCCGGGGTGCCGTGCTCGTCGGTCGCGCAGATGTAGAGGACCTCGTGGCCGCGCTGGCGCAGGTAGCGGGAGTAGACGTCCGCCGGGAGCATGGACCCCACCATGTTCCCCAGGTGCTTGATCCCGTTGATATAGGGAAGCGCGCTGGTGATCAGGTGTCGAGCCATCCTGGGATGCTCCCGTTCATGTTGGTGGTAGAGCGAAACTGTGCTGCCAGTCTATCGGCCCGTACCGCACCACCCGCACCGCCTTTTGCCGTCGGGCAGCCCTTCAGAGGGCCTCGGGCGGCCCGGCGTAGCCGTGCTCCAGGGCCAGCGAGACCAGCGCCGCGGCGTCCTCGCGGTCGAGGCCGGTGGCGCGGGCCCGGCGGACCCAGGCGGTGAGGTCGGCGCTCAGCGCGGGGTCGGCGGTGCCGCGTGGGTCCGGCAGCGAGCGGCGGATGAAGGTGCCCACCCCGCGGCGCCCTTCGGCCAGCCCCTCGCGTTCGAGTTCGCGGTAGGCCTTGAGCACGGTGTTCGGGTTGATCGCGGTGGCCTCGACCACCTCACGCGCGGTGGGCAGCTTGTCGCCCGCCCGCAGCACCCCCAGGCGCAGCGCGCGCTTGGTCTGCTGCACGATCTGCAGGTAGGTGGCCACGCCGCTGCGCCGGTCGATGAGGTACTCGATCATCGGACCGCCAAATCACTAGGGGACTAGTGAAAGTCTGCCGCGCCATGCGAACGAGCGTCAAGCGGGCGGGCGGGCCGGGCGGCCCGCCCGGCCTCAGGGCTGCGGGACATTCGGCGGGGTCGAACCGGTCCAGCTGTAGATGTAGTGCTGCTGCCCGTCCTTGAACGAGTGGTACGGCGAAGGGTTGACCTCCATGCACTGGTTGGCGTCGTCCTGCGCGTTCTGCGCCACCGCGGCGGTGGGCATCGCGGTGGGCGCCGCGCTCGGGGCCGGGCTCGCGCCCCCGCCGCCGGCCGCGCCGCTCGGCCAACTGGTGCCGGTGGTCCAGTCGGTGCCGACCAGCAGGGTCAGGTGGGCCGACGCGGCGGACTCGCTCAGCACGCTGTCGGGCAGGCCGAGGCCGGCGGCCACCGCCTTGGCCTGTGCCTGCTCGGCGGCCGGATAGAGCAGCTTGGTGGGCGACTTGGGGGCGGTCTTGGGGTCCAGCGTGGCGTGCGTGTAGCCCTGCGAGGTGAGCGCGTCGGTGATCGCGGTGCTGCGGCCGGTGGCGCCGCTGGCGTTCTGCACCGTGATCCGCACCGCGGACTTCTCCACCGGCGCGGCCGACGGCGAGGGTGACGGGGCGGGCGTGCTGGTCGCCGCCGCCGGTGCGTTGCTCGTGGCGGGGTCGGCCGGCGCCGCGGTGGGCGGCGGGGCGTTGCGGTCCAGCGGGACATCGGCCGCGATCATCTGGAAGAGCTTGAACGAGTCGGGCGTGGTCACCACGAAGGCGGCGTCGGGGTTGGCCGGGTTGTCCTGGTAGACGGTCGGCATCGTCACCGTGGTGATCCGGTTGGTGGGCACCTTGTTGAGATCCAGCGCCAGCGAGGCCAGCGCGTTCACCGAGCCGAGGCCGTTGTCGACCGTCAGTGCCTTGGTGGCCGCCTGGGCGAGGTCGTTGAGCTTCAGCGGGTTGGCGAGGGTCTTGGCCGACTTCAGCTCGCGGATCATCGAGTTGATGTAGAGGTGCTGGGCCTGGGCGCGGCCGAGGTCGGTGCCGTCGCCGAAGGCATGCCGGGTGCGCAGCCACTCCAGCGCCTGCTCGCCCTTGATCGAGTGGGTGCCGGCCGGCAGTTCCAGGTGCGAGCCGATCTGGTGGAAGACGCCCTGCTTGTCCGTGGAGGGCTGGTAGTCCATCACGTTCTCTTTGGTGCAGACATCGACGCCGCCGATCGCGTCGGCCATGTTCACCACGCCGGAGAAGTCGACCATCATGTAGTGGTCGATGTGGATTTTGGTGAGCTTCTCCCAGGTGTCCACCACGCAGCCGGCGTCCCCGACGTTGAGGCTGTCGGTGATGATGTCGTGCTTGGCCTTGGTGACCGCTTTGGTGGTCGGGTTGGTGCAGGTCGGGATGTCCGCCTGGGTGTCGCGCGGGATGCTCATGATGGAGGCGTTGCTGCGGTCGGCCGACAGGTGGACCAGCATCTCCGTGTCGGCGTGCGGGGCGCTGCCGTCGCAGGAGCCGCCGAGCTTGCAGTCGTCGGCGCTGGTCCGGCCGTCCGAGCCGATCATCAGGATGTTGAGCGGGGTCTGGCCGGCCGCGTTGGGCTTGGATTCGGGGGCGAGGGCCGAGCCGCCGTTGTTGAGCGCGCCCTTGCGGATGTTGGAGTTGAGCTCCTGGACGTAGAGGTAGCCACCGCCGACACTGGCCACCACCACGAAGCCCACGCCCATGGCCGTGTACTTGAGGATCCGCTTGCGCTTGGCGGCCTTGGTGAGCTTGCCGCCGGCCGCGCCGCGGCGCGCGGCGGCCCGGCCGCCGGGCGGCGGGGTGCCGGGGGCGCCCGCACCGGCCTGGCCGGCGGGCGCGTCCGGGCCGCCGGTGCGGCGGCCCGGGCCCGACTTGGCGGCCTTGCGGGCGGCGGCCCGGCCACCGGTGGGCGTGGGAGCCCCGGTGGGGCTGCCGGTCGGACCGGGACCACCGTCCGGCCCGTACTGCCCCTCGTCCGGATTTCCGCCCTCGGTGGGGCCGTTGCCGTCGAACGTCATGCGGTTGACCACCAAGCTCTGGCTGTGCCAGGTCCTCCCCCTGGGCGCTTGGCGGGAGACTATATCAATTTGAGATCATCGGTTTAATGAGGGTCGATTGTGGTGAAGGTGGCCGCTGCTGAGCGGTCATCAGTGGTGACTCAGCGGATTCGGAGCGCCGCCCCGGAGACCGGCATGCCGCCGACGGTGTCGGGGACCGGAGTCCACCCGGCCCACCGCGGTGTTGTCCGAACATGGTGCCGCCAAGGATCTGACGTACCGTCAGAAACCTTGGCGGCACCGGCGATTGATGCGTTCAGGAGCCCAGTGCGGCGAGCACCGCGTCGGTGCTGCCGATCTCGCCGAGCCGCGGGAAGATCCGGGTGAAGCTGTGCAGGTGGGACTCGGCGCTCATGTCGGTGGTGGCGTCCTCGACGAAGGTCAGGTGGTAGCCCTGCTCCCAGGCCGCCCGCGCGGTGGACTCCACACCGATGCTGGTGGCGATGCCCGCCAGCACGATCTGGGTCACCCCGCGCCGGCGCAGCTGGAGGTCCAGCTCGGTGCCGGTGAAGGCGCCCCACTGGCGCTTGGTGATGACGATGTCGTGCTCGCCGGTGGCCAGCTCGGCCGGGAGCTCGGCGAAGTTCGCGGGCCAGGAGCCGCCCGGGGTGGCCTGCTGGGTGCGCTGCGGCGGCAGGTCGCCGCCGTCGGCGGAGAAGGTGACCCGGACCAGCACCACGGGCAGGCCCTTGGCGCGGAAGGCGTCGGCCAGCCGGATCCCGCGGGCCAGGATCTCCGGCCCCGGCGTGACGGTGGGTGCGCCGAGGATGCCCTGCTGGAGGTCGATCAGCACCAGGGCGGTGGTGGGGTCGATGGTCGGCTCGGGCGTGAAGGCGATCTCGGACATGAGGGTGACTCCTTGGGTGGGCGTTGTTTCGGCAGGCGCGGCAGCGCTCAGTCGGTGGCCAGGCGGCGCAGCAGGCCGGCGGCCTCCTGCAGGGCCTGCTGCTCGGCCGGGGTCAGCCGGGTGGCGATCAGTTCCGCCAGCCGGCCGCGGCCGGCCGCACGGCGCTCGCGCAGCAGCAGCCGGGCCGGGTCGGTGAGCGCGATCAGCAGCTGCCGGCCGTCCTCGGGGTGCGGGGTGCGCTCGATCAGCCCCTCGGCCAGCAGCGCGCCGACGGTGGCCAGCATGGACTGCGGCCGGACCTGCTCGGCCCGGGCCAGCTCGGCCGCGGTCTGTGGCCCCTCGCGCTCCAGTCGCTTGAGGACGGCCTCCTGGGAGAGCGTGAGGCCGCTCGTGGTGGCCTCCGCGCGCAGCCGGCGCACCAGCAGGCCCACGGAGAGGGCCAGCTCCTCGGCGGTCTCCTGCAGCTGGTGCTGCGCGTGCGCCGGGTCCTCGTGGTGGTGCATGGTGACACTGCTCCCTGGGTCGACAGGCAGACTAATAAGGCGAGCTTAGCAGTCTGCCTGTCGACCCAGGGAGCAGCGGTCGGTCGGGCGGGGAACGGGCGGGCCGACCGGTCAGGCGGGGAGGCGTCAGGCGGGGAGGTCGGTCTCCAGCGTGAGCAGCTCGGCGACGCTCTGGCGACGGCGGATCAGCCGGGTGTCGGTGCCGTCGACCAGCACCTCCGGGATCAGCGGGCGCGAGTTGTAGGTGGAGGACATGCTCGCGCCGTACGCCCCGGTGTCGTGGAAGACCACCAGGTCGCCGATCTCGGCGCGCGGCAGCGGCACCGACTCGACCTCGCCGCCCGCCGCCTGGGTGAACACGTCGCCGGATTCGCAGAGCGGCCCGGCCAGCACCGTCTCGCGGGCCGGCGTCACCCGCGGCGCGCCGTCCGGTGTCAGGACCGAGACGCGGTGGCTGCTGCCGTACATGGCGGGCCGCATCAGGTCGTTGAAACCGGCGTCGATGAGCGTGAAGTGGTTGCTGCCGACCGGCTTCTGCGCCCGCACCTCGCTGAGCAGCACGCCGGAGCCGGCCACCAGGAACCGGCCCGGCTCGATCTCCAGCCGTACGGGGTGGCCCAGTTCGCGCACCAGCTCCTGACGGGCCGCGTCCCAGATCCGGAAGTACCGCTCGGTGTCGACCTCCGGCTCCCCGGGCGCATAGGGCACCGAGAGGCCGCCGCCCGCCGAGATCGCCCGCACGTCCCGCCCGCAGAGCCGGACCTGCTTGACCATCGTCTCGCAGACCGCCTCCAGGTGGCCGTAGTCCACGCCCGAGCCGATGTGCATGTGCAGGCCGACCAGGTCGAGGCCGTGGCGGTCGACCAACTCCAGGCTCTCGGCGAGGTGTTCGTGCCAGATGCCGTGCTTGCTGTGCTCGCCGCCGGTGTTGGTCTTGCGGCTGTGGCCGTGTCCGAAGCCCGGGTTGACCCGGATCCAGACCCGGTGGCCCGGGCCGGCCGTGCCCAGTTGGTCGAGCATCTGCGGCGAGCCGGCGTTGACCGGGACGCCCAGCTCGACCACCCGGCGCAGGGTGGCCCGGTCCAGCAGGTCGGCGGTGAGGACGATCGGCTCGTTCGGGCCCGCCACCTCGTACCCCGCGGTCAGCGCGCGCTCCAACTCGCCCTGGGAGACGGCGTCCACGAGCACGCCCTCGGTCCGCATCAGCCGCAGGACGTGCGTGTTGGAGCAGGCCTTCTGGGCGAACCGGATCACGTCGAAGCTGCGCAGCTTCGCGATCTGGGCGCGGATGTGCCCGGCGTCGTAGACCCAGGCCGGGGTGCCGTACTCGGCGCTGATGCGGGCCAGCCGGGCGCCGTCGAGGGCGGGGGAGGTGGTCACTCGGGTGTCCTTCGCACAATTCATGGCGCGGCCTGGTGAATTTCGGATCCGGAAAACGTCCGCGGATCCGAAAACCCTACTGCCGGCGGGGCTTGGAAGGAAAAGCGCAAAAGAAATTCCCGAGTGGCACGGAAACGGCGGACAAATGCGGTCGCGCGCTCCGCCGGGCCGAGAAATATTGCGGCGGGTGGGGCAGGGTGGGCGGCTGACGTGGACGGGATCTGCGTGGCTGGTGAGGGTGTTGTGAGCATGACTGGCGGAACGTGCGATATGCCGGATTAGTCACCTCATGGGCCTTGCTGCGTTCCTGACATCCGCTTACCTTCTGGCGCATGCCCGCACCCCTCATCTCCATCGTCCTGCCCGCCTATGACCTGCAAGGACAGCTCGCCGACTGCCTGGACTCGATCCTTGAGCAGTCCTTCGGCGGCTTCGAGGTCATCGTGGTGGCGGACCCCTCGCCCGACTGCCCGAGCCGGGTCCCGCACGCGACGCAGGACGGTCGGGTGTCGGTGCTGCGGCTGAACGCGACGGTGGGGGTGGGCCGCAGCCGCAATGCGGGAGCGGCCCGCGCCACCGGGCGTTATCTGCTCTTCCTGGACAGTGACCATGTGCTCGATCCCGGGGCGCTGCTGGCCCTGGCCGAAAAGGTGAGCGCGGCGGATCCGCAGGTGCTGCTCTTCGGTCACACCCGGCTGCACGCCGGGCAGGTCTGGCCGGGCGCCACCGCCGGGCTGCTGGCATCGGTGGCGACCGCGGGCGGGCCGGGCTGCTTCTGGGTGACCGACCACCCCGAACTGCTCGGCGCGCCCGCCCAGGTCTGGGACCGGCTGATCAGCCGCCGGCTCTGGGAGGACGAGGAGCTCGCCTTCCCCGAGGGCGAGTACGAGGAGGTGCCGGTGGCCTACCAGGCACTGCTGGCGGCCGAGCGGGTCGCGGTGCTGGACCGGGACCTGGTGCAGATCCGGCGCCGCCACACCGTGCACCCCACCGGGTCGCCCGGCAGCAGCACCTTCGACCTCTTCGACCAGTACGAGCGCACTTTCGAACTGCTGGACGCGCGCCCGGAGTACGAGGCGCTGCGGCCGCACCTGTTCGGCCGGATGATCCAGCACTACCTGTTCGTCTTCGACCTGGCGGGCTGTGTCACCCGGGCGGCCCGGCCGCGGTTCTTCCACCGGGCCGCCGAGCACTACCAGCGCTACCTGCCGGTGGGCTTCAAGCGCCCGGGCGGGCGCGCCGGGCTGAAGTTCTCGCTGCTGGCGGGCGGGGTGTACAGCGCGTTCGAGGTGGCGAAGCTCTCGCAGATCGCCCGCACGGCAGTCACCGGGAAGGGCGGGCGGGGGTAACGCTGCGAAGGGTGGGCGGGGGGCGCCGGCTTGGGGCGGCCCCCGGGCTCAGCCGAAGGTCCAGCGGGTCGGCGAGCCGGTGAAGTCGGCGTCGGTCAGGCCGAAGACCGAGCTCGGCCGGACCCGGAAGGTCGCGTTCACCGCCGGGTCCAGGAAGTCCGGGCCGTAGTCGGTGCGGTACTTCGCATTGAGCGCGGCCAGGAACGCGGCGACGTCCGCCGGCCCGGTCATGACCGCCGCGACCCCGTCCAGCACCACCGGTTGGTGCGGGTTGTCGGTGGTGAGCACGCAGTCGGGGCGGTCGGCCAGATTGCGGTACTTGCGGGACCGGCGGCTGCTGCTGAACCAGAGCGCTCCCCGCAGCCAGACGCCCCACACCGGCATGCTGTGCGGGCGGCCGTCCGGGCGCACGGTGCAGACCCAGTAGTCGTGCGAGTCGGTCAGCCGCCGCTCGGCCCAGGACCAGGGCAGCAGGCCGGTTCCCTCGTCGGCGGCCAGGATCCCGTAGCCCGGCATGGACGGGCGGGTCGCGCGCGGCGCTCGTGCCGCCGGGTCGTCGGACACCGCGGTCAGCTCCCGCCCATCGCGGCGGCGGCCCGCCGGGCCGGCTCCCGCGGTGGGACGTCCTCGAAGTGGCCGGCCACGTTCCAGCGGTTGCAGAGCCGGGGCGTCAGGCGCGGGCGGTCGTCCGGCACGGGATCCACGGCGGTCATCGGCGGGCCTCCAGCAGGGCGTCTCGGGGGTGCGCGCGGGCGGGGCGCCGGCGGTCAGCCTGGCACGGGGCGTGCGGTGGGCGGGGCAGCCGCGCGGTCGGTCGGCGCAGCGTCCTTCGGCTGGGTCAGGACCGTGCCACCGCGCGTCGTGCCGCGGGCGGCTCTTTCCGCCGGTGGGCTCGTTAGATTGGAGAGCAGGGGTTCCCATCGGCGGGGCCCGTGGATCGGCGTCGGAGAGCGGGTGAGCCTGATGGAGGTTCCTGACGACGCCGAGCAGAGCCCGGTGGGAGCCGTGGGCTGGGTCACCGTCTCGATCCCGGTGGACGGGCCGGGCGAGGTGCTGCTGCCGGTGCGCGGGGGCAGCGAGGCGTTCGCGGCCTGGTCCGACACGCCGATCGCGCGGAACACGCAGGTCATGGTCGTGGAGCGGATATCGGCCCGATCCGTGCTGGTGGTGCTGTTCCCCCGTACATAGGACGTTCGTGAGGAGTTCGCGATGTTGTTCTGGCATGTGCCGGCGCCCAACGAGGCGCTGTTGATCTCAGGTTCCAAGCGCCAGGCCCAGGACACCCAGTTCCGGATCGTCACCGGGCACGGCAGCTTCGTGATGCCGATCAAGCAGAAGGCCAAGATCCTCTCGCTGGCGTTGCGCGAGGCGGAGATCGCCGAGGACTGCGTGACCCAGCAGGGCATCCGGCTCACCGTCCGGGCGGTGACCGTCTTCAAGGTCGGCGACGACTCGGTCTCGATCGCGAACGCGGCCCGCCGGTTCCTGGCCGAGCAGTCGCGGATGGAGGAGCTGGTCGGGCGGATCTTCGCGGGCCATCTGCGGTCCATCATCGGCGGTCTGACGGTGGAGCAGATCATCCGTGAGCGCGACCGGGTGGCCCAGGAGGTCAAGGCCGGCAGCCACAACGAGATGGAGAAGCTCGGCATCGTGGTCGACGCCCTGCAGATCCAGGAGATCGAGGACGCCACCGGCTACGTGACCAACCTGGCCGCCCCGCACGCCGCCGCCGTCGCCAGTCAGGCCCGGATCGCGCAGGCCAGGGCCGACCAGGAGGCCGCCCAGCGCGAGCAGGAGGCGATGGCCCTCAAGGCGCAGTACGAGCGGGACACCGCGATCAAGCGGGCCGGCTTCGTCGCCGAGACCGAACAGGCCAACGCCCGTGCCGCGCAGGCCGGACCGCTGGCCCAGGCGAAGGCCTCGCAGGAGGTCATCACCGAGCAGACCCAGCTGGCGCAGCGTCAGGCGGAGCTGGCCGCCCAGCGGCTGGAGGCCGAGGTGCGGCGTCCGGCCGACGCGGAGGCCTACCGGCTGCGTGCGCTGGCCGAGGCGCAGCGCGACCGGGCGAAGTTCGAGGCCGAGGGCGAGGCCTACCGGCGCACCACGCTCGCCACCGCCGAGGCCCAGGCGGTGCGGGTGCAGGCGGACGGAGCCGCGTACGCCGAGCGGACCACCGCCGAGGCGCAGGCCGCCGCCAACGCGCTGCGGGCCGACTCGCTGCGCGACGGCGCGCAGGAGCTGATCGCGGCCAACCGGGTGGTGGAGAACCTGCCCGCGCTGGTGGAGGCGGCGGCCCAGGGCATCGCCGGATCGAACCTGACGATCCTCAACGGCAGCGAGGGTGTCAGCCAGGTGGCCGCCGGGATCGTGGGACAGGGGCTGGCGATCCTGGACGTGCTCAAGCGCGCCACGCCCAAGGCATCGTCGCAGGTGGTGGAGGTGAGCGAGGAGGTGCGGCCGGACTCCGGGCCGCAGCCCGCGCAGGGCTGAGCCGTTGCCGGTCCGGCACGGGCCGGAGCACGCTAGTGGTGGACGGGGTCGCCGCCGGGCGGTGCCCGGCCAGGAGGTGCCAGATGCGCAACTACCGGCTGGACAACCAGTGGGACATCGAGCTGAGCTTCGAGGAGGACGGCACCAGGACGGCCTGCTCGGCCTGGCTGGCCGGTGAGCGCGCCCCCGCCCTGCACGGCCAGGGTGCGGCACTACGCCAGACGAGTGACCGGCCCGCCTACCGGATCGGCGAGGAGCTGGCCGCCGCCCGCGCGCTGCACGCGCTGGCCCGGCAGCTGCGGGTCCGGGCCGACGGCGAGATCGGCGCGGCGGACCACTGGCCCGCCGTCTCGGGCCACTGACCAGCACGGCAGCGGGTGATCTGCGCAGATGAGCGAGCGAACAGGGCTCGCCGCCGACGGATCGGTGCCGCGCGCGGCCCCTGGGCCGGGCGGCGGGTCGGTACGGCAGGACCTGAGCGGCCCGCTGCGCGGGCTGATCGGCGGGCAGTGCCTGGGCCAGGCGGGTGACGGGCTGGCGCAGATCGCCTTCGCCCAGTTCGTCCTGTTCGACGTGGGCCGGGGTGCCACGCCCGGTCGGATCGCGCTCGTGCTGGCGGTGACGCTGCTGCCGTTCAGCCTGCTGGGGCCGTTCGCCGGGGTGCTGCTGGACCGGTTCGACCGGCGGCGCACACTCGTCGTGGTCTCGGTGCTGCGCGCGGTGCTGGTGCTGGCCGGGGCGGTGATCGTGGCGCAGCGGTGGACCCCGGCAGCGTACGTGGCGACCCTGCTGCTGCTCTCCTCCTCCCGCCTGGTGCTCACCGCCAAGGGGGCCGCGTTGCCGCGCACCGTGCCCCGGGAGCGGCTGGTGCCCGCGAACGCGCTCTCCGCGCTGGCCGGATCGGCGGCGGCGTTCCTCGGCGCGGTGGGCGGGTCGCAGTTCGTGGGGTGGTCGGCGGCGGCCGGGTTCATGGCGGCGGGCCTGCTGTACCTGGCGGCCGCCCTGGTCTTCGCACCCCTGCCGTACCTGGGCGGGCGGGGCGGCGGCGGGGCGGAGAACATGACGGTGCGGCTGCACCGGGTGGCGGTGGACCTGTGGGACGGCGTGAAGGTGGCCGGCGGCAGCACGGCGATCCGGCGGCCGCTGCTGGCGGTGGCCACCCACCGGCTGCTGCTCGGGGCCGGCTTCGTGCTGCTGGTGCTGGTCGCCGACTCGCAGTACGGGCTGAAGGCCTCCGGATACGGGATCGCGCTGGCGGTCACCGGCGTCGCCACCTTCGCGGCGAGCGCGGCCGCACCGCCGCTGGCCGCCCGCTACGGGACCCGCGCGCTGCTGCCGGCCGCCTTCCTGCCGGCCGCCGCGGCGGCCTATGTCGGTGGGCTGCTGCCCTCGCTCTGGGTGCTGGTGCCGTGCGTGGGGGTGGCGGCGTTCGCCTTCCAGGTGCTCAAGGTCTGCACCGACGCGCTGCTCGGCGGGGCGACCCCGGACGCCGCGCGCGGCCGGGTCTTCGCGATCTACGACATGCTCTACAACATCTCGTTCGTGCTGGCCGGACTGGTGATGGTGCCCTGGTGGCACTCCGGCCACCAGCGGGTGCTGCTCTGGTGGGTGGCGGCCGGGTTCACCGCCGGGTGGGCGGTGTTCGGCGCGGTCGAGCAGGGCTGGCGGCCGCGTGAGCGCCTGGCGCACCGGCTGACCGGCGGACGGCGGCGGCGGGTGAAGCGGCCGGGCCGCTACCGGGGCCGGCTCGGCGCGTTCGCCGTCGGCATGCTGCCCGCGCTGGCCTTCCCGGCGCCCGCCTGGTGGTGGCTGGCCTGGTTCGCGCTGGTGCCGCTGACCCTGGTGGTCCGCGCCGCGCCGACCCGGCGCGAGGGCGTGGTGCGGGCCTGGTGGGGCCTGGCGGGCTTCGAAGTGGCCACCCAGTACTGGCTGGTGCCCGACATCGGGCCCGCGCTCGCGCTGGCGGCCCTGCTGCTCGGTGTCCTCTGGCTGCCCTGGGGCTGGGCCGTGCACCGGCTGCTGGCCGCCCCGCTGACCGGCCGGCGCACGGCCGTGGCGCTGGTGGTGGTGCCCAGCGCCTGGCTCTGCGCGGAGGGCGTGCGGTCCTGGCAGAGCCTGGGCGGGCCGTGGGCGCTGCTGGGGGCCACTCAGTGGAACCAGCCCCAGATGCTCTCCACCGCCGCGCTGGGCGGGGTCTGGCTCACCGGGTTCCTGGTGGCCGCGGTGAACACGGCGCTGGTGGTGGTGCTGATCCAGCGTCGGCTCCGGCTGCGGGTCGCGGCGCTGATCACGGTCGGCGGATGCCTGGCGGTCGGGCCGATCTGGTCGGCGGTGCGCCCTGCGCTGCCGCAGACCGGCAGCGTGCCGGTGGCCGTGGTGCAGCCCGGGGTGGCCGACCCCGCCGCCCAGCAGGCCTTCGAGGTCGCGGCGACCGGTGGACTCGCCGCGCAGCACCCGGCCCTGGTGGTGTGGGGGGAGAGCTCGCTGGCGGACAACGTGAACAGCGGCGCGTCCTCGAACGCCGCCCTCGCGGCGCTGGCCCGTACCGTGGGCGGCGACCTGCTGGTCAACGGCGACGCGCAGGCGGCCGACGGCTCGGGCTTCTACAAGCAGTCGCTGCTGATCGGCCCCGGTGGCGTGCTGGGCACCTACGACAAGATCCGGCTGGTCCCGTTCGGCGAGTACATCCCGTTCCGTGCGGCGCTGGGCTGGCTGACCGGGGTCAGCAAGGCGGCGCCGACCAATGTGCTGCGCGGCGAGCGGACGGTGGTCATGCGGGCCGGGCCGGTCGGCTTCGGGCCGCTGATCTGCTACGAGTCGACGTTCCCGGACATGTCCAGGACCGAGGTCGCGCACGGTGCCCAGCTGCTGGTGTACCAGACCAGCACGTCGACCTTCCAGGACAGTTGGGCCCAGCCCCAGCACGCCTCACTGGCGGCGGTCCGGGCGGTGGAGACCGGCCGGCCCGCGGTGCAGGTCGGGCTGACCGGTGACAGCGCCGTCTTCGACGCGCACGGGCGGGTGCTGGCCTGGCACGGGGACGGCTACCGCGGGGCGTTCGTGACGCAGGTGCCGCTGGTCTCGGGCACCACGCCGTACCAGCGGGCGGGCGACTGGATGCTCGCGGTGGCGTTCACCGTGCTGGCGGGCGCGGTGACAGCGGCGGGAGTGGGGCGGGCGCGGCCGTGACGCAGGCGCCCCCGCCCAGGACCCTGCCTACTCCGTGGGCCGCCAGAAGCCCGCGAGCAGTTGCTGGGCCGCCAGCGTCGCGGTGAGCGTGCCCTCGCGGACCTGGCGCTCCAGCACCGGTGTCAGGCGCCGGACTTCGGGGTTCTCGTGGAGCTGGGCGAAGAGCTGGTCGTGCACCATGGCCCAGGTCCAGGCGACCTGCTGGTCGCGCCGCTTGGTGCTCAACGCGCCGGTGGCCTCCAGCAGTTCGCGGTGCTGGGTGAGGCGCTCCCAGAGCTCGTCCAGGCCGGTGCCGGCCAGGCCGCTGCAGGTGAGCACCGGTGGCGTCCAGACCGCGTCCGGGGCCTGGAGCAGGCGCAGCGCACCGGCCAGTTCGCGGGCGGCGGCCTTGGCGTCGCGGTCGTGCGGACCGTCGGCCTTGTTGACCGCGATCAGGTCGGCCAGCTCCAGCACGCCCTTCTTGATGCCCTGGAGCTGATCGCCGGTGCGGGCCAGGGTGAGCAGCAGGAAGGAGTCGACCATGCCCGCCACCGTGGTCTCGGACTGGCCGACGCCGACCGTCTCGACCAGCACCACGTCATAGCCGGCCGCCTCCATCACCACCATCGACTCGCGGGTGGCGCGGGCCACGCCGCCGAGCGTGCCGGAGGTGGGGGAGGGGCGGACGAAGGCGTTCGGGTCGGTCGCCAGCCGCTCCATCCGGGTCTTGTCGCCCAGGATGGAGCCGCCGGTCCGGCTGGAGGTCGGGTCGACGGCGAGTACCGCCACCTTGTGGCCGCGCCCGGTCAGCTTGGTGCCGAGACCCTCGATGAAGGTCGACTTGCCGACCCCGGGCACACCGGTGATGCCGACCCGCACCGCTTTGCCGGAGCGCGGCAGCAGGTCGACCAGCAGCCGCTGGGCCAGCTCGCGGTGGTCGGGCCGGGTGGATTCGACCAGGGTGATGGCCCGCGCGATCCAGGCGCGCGAGCCGTCGAGCACACCCTGCCGGTACTGGTCGAGGTCGATCGTGCGGGCCATCGGTCAGCGGCTCACAACTCGTGGTCGGGGCAGCCGCCTCACAGGTCGTGTCCGAGGTCGGCGGCCAGCTTCTCCAGCAGCTCGTACGCGGCGTCCGGGATCACCGTGCCGGGCCCGAAGACCGCCACGGCACCGGCCGTGTACAGCGCCTCGAAGTCCTGCGGCGGGATCACGCCGCCGACCACGATGGTGATGTCCTCCCGCCCGGCCGCGGCCAGTTCGGCGCGCAGCGCCGGGACCAGGGTCAGGTGCCCGGCCGCCAGCGAGGAGACGCCGACGATGTGCACGTCGGCCTCCACCGCCTGGCGGGCCACCTCGGCCGGGGTCTGGAAGAGCGGGCCGACGTCCACCGTGAAGCCGAGGTCGGCGAAGGCGGTGGCGATCACCTTCTGGCCGCGGTCGTGGCCGTCCTGGCCCATCTTGGCGACCAGGATGCGCGGGCGGCGGCCCTCGGCGGCCTCGAACTTCTCGACCAGGTCGCGGGTGCGCTGCACGCCGGTGGAGGAGGCTCCGGCTTCGTCACGGTACACACCGGAGATGGTACGGATCTGCCCGGAGTGCCGCCCGTACACCTTCTCCAGGGCGTCCGAGATCTCCCCGACGGTGGCCTTGGCGCGGGCCGCGTCGACGGCCAGCGCCAGCAGGTTGCCGTCCAGCGAGCCGCTGGCCCCCGCCTCGGCGGAGCGGGTCAGCGCATCGAGGGCGTGCCGGCAGGCGGCCTCGTCGCGCTCGGCGCGCAGCCGGCGCAGCTTCTCGATCTGCTGGGCGCGCACCGCGGAGTTGTCGACCTTGAGCACGTCGATCTGCTCGTCGTTGGCGACCCGGTACTTGTTGACGCCGATCACCGGCTGCCGCCCCGAGTCGATCCGCGCCTGGGTACGGGCGGCGGCCTCCTCGACGCGCAGCTTGGGGATGCCCGCGTCGATCGCCTTGGCCATGCCGCCGGCCGCCTCGACCTCCTGGATGTGCTGCCAGGCGCGCCGGGCCAGGTCGTGGGTGAGCTTCTCCACGTAGGCGCTGCCGCCCCAGGGGTCGATCACCCGGCAGGTGCCCGACTCCTGCTGGAGCATCAGCTGGGTGTTGCGCGCGATCCGGGCCGAGAAGTCGGTGGGCAGCGCGAGCGCCTCGTCCAGCGCGTTGGTGTGCAGCGACTGGGTGTGGCCCTGGGTGGCGGCCATCGCCTCCACACAGGTGCGGGTGACGTTGTTGAACACGTCCTGGGCGGTCAGCGACCAGCCGGAGGTCTGCGAATGGGTGCGCAGCGAGAGCGACTTGGGGCTCGACGGGTCGAACTGCCTGACCAGCTTGGCCCAGAGCAGCCGGGCCGCGCGCAGCTTGGCGACCTCCATGAAGAAGTTCATCCCGATCGCCCAGAAGAAGGACAGCCGCGGCGCGAAGGCGTCCACGTCAAGTCCCGCGCCCAGCCCGGCCCGCAGGTACTCCACGCCGTCGGCCAGCGTGTAGGCGAGCTCCAGGTCGGCCGTCGCTCCGGCCTCCTGGATGTGGTAGCCGGAGATGGAGATCGAGTTGTAGCGCGGCATCTTCTGCGAGGTGTACGCGAAGATGTCGGAGATGATCCGCATCGAGGGCTGCGGCGGGTAGATGTAGGTGTTGCGGACCATGAACTCCTTGAGGATGTCGTTCTGGATGGTCCCCGCCAGCTTCTCGGGCGGCACCCCCTGCTCCTCGGCCGCCACGATGTAGAGCGCCAGCACCGGCAGCACGGCGCCGTTCATCGTCATCGACACCGACATCTTGTCCAGCGGGATGCCGTCGAAGAGCTGGCGCATGTCGTAGATCGAGTCGATCGCCACACCCGCCATGCCGACATCGCCGGTCACCCGCGGGTGGTCGCTGTCGTAGCCGCGGTGGGTGGGCAGGTCGAAGGCGACCGACAGGCCCTTCTGCCCGGCCGCCAGGTTGCGGCGGTAGAAGGCGTTGGACTCCTCGGCGGTGGAGAAGCCCGCGTACTGGCGCACCGTCCAGGGCTGGTTGACGTACATCGTCGGGTACGGGCCGCGCAGGTAGGGCGCGATGCCCGGGTAGGTGCCCAGGAAGTCCAGGCCCGCCAGGTCCTCGGCGGTGTAGAGCGGCTTGACGCCGATGCCCTCCGGGGTCTCCCAGAGCTGCTCACCCACGTCCTTGCCGGTGGCCTCGCGCCAGGCGTCCTGCCACTGCTCGGCGGTGGCCGCGGCGGCCTGCTCCCCGTCGAGCCCGATGGTGGTGAAGTCGGGGATCATCGCGCCACTCCGATCTGGTCGAGGAGCGAGGCCAGGAGCGCGACCGCGTCGCCGCCCGCGAAGACGAACTCGTCCACCCCGGCTCGTTGGTAGGCCTCCCGCTGCTCGCCGGGCCGTCCGGCCAGCAGCACGGTGCCGGCGCCGGCCGCCTTCAGTGCGCCGGCCACCGACTCGCCCAGTTCAGCGTAGAGCGTGTCGCTGGAGCACAGGCAGGCCGTGGTCGCGCCGCTCGCGGTGAACTCCGCCGCCAGCGCGGCCGGCTCGGTGCCCGCGGCGAGGACCGTCTCGATCCCACCGGCCTGGAACAGGTTGGCGGCGAAGGTGGCCCGCGCGGTGTGCGCGGACGCCGGGCCGAGCGCCGCCAGGAAGAGCCTGGGGCGGCTGCCGGTGGCCGCCAGGTGCGCGTCCGAGCGGTCCCGCAGCGCCTCGAAGGCCTCCGCCCGGCGCACCCGGGGCAGGCCGCCGCCGCCGGGCCGAGCGCGGCCAGGGAGATGCGGGGCCGGCTCGCGGACCAGCGGCTGCTCGCCGAGGTTGGGGAACTCGCTGACGCCGGTGATCGGCTCGCGCCGCTTGGCGAGCCTGGCCGAGCGCTCGGCCCAGGTGGCGGCGATCCGCTCGCCGATGAGCCCGGAGTCCAGCGCGGCGCGCAGGCCGCCGGCCCGCTCGATCTCCTGGAACCAGGCCCAGGCGGCCTGCGCCAGCTCCTCGGTCAGCTGCTCCACGTACCAGGAGCCGCCGGCCGGGTCGATCACCCGGCCCAGGTGTGACTCCTCCAGCAGGATCGCCTGGGTGTTGCAGGCGATCCGGCGGGCGAAGGCGTCCGGCAGTCCGAGCGCGCTGTCGAACGGCAGCACGGTCACCGCGTCGGCGCCGCCGACCCCGGCGGCCAGGGTGGCCACCGTGGTGCGCAGCATGTTCACCCACGGGTCGCGCGCGGTCATCATCACGGCCGAGGTGACGGCGTGCTGGCGCTGCGCGGCGGCCTGCGGCGAGACCCCGCTGACCTCGGCGACCCGGGCCCACAGGCGGCGCGCGGCGCGGAACTTGGCGATGGTGAGGAACTGGTCCTCGGTGGCGGCGAAGCGGAACTCCAGCTGGCCGGCGGCCGCGTCCACGGACAGGCCGGCGGCGGTCAGCTCGCGCAGGTAGGCGACGCCGGTGGCGAGCGCGGCGCCCAGCTCCTGGGCGGGGGAGGCGCCGGCCTCGTGGTAGGCCAGGGCGTCGACGGTGAGGGCGCGCAGGCCCGGGTAGTCCCGGTGGCAGCGCGCGGCCAGCTCGGCGGCCTCGGCGAGGCGGGCGGTGGTGGCGTCGTCGCCCGTGTCATCGGCGCCGTCGGCAACGCTGCCGGTGCGGGCGAGCAGGCCCAGCGGGTCGGCGCCGAGGCTGCCGGTGGCCGCCTCGTTCGCGACCGCGCGCTCGGCCAGCAGCTGGAAGAACCGCTCGGCGGCCGCCTTGGTCTGCGGGCCGGCGTCCAGCACCACGCCCGCGAGATCCAGGTAGACGTCCCGCAGGACGGTGGGCAGCGCCGAGACCGGCAGGCCGGCCTCGCCGAGGGTGAGCCAGACCGAGCCGCCGCCGTGCTCCAGGTCGGCCAGCACCGCCTCGGCGGCGCGCGCCGGGTCCGGGTCGGCGTGGTACTGGCGGACCTCCCAGCCCGCCACCGCCGGGCCCTGCGGGCGGCCGCCACGCACGAACGGCGGGAAACCGGGATAGCCGGCCGCGGCCGGAGCCGGGGCGTCCTCGGCGGTGTACAGCGGACGGGCGCGCAGCCCGTCCTGGAGCGTGCTGGCCAGCGCGTCCTCGGCCGGTGTACCGGCGGCGATTCGCGTACCTGACTTGCTCAGGACGCCTTCGACCAGGCGCCGCCACTGCTCACGGCTTGCATCCGGGAACTCGGCGGCCAGGGGGAGCCCTTCGGGCGGGACCGTCATGGGGGCAGGTTAGTGCCCGGGCCTAAAGCCGCAGCAGGGTTACCGGGTGTGATGTTGCACTCGCTGCTCCATGCGGCGGGTCCGCGGTGGCGCCGGGGGGATTTCTCGTACCGGCCTCGCGCCTCCCCGCCCGGGTCGACTCCACCGGATCCGCCCCGGGCGGGTCGGGGTCGGGCGTGGCGGGCGAGGCATGACGTCCGATCAGAAGCAGCGCGCCGTCGCCGCGCTGGAGGCCTGCGTGAGGTCGCGGATCCGCAGCGCCCCGGGCGGTGCTGCCGCTGATCGGCCGGCTGCGGATGGGGGCGATCGTGGGGCGTCGCCCGCCGGGTGGTGAACCCGCAGGTCGGATGGTCCGTGACAGCTTGTGAGGCCGTACCGCCGGTGCGGCCCGCAGACGGGCCGAGGAGGCGGGAATGTCACGGTCTTCGGTCATTGACCAAGCGGGTGGGGCCGGGCAGGTCGTCATCACCGGGCCGGCGTGTCGTTTTGTCGACCCGGAGCTGTTCTTCGCCTGCGGACGCGCCGCCGAGGCCGGCCGGGTCGTCGACAACGGCGCCCGGGTGGCGGCGGCCAAGGGCGTCTGCCGGTGCTGCCCGGTGCGCGAGGCCTGCCTGCGGCAGGCGGTGGCGGACGGGGAGGGCGACGGCATCTGGGGCGGGCTGACCCCGATGGAGCGCCAGGTGCTGCGCCGCCAGAGCGGCGCGCTGCTGGCCCTGGGCGGGGGCGCGGTGCGGCTGGTGGAGGGGATCATCGCGGCGGGCCTGGCGCCGGACGAGCGGGACCGCCCCGCCGTCGTCCTGCTGCTGCTCAACCAGGGGTGGACCGAGCGGGAGATCTCGGCTGCGCTGCACCTGTCGGACGCCACCGTGCGCGCCGCGCGGGCGACGGCCTGGCGGGTGCTCGGGTACTGCCGCGCGCTGGGCCTCGCGCTGCCGGGCTGGGCCGAGCACAGCGCGGATCGGCTGCCACGGGGGTGACCGGCGTGTCGCGGCCCTGGCCGCGCTGCCGCCGTCCTGCCACGGCGCGGCCGTCGGCTCAGTGGGCGGCGGTGCCGCGGAAGGCGCGTCGGTAGGCGGAGGGGGTGGTGCGCAGGGCCTGGTGGAAGCGGCGGCGGAGGTTGACGGCCGAGGAGAGGCCCACGCGCAGCGCGATGGTGTCGACCGGCAGGTCGGTCTCCTCCAGCAGGGCCCGGGCGGCGGTGATGCGCTGGGCGAGCAGCCACTGGCCGGGGCTGGTGCCCAGCTGTTCGGCGAAGCGGCGGGCCAGGGTCCGCGGGGAGACGCCGACGCGGGCGGCCAGGTCGTCGACGGAGAGCGGCTGCGCCAGCCGGCCGGTGGCCCACTCCAACAGGGCGGCCAGCGATTCGGCGGGTTGCCCGGCGGTCAGCGGGACTGCCGCGTACTGGAGTTGGCCGCCCTCGCGGTGCGGGGGCATGACCATGTGGCGGGCGACCTGGGCGGCGTAGGCGGCGCCGTGGTCGGCCCGTACCAGGTGCAGGCAGAGGTCGACGCCGGCCGCCGTCCCGGCGCTGGTGGCGACGTCACCGTGGTCGACGAAGAGCACGTCGGCGTCGACCTGGACGGCGGGGAACCCGGTCGCCAGCTCCTGGGCCATCCGCCAGTGGGTGGTGGCGCGGCGGCCGTCCAGCAGCCCGGCCCCGGCCAGTACGAAGGCGCCCGCGCAGATCGCCACCACCCGGGCGCCGCGGGCGTGGGCCTGGCGCAGGGCGGTCAGGACGGCGGGGGAGGCGGGGGAGTCCGGCGTGCCGGGTGGGCGCCGGCCCGGCACCACGATGGTGTCCGCTTCCGCCAGCGCCGGCAGGCCGGCGGTCACCGCCAGCTCGTAGCCGGCCAGGGTCGGTACGCCGCCGGGGTGTTCGGCGCAGACCTGGAACGTGTAGTGGGCCGGCAGGCCGGGTCGCCGCACGCCGAACACCTCGGCGGCGATGGCCAGTTCGAAGGTCGACTGGGGCGGCTGGGCGAGCGCGACGACCCGGTGGGGGCGGTCCCCCGGGGGCGAGGAGGGCATGGCAGGAAAGTACCTCACCGTGTCGTTCCGGACACTGGGGCGGGCGGACCGCTTCCGGCCAGGCTGGACCCATGAGCGATCGAGTGAGCGATGGACGAAGCGACGAGCGGCCGGACCTGGTGCGGTACCTCCGGGTCGACGAGGTCGAGCCCACCGAGGTGGCCCCCGGCATCACCCGGCGCAGCCTGCCGAGGACCACGCTGGCCGACGGCTGGGTGATCGACTTCGCCCCGGGGACCCGGTGGCCGCGGCTGGACCGGCACGAGGGCGAGGAGCGCTACTACGTGATCAGCGGCGAGGTCATCGAGGGCGGGCGCCGGCTGGGCCCCGGTTCGTACGTGGTGTTCGCGCCGGGCAGTGCGCACCGGCCGCACAGCGAGAGCGGGGCCCGGATGCTCGGCATCAACATCCCGGTCAGCACGCCGACGGCGCCGAGCGCGGTGTAGCGCCGCCGCGTGCGTGCGGCCTGCGGGTGCCGGGGCAGGCCCGACCCGTGTCAAGGGGCAAGTGCGCCCTCCCGGCCATTCTTTGGCCGAATCCGACCCCCAACTGCCTCACCCAGTGGATTCGTTCATGTGCATGGTGTAGCCATAGTCATGACATGTTCGCGATGAAAGGAGGTTACGATGCTCAAGAAGCTGTTCGCCTGGCTCGTCCCCCCAAGAGGCGAGCGTTCGGTCCGATCGGACCGGCTTCCCGAGTTCTGGCGTCCGGCCCGCTAGGCCACCCGCCATTCGCCACGGCCCCGACCACCACAAGAGGTCGGGGCCGTGGCGTTTTCCGATGGCGTTTTTCGATGTCCGCCCGCGCGACCCGCTGCTACGCTGGCCGACATGAGCTTCCCGAAGCACGCAGTCGCGACGACGACGCCGGAGACCGTCCCGGTGCGCTGACAGCTGCTTCACGTCGACCGAGCCCCGGGGCGAGTGCCCCGGGGCTTCGCCATGTGGGTACTCGCTCCGCACCAGCCGAGGAGTCCCCATGTCCGACCAGTTGTCCCGGCCCGTTCCTGACCACCGCAGGCTCGGCCGCGAGCTCGACCTGTTCGACACCGACCCGCTGATCGGCGCCGGCCTGCCGTACTGGCTGCCGGCCGGCGCCGCCGTGCGGCACGCGGTGGAGGAGTACATCCGCGAGGTGGAGCGCCGGGCCGGCTACCGGCACGTCTACTCGCCGGTGCTGGGCAAACGCGAGCTGTACGAGATCTCGGGGCACTGGGCGCACTACCGCGAGGACATGTTCCCGCCGATGGACCTGGGCGGCGAGCAGGTGGTGCTGCGGCCCAGCCTCTGCCCGCACCACGCGGTGATCTTCCGCTCCCGGGCCCGCAGTTACCGCGAGCTGCCGCTGCGGATGGCCGAGCTGGGCGGCATGTACCGCTCCGAGCGGTCCGGGGTGCTGGGCGGGCTGACCAGGGTCCGCTCGATCCAGCTCAATGACGCGCACATCTTCTGCACCCTGGACCAGGTGGCCCAGGAGGTGCGCGCCGCCCTGGAGTTGATCCGCGAGGCCTACCGGGTGCTGGGCATCGAGGCCGCCCGCTACCGGCTCTCGCTGCCCGGCGAGGGCGGCAAGTACGTCGCCGACCAGGGGATGTGGCGCCAGGCCGGGGAGTTGCTGATCGGCGTGCTGGAGGAGGCCGGGATCGACTACGAGAGCGTGGCGGGAGAGGCGGCGTTCTACGGCCCCAAGATCGATGTCCAGATCGCCGACGGCGCCGGACGCGAGGCCACCCTGTCCACCATCCAGGTCGACTTCCACCAGCCCGAGCGGTTCGACCTGCGCTACATCGGTGCGGACGGCGCCCGGCACCGCCCGGTGATGGTGCACCGCGCGGTGATCGGCAGCGTGGAGCGGGTGGTGGCCCAGCTGATCGAGCGGCACGCGGGCGCTTTCCCCGGCTGGCTGGCGCCGGTGCAGCTGGTCGCGCTGCCGGTGGGCGAGGCCGAGGTGCCGGTGGCCGCCGCGCTGGTCGACCGGTGTGTGGCCGAGGGGTTGCGGGCGGAGCTGGTGCTGCCCGAAGAGGGCGGCCTGGGGGCGCGGATCCGCACCGCGCGGCTGGTGCCGTACCAGGCGGTGATCGGGCCCAGGGAGGCGGCGGCGGAGGCGGTCGCGCTGCGGCTGCGCGACGGCCGGCGGCTCGAACCGCTGCCGGTGGCCGAGGCGCTGGCCCGGATCGGGGCCCAGGTCGCCGCCCGCGGCGGCGAGCTGTGGGCCGCCTCCTGACGTGGCAAGGCCCCCGGGTCCGCAGCAGCGGACCCGGGGGCCGAGGGGTGTGACCGGATCAGCCGAGGGTGGCGATCGCCTCGTTGAAGGTCTTCGACGGGCGCATGGCCGCCGCGGCCTTGGCCGGGTCGGGCTGGTAGTAGCCGCCCAGCTCGACCGGCGCGCCCTGCACGGCGATCAGCTCGTCGACGATGGTCTGCTCCTGCTCGGCCAGCGTCCGGGCCAGCGGGCCGAACGCGGCGGCCAGCTTGGCGTCCTCGCCCTGCTTCGCCAGCTCCTGGGCCCAGTAGAGCGCCAGGTAGAAGTGGCTGCCGCGGTTGTCGATGCCACCGAGGCGACGGCTGGGCGACTTGTCCTCGTTGAGGAAGGTGCCGGTGGCCCGGTCCAGGGTGTCGGCCAGCACCTGGGCGTCGGCGTTGCCGGTGCTCTGCGCCAGGTGCTCGAAGCTGGCCGCCAGCGCGAAGAACTCGCCCAGGCTGTCCCAGCGCAGGTAGTTCTCCTTGACCAGCTGCTGGACGTGCTTGGGGGCGGAGCCGCCGGCGCCCGTCTCGAACAGACCGCCGCCGTTGATCAGCGGGACGACCGAGAGCATCTTGGCGCTGGTGCCCAGCTCCAGGATCGGGAACAGGTCGGTCAGGTAGTCGCGCAGCACGTTGCCGGTGACCGAGATGGTGTCCTCGCCGCGGCGGATGCGCTCCAGCGAGAAGGCGGTGGCCTGCTCGGGGGCGAGGATCTCGATCTGCAGGCCCTCGGTGTCGTGCTCCGGCAGGTACGCCTTGACCTTGGCGATCAGGTTGGCGTCGTGCGCGCGGGTCTCGTCCAGCCAGAAGACGGCCGGGTTGCCGGTGGCGCGGGCGCGGTTGACGGCGAGCTTGACCCAGTCGCGGATCGGCACGTCCTTGGTCTGGCAGGCGCGGAACACGTCGCCGGCGCTGACCGGCTGCTCGATGACCGCGTTGCCGGCCGCGTCGACCAGGCGGACGGTGCCGTCGGCCGGGATCTCGAAGGTCTTGTCGTGGCTGCCGTACTCCTCGGCCGCCTGCGCCATCAGGCCGACGTTCGGCACCGAGCCCATGGTGGTCGGGTCGAAGGCGCCGTGCTCGCGGCAGTTGTCGAGGACGACCTGGTAGACGCCCGCGTAGCTGCTGTCCGGCAGCACGGCCAGGGTGTCGGCCTCCTTGCCGTCCGGGCCCCACATGTGGCCGGAGGTGCGGATCATGGCCGGCATCGAGGCGTCGACGATGACGTCGCTCGGCACGTGCAGGTTGGTGATGCCGCGGTCGGAGTCGACCATCGCCAGGGCCGGGCCCTCGGCCAGCTCGGCCTCGAAGGAGGCCTTGATCTCGGCGCCCTGCGGCAGCGCGTCCAGGCCGCCGAGGATGCCGCCGAGGCCGTTGTTCGGGTTCAGGCCGGCGCCGGCCAGCACCTCACCGAACTGGGCGAAGGTCTTGGGGAAGAAGGCGCGCACCACGTGGCCGAAGATGATCGGGTCGGAGACCTTCATCATGGTGGCCTTCAGGTGCACCGAGAACAGCACGCCCTCGGCCTTGGCCCGCGCGACCTGGGCGGCCAGGAACTCGCGCAGCGCGGCGACGCGCATCACGGAGGCGTCGACGACCTCGCCGGCCTGGACCGGGACCGACTCGCGCAGCACGACGGTGCTGCCGTCGGCGGCCGCCAGCTCGATCCGCAGCGAGCCGGCCTCGGCGATGACCGCGGACTTCTCGGTGTGGCGGAAGTCGTTGACACCCATGGTGGCGACGTTGGTCTTGGAGTCCGAGCTCCAGGCGCCCATCCGGTGCGGGTGGGTCTTGGCGTAGTTCTTGACCGAGGCGGGCGCCCGGCGGTCGGAGTTGCCCTCGCGCAGGACGGGGTTGACGGCGCTGCCCTTGATCTTGTCGTACCGGGCGCGGGCCTCGCGCTCCTCGTCGGACTTCGGCTCGTCCGGGTAGTTCGGCAGGGCGTAGCCCTGGGCCTGCAGCTCGGCGATGGCCGCCTTGAGCTGCGGGATGGAGGCCGAGATGTTCGGCAGCTTGATGATGTTGGCCTCGGGGGTCTTGGCCAGCTCACCGAGCTCCGAGAGCGCGTCGGCGATCCGCTGGCCCTCCTCCAGGTACTCCGGGAAGCTGGCGATGATGCGCCCGGCCAGCGAGATGTCGCGCGTCTCCACCTTGACGCCCGCTGTCGAGGCGTAGGCCTGGATCACCGGCAGGAACGAATACGTTGCCAGGGCCGGGGCCTCGTCAGTGTGCGTATAGATGATGGTCGAGTCAGTCATCAGTGCTCCGCTTCACGGCTACAACGTCTTGATATCAAGATATCCCGTGACGGGCCCCTCCCGACACCAACCCCACCCCGGTGGACGTCCTGATTTGCCTTCTAGACTTACTAGGACGTCCAACTATATGGTCGGTCCGCAGGTCCGCGGTGTCGGGAGCCGGCCGGATCCGGCACGGTCCGCCGCCGTTTCGCTTCACGAGGACGGCACCGGCAGCACCGCGCCACCAGCGCATTCGGCCGGGGCGCGCAGCGCCCGTCCTCCTCTCACCACCCCACGAGAGAGCAGGAACCGATGGTCCGTGAACTGACGCATTTCATCGGGGGCAAGCACGTCCCGGGTACCTCGGGTGCCTTCGGCGACGTCTACGACCCCAACACCGGCCAGGTCCAGGCCCGGGTGCCGCTGGCGAACCGCGGCGAGGTCGAGGCCGCGATCGCGGACGCCGAGCGCGCCCAGCGCGAGTGGGCCGCCTTCAACCCGCAGCGCCGGGCCCGGATCATGATGCGCTTCCTGCAGCTGGTCGAGGGCGAGCGCGAGTCGCTGGCCCGGCTGCTCTCCGCCGAGCACGGCAAGACCATCGCCGACGCGCACGGCGACCTGCAGCGCGGCCTGGAGGTGGTGGAGTTCGCCGCCGGCATCCCGCACCTGCTCAAGGGCGAGTTCACCGACAACGCCGGCACCGGCATCGACGTCTACTCGATGCGCCAGCCGCTGGGCGTGGTGGCCGGCATCACGCCGTTCAACTTCCCCGCGATGATCCCGCTGTGGAAGGCCGCGCCGGCCATCGCCTGCGGCAACGCCTTCATCCTCAAGCCCTCCGAGCGCGACCCCTCGGTGCCGCTGCGCCTGGCCGAGCTGTTCCTGGAGGCCGGGCTGCCGGCCGGCGTGCTCAACGTCGTCAACGGCGGCAAGGAGGCGGTGGACACCCTGCTGGAGGACCCGCGGGTGCAGGCGCTCGGCTTCGTCGGCTCCACGCCGATCGCCGCCCACGTCTACGCCACCGCCGCGGCCCACGGCAAGCGCGCCCAGTGCTTCGGCGGCGCCAAGAACCACATGATCATCATGCCGGACGCCGACCTCGACCAGGCCGTGGAGGCGCTGGTGGGCGCCGGCTACGGCTCGGCGGGCGAGCGCTGCATGGCGATCTCGGTGGCCGTCCCGGTGGGCGAGGAGACGGCCGACAAGCTGGTCGCCAAGCTCCAGGAGCGGATCGCCACCCTGAAGGTGGGCCGCTCCGACGACCCGGCGGCCGACTTCGGCCCGCTGGTCGGGCGCGACGCGCTGGACCGGGTCCGCGACTACATCGAGATCGGCGTCGACGAGGGCGCCGAGCTGCTGGTGGACGGCCGGGACTTCAAGCTGGCGGGCCACGAGGACGGCTACTTCCTGGGCGCCTCGCTGTTCGACCGGGTCACCACCGGCATGCGGATCTACCGCGAGGAGATCTTCGGTCCGGTGCTCACCGTGGTCCGCGCCGCGGACTACGAGGAGGCGCTGCGGCTGCCCAGCGAGCACGAGTTCGGCAACGGTGTGGCGATCTTCACCCGCGACGGTGACACCGCCCGCGACTTCTCCCGCCGGGTCAACACCGGCATGGTCGGCGTCAACGTGCCGATCCCCGTGCCGATCGCCTACCACACCTTCGGCGGCTGGAAGCGCTCCGGCTTCGGCGACCTCAACCAGCACGGCCCGGACTCGATCCGCTTCTACACCCGCACCCGCACCGTCACCTCGCGCTGGCCCTCCGGGGTCAAGGAGAGCGCGAGCTTCAGCATCCCCACGATGGACTGAGCGGCGTGCACGACCTGAGTGAGGACCAGCTCGCCATAGCGGAGACCACAGGTGAGTTCGCCCGCGAACACCTGGCCCCGCACGCGGTGGAGTGGGACCAGAAGAAGCACTTCCCGGTGGACGTGCTGCGCAAGGCGGCGGCCCTGGGCCTGGGCGGGGTGTACGTCGGTGAGAAGTTCGGCGGCTCGGCGCTCACCCGGCAGGACGGGGTGCTGATCTTCGAGGCGCTCTCCACCGGCTGCCCCTCGATCGCCGCCTACCTCTCGATCCACAACATGGTCGCCTGGATGGTCGACCAGTACGGCAGCGAGCAGCAGCGCGAGCGGTGGCTGCCCGGGCTCTGCACGATGGAGCACCTGGCCAGCTACTGCCTCACCGAACCCGGCGCCGGCTCGGACGCCGCCGCGCTGAGCACCCGTGCGGTGCGCGACGGCGACCACTGGGTGCTCGACGGCGTCAAGCAGTTCATCTCCGGCGCCGGCACCTCGCAGGTGTACGTCGTGATGGCGCGCACCGGCGGGCCCGGCCCCGGCGGGATCTCCGCCTTCCTGGTCGACCGGGAGGACGCGGGCCTGTCGTTCGGGCCCAACGAGCACAAGATGGGCTGGAACGCCCAGCCCACCCGCCAGGTCATCCTGGAGGGCGTCCGGGTGCCCGCCGACCGGCTGCTCGGCGAGGAGGGCGGCGGCTTCCGGATCGCGATGAGCGGGCTGAACGGCGGCCGCCTCGGCATCGCCTCCTGCTCGCTGGGCGGCGCGCAGGAGGCCCTGGAGCGGGCCACCCGCTACCTCAAGGACCGCCAGGCCTTCGGTGCCCGGCTGCTGGACGCGCAGGCGCTGCAGTTCCGGCTGGCCGACATGGCCATCGAGCTGGAGGCCGCCCGGGCGCTGCTCTGGCGCGCGGCGGGGGCGCTGGACCGCAAGGACCCGCGCGCACCGGAGCTGTGCGCCATGGCCAAGCGCCATGTCACCGACACCGGCTTCGAGGTGGCCAACGCCGCTCTGCAACTGCACGGCGGATACGGCTACCTGGCCGAGTACGGTCTGGAGAAGATCGTCCGCGACCTGCGGGTGCATCAGATCCTGGAAGGGACCAACGAGATCATGCGTGTCATCGTGGCCCGCGGCCTGATCGGGGCCGCCTGATGAGCCGGCCCGACGTGACGAACGCGCCGGCCGCCTCGGACCAGGAGCAGGAGGTCCTGCTGCGCCGCGAGGGGCGGCTGGGCCACATCGTCCTCAACCGGCCCAAGGCGCTCAACGCGCTCACCCACGACATGGTGCGGCGGATCGCCGAGGCACTGGACGCCTGGGAGCTCGACGACCGGGTGTCGGCGGTGCTGATCACCGGGGCGGGCGAGCGCGGGCTGTGCGCCGGCGGCGACATCCGCGCCATCCGGCAGGCCGCGGTGAGCGGTGTGCCGCAGCTGGCCGAGGAGTTCTGGCGCGACGAGTACCACCTCAACGCCCGGATCGCCCGCTACCCCAAGCCGTACGTCGCCCTGATGGACGGCATCGTGATGGGCGGCGGCGTCGGGGTCTCCGCGCACGGCAGCGTGCGCATCGTCACCGAGCGCACCAAGGTGGCGATGCCGGAGACCGGCATCGGCTTCGTGCCCGACGTCGGCGGGATCTTCCTGCTGTCCCGGGCGCGCGGCGAGCTCGGCACCCATCTCGCCCTCACCGCGGGCACGGTGGGCGCGGGCGACGCGCTGCTGTGCGGGCTGGCCGACCACTACGTGCCCGCCGAGCGGCTGCCGCAGCTCGTCGCCGACCTGGCCGAGCTGCCGGTGCCCGACGCGCTGGCCCGGCACACCGCCACCGCGCCGACCGCGGCGCTCGCCGAGCAGCTCGACTGGATCGACGCGTGCTACGCCGCCGACACGGTCGAGGAGATCCTGCGCAGGCTCGCCGCCGACGGCCGCCAGGCGGCCAAGGAGGCCGCCGAGCAGATCGCCGCCAAGTCGCCGACCGCGGTCAAGGCCGCGCTGGCCGCGCTGCGCCGGGCCCGCTCGCTGGACAGCTTGGAGGAGGTGCTGGACCAGGAGTTCCGCACCTCCTGCGCCGCGCTCAGCGGGCCCGACCTGGCCGAGGGCATCCGGGCCCAGGTGATCGACAAGGACCGCAACCCCCGCTGGGACCCGCCGACCCTGGCGGACGTCACCGACGAGGCCGTGGCACGCTTCTTCGCCCCGCTCGGCGAGCGTGAACTCGGCCTTGCCACCACTACACCCCAGGAGCGCTGATGACCCTCGCGATCGGTTTCGTCGGGCTGGGCAACATGGGTGGGCCGATGGCCGCCAACCTGGTCAAGGCCGGACACCGGGTGACCGGTTTCGACCTCGCCCCGCAGGCGCTGGAGCAGGCCGCGGCCGCCGGCGTCCTGGCGGTGGGCTCGGCCGCCGAGGCGGTGGCCGGGGCCGACCTGGTGATCACCATGCTGCCGGCCGGCCGGCACGTGCTGGCCGCCTACGACGGTGGCCTGCTGGCCGCCGCCCGCCCCGGCACCCTGTTCGTGGACTGCTCCACCATCGACGTCGCCGATGCCCGGGCCGCGAACGCCCTGGCGGTGGCGGCCGGCCACCGGGCGGTGGACGCGCCGGTCTCCGGCGGCGTGGTCGGGGCCACCGGCGCCACGCTGACCTTCATGGTCGGCGCGGGCGAGGACGACTTCGCCACCGTGCAGCCGGTCCTGGAGGCGATGGGCCGCAAGGTGGTCCACTGCGGTCCGGCCGGGTCCGGGCAGGCCGCGAAGATCTGCAACAACATGATCCTGGGCATCTCGATGATCGCGGTCAGCGAGGCCTTCGTGCTCGGCGAGAGCCTGGGCCTGAGCAACCAGGCGCTGTTCGACGTGGCCTCCACCGCCTCCGGCCAGTGCTGGGCGCTGACCACCAACTGTCCGGTCCCCGGCCCGGTGCCGACCAGCCCGGCCAACCGCGACTACGCGGCGGGCTTCGCGGCCGCGCTGATGGCCAAGGACCTCGGGCTGGCCGCCAACGCCGCCAGGGCCGGCGGCGTGCCGGCCGAACTCGGTCTGAAGGCCGCCGAGCTGTTCGCCCAGTTCGCCGAGGGTCAGGGCGCCGCCCTGGACTTCTCGGCCATCGTCACCACCCTGCGGAAGGACGGTCAGTGACCGAGTACGAGACCATCCTGGTCGAGCGCAAGGGCCGGGTCGGTCTGATCACGCTCAACCGGCCCAAGGCGCTGAACGCGCTCAACACCCAGCTGATGAACGAGTTCGTCGCGGCGGCCAAGGAGTTCGACCGCGACCCGGAGATCGGCTGCCTGCTGGTCACCGGCTCGGCCAAGGCCTTCGCGGCCGGCGCCGACATCAAGGAGATGCAGGCGCTGGAGTTCGCCGAGGCCTACCTCAGCGACTGGTTCACCGCCTGGGACGAGCTGGGCCGGCTGCGCAAGCCGGTCGTCGCCGCGGTGGCCGGCTACGCGCTGGGCGGTGGCTGCGAGTTGGCGATGCTCTGCGACATCCTGCTCGCCGCCGACACCGCGAAGTTCGGCCAGCCGGAGATCAAGCTCGGCGTGATCCCGGGCATCGGCGGCTCCCAGCGGCTGACCCGGGCGATCGGCAAGGCCAAGGCGATGGACCTGTGCCTGACCGGGCGGATGATGGACGCCGAGGAGGCCGAACGCTCCGGCCTGGTCTCCCGGGTGCTGCCCGCCGGGGACCTGCTCGGCGAGGCGCTGGCCGTGGCCGAGACGGTGGCCGGGATGTCGGCGCCGGCCGTGCTGATGCTCAAGGAGAGCGTCAACCGGGCCTTCGAGACCACCCTGGCCGAGGGCGTCCGGTTCGAGCGCCGGCTCTTCCACGCCACCTTCGCCACCGCGGACCAGAAGGAGGGGATGGCGGCCTTCGTCGAGAAGCGGCCGGCGTCCTTCACCCACCGCTGACCTGGTCGCACCCCGCGACGGGCCGGCCGCCCTCCCCCGGAGGGCGGCCGGCCCGTCGCGCGTTCCGGCGGTCAGTCGGTGCTGCGGCGCAGCAGATAGCTGTCCATGATCCAGCCCTTGCGCTGCCGGGCCTCGTCCCGCAGCCGGCGGATGCTCTCGGCGGTCTCGGCGAGCGGGCCCGCGGCGAGGATCTCGTCGGGCGTGCCCAGGTAGGCGCCGTAGAAGATCTCCAGGCCCTGCGGGTCGATCTCGGTGAACGCGGCGCGCCCGTCCAGCATCACCACCACGTCGTCCACCCCCTCGGGGAACCCCTGGGCGAGCCGCCGCCCGGTGGTGACCTGCACCGCCCGGCCGACCCGGGTCAAGGTGGTGCGGTGGCGGGCGGCCAGCACCGAGATGCTGCTGATCCCGGGGATGACCTCGTAGTCGAAGTCCGCCCCGCCCCGCTCGTGCACCTGCTCGACCACCGCGATCACGCTGTCGTACAGGCTCGGATCACCCCAGACCAGGAACGCCCCGGTCTGTTCCGGGCCCAGGTGCTCCGCCATCAACTCCTCGACCAGGTCGGCCCGGCGCCGGCGCCAGTCGTCCACGGCCTCGGTGTAGGCGGGCGTGTGACGGTCGCGCTCGGCGTCCGGCACGTCGACCACCCGGTGGCCGGGCCGCGCGTGGTCGGCGAGCAGCTGACGCCGCAGCTGGATGAGGTCCTGGCGCTGCTCGTTCTTGTCCAGGATGAAGAAGACGTCCGTGCGGGCGATGGCCTTGACCGCCTGCAGCGTCAGGTGGTCGGGGTCGCCCGCGCCGATGCCGATGATGAGGATGTGCCGCATACCGGTGATTGTGCCGGTCAGCCCGCCCACCACCGACGCCGGGTCACCGGTCGAGCCCGACGCCGGGTCACCGGTCGACCGGTTCGGCGCTGCTGGCTCCCTTCGCTCGGGCGGTCAGGTCGGCGAGCAGGGTCAGGGCCGGGCGCAGGTCCGGCTCGGTGGTCAGGGCGCGGCGGAGCAGGGCCAGCGCCGCCGGGGTGTCGCCGGAACGCAGGTGGGTGAGGGCCTCGTTGTAGTCGATCCGGCCGGTGTAGCGCAGCCGGACCAGGGCGGCCAGGTCCTCGCGGCAGGACGGGCAGCGCAGGCTCTCCTGCTCCGCCGGCACCGCGCACTGCGGGCAGGGCACCTCGATGGGCGGCACGTGCGAGGCGTTGGGGGCGGTGCTCATCGGGGACCGGCCTCCTCGGGGCGGACCGGGCCGAGGGACTCCGGCGCCGGCTCGTCGCCGAGCTCCCGCTGCGCCTCGGCGTAGAGCAGCAGCAGGGCCGAGTTGTGCCGGTTGGCGGCCTCCATGTTGGCCGACTCCACCGCCTCGTCCAGCCCGCGCAGTTCGGCCAGGATCCGTTGGGCCAGGGCGGGGGAGACCAGGCTCTGGCTGACGTAGACGTTGCACATGGTCAGCATCCGGAAGGTGTGGCCGAGCGAGGCGCACAGCTCGTCCGCCTCCGAGGCCGCGGCCACCGCGCCGTCCCAGTCCGCCGCCTCGCGGCGATCGCGCAGCCGCGCGGCCACCGCGCGCAGCCGGACCAGGTCGCTGGGGTCCAGGTGCTTCTCGCAGTAGTGGATGAACAGGCTCAGGTACGCCTCCGAACCGCGCACCCAGCGCTGGGCCTGGAGCTGGAACTGGGCCCGCTCCAGCGCCGCGTCCACCGACCGGCCCCTGGTCTGGCCCGCGGCCATGTCGTCCAGCGTGTCCATCAGCTGCCGGGCCTCGCGCAGTTCGGCCTCGGTGAGCTCCTCGCCCCAGCGGTCGGTGAAGCTCTCGATCTGCCGCTGCTGGTCCTCCACCTGCACCTTGAGCTCCGGGTCGAGGGTGACCCGCTCCAGCTTGACGGTCTTCTGCTCGCCGCCCTGGATCTGCACCGAGAGGGTGATGGTGCGGTCCCGGTCCAGACCGAAGGAGACGTCCACCGGGGTGCGTCCGCCCAGGCCGGCCGGCAGCCGCAGGCTGAGGTGGCCGATCAACTCGTTCTGCTGGGCGGTCTCGTGCTCGCCCTCGTAGACCGCGACCTCCAGCCGCTGGCGGCCGCTGCCGGAGACCACGAACTCCCGGCTGACCGGTGAACTGGTCGGATAGCTGGTGTTCTTGGGGATGATGACGGCCAGCCGGCCGTCGTTGAGCTCGATGCCCAGGTTCTTCGGGGTGATGTCGAAGGGGTTGGTGACCTGCATCAACTCGTCGCAGGATGCGCAGACTTCGGTGCCGGGCGGATTGACGGTCCCGCAGTTCGCACAGCGCAGGCCCACGTCCTCGGCCGCGCTGGTGCCGCTGCCGCCGCCGGTGAGCGACATCCCGCAGAGCTCGCAGGCGGTGGCGCCCGGGGCGGCCGGGGTGCCGCAGCGCGGGCAGCTGTGGGTCTGCGCGGCGGGCACCGGGGCGGCCGTCGTCGCGACGGGGGCGCTCGCGGTGGCGCCACCGGCCTCGGTGGCTCCGGCGGTCCCGGTGGCCACCTGGCGGCCGCACTTGGGGCAGGCCTCGGCCGCGGCGTCCACCGGCAGGTGGCAGCCCGGGCAGGAGAGGCGGGGGCCGCCGAGCAGCGAGGCGGCGCAGTTGGCGCAGGCCGAGGCGGCCAGGTCGCCGGGGGCGCGGCACTCCGGGCACTCCACCTCGGCGACCAGCGCGGACTGCACCGCTGCGCCCAGCGCCACGCACTGCATCGGGTTGACCCCGCGGCGGATCCGCTGGTGGCCGAAGACCTCGCCCAACCGCCGTGCCACCAACGGGATCGAGGTCGAGCCGCCGACCAGCAGCACCTCGTCGATGTCCCCGACGGTGAGGTTGGCCTGCATGATGGCCTTCTGGGTCAGTTCGATGGTGCGCTCGATCTGACTCCTGATCAACTCCTCGAAACGGGACCGCTCGAAGACCGTCTCCAGGACCAACTGGCCTGCGCCCAGCCCGGGCAGGACCACCTCCGAGGCCTCCTGGTTGGACAGCTCGATCTTGACGACCTCGGCGGCGGCGGCGATCCGCGGCCGGTCCCGGCGGTCGGGCTGGTAGTCCGTCCCGTGCTCCGCGCGGATGTCCGCCAGCAGCGCGCCGGTGATGGCGCGGTCGAAGTCGTCGCCGCCGAGCAGGTTGTCGCCCTCGATGCCGAGCACCGAGACCGAACCGGGCACCAGCAGCAGGATGGAGATGTCGAAGGTGCCGCCGCCCAGGTCGTAGACCAGTACGGTGCGCGCTTCGTCCCCGGGCTCGCTGGTCATCCCGTAGGCGAGGGCGGCCGCGGTGGGCTCGTTGATGACCCGCAGCACGTGCAGGCCGGCCAGCCGCCCGGCCTCCTGGGTGGCGGCGACCTGGCGCTCGCCGAAGTACGCGGGGACGGTGATGACGGCCCGGTGGAACGGCTCGCCGAGGCGCTGCTCGGCGTCCTCCTTGAGCCGGCGCAGGATGATCGCGGATATCTCGATCGGGGTGTAGGAGCGGCCGTCGAACCAGACGTTGACGTCGCCGTCGGTGCCCGCGGTGACCTTGTAGTCCAACTCGTCGAGTGCCGCCTGTACGTGCGGATCGCGGAACTTGCGGCCCATGAAGCGCTTGACCGAGCGGATCACGTTCTCGCCGTCCAGCGCCAGGCGGCCGCGGGCGGTGGAGCCGACCAGCAGCTCGCCGCGCCGGCCCCGGCCGACCACGGAGGGGGTGGCCTCCTGGTTCTGCCGGTTGAAGATGATCTCCGGTTCGCCTCGGCGGAGGTGGGCCACCACGGAGTTGGTGGTGCCCAGGTCGATCCCGAGCGTGCGGTACATGTCGTTCCCCTCTGACTATCGCTTACGTCGCCCGCGCCGGGCCTTGGCTTTACGAGCCCCGCGGTGCTGCGTTCGGGCTGTGCGGGCAGCGCTCTGCGGGGCGTCGGCCGCGGGCAGGTCCGCCGGCTCGGCGGGGGACGGCTCTTCGCCCTCGGCGAGCGATGGCTCCGCCCCCTCGGCGAGTGACGGCTCCGCCTCCTCGGCGAGTGACGGCTCCGCCTCCTCGGCGAGTGACGGCTCCGCCTCCTCGGCGAGTGACGGCTCCGCCTCCTCAGCGGCAGCCGGCGGCCCGTCCTGCGCCACCTCGGTGGCGGGCGCGGTGGTGGCGACCACCACCTGGGCCCGGCGGAGCACCTCGTCCTGCCAGAAGAACCCGGTGACCACCGTCTGGACCACGGTCTCCGGCGCCACCTCGGTCCTCGGCTCGCCGCCCACGATCTCGGACAGCGCCGGGTCCGCCGCCAGCCCGTCCAGCCGCATCGGACGCACGCCCGCCTTGGCCAGCTTGCCCAGCAGCCTGCGGCGGGTGGCGTCGATCCCCGCGCGCCGCCCCGGCAGCGCCGACTCCGGGTCCTGCGCCAGCGCCACCAGCGCGTCGTCCACCTCGATCAGCAGCCCGAGCAGCTCCTGCTGTGCCTCCCGGGCCGCCCGCGCCTCCTCACCCCGCAGTCGTTGCAGCAGCGAGCAGCGGTAGAGCAACTGGCTGAAGGCCTGGGCCAGATCGACCTCCAAGGCCCGCTGCGGCACCGCCAGGGGCTCCGCCGGCTCGCTCGACTCGGCTGCCTCGCACGGCTCATGCGTCTGTGGCGTCGTCATGCCGCTCACTCCGGGATCTCGATCGGCGGCAGCACCGACAGGTCGGCGGCGAAGCGCGCGGGGACGGGCGGTTCCGGGTCGACCCCGGCCGGTGGCGGGTCGGCGAAGTCCGCCGTCAACTCCGCGCGGTGCAGCACCAGAAGGGTCTCGGCGGGCGGCAGCGGCGGCCGGTCGATCACCAGCAGCGGCTCGGCCAGCGCGGGGGCCAGCAGCTCGGCGACGCCCGACACCGGGTCGGGTGGCAGCAGCTGCTGGACGTCCAACTCCAGCCGCCGGTCCGGGTTGCGCAGCAGGGCCGCCGCCTCCTGGATCTGCTGGCGGCTGTAGCGGCCCCGCTTGACCGCCGGTCCCACGGCGAGGTTGATCTCGCGTACTCCGGCGCTGAGCGGGACACCCAGGACCTCGTACGGCGACGGTTCGTGCAGCGGCATGGCGGCGGTCTCGTCTCCCTTGTGCGGAAAGGCCGTTACGGCAGGTTCGGCCGCTTCGGCGGTGGTGGATGGTGGATGGTGGTGGAGGGGTGCCAGTGGTAGCGGACGGGTGTCGGTGGCGGCGGTTCAGCGCAGCGAGTTGATCCGCCGCTGGAGGTTGCGCAGCGTCCGGTCCTGCGGGCTGTACTGCACGGCCTGCGCGATCAGGCTTCTGGCCTGCCGGAGTTGGCGCATGTTCGCCTGGCGCACGGCGTGCGCGCTGCAGACGATGCCCAGCTCCTCGCGGACCTTGTTGGCCGCCGCCGGATCGGGCGCCAGCTTCAGCGCCTCCTCCAGCAGCTCGGTGGACTCCTGGTAGCGGTTGGCGCCGAAGTGTTCCGCCGCCTCACTGCGCCAGACGACGAGCATCAGCCCGCGCAGCTCGGCCGAGTCGTCGTAGGACCGGGCCAGCTTCAGCAGCGCGGTCCGCTCCCCGAACGGGCGGCCCTGGTACTCCTCCAGCGTGTTGGCCAGCAGCACCGCCACCCGGCGCGGGGCCTCCCGGACGGTGTTGCCGCTCCAGTCCGGATCGTTCTCCAGCGCCGTGGTCATCCGGCCGACGGCCTGCGCCCGGTCCCCGGCCAGCGCGGCGGTGCGGGCCAGCTGCCCGAGCACATGGGTGAGGCCGTACCGGTGCTCCTTCTCCTGCGGGTCGAGGGCGATCAGCTCCTGCCACAGCCCCACCGCCTCCAGCAGGCCCTTCTCCGTCCCGGGGGCGCTGAGCTCGCGGGCCCGGTTGCCCAGGGCGGCCGCCAGGAAGTGCCGGGCCGTCGGATCCTGCGGGGCCAGCTCGATCGCCCGGCGCAGCAGGGCCAGCGCGCGGGTGAACTCCTTGCCCTCGTTGCTGATCTTCCGGGCCAGCTGGGCGTAGCCGGCCCCCAGGTTGCTGCGCACCTCGTCGTGCTCGGGGGCCAGGGCCCGGGCCTGCTCCAGCAGGGAAACCGCGCCCGCCTGGTCGTCGCCGGTCTCCTTGAGCAGGGCGCGGGCGGCGCGCAGGCCGCAGTCCGCGGCGATCTCGGCCAGCGCCGGCGGGACGGGCGCCTCGCGCAGCTGCTGGGCGCGGGTCAGGCAGGCCAGCGCCTCGCGCCAGTCCTGTTGGCGGTGGTGCTCCCCGGCCTGGTTGGTCAGTGCCTCCTGAAGCAGCTCCCGCCAGGCCTCGTCCTGCTCGGGCCCGGGTATCGCGTCGAGGGCGGCGACGGCTGCCGCGTGCCGTCCCTGGAGCAGCAGGTAGCGGTGCGGGCCTAGGGTGCCGAAGAGGCCGAGCGCCTGCGTCACCGGGTGCACGCCGAACGGGCCGGGCCGGCGCCAGGGCTGCACGGCGTGCTCGAACCGTCGCCGCCAGTCGATGAGTTCGGGGCTCTGCGGCGCCGCCCGCAGCAGCCGGTCCAGGGTCGGGCCGAGGACCAGCCGGCGGCTGTCGCCGCCCGGTCCGGATATCCGCAGCTCCTCCTCCTGCGCGAAGGCCTCGGCACTGTGTGTCTCCATGCCGAGCCGGACGGTCCACGCGGCCACCTCGTCGCCGCTGCGGCCGTGTGCGCGGTCGAGCAGGCGCAGGTCCTCGCGGAGCCGGTCGGTGAGCGCGGTACGGGCGGCGGCGATGCGTTGGGGCTCGGCCGGCCGTGCGGTGACACGGGCGGTTTCGTGCCACAGCTCGGGCAGGTGGAGCGCGGCGATCAGCGAGCCGATGGTCCACTGCCAGAGCGACCCGTCCTGCTCGGCTGCGCCGTCATCGCCCGCACGGCCGGCCGCGGTGGCCAGGCGGTAGCCGGTCAGGCCGAGGGAGTGCAGCAGCCGGGGGTGGGCCGGGTCCCCGAGCAGCAGCGCGCGGTAGCCGTCCCAGGCCTGCTGGTACCGGCCCTCGGCGGCGTGCAGGTGAGCCTCGTGCTCGGCCAGCAGCGCGAGGGCGGCGGTGGCCTGCGGGTGCTCCGGCGCCAGGTCGACGGCCTGGCGCAGCTCACCGGCCGCGCGGGCGCTCTGCCCGGCCGCCAGCGCCACGGCGGCGCTGCGCACCAGCACGGCGCCGCGCTCCCGGGCCGCCGCGGCGGGGAGCGTGGCCAGGGCACCCGCCAGATCGCCCCGCTCGGCGCGGAGCAGCGCGAGATCGCGGCGGACCGGGGCGGCGTCGGCCTCGCCGAGCACGTCGGCCCAGGCGGTCAGGGTCGCCTCGGCCTGCGCGACGAGCCCGGCCCGGCGGGCGCAGTCCAGCACCGCGCGCAGTGCGGGGCCGGCGCAGGACACGCAGCGCGGCGCGCCGGCCCCGGCCTGCTCGGGGCGGTACAGGTGGCCGGCGCAGCCCTCCCGGCCGCAGCCTCCGCAGGCGCCGGTGGCCGCCTCGGTGCAGGCCGCGCCGGAGCCGGCGCCGCACGGCGAGTGGGCGATCGCGAGGCCGGACACCGGACCGGCCCCGGGGGAGTGCCCCACCGGGCTGTCCAGGAAGCGCTGGTGCCACTCCAGCGCCGCGGGCCAGTTGCCGGCCCGCTCGGCGAGCAGCGCGCGCAGCCGGGCTGTGCCGGGGTCGCCCGCCGGCGCCGGCTCCAGGGGTGCGAGCAGCGCCACGGTCTGCACCGGGCGGCCAGTCACCAGGGCGGCGGCGGCCAGGTGGTAGCGCTCGCGGGGGCCGTCGGCCGGGCTGAGCAGGGCGGCTGTGCCGTCCGCCGAGCCCTGGGCCAGGGCGAGCGCGGCGCGCAGCCGCGCGGTCCGCCGGTCCGTCGTCACCGGGGCCCGCGCCGCGTCCGGGACGCCGGTCTTCGGGGCTCCCGCGTGCGGGCCGTCTACCTGGCCAGGTCCGGCCGTCCGCCACGGCGGTGGCGGCTCGGCCAGGGCGAGCGCGGCGGCGGCCTCCTCGCGGGCCCGCGCCAGGTCGCGCCGCCCCAGCAGCAGCTGCGCCGCCTCGCGCAGCGCGGCCTCGCGCAGCGCCGGCCGGTAGCCGGGAGCGGACGGTACGTCGGTGACTGCCTGCTGCCAGAGTGCGCGGGCCGCCGCCGGGTCGGCCGCGAGCTGACGGCGGGCCAGCTGGTCGCGGGCCAGGGCGAGCCGGTCGAGCAGGTCCACGCCGCGCAGCGGTTCCCAGCGGGCCAGCGCTCCTGCGGGGTCGCCTGCCCGGGCCAGCGCCAGGCCGTGGTGGAAGGCGGCGGTCCGGCGCCAGCAGCCGTCGTCCGGCCCCTCGCCCGTTCCGCCCGCTGCTCCGCCCGTCGCCCCGTCTTCCGCCTCGCCCGCCGTCCCGTTCGCCGCCTCGGCGCGCAGCAGCGGCTCCGCCTCCGCGTCCCGGCCGGCCGCCAGCAGCGCGGCGCCGAGCCGCACCCGGGCCGGCCGCCAGTGCGGTGACAGGGCCAGCGCCGCCTGGTAGTCGGCGGCCGCGTCGGCCGGCCGGGACGCACGCTCGTGCAGCACCGCCAGGCCCAACCGGGCCGGAGCATAGGTGTGTTGAGTGCCCAGCGCGGCCGTGAACTGCTCCCGTGCCTGCTCGTCCTCGCCACGCAGCAGCGCCAGCCGGCCCAGCGCGTAGCGCGGCCGCGGATCGCGCGGCGCCTCGGCCACCGCTGCCCGCAGATCGGCACCGGCCGGGGCCAGTTCGCCGAGCCGCTGCCGGGCCAGCCCACGGAAGAGCAGCGACTCCGCGCGCAGCAGCGGTCCCCGGGACCACGGGCCGGGCTCGCCCGGCCCCCGCCGCAGCGCCTCGTCGAAGGCCGCGACCGCCAGGGTGTCCTGCTGCCGCGCGCTGAGCTGGGCGCCTCGGCGGAACCAGAGTTCGCCGCTGCCGGCGGGCGCGGCCGCGGCCAGCAGCGCCTCGGCCTCCGGTAGGCGGCCGGAGCCGTGCAGCAGTGCCGTCCGGGCGAGCACCGGCCAGTCCCGTCCCGGCAGTGCGGCCAGCGCGGCCGCCGTCGCGTGCTCGCGCTGCGCGTCCGTGCCCTCCCGGCAGCGGCGCTGCAGCCAGTCCAGCGCGGCGGCCGCCGCCTGGGCCTCGGCTCCCGGCTCGGCACCCTGGGCCGTCGCCTGGAGGAAGGCGAGCACCGGTGGGAGGCTGTCATCAGCGAACTGGCCGTCAGCGAACTGGCCGTCGGTGGTCAGCCCGTCAGTGACCAGGCCGTCGGCGGTCAGGCCCTTGGCAGATTGGACCGCCTCCCCGGCGAGTTGGCGCAGGCTCCAGCGGGGCAACTGCCAGGCCGGCTCCGGCAGGAGCGGGAACGCCTCGCGATAGAGCGGCAGTGCCCCGGGGGTGTCACCCAGTGCGGCCGTGGCATCGGCCTGCCCGACCAGGGCCAGGCCGCGCTGCGCCCGCAGCGCTTCGGGCGCCGTCGCCAACCGTCGGACCAGCCGGGCGTATCGCCGCCGGGCCTGTTCCTGCTGCCCGGCCTTGGCCGGCGCCGCTGCCCTGGTGAGCGCCTTGGCCACCGCGGCCGGGTCGAAGGCGCGTCTGTGCCGAACCAGCGCGGCACCGCCCGCACCGACCAGCACCACCACGAGCAGCAGCAGTGCGAGCTGTGCCATGCACCGTCCCCTTGCCGTTGAGCTCCGCCGGATTCGCCAGTCGCGCCGGATCCGCGCAGGTCAGACCAACGACCGTGTACAGAAAGCGATCTGACGCTCAATCATGATGTTGCCAGTGGCATCAGGATAGGCGGCGCCGGGCGAGCGGACCAGCAGAATGGCACGATCCAAAGACAGTGGGAGGCAGCCCGGTTCCGGCGGCTCGGCCCTTGGTGGCACGGGCGCCGAGGCCGGCTCGCGGACCTCCGCGACGCGGGCCCGCACGGTCCGCAGCGCGTGGCCCGCCGGAGGCGGAACGGGACCGGCAGGCCGGCGCGTGGAGTTCCACCACGGGGCGAAAAGATATTTGATAACAACGCAATGGAGTGCGAATAGCGCCACGGCAGGGATGAACTTGGGGTCATCCAGCAGGCGCGCGCCATCAGCGCGCGCCTATGCGCTGGGTGGGAGGCGATTGACGCCCGCGCTCGCGGTCCAGTTATCTGGAAGAGTCGGCAGCTCTGCTTAAGGAGTAGTCAATGCCCCGCACGGGATTCCCCAGTAAATTGCGGTCAGGCCTCTTCGCCCATTCCACGAGGTTTGCCCAGCCCACCGTGCCGCTGCCCGAGATCGCCGAGAGCGAACCGCAACGGCGGCTGATCACCGGTGAGTTCGCGGTGGTGCGGTCGTGAATTCCAGCCCCCTGGAACGGATTCTGCGTGGTCCCAGCGGAATCGGTACAGCAAGCCTGCAACAGCTCCAGCGGACCTGCGATGCGCCGGCCGCGGCGCCGCCGGAATGCGCGATCCCGGCCCCGGGTGCGCCGGCCGACAACGCGCCGGCCAAGAGTCCATCGGTTCCGCAGAGCCTTTCCGCTCCGCAGAGCCCGTCCGTGCCGCAGAGCCTTTCCGCGCTGCAGGCCCTACAAGCCCTACAAGCTCCGCAGAGTCCGCAGACGCCCCAGCGCGAGGGGCCGCCCCAGCCCGGCGACCCGATTCCGGGCCTCTACTACCACCCGGTCGCCGAGCCCGACCCCGAGCGGGTGGCCGAGGTGAGCCGGCGGATCAAGTCCTGGGCCCTGGACGAGGTCCAGCTGTACCCGCCCGACTGGGAGGACCAGTTCGACGGCTTCTCGCTCGGCCGCTACATGGTCGCCTGCCACCCGGATGCCCCCACCGTCGACCACCTGATGCTCGCCACCCGGCTCATGGCGGCCGAGAACGCGGTGGACGACTGCTACTGCGAGGACCACGGCGGCTCGCCCGTCGGCCTCGGCGGCCGGCTCCTGCTGGCGCACACGGCCCTCGACGCGCTGCACACCACCGAGGAGTTCCATCCCCAGTGGGAGGAGTCGCTGAGCGCGGACCCCCCGCGGCGCGCCTACCGCTCCGCCATGGACTACTTCGCCCGCTCCGCCACGCCCGCCCAGTCGGACCGCCTCCGGCACGACATGGCCCGCCTGCACCTGGGGTATCTCGCCGAGGCGGCCTGGGCCGAGACGGAGTACAGCCCGCAGACGTGGGAGTACCTGGCGATGCGCCAGTTCAACAACTTCCGCCCCTGCCCCACGATCACCGACACCGTCGGCGGCTACGAACTCCCGGCGCACCTGCACGCCCTGCCCGCCGTGCAGCGGGTCATCGCGCTCGGTTCCAACGCCACCACCATCGTCAACGACCTGTACTCGTACACCAAGGAGCTCGCCTCGCCCGGCAAGCACCTGAACCTTCCGGTGGTGATCGCGGAGCAGGAGGGCTGCTCCGAGCGCGAGGCCTACCTGAAGGCGGTCGATGTGCACAACGACCTGATGCAGACCTTCGAGGCCACCGCGGCGGCGCTGGCCGCCACCCATCCCGATCCGACCCTGCTGCGCTTCCTGCGCGGTGTGGCCACCTGGATCGACGGCAACCACCACTGGCACCAGACCAACACCTACCGCTACAGCCTGCCCGATTTCTGGTAACGACGGAAACGATGGAGCTGACGAAGTGACCACGATGGACCTCACCCCCGGCACCGAGACCGCAGCCGTGATCCCCGGCCCCGCAACGGCGTATCAGGACGACATCGCCCGCTACTGGGACCAGGAGGCCCGCCCCGTCAACCTGCGCCTCGGTGACGTGGACGGCCTCTACCACCACCACTACGGGATCGGGGACGTCGAGGTCGACGCCCTGGGTGCCGCGGGCGACAGCGAGCGCGAGAAGAAGGTGGTCGCCGAGCTGCACCGGCTGGAGTCCGCGCAGGCCGATCTGCTGCTCGACAACCTGGGCCAGATCCCGCGGGACAGCATGCTGGTGGACGCCGGCTGCGGCCGCGGCGGCTCGATGGTGATGGCGCACCAGCGCTTCGGCTGCCGGGTCGAGGGCCTGACCCTCTCGGCCAAGCAGGCCGAGTTCGCCAACCAGCGGGTCCGGCAGCTCGGCTTCGAGAAGTACGTCCGCTCGCAGGTCTGCAACATGCTGGACATGCCGTTCGAGACCGGCCAGGCGGCCGCCTCGTGGAACAACGAGTCCAGCATGTACGTGGACCTGCACGACCTGTTCGCCGAGCACGCCCGCGTCCTTGCGGTCGGCGGCCGCTATGTGACCATCACCGGCTGCTGGAACCCGGTCTACGGGCAGCCCTCGAAGTGGGTCTCGCAGATCAACGCCCACTTCGAGTGCAACATCCACTCCCGCCGCGAGTACCTGCGGGCGATGGCCGACAACCGCCTCGTTCCGAACGCCGTGATCGACCTCACCGAGGCCACGCTGCCGTACTGGGAGTTGCGGGCCACCTCCTCGCTGGTCACCGGAATCGAGGAGGCGTTCCTCTCCTCCTACAAGGACGGGTCCTTCCAGTACCTGCTGATCGCCGCCGACCGGGTCTGACCACCCGCGCCGGCCACTGCCCGAGGGCACCCCGCGTCCAGCGACCGGGGTGCCCTCGGGCGTCTTCGGTGGTCCCTCTCCCCGCTTCCGGTGCCGGGATCAGCCGGCCGGCGGGATGTTGTAGACGTTGCCCGGAGTCGCGACGCCGGTAATGGCCTTGGCGATCACGGTGCTCGGCTCGTTGCCCTGGTACGGGATGTCGGAGTTGATCAGCACGACCAACGTGGTCTGTTGCGACGGCAGGTAGATGGTGACGCTCTCATAGCCCGGGAGGGAGCCGTTGTGCCCGATCCAGCCGTTGATGTCGAACAGGCCCAGGCCGTAACCGGCCCCCGGAATGGTGGTGTTGATGAAGTTGGTGCGCTGCGCCTGGACGGCGTTGCCGAGCAGGGTGCCGGTGGCGACGTCGAAGGCCCACTTGTGCAGGTCGTTCAGCGTCGAGATCTCAGCACCGGCCGCCCAGCCCCAACTGGGGTTCCAGTTGGTGGAGATGGCCTCCTGGCCGTTCAGGGTCTGGTTGGTGTAGCCCTGGGCGTGCGGGTTCGGGTACTCGGCGCCGCTGGGCAGGAAGGTGTCGCTCAGCCCGGCCGGGCCGGTCACGTGGTCGTGCAGGTAACCGGCGAGGTCCTGGCCGGACACCTTCTCGACCACCAGGCCGAGCAGGATGTAGTTGGAGTTGTCGTACAGGAACTGGCTGCCGGGCGCGAACAGGTTCGGGTGGCCGAAGCCGAGCGCGAGCAACTGCTGCGGGGTCCATGGCGCGGTCGGGTCGGTGAGGAACTTATTGACGAAGGTGGGGTCGGAGGAGTACGGGAACAGGCCGCTGCGCATCTCCAGCAACTGACGCAGCGTGATGTTGTCGCCGTTCGGAACCCCGGGGACGTACATCGAGATCGGGTCGTCCAGGCCGATCTTGCCCTGGTCGACGAGCTGGAGCACGGCGGTGGCGGTGAAGGTCTTGGTCTCACTGCCGATCCGCATGTGGAGGTTCGTGCTCATCGGTTGCTTGGTGGCGCTGTCGGCATGCCCGAAGGTACGGACGTAGTCGGGCTGCCCCGGCTGCCACAACCCGACGATGGCGCCGGGTACACCGGTCTGCTGCAGCGCCTGCTGGATGGCGCTGTCGAGCCTGCTCGCCTCCGTGCCGGGCTGGTCCTGCTGCACCATCGCGGTGGGGGCGGCGGCCTGAGCCGGTACGGCCGCCACCTGCAACAGCCCGGCGAGGGCCAGCGTGGCAGCCGCGATTGCTCTGCGGGTGGGTAAGGCTCTCATACGTCGATCGTCGACCTTCCGGGCCCCCGGCGCGATTCGGCCGGACGGTGCAGCCCGGACACCCCCTGCGCGCACGCGCCCCGCTACGGGCAGTCGCGCCGCCCGACGCTCCCACCCACGGCTCGGAACCACACCGGAAACACATCCGGAAACGCAGAAGTGCCGGCCGGGATCAATCCCGGCCGGCACTCGGCTGGAACCTGCGAACTCACCTCTGGTGTCCGAGGGGGACACAGACTGTTACCCCACGGCGGTCGGGTGTGCCGGGGTGCTGGAGCTGCTGGGACGCGCGCTGGTAGGAGATGCCCCTGAAGCCGCCCCGGCTTCTGCGCCGTTCCCCCGTGGCGCGCGGTCGTGGCACCACCTGCGTCTCGGGCTTCACCACATGGCCAGTAGATCGGACAGGTTTACGTCCGGGCGGGCAACCGGCTTTGCCGTGAAGGGTGTTGGTGCGGGAGCCGGCGTGTGGCCGGGGATGGTGTAGAGGCAGGTGCGACGTCCGCCGGTGGCCGGACCCGGTAGGCGTGTCACGGCGCCGGTGGCCACTTTGACAGGGTGAACGGGAGCCCTGGTCAGGTTCTGGGAGCCGCTGCCCAGGCGACAACGACCAGACCGTTGTTGCCTGGCTTGCCGGGATCGCCGTCCGTGCCGGGGGTACCCGGTGTGTTCAATACATTGCCCGAGTTGCGATATCCGTTCCCGCCGCTGCCGCCGTTCCCGCCCTTCCCGCCGTTCCCGCTGTTCCCAGTGCCAGCTGGGACTGTGTAGAGAGTGCCATCGGGCAGGGTGACGCTGGTGACCGGAGTGCGGCCACCCGCACCACCGGCACCACCACTGCCTCCACCCGCACCATAGACATAGTCACTGGTGCGCCCAGCGCTTCCGGCGGCCCCGCGGGCTCCGACGGTTCCGGCGTTGCTGAGTGGTGGAAACATGTCCCATCCGCACATCGGTGTGCCGGTGTGGCTGATGCCCCTGTCCCCCGGGTCGGTGGGCTGACCGCCCTTGGCCCCTTTCCCCTGGCCGCCCTGGCCGCCCCTCGCGCCCTCGGTTGCATTGAAGCCGGGGCCACCGGCATCTGCCTGCGCCCCGTCGGAAGTGAATCGCCCAGTCAGCTTGGAAGGCTGTCCGTGCCCTGCCACGCCCCCGGAAGCCCCGCCAGGTGATCCCGGCTTCCCGTCCTGCGCCGCATCGCCGACTCCGCGAGGTCCGCCTGTGCCGCCTTTCCCGCCGGGCTTCGCTCCGGTTCCGCCCGCTCCGACGACGACCTGGTAGGCAGGGGGATGTGTGGGATCAGACACCCTGACAACGCACGGGACGTAACCGCCACTAACACCGCCACCGCCACCGCCGCCGCCTGCCCCGCCCCCGCCACCAGTGGAGGTTCCCCCACCGAACGCATCAGTGGCTTCGCCGCCCCCACCTCCGCCCCCGCCGCTGCCGGCACCGCCGCCACCTCCGCCGCCCCACAGGTACACAGTGAACGTCGCAATGCCAACCGGAGGGGTAAAGGCAAACTCGCCTGGTGACGAGAACACCTGCCGCGTTGGGGCATTCAGGCCGGCGGCGGTGGCAGGAGCGGCCAGGGTCGTGGGGAGGATCACCGCCCCGGCCACGGCAGCCGCCACACTCGCAACGGCCCCGGCCCTCGGACGCCCTCTCCTCTCCCCGGGTCTCTTCACACCTCCAGTGCTCCCCGCAGGACCCGGGATCCTGGGCACCGACCTTCGCGGTCGGTGCTTACTCTGGTCCGCGGTCATACCGTTCCCTGCTTCCCTCTGTACGGCGGGCGGAGTGCCCTCGCTCACGGGAATTCTGCGTACACCGTCACTCCGCCCGCATTCCGGCGCGGCCCTATGGGTGGCGCTGACTCCAGCGTGCGGTCCGTCAGCAGCCGCTGGTCGCTTGAGTGGAGCGGCTCACCGTGGTGGGCCCGCGGCGTAACGCTTGTCCAGCCACCGGTCAAGGTCGGTTGGCCGGCAGCGAAGTGATTGGCCGACCTTGATGAACGGCATCCCCTCCTCTGAAGGTCAACCCGCCCCACACGGCGAACCCTCCGACCGAGCGGCAGATCAGGGCCGCGGAACCCGGCTTCCCGACCCTCAACGACCAGGAGACGGCTCACTTCCTGGGCGAGATCTGGGAGCCCTGCGGCAACCAGGCCTGTGACGAGGGGCTGACCCATCACTGCCTGCGGGACGCCCGCTGTGGACCTCCTACGCGGCGACCTCGTGCCGCCGGAGTGAGGTGCTGGGGTGGATGTGGGACCTCATCAACTGGGATGAGTGCTCCATCGAACTCGGGTGGGTGGTGGTCGAAGAAGGCAACACGTTCCGGCTACGAAAGCTCACCAAGGACGGGGGCGACAACGCGGTCATCTACGTCGATCAAGCCGGATTGGTCTCTCTCATCCCTGGCCAGGAGACTCGCTGGGCCGTTGGTCACATGGTTGGTCACGCTCAGGGTCTGGAAACAGAAAAACCCCACATGAAGTGGGGTATCTGCTGGTGTCCGAGGGGGGACTTGAACCCCCACGCCCGATAAAGGGCACTAGCACCTCAAGCTAGCGCGTCTGCCATTCCGCCACCCGGACAGGGTGTGTGCCTCGGGGTTTTTCGTGCTGTCCCCGCGGCGACAGAGAGAACACTATCAGGCTTTCGGCGTAGCTCCGACCCACCCGCTCCCGCCGCCCACCTGCGGTTCTCGCTCCCCGCGGGCACCCGGGCGCCCGCTCGGGGCGGCAACGCCGCCTCCCGCCGGCAGTGGGTGCGCGGGCAGGTCAGGGGCCCGGGGCGGATGAACGGTCGTGCGTCGGAGGCGCGGGGAAAGTCGGCCAGGAAGTGGGCTGTTGTGCTCATGGTCGGTCGAAAATGGTCTGCCAGGGGCAAGTTCCTCGACCGGGCGCGAGGATTCCGGTCGCTCTCCTAGCCTCGGAGATGAAGGGGAGCCCTGAACGGAACACCCCGTTCCCGGATGGTCGGCCGGTGCCGGCGGTGCCTCCCGAGGCCCGACGAAGGGTGGCTGGACGTGGAGCGGACGACTGCGGGGACGTCGACGGTGGTGGCGCCGGTCCAGGTGCCGGACGGGGTCGAGGTGGAGCGGGCCGCCGACGGGCTGTGGCGGATCGTCGCCGGGGCGCGGGAGTCCTCGGTGCCACGGGTCCGGCACGCGGTACGTGACCTGCTACGGGCCCGCGGGCTGACCGGGGAGTGTTATGAGGACCTCACCGACGGCCTGCTGCTGATCGTCTCCGAACTGGTCACCAACGCCGTCACGCACGCCGCGGTGCTCTCGCCCCGGGTGACCACCGAGGTGGAGATCGGCCGCGGCCAGGTGCGGGTGGCGGTGGAGGACGGGCACCCGCACCGGCCCAAGGCCGTGCAGAGCGACCCCGAGCAGACCGGCGGGCGCGGGCTGCTGCTGGTCAAGAGCATCGCCTTGGCGGCGGGCGGCGCCTGCGACGTGGAGCGGACGTGCGACGGCGGCAAGGTGATCTGGGCCTCGCTACCGCTCCCCGCCGCCGCCGAGCGGGCGGGGAGCGGCGTGAGCGGCCGCTGAGCGGCCCGCCCCACCCCTCGGCGGCGCCACCCCACCCCTCGGCGGACCGGCCCCGCCCCTCCTCAACGGGCCGCCGCTGTCACCAGCTCGGCCCGGCGATCTCCCGGATCCCCGGCAGGGCCGCCTCGAAGACCGTGTTGAACCAGACCGAGAAGGGCCGCTCCTGCTGGAGCTCCTTCAGCTCCCGGGCCGTCACGAAACGGGTGTCGTCGACCTCCTGCGGGTCGGGCCGCAGCTCGTCGGTGAGCAGGCCGACGAAGAGGTGGTTCCACTCCCGCTCGATCAGCCCGGAGGCCTCGTCCGGCAGGTCGTAGCGCACGGTGCCCGCCGCGCCGAGCAGGCTGGGGGCGGCGCCCAGCTCCTCGGCGGTGCGCCGGGCGGCGGCCACGAACGGCGGCTCGCCGGGGTAGGGGTGGCCGCAGCAGGTGTTGGACCAGACGCCGGGTGAGTGGTACTTGCTCAGCGCGCGGCGCTGCAGCAGCAGCCGGCCCTGCTGGTCGAAGAGGAAGACCGAGAACGCCCGGTGCAGATGGCCCGGCTGCTGGTGGGCCCAGAGCTTCTCGGCGGTGCCGATGGTGGCACCCTCGTCGTCCACCAACTCCAGCAGGATCTCGGGAGCGGCCGTGGGCTCCGCGACCCCGCCGGCCGGGTCGGTGGCAAGGCTGGTCGATGAACTCTCGGGCATAGCGCCTCTTTCGGCACGGGGACCGGCGCCGCCACCCGGGTACGCCACCCGGGCGAGCCCCCCCGGTCCAGCGGACGGCAGCACGCCCCCGGGCGCGAACAGTGCCGTGTCGCGTACGGAGGGCATGGGTGCCAGTCTGCCGTATGGCCGAGGTGCTGGGACGGATTCGACGCACCATCCCCGGGATCACCGGTGCGGGGGAGCCGAGGAGCACCCTCGACCAGCACTGCTGTCCGAATGGGTCGTTTTTCTCGTACACCGGTCCGACACGTGACCGCCACGCAACCGTCCGAACGCCCTCACCGCCGGGCCCGATCGGTCGGCCGCGGGGCACCCCGGTGGGCCGGGCGGCGTTCGGGCCGGTGGTGTCGGTCGCCTACCATCACTACGACACGGTGCACCGCCGAGTGGCGGGACCGGGGCGTCGTTCCGTGAGCGGGCACATGCGGGTACGGATGTGCATCGTCAGGCTCGTGGACGGTCGAGGGGAACCCCAGGGCGGCACTGCGCACCCGGAACGACGAAACAGGAGACCCCGCATGATCGGCCTCGTTCTGGCGGCCGGAGCCGGCCGTCGGCTCCGTCCGTACACCGACACCCTGCCCAAGGCGCTGGTGCCGGTCGACGGCGAGAAGACCGTGCTCGATCTCACTCTCGGCAACTTCGCGGAGGTCGGTCTGCGCGAGGCGGCGATCGTGGTCGGCTACCGCAAGGAGGCCGTCTACGAGCGCCAGGAGGCGCTGGAGCAGAAGTACGGCGTCAAGCTCACCCTGGTCGAGAACGACAAGGCCGAGGAGTGGAACAACGCCTACTCGCTCTGGTGCGCCCGCGAGCTGTTCACCGAGGGGCTGCTGCTGGCCAACGGCGACACCGTGCACCCGGCCTCGGTGCAGCGCACCATGCTGGACGGCAACGACCGCTTGATCGCCGAGGGCCATGCCCCGGGCATCCTGCTCGCGCTGGACACCCGCAAGAAGCTGGCCGACGAGGAGATGAAGGTCGTCGTCGACCCGGTCAAGGGCATGCAAAGGATCACCAAGCTGATGGACCCGGCCGAGGCGACCGGTGAGTACATCGGTGTCACGGTGATCAACCCGTCCGCCGCCGCCGACCTGGCCGACGCGCTGCGCACCACCTACGAGCGCGACCCGCAGCTCTACTACGAGGACGGCTACCAGGAGATGGCCGACCGCGGCCTGCGGATCGACGTGCAGCCGATCGGCGAGGTCTCCTGGGTCGAGGTCGACAACCACGAGGACCTGGCCAAGGCGCGGGAGATCGCGTGCCAGTACTGACCCGGCTGATCCCTTCGCCGGTCTTCGTCGAGATCCGGTCGGGCGCCCTGGACTCGCTGGCCGGCATCCTCGCCGACCAGCGGCTGTCGACCGCCGGCCGGGTCGCGGTGGCGATCAGCAACGGCTCGGGGACCCGGCTGCGCGAGCGCCTGCTGCCGATGCTGCCGAACGCCGACTGGTTCGAGGCGGGGGACGGCACCCTGGACGGCGCGGTGCGGCTGGCGGACGAGGTCCGCGGCGGTCACTACGACGTCCTGGTGGGCCTCGGGGGCGGTAAGATCATCGACGCCGCCAAGTACGCCGCCGCGCGGGTCGGGCTGCCCCTGGTCGCCGTCGCCACCAACCTGGCGCACGACGGCATCTGCTCTCCGGTCTCGACCCTCGACAACGACGCGGGCCGGGGCTCCTACGGGGTGCCCGGGCCGATCGGCATCGTGGTCGACCTGGACGTGATCCAGCAGGCCCCGCAGCGCTTCGTGGCGGCCGGTATCGGTGACGTCCTGTCCAACATCTCGGCCTGTGCCGACTGGGAACTCTCCCAGCGCGAAACGGGCGAGAAGGTGGACGGGCTGGCGGTGGCGATGGCCCGCTCGGCGGGCGAGAACCTGCTGCGCCACCCGGGAGCCCTGGAGGACGCGGACCTCCTTACGGCGCTCGCGGAAGCACTGGTACTGTCCGGCATCGCGATGAGCATCGCGGGCAGCACCCGGCCTTCCTCGGGCGCCTGTCACGAGATCTCGCACGCCTTGGACGTGCTGTATCCCAAGCGTTCGGCTCAGCACGGCGAACAGGTCGGCCTCGGCGCGGCCTTCGCGAGCTTCCTGCGGGGTGAGCACGAGCTGACCCGACTGATCGTCGACCGCCTGCGGGCCCACGGCCTGCCGGTGACTGCCGATCAGATCGGGTTCACCGAGGCGGAGTTCGTCGAAGCGGTGCACTACGCTCCGAATACCCGCCCGGGGCGCTTCACGATTCTTGAGTACCTCGACCTCTCCCCATCAGCGATCAGGGACGCGTACGCCGACTATGTCCAAGCCGTCAACAGCTGAGCCCCGAGCCTCGGCCGCACCGCCTCCGGCTGCCGGCCGCGCCGCGGTTGACCTCACGGTTCGTCCCTCGATCGAGGAACTGCGCGCGGTGATCCACCCGGCGGGCATGCTCCAGCGCCGCAGCGCCGAGCACTGGGCGGGCCGCCTCTACATGCGCAGCATCTCGCTGCGGATCACCCGGGTGCTGTCGACGGTCACCGCGATCACGCCCAACGGCCTGACCTACACGATGATGTGCACCGGCATCCTGGCCGGCGCGGGGCTGCTGATCGCCGGTCTCGCCGGTGCGATCGTCGGTGCGCTGCTCATCCAGCTCTATCTGCTGCTCGACTGCGTGGACGGCGAGGTGGCCCGCTGGCGCCGGCAGACCTCGCTGACCGGCGTCTACCTGGACCGGGTCGGCCACTACATGTCGGAGGCCGCGCTGCTCACCGGCCTCGGCCTGCGCGGTGCCGACCTGCTGCACCACAGCGGCGGCGCCACCCACTGGGAGTGGGCCTTCCTCGGCACCCTGGCCGCGCTCGGCGCGATCCTGATCAAGTCCGAGACCGACCTGGTCGACGTCGCCCGTGCCCGCAGCGGCATGACGGCGGTGGCCGACAGCGCCTCGGTGCCGCGCTCCGCGGGCGTGGCCAAGGCCCGCCGGGCCGCCTCGCTGCTGAAGTTCCACCGGCTGGTCGGTGCGGTCGAGGCCTCGCTCCTCATCCTGGCCGCCGGGATCGCCGACGCGGTGCACGGCGGGCTCACCTTCACCCGCCTCGCGGTGGTCGTGCTGGCCGCGATCGCCATGCTGCAGACCGTTCTCCACCTGCTCAGCATCGTCCTCTCCAGTCGGCTGCGGTGAAAGCTTCGATGAACAACACCACTACGAACACCAAGCCCACGGGCACCAGGGCCGATGACTTCCGTCTCGGCGCCGTGATCATCACCATGGGCAACCGCCCGGCCGAGCTGAACGCGCTGATCGAGTCGGTCCGGCGCCAGCAGGGCCCGGCCGTGGAACTCGCCGTGGTCGGCAACGGCGCCCCGCTGCCGCCCCTGCCGGCCGGCGTGCGCGCCGTCGAGCTGCCCGAGAACCTCGGCATCCCGGGCGGCCGCAACGTGGGGATCGAGCTGTTCGGCCCCGACGGCCGCGACGTCGACGCGGTGCTCTTCCTGGACGACGACGGCTCGCTGCCGAACCCCGACTCGGCCCGCCTGCTGCGGGAGGCCTTCACCGCCGACCCGGGCCTGGGCATCGTCAGCTTCCGGGTCGCCGACCCCGACACCGGCGTCACCCAGCGCCGGCACGTCCCGCGGCTGCGCGCCGCCGACCCGCTGCGTTCCTCGCGGGTCACCACCTTCCTCGGCGGCGCCAGCGCGGTCCGCTCGACGGTGTTCGAGCAGGCCGGGCAGCTGCCCGCCGACTTCTTCTACGCCCACGAGGAGACCGACCTCGCGTGGCGTGCGCTGGACGCCGGGTGGTCGATCGACTACCGGGCGGACATCGTGCTGCACCACCCCACCACCTCGCCCGCCCGGCACGCCTCGTACTTCCACAACGTGGCGCGCAACCGGGTGTGGCTGGCCCGACGGAACCTCCCGGCCCTGTTGGTGCCTCTCTATCTCTGCACCTGGCTGCTGCTCACCCTGGCCCGCCGCCCCTCCGGGGAGGCACTCAAGGCCTGGTGGGGCGGCTTCCGGGAAGGCTGGCGCAAGCCATGCGGCGAGCGACGGCCGATGCGATGGCGTACTGTATGGCGATTGACCAGGTTGGGCAGACCGCCGGTCATCTGATCACCCGGTCAGCGGACCACCACACCGCCAGCCGGACCCCGTGATCCCCCCATGGATCTCCCCGCCGAGAGCCCGGCGACTGCCCCCGGCCAGCAGCCGGACTTCCGAGCCCGTGAAGGACGAATGTGTCGACAGTGACTGAACCGATCAACCTCTCACTACCAGGGGGTGTTGACACCGGACTGACCCCGAAGCAGCTCGCCGACAAGTACGGCCTGAGCATCAGCGGCGCCCGGCCAGGGCTCTTCGCCTACACCAAGCAGCTGTGGGGGCGCCGGCACTTCATCGTCGCCTTCGCGACTGCGCGCCTGGTGGCGCAGTACACCACGGCGAAGATGGGCCAGGTCTGGCAGGTCGTCACGCCACTGTTGAACTGTGCGGTCTTCTACCTGGTCTTCGGCGTCATCCTGAGCGGCAACAACACTCCGAAGTACATCCCGTGGCTCTGCGTCGGTGTCTTCATCTTCCAGTTCATCCAGAGCGCCATCCAGTCCGGTACCGGGGCGATCTCCTACAACCTCGGACTGATCCGGGCGCTGCACTTCCCGCGCGCCTGCATGCCGATCGCCTTCACCGTGATCCAGCTCCAGCAGCTGCTGATCTCGATGGTCGTGCTGGTCGCCATCATCCTCTCGAACAACCTGATGCCGGGGATGACCTGGTTCCAGGTGATCCCGACGCTGATCCTGCTGTCCTTCTTCAACACCGGTCTGGCGCTGATCATGGCCCGCATCGGTGCGAAGACGAGTGACGTCTCCCAGCTGATGCCGTTCCTGCTGCGCACCTGGATGTACCTGTCCGGCGTCATGTACACCATCTCGGACCACGTCAAGAACTGGCCGCACTGGGTGCAGATGATCGCTCAGGCCAACCCGGCCTCCGTGTACATGGAGCTGGTCCGGCACGCGATGATCCCCAGCATCTACCGCAAGCACCTCTACGGCAACCGTGCGCTGGAGCTGCCGCACCACATCTGGGAGATGGCCGTCGGCTGGGCGCTGGTGGCCTTCGTGATCGGTTACGTCTTCTTCTGGAAGGCAGAGGAGGAGTACGGCCGTGGCTGACACTGTTACCACCGAGGAGGAGCGCGAGCTCACCGGCGAGGAGCGCGCTGCCCTCCGCCGCGAGCGCGACGCCAAGGCGGTCGCCGCCGCCAAGGAGACCCGCGTCCCCACCGTCGTCGTCGACGACGTGCACATCGTCTACAAGGTGCACGGCGCCTCGGCGGGCAAGGGCAGCGCCACCTCGGCGCTCAGCCGCCTGATCTCCCGCAAGCGCTCACCCGCGATCACCGAGGTGCACGCGGTGCGCGGCGTCAGCTTCACCGCGTACAAGGGTGAGGCGGTCGGCCTGATCGGCTCGAACGGCTCGGGCAAGTCGACCCTGCTGTCGGCCATCGCCGGCCTGCTGCCGACCGAGAAGGGCGGCATCTACACCAACGGCCAGCCCTCGCTGCTCGGCGTGAACGCGGCCCTGATGGACGACCTGACCGGCGAGCGCAACGTGGTCCTCGGCTGCCTGGCGATGGGCATGAGCCCGGAGCAGGTCAAGGCCCGCTACCAGTCGATCGTGGACTTCTCGGGCATCAACGAGAAGGGCGAGTTCATCAACCTGCCCATGCGCACGTACTCCTCGGGCATGGCGGCCCGCCTGCGGTTCTCCATCGCGGCGGCCAAGACCCACGACGTGCTGCTGATCGACGAGGCGCTCTCCACCGGTGACCAGGCCTTCCAGCGCCGCAGCGAGGCCCGCATCCGCGAGCTGCGCAAGGAGGCCGGTACGGTCTTCCTGGTCAGCCACAACAACAACGCGATCCGTGACACCTGCGAGCGGACGGTCTGGATCGAGACCGGCAAGCTGATCATGGACGGCCCGACCGAAGAGGTCGTCGGCATGTACGAACGCGGCGAGCGCCCCTGAGGCGCCCGCAGCCGGTCATCAGGGGCCGGTGTTCGGAACGTGAAGGCGTTCCGGGCACCGGCCCCTGATGTTCGATCCGTGTGCGCGGCAGAGTCCGCTCCGGTTACCCTCGGCGCGCGACCCGTGCGCACCTCTCGTTTCCCGCGCCCCCGCGTGTGCGCCGGGTGGGTGAGGGGGGTCGGCGCGCCGGGGGGTGGTCTTTTCGACTCGTGACCGGAAGTGAAAGGGTGGGGGTCCGGGAGCGGTCCAGCCTGCGCGGGGGAAGCGTGTCCGAGTCGGGTCCATGGTCAACACCGGTGTAGAACGGGGGAGTGACGGCAGTGACGACTTCGGCTCAGTTCTCGGCGCGGCCGGGGAGCGGTGGGGTGGGCGGTCCCTCTGAGGAGGAGACGCTGGCCAAGGCGGCGCGGGAGAACTTCCCGGTCGCCCCCGGCTTCCTGCCCGCCGCCTGGCGCGACGACCTGATGGCGGTCTACGGCTTCGCCCGCCTGGTGGACGACGCCGGCGACGGCGACCTCGCGGACCCGGCGGGGACGGCCGTGCTGCTGGGCGCGCCGACGCACACCGGGGACGAGACGACGTTCCGGCTGGGGCTGCTCGCCGGGCTCGAACGGGATCTGGACCGGGCCTTCGAGGCCGCGCTGCCCGGTACCGTCAGTGAGTCGCCGCGGCATCCGCTGATGCGTGCGCTGGTGCCGCTGATCGGCCGCCACGCCGTGACGCCGGAGCCGTTCCGCCGTCTGATCGAGGCCAACCGGGTGGACCAGACAACCACCCGATACCCGACCTTCGAAAGTCTGGTCGGCTACTGCACGCTGTCCGCGGACCCGGTCGGACGCCTGGTGCTCGCGCTCGCCGACGTCGCGACCCCGGAGCGGATCGAGCTCTCGGACGCGATCTGCACCGCGCTCCAAGTGGTCGAGCACCTCCAGGACGTGGCCGAGGACCTCGCCCGCGGGCGGATCTACCTGCCCGCCGAGGACATGACCCGCTACGGCGTCACCGAGGCCGACCTCGCCGCCCCCACCGCCGACGCGAGGGTGCGCGAACTCGTGGCGTTCGAGGCGGCTCGGGCACGGACCCTGCTCGATCACGGCGCCCCGCTGGTGGGTACGGTTCGGGGGAGGCTTCGACTTCTCCTGGCGGGATTCACCGCGGGCGGGTACGCGGCCCTGGCGGCCGTCGAGGCCGCGGGGTACGACGTGCTGGCCCAGCAGCCGAAGCCCGACAAGCGCCGCCTGGCGATGAAGGCGGCGGCCATCTTCGCGAAGGGAAGGTGAACGCCCGAGTGGCGGCATCACCACTGGCGTCGGCACCGGTCATGGCGGCCTATCGGTACTGCGAGGCGGTCACCGCCCTGCAGGCCCGCAACTTCAGCTACGGGATCCGGCTGCTTCCGGAGCCCAAGCGGCTGGCCATGTCCGCTCTCTACGCGCTCGCCCGCCGGGTCGACGACATCGGCGACGGCGAGCTGTCCGAGCAGCGCAAGACCGAGCAGCTGCTCGCCACCCGCGCCCTGCTGGACGAGGTACGGGCGGGCGATGTCACGGAGGAGGACACCGACCCGATCAAGGTGGCGCTGGCGGACGCCGCCCGGCGCTTCCCGATCCCGCTGGACGCCTTCGACGAGCTGATCGACGGCGTCGAGATGGACCTGCGCGGCGCCGAGTACCAGACCTTCGAGGACCTCAAGGTCTACTGCCGCTGTGTGGCCGGCTCGATCGGCCGGCTCTCGCTGGGCGTGTACGGCTGCGCTGACCCCAAGCGTGGCGCCGAGTACGCGGACACCCTGGGCCTCGCCCTGCAGCTCACCAACATCCTGCGCGACCTGCGCGAGGACGCGGTCAACGGACGCACCTACCTGCCGGCCGAGGACCTGGCCAGGTTCGGATGCGAGCAGGGCTTCGCGCTGCCCACGCCCCCGGTCGGCGCCGACTTCACCGGTCTGGTCGCCTTCCAGGCCGAGCGGGCCCAGGGCTACTTCGAGGAGGGCCTGCGGCTGCTGCCGATGCTGGACCGGCGCAGCCGGGCCTGCACCGCGGCGATGGCCGGCATCTACCACCGGCTGCTCGGGCGGATCGCCGCCGAGCCGGAGTCGGTGCTGCGCGGCCGGGTCTCGCTGCCGGGCTGGGAGAAGGCCTACGTCGCGCTCTCCGGCCTGGCCGGAGGACGTTCTTGAACCCGTCCGACCCTCCGTCAGCCGTCCTCGACGGGGAATCAGCGGAAGGGCCGAGACTGTTGTGCCGGATGTTGCGCGTCGGACGGGTGCGCGTCGAGGCGCGCGAAGCGAACAGCGGGGAGGTGCGATGAGCGGGCAAGCCCAGCGGACCTCCGTCGTGGTGGGCGGCGGGCTGGCCGGTCTGACCGCCGCGCTGCGCCTGGCCGAGGCCGGCTACCGGGTCACCCTGGTGGAGGCCCGCCCGCGGTTGGGCGGGCTGGCCTTCTCGTTCCGCCGCGGCGAGCTGACCGTGGACAACGGCCAGCACGTCTTCCTGCGTTGTTGCACCGCCTACCGCGGCCTGATCGAGCGCCTGGGCGCCGGCGGCCAGGTCGAGATCCAGCCCCGGCTGGACGTCCCGGTGCTCGCCGTGCGCGGCGAGCGGCACCGGCTCGGCCGGCTGCGCCGGGCCGCCCTGCCGGTCCCGCTGCACCTGGCCGCCAGCCTGGCGAGCTACCCGCACCTGCGGCCGCTGGACCGGCTGCGGGTGGTGCGCGGCGCGCTCGCGCTGCAGCGGCTGGACCTCGCCGACCCGGCGCTCGACCAGCTCTCCTTCGGCGACTGGCTGCGCTCGCACGGGCAGAACGACCGGACCGTCGCCGCGCTCTGGGACCTGGTCGGGGTGGCCACCCTGAACGCCAAGGCCGAGGAGGTCTCGCTGGCGCTGGCCGCGATGGTCTTCAAGACCGGCCTGCTCAGCGACCCGGGCGCCAGCGACATCGGCATCGCGGCGGTCCCGCTCGGCGCCGTGCACCACGACGCGGCGCTGGCCGAGCTGACCCGGGCCGAGGTCACCGTGCGGCTGCGCACCAAGGTCGTCGAGCTACGGACCGACCGGCACATGGTGGGCGGCGTCGCGGCGCCCGGACTCTCGCCTGAACGGCTTCTTCTCAGTCGCCAATGCTCCGCAGTGGCTCCCTCGTCGGCACCGCCCAGACTCGGCCCGGACGCCGCTCCTTCCTCCACCCACCATGTGCCGGTCGGTCCCGAGTCCGTCTCCACCACCGCCGGCCCGCCGCACGCCGTGCGGCTGGAGAACGGCGAGCTGCTCAGCGCCGACGTGGTGGTGCTGGCCGGCGCCCAGGACTCGGCCGCCGCGCTGCTGCCGGAGGGCGCGATCGCCGAGCAGCACCGGCTGACGGAGCTCGGCACCGCGCCGATTCTCAACGTGCACGTGGTCTACGACCGCAAGGTGCTGCGCCGGCCGTTCTTCGCCGCGCTGGACTCCCCGGTCCAGTGGGTCTTCGACCGCACCCCGCACTCCGGGGTCAGCACCGGGCGCCCCGGTGCGCAGTACCTGGCGCTCTCCCAGTCCGCCGTGCGGGACGAGATCGACCTGCCGGTGGCCGAGCTGCGGGCCCGCTACCTGCCGGAGCTGGAGCGCCTGCTGCCCGCCGCCCGCAACGCCGAGGTGCTCGACTTCTTCGTCACCCGCGAGCGCACCGCCACCTTCGATCCGGCCCCGGGGACCGCCGTGCTGCGTCCGGCGGCCGCGACCCGGATCCCCGGCCTGCTGCTGGCCGGCTCCTGGACGGCCACCGGCTGGCCCGCGACCATGGAGAGCGCCGTGCGCAGCGGCCACGCCGCCGCCGACGCCGCGCTGCGCGCCGCGGGCGAGCGGGTGCCGGTGGACCGCGGGGACGGGCGGTGGCCCCGATGAGCGGTCCCCGGCGCCCGGTGGCGAGCACCCGAGCGGCGCCCACGCCGACGGCGCCCGGTCACGTGGCGCCCAGTCAAGCGGCGTCCACGCCGGGGGCGAGCGGGCCGACCGCCGCGACCGGGCCGGCCGAGCCCACCACCACCGAAACCAGCACACCGGCCCAGGGAGAGGGAACACACGTGGAGGCACGTCCGAGCACGGCCGCGGGAGCGACGGCCCAGGCCGAGCCCGTCTCGGTACCCGAGCTGCTGGCCAGGGGCCGCACGCTCTGTATCCCGCCGCTGCGCGCGGCCGTCGCCCGGTTGGCCCCTCCGATGGACGCGGTCGCCGCCTACCACTTCGGCTGGACCGACCAGGCCGGCAACCCGACCGCGGGCGACGGCGGCAAGGCGATCCGCCCGGCGCTCGCGCTGCTCTCGGCGGAGGCCGCCGGCGCCGAGGCACCTGTCGGAGTACCTGGTGGGGTGGCCGTTGAGCTGGTGCACAACTTTTCGCTGCTGCATGATGATCTGATGGACGGTGACGAGACCCGTAGGCACCGGGCCACCGCCTGGACGGTCTTCGGTCCGGCCCAGGCGATCCTGGTCGGCGACGCGCTGGCCACCCTCGGGACCGAGGTCCTGCTGGACGCCGGCCAGGGTGCCGCGACCCCGGCCGATGCCGCCCGCGCCGTGCGACTGCTCACCACCGCCACCCGCAAGCTGATCGACGGCCAGGCCCAGGACCTCTCCTTCGAGCACCGCGACGTGGTCACCGTCGAGGAGTGCCTGGCGATGGAGGGCGGCAAGACCGGCGCGCTGCTGGCCGCCGCCTCCGCCATCGGCGCGGTCCTGGCCGGTGCCGACGACCGCACGGCCGACGCGCTGGAGCGCTACGGCCACCACCTGGGCCTGGCCTTCCAGGCCGTGGACGACCTGCTCGGCATCTGGGGCGCCACCGAGGTGACCGGCAAGCCGCACTGGGGCGACCTGCGCCAGCGCAAGAAGTCGCTGCCGGTGGCCGCGGCCCTCGCCGAGGGCGGCGCCGCCTCCCGTCGGCTGGCCGAACTGCTCGCCGACCCGCAGGGGCGCGGCGAGGAGTCCGAGGAGGTGCTGGCCGGGCGGGCCGCACTGATCGAACAGGCCGGTGGCCGTGCCTGGACCCAGGAGGAGGCGCGCCGCCAGCACACGACCGCCCTCGCCGCACTGGACGAGGTCCCGATGGCCGACGAGGTGCGCGAGCGCTTCGTCGCGCTCGCCGAATTCGTGGTGGTACGAGAGAGGTGACATCAAGTTGACAGCAACCGCGGACGGCCGGCTCGACCCTGAGTACGATTCCGAGCCGGTCGCGGTGGAAGAGCGGCCGCCGGCCACGTTGGCCGACCCGGTCGGCGCCGCCTCGTGGCAGGTGGCGCAGGACGGCACCGAGGCTCTGGGGGAGCTGATCGCGCCCGCGCCCGTGGAGCGTGCGGCGATCGAGGAGAGCCTGCGCCGGGCCACCACCCACCTGCTGTCCCTACAGGACGCCGAAGGCTGGTGGAAGGGGGACCTGGAGACCAACGTCACCATGGACGCGGAGGACCTGTTACTCCGTCAGTTCCTGGGAATCCGCACGGTGGAGCAGACCGCGGCCACCGCCGAGTGGATCCGCTCGCAGCAGCGCGCGGACGGCACCTGGGGGACCTTCCACGGAGGTCCGCCGGAGATTTCCACCACGGTCGAGGCCTATGTCGCGCTGCGCCTGGCCGGTGACCAACCGGACGCCCCGCACATGCGGGCCGCGGCCGAGTACGTCCGGGGCGCCGGCGGCATCGCGGCGACCCGGGTCTTCACCCGGATCTGGCTCGCACTCTTCGGCTGGTGGCCGTGGGAGCGTTTGCCGGAGATGCCGCCCGAGATCATGTTCCTGCCCAAGTGGCTGCCGCTGAACATCTACGCGTTCGGCTGCTGGGCCCGGCAGACCATCGTTCCGCTCACCGTGGTCTCCGCGCACCGCCCGGTCAGACCGGGCCCGTTCGAGCTGACCGAGTTGCACACCGACCCGGCCAACCCCTTCCCGCTGCGCCCGCTGGCCCCGCCCGCCAGCTGGGACGGGCTGTTCGAGCGACTCGACCTGGTGCTGCACGCCTACCACAAGCGCGCGGTGCGACCGCTGCGCCGGCTGGCGCTCAGCCAGGCCGGCCGCTGGATCGTCGAGCGCCAGGAGGCGGACGGCTGCTGGGGCGGCATCCAGCCGCCCGCCGTCTACTCGCTGATCGCGCTGCACCTGCTCGGCTACGAGCTGGACCACCCGGTGATGCGGTCCGGGCTGGCCGCCTTCGAGCGGTTCACCGTGCACACCGAGGACGGCAAGCGCTGGCTGGAGGCCTGTCAGTCCCCGGTCTGGGACACCTGCCTGGCCACCATCGCGCTGGTCGACGCGGGCCTGCCGGCCGACCACCCGGCGCTGGTCAAGGCGACCGACTGGATGCTCGGCGAGGAGATCACCACCAAGGGCGACTGGTCGGTGCAGCGGCCCCAGCTGGCCCCGGGCGGCTGGGCCTTCGAGTTCCACAACGACACCTATCCCGACATCGACGACACCGCCGAGGTGGTGCTGGCGCTGCGCCGGGTGGCCCATCCGGCCCCGGAGCGGGTGGCCGGCGCCGTGCACCGCGGCGTCGAGTGGAACCTCGGCATGCAGTCCAAGAACGGTGCCTGGGGTGCCTTCGACGTGGACAACACCAGCACGCTGCCGAACAAGCTGCCGTTCTGCGACTTCGGCGAGGTGGTCGACCCGCCGTCGGCCGACGTCACCGCCCATGTGGTGGAGATGCTGGCCGAGGTCGGCAAGGCGGACGACCCGCGCACCAGGCGGGGCGTGGAGTGGCTGCTGCGCAACCAGGAGGCCGAGGGCTCCTGGTTCGGCCGCTGGGGCACCAACTACATCTACGGCACCGGCTCGGTCCTGCCGGCCCTGGTGGCGGTGGGGGTGCCCGAGTCCGATCCGGCGATCCGTCGCGCGGTGCGCTGGCTGGAGGAGCGGCAGAACCCGGACGGCGGCTGGGGCGAGGACATGCGCTCCTACGAGGACCCGCAGAACTGGTCGGGGCGCGGCGAGTCCACCGCCTCGCAGACCGCCTGGGCGCTGATGGCGCTGCTGTCGGCCGGCGAGGGCCCCGGCGGCCGGTTCGGCCCCGGACCGGACCGGGGCAGCGCCGCTGTGGAACGCGGCGTGCGCTGGCTGGCGACCACCCAGTTGGCCGAAGGCAGCTGGGACGAACCGCAGTTCACCGGGACCGGGTTCCCGTGGGACTTCTCGATCAACTACCACCTCTACCGGCTGGTCTTCCCGGTCACCGCGCTCGGTCGCTACCTGCACGGCAATCCCGTGCTGGGGAGGCTGACATGAGTGCGCCACTCCTGGTGCTGTGCGCGCTGCCCGCCGAGGAGTGGGCGCTGCGCCGTGGCGACTGGGCGCAGGCGCTCGGCGGCCCGCCGGTGCTGGCCCGGACCGGCATGGGCCCGGCCCGGGCCGGGCGGACGGTGCGCACCCTGCTGTCGGCCGCCCCCCAGGGCTACGGCGCGGTGCTGATGACCGGATTCTGCGCCGCCGCCGTGTCGGGAACAAGGCCGGGTGAGGTGATTGTTTCCGACCGCGTGCACTGTGCCGCAGGCCGTTCGCGGACGAGCGACTCGCCGGAGCCGCTCGCCCGGGCGCTGACCGGCCTCGGGTTGAACGTCCGTACCGGGGCCCTGCACTCCGCCGACCACGTGGTGCGCGGCCACGAGCGCCGCATGCTCGGCCGGTCGGGGATCCTGGCCGTGGACATGGAGTCCGCGGCCGTGTTCGACACCGTGCTCGACCAGCTGCCGGCCGGCCTGCCGATGGCGGCGGTCCGGGTGGTGGTCGACACGCCCGAGCGCGAACTGCTCCGGCCCGGCACCGTGCCGGGCGGCCTGCGCGCGTTCCGTACCCTGCGGGCCCTGGTGCCCGCACTGCTCGGCTGGCACCGTGCCGTGGTCGGCGCGGGGGCCGGTGCACAGCACTTCCGTGCGATACCGGAGCCGGCAGAGCCTTCCCTGTTGACCCACTCTTCCCTGCCGACGCTCCCTCAGGAGGCGAGCTAGCCATGGCCATGCCGCTGCGCCAGACCGTGCGGGTCAGTACCTATCTCATGCAGCAGAAGCTGCTGAAGCGCCGTGAGAAGTTCCCGCTGATCGTCGAGCTGGAGCCGCTCTTCGCGTGCAACCTCGCCTGCGAGGGCTGTGGCAAGATCCAGCACCCGGCCGGGGTGCTGAAGCAGCGGATGCCGGTCGCCCAGGCGGTCGGCGCGGTGCTGGAGTCCGGCGCTCCGATGGTCTCCATCGCCGGCGGCGAGCCGCTGATGCACCCGCAGATCGACGAGATCGTCCGTCAGCTGGTGGAGAAGCGCAAGTACGTCTTCCTGTGCACAAACGCGATGCTGCTGCGGAAGAAGTTGGACAAGTTCACTCCTTCGCCGTACTTCACCTTTACGGTCCACATCGACGGCCTGCGCGAGCGGCACGATGAGTCGGTGGCCAAGGAAGGGGTGTTCGACGAGGCGGTGGCGGCCATCAAGGAGGCCAAGCGACGCGGCTTCCGGGTGACCACCAACAGCACCTTCTTCAACACGGACACCCCTCAGACCATCATCGAGGTGCTCAACTACCTCAACGACGACCTGAAGGTCGACGAGATGATGATCTCCCCGGCCTATGCGTACGAGAAGGCGCCCGACCAGGAGCACTTCCTGGGCGTGGAGCAGACCCGGGAGCTCTTCCGCAAGACCTTCGCCGGTGGCAACCGCCGCCGCTGGCGGCTGAACCACAGCCCGCTCTTCCTGGACTTCCTGGAGGGCAAGGTCGACTTCGAGTGCACCGCCTGGGGCATCCCGAACTACTCGCTCTTCGGGTGGCAGCGCCCCTGCTACCTGATGTCCGACGGGTACGTGCCCACCTACCGCGAGCTCATCGAGAAGACCGACTGGTCCAAGTACGGCCGTGGCAAGGACCCGCGCTGCGAGAACTGCATGGCGCACTGCGGCTACGAGCCCACGGCGGTGCTCGCGACCATGGGCTCGCTCAAGGAGACGCTGCGCGCGATGCGGGAGACCGTGGGCGGTACCCACTGAGTGCCGGGCCCGGCGCGCGTGCGAGAGCGCGCGCCGGGCCCGACCATGACATCAAGACCATCACAGCAAGGATGTGCGTACAGCCATGACCGCGATCTCGCTCGGTGTTCCGTCCCTGCCGCTCAAGCCGCTCGCCACCCGCCGCGTCTCGCGTCAGATCATGGTCGGCAGTGTTCCGGTCGGCGGCGATGCGCCGGTGTCGGTGCAGTCGATGACCACGACGCTGACCTCGGATGTGAACGCGACGCTGCAGCAGATCGCGCAGCTGACCGCCTCGGGGTGCCAGATCGTGCGGGTGGCGGTGCCCTCGCAGGACGATGCGGACGCGCTGCCGATCATCGCGCGCAAGTCGCAGATCCCGGTGATCGCGGACATCCACTTCCAGCCGAAGTACGTGTTCGCGGCGATCGACGCGGGCTGTGCGGCGGTGCGGGTGAACCCGGGCAACATCAAGGCCTTCGACGACAAGGTGGGGGAGATCGCCAAGGCGGCCGGGGCCGCGGGTGTCCCGATCCGGATCGGCGTGAACGCGGGGTCGCTGGACAAGCGGCTGCTGGAGAAGTACGGCAAGGCCACGCCGGAGGCGTTGGTGGAGTCGGCGTTGTGGGAGTGCTCGTTGTTCGAGGAGCACGACTTCCGGGACATCAAGATCTCTGTGAAGCACAACGATCCGGTGGTGATGATCAATGCGTACCGGCAGTTGGCGGCGGCGTGTGATTATCCGCTGCACCTGGGTGTGACGGAGGCGGG